>JADYZP010000018.1 GCA_020853025.1 Burkholderiales bacterium
GACCACCGTTTCCACTCGCTCATAGCGCCCGGTGAGCAGCGTGTCCGGCGTGAGCGTGCCTCCCGCGTAATGCGCCCAGATTTCCTTGCCGTAGTCGGTCGCGAGGAGCGAGGGCGCGACCTTGCCGAAGAATCTCCGCAGGTTGTCGACATCGCGCACGAGCATGCGTTGTGCGTGATTGTTGCCGGCGGCGTCTACCGCCTGAGGCAGATCGATGATCACGGGGCCGTCCGCGCCCAGCAGAATGTTGAACTCGGACAGGTCGCCATGCACGATGCCGGCGCACAGCATGCGCACGACTTCGCGAATCAGCATATCGTGGAAGGCGAGGGCATCGTCCGTAGCGAGTTCGACATCGTTCAGGCGCGGCGCGGCATTGCCGTCGGCACCCACCACGAGCTCCATCAGCAACACCCCAGCGTGGAAAGTGTGGGGGCGCGGCACGCGAACGTCCGCGGCAGCCAGCTGGTAAAGCGCGCTCACTTCGGCGCTCTGCCACGCGGCTTCCTGCGCCTCGCGCCCGAAGCGCGTGCCCTTTGCCATCGCGCGCGCGGCGCGCGAGTTGCGCGTCTTTCGGTTCTCGGTGTAGTCGACGGCCTGTCGAAAGCTGCGTTTGTCGGCCTCCTTATAGACCTTCGCACAGCGCACTTCGTTGCCGCTGCGGACGACAAACACCATGGCCTCCTTACCGCTCATGAGCTGTCGTACTACCGTATCGATCATGCCTTCTTCGACGAGTGGCTGCAGGCGCTTGGGGATCTTCATGCGCTGGACTATACGTTAGCGCGGATTCGACATAACGATGCGGATGAAGAGGCCGGCGCCAAGGCAGGCAAGCGCAAGGCCTAAACCACGCCGTCGGGTCCCGGCTCGCTCGGATGGAGTCGGACTAATTCGAGTCACGATCGTCTGATGTGGCGTTGCAGTAGAATGCATGCATGGGTAACGATAAAACCGAGCTTGGCGCAGGTTGGTGGGCAAAGAATCTCGACGAAGTCGATCGTGAGGTAGCGCGCCTTGCCGCGCTCTGCAAGGTGCGGCTGCTGGATCCAGGAATCATCGAGCGGGTGCTCCAGAAGGATGCGACCGTGTGCGGCGCGCAAAACCCGCGCGCGTTCGACAAGCTGTGCCATGGCCTCATGATGCACTACCACGTGCGTGACAAGGTGGTTGGCGCCATTGGCGAGGCGGCGACGCAGGAAGTCGTCGCCGACATCGTTGCCAATATCCAGAAGCGGCTCGGCAAGCAGCTCGGAGGTTGATCCGGGCATTTGGTTTCATCTGCTGATCCGTCAGCCCCACGAGGTTCTTATGAATACGCAAGCGAAGCTGGCGCGCAGCCACGATATCGCGACCAAGGTTTCCGTCGTCTTTAAAAAGCGCGCAGAACATGCACGCGACGAGTTCGTGCAACGCCTGGAGAAGGCCGCCGCCGACAACGGCCTCAGTGACGTTGTGTCAGGCACCGCGACGGGTGCGCCGACGTGGACCGATTGGATGAGTTACGCCGTCGATGCGACGCAGCGCTCGATCCTGTTCTGGGACACTCTGCGTCAGCGCGGCAACAACTTCGTCGCACACACGCAGGCGGGTCTGCCGCCATTGCTGCACTTCGACTACGAGAACGTGGTCGACGGCCGGACCCTGAAGCGGCCCGTGAATTACGCTGGTCGTTTCTTGCGGGTGCGGATGCGACGGGTATCGTGCTAGGCGCGGAGTTGCCGATCGTCCTCACGAGTCGCGCGGACTCGTTGATGACGCGTCTGGCCTCCTGCGGCATCGCCGCGCTCGTCGCGCATGCGCGGCGTGAGGCGGCGACCAAGGCGATCAGCACATGATTGGGCGCTAGCAATGGCAGACGCGATCGCGGTTCTCAACGCCGGTTCGTCGAGTCTCAAGTTTTCGCTGTACGTCGCAAGTGCCGGCGACCTCGAGCTCGTTGCCTCCGGACAGGCCGAGGGCCTGTTCACATCGCCCAAGTTCGTTGCCAAGGATGGCCAGGGAAACGTGGTCGACCGGAAGGCGTGGGGCGATGGTCATAAGCTCGGCCACGACGGTGCGCTGGACTACCTCATCAACGTTCTGCGCCAGCACTACTCCGGCCATCGGCTGGCAGCGATGGGTCATCGCGTCGTGCATGGCGGGCAGGAGTACTCGCGGCCGACGCGCGTCGATGCGGATGTCGTCGACGCACTCGAGAAATACGTTCCGCTCGCGCCGCTGCACCAGCCGCACAACCTGGCGCCGATCCGGGTTCTGCTCGCGCGCGACCCGAAGCTGCCGCAGGTCGCGTGTTTCGACACGGCGTTCCACCGCGCGCAGCCCGAGGTGGCGCAGGCGTTCGCGCTACCGCGAAGGATCACCGATCGCGGCGTCCTGCGCTATGGCTTCCACGGCCTGTCCTACGAGTACATCGCGCACGCGCTGCCGCAGCACGATGCCCGGGCGGCCACGGGCAAGGTCGTCGTCCTGCATCTGGGCAACGGTGCCAGCATGTGCGCCACGCGGGACGGTCGCAGCGTAGCAAGCACGATGGGCTTCACCGCCGCGGACGGGCTGCCGATGGGGACGCGCTGCGGCAGTCTGGATCCGGGCGTCGTCCTCTACCTGATGGACGAGCTCAAGATGGATGCGCGTGCCATCGAGCGGCTCATCTACCAGGAGTCGGGCCTCCTTGGCGTGTCCGGCATATCGAGCGACATGCGAACGCTGGAGGCGAGCAGTGACCCGCGCGCAAAGGAAGCGATCGATCTTTTCGTCTACCGTATCGGCCGCGAGTTGGGATCGCTTGCGGCGGCGCTCGGCGGGCTCGATGCCATCGTGTTCACCGCGGGTATGGGCGAGCACAGCGTGTCGCTGCGCGAGCGCGTGTGCCGCGACGCAAGCTGGCTGGGCGTGGAATTCGATGATGCGGCCAACCTTCGCAACGGCCCGCGTATCAGTACGTCAAATAGTCGCGTTTCGGCGTGGGCGATCCCGACCAATGAGGAACTCATGATTGCGCGACACACAAAGGCTGTGCTGGAGCTGTGAAATGAGCGACGACAAACCTCGCCAAGTGCTCGCCGACGCGCTCGTCCGTTCGCAACGCATTCGCGGGTTTCTGTCATGACCGGCGCCCGGCGCTAGAACTTCTCCGGCACGTACTTATAGGAGTAGTCGGGATCCTTGTAGCCCTTGGGCTTCTGGCGGTCAGGTAGCTTGATCTTTTCGCGCCGAACTTCCTCGTACGGAATCCTCGAAAGCAGGTGCGAGATGATGTTGAGCCGCACGCGCTTCTTGTCCTCTGAATTTGCGACATACCACGGCGCCCACGGCGTATCGGTAGCCGCGAACATCGCGTCGCGCGCTCTCGAGTAGTCGTACCAGCGGCTGTAGGATTTGAGATCCATCGGCGACAGCTTCCAGATCTTGCGGCCGTCGTCGATGCGGGCCTTGAGCCGCCGTGTCTGTTCCTGCTCGGAAACCTCGAGCCAGTATTTGACGAGGAGAATACCGGAGCCGACCATCGCCTTCTCCACCAGCGGCACCACCTTGAGAAAGCCATCGGCCTGCTGGTCCGTGCAAAAGTTCATCACGCGCTCCACACCGGCACGGTTGTACCAGCTCCGGTCGAAGATCACGATTTCGCCTGCCGCAGGCAGATGCGGCAGGTATCGCTGTATGTACATCTGCGACTTCTCGCGTTCGGTCGGTGCAGGGAGCGCGATGACGCGAAAGACACGCGGGCTCACGCGTTCGGTGATCGCCTTGATGGTGCCTCCCTTGCCGGCGCCGTCGCGGCCCTCGAATACGATGCACACCTTGAGGCCCTTGTGCTTGACCCACTCCTGCAGCTTGACGAGCTCGACATGGAGCTTCTTGAGCTCACTCGAGTATTCCTTGTTGCCGAGCCTGTCTCCCGCCTCCGCCGTCTTCGCCTTCTCCGCTGCTCTTCCTTTCGACTTCGTCTTTGCCACGATGGTCTCCCTCAGATGGATTCGAAACGGAAGTCAGGCGCTGCGCGGCACGGTCCCGCTATGGGCATCGCAATGCATTATGGCAGCGTGCCGCAGGATCCGGCTCGACACCTCGGCCGTGGTAGTCCTCCTCGACGACGAAGGCCAGCTCGGCCACGCGAGGTTGCACAACGACATACCGGCCGGATCCAATCAGCGTCTCATCGTTGCCGGTGCCGATGGTCACGACCAGCGCGACCTCGGCAGCGGGGTCGAACTTCATGATGCGGTCGAGCCCCGCTGCGGTGAGCTCGGTGCGGAAGCTGAACAGCCGGAAGTAGATCGACTCGCGGTCGAGACCGCGCACGGCCGCGACGACACGCTCGCGGTCGCCGGCACGCAACGCGCGGACCGTCGCGCAGAGGCCGCCCTTCAGCGTCTCGTTGGCAACGTACTCGCGCGGATCGATCACCCGGGCACTACTTCTTGGCGGGCTCCACGTCCACCGCGACCAATTGATTCTTCACTTCTCGATGTCGCATTGCTCGATTCCCGGGTGAACGAATCATGGCGATACGGGCGACCAGCCCTTGCCCGGGTCGAACTTCTGCATCGCGCTTGCCTTCGCCTGCGTCGACGGACCGAGGTCGGCCTGGAACACCTTGCCGTCCTGGTTGACCATGAAGGTCATGATGCCGGAACTGCCGTACTTGGCGGGGTACGCGATCACCGCGAAGCCGCCAATGGCGCGACCCTGCACGACATAGTCGTATGCGGCACTTCCCGCGCTCGCCGCCTGACCCTTCAGCGCGCGGAAGTAGTAGCCGTGAAACGGCCGCGGCCCGGCCTTCTTGCCGCCGCCGTAGCCCTCCGCCGACGCACCCGCGACGAGCTGGCCAAGCGGGCTCGGCTTTTCGCCGGCCTTCACCGGCCAGTACAGGCCGTCGCGCTTGCCCGGGCTGCTGATAAGTCTGCGCGCGTACTGGGCGACACCGTCGCCGTCGAGGTCCTCCGCAGCGTACTCACGCTGCGCATCGACGATGGCCTGCAGCACCTTGATCGTGGACAGCTCGTTCTCGCCGATGCGGCGCGCGTTGAGCTCATCGATGCCGGACGCCGTGTCGAAGCGCCATTGGTCACCCTTCTTCACCAGCGGGAACGCGAAGGGAAAGTCCTCCTTGCCGATGATGAGTTTCGCAGTATCGCCATCGCGCGCGATCGAGTGCTTTGCATCGTATTCGGCGACGAAGCCCTGCGTCGCGGCGCGGTCGGCCACCTTGTCGCCGGACGACAGCGTGGCTCCGGCGTAGCCCAGCACCGCGCGCAATGCCCTGGCGTCGTTCGCCTTTACAGCGGCCACCAGCGCAGCCACCGCCTCGTCGGGCGTGGCAAAAGCCTGTTGCGCAGGGGCGGCGAAGGCGCCTGCCGCGAATCCAAGCGCCGCTAGGGCAAGTGTCACGAAGCGCATCCACGTTCCGATCATCGTCGATCCCCTGTTCATCGCCGGCCCCCGCCCCCACGTCCGCCGCCACCGCCGGCACGCCCACCGCCGCCGCCGCCGCCGGCACGCCCACCGCCGCCGGCACGTGCGCCACCACTCATGTGTCCTGCGGAGCGCGCCGAATTCATGCTGGACGCACCGCGGTTGCTGAAGTCGCGCGTTTGCGCGCCGCCGTGTGTCTGGAAGGCGGAGGACCCGCCACCCCGGTTGCTGAAGTCGCGCTGGCTCGCGCTCGCGCCGCCGAAGTCACGCTGACCCGCACCGCCACTACGTTGCACGTCGCGGGTGCCGGCGCCGGTGCCGCCGAGGTTCCGCTGTCCCGCACCCTGGCCGCGATTGGCCATATCGCGTTGCACGTCGCCGCGGTTGATCGACTCGCGACCGGCGTCGGCACGCCCACGGAACTGCTCCCGCGACGCCGCGTCCTTGGCCTGCCCGCGCCCGTACTGCTGCGATACGCGCTGGTCCCGATACGGCACGCCCCCGCGATGGTTGACGTTGTGGTTCCAGTTGCCGTTGCTGATGTTCGTCCGGTTGAAGTTGTTGTAGCGGTTGACGTTGACGTTGACGTCGCCGCGGCCCCAGTTGGCGTTGCCCCACAGCGCGCCGCCGACGATCACCCCGGCCGTGAAGCCGAGCAGCGCGCCGCCCGCGACATACCCGGGCGGATAGTAGTAGTAGGGCGGGTAGGCTGGGTACGGCCACGCGCCGTAGACGACCGTCGGGTTGTAGGTTGGCACGTACACGACCTCCGGGTTCGTCGGCTCGATCTTGATCACGGTCGTGCTGTTCTCCTGCGTGGTGACGACGTTCTGCTCCTTGGAATCCTTGAGCGAGCCTTGCTCCACCGCCTTTTGCCGCAGTGACTGCGCCGTCGCCAGCACCTCCGCCTGCTGCGCCAGGAAGGCGTCGCCCAACTTCTGCGTCCAGTCGAGCTTCTCGCTCATCATGCTAAGCACCTGCGGGAATACGGCGAGCGACTTGACGCTCGGGTCCCACGGTTGCTGCTGCAGCGCGTCCTCGAGCGCCTTGTCCTTGAGGCCGGGGTTGGCCTTGACCCAGCGCGCGGCCTGCACGATCTCTAGCGGGTACGTCGACGCCATCAGCACCTGCGCAAAGAGCGCGTCGGGGTAGAGCGCGATGGGCGCCACGAGCTGGTTGAGCTCTTCCTGGGAGAAGGATTTCCCTGCCGGCGCACCGGCAGCGGGTGCCGCAGCGGGGGCCGGCGCGGACGGTGGCGGCATCTGTGCCGAAATCGGCAATGCAAGTGCTGCGCATAACGTGGCAACGATCCACGGTCTTGTCTGCCTCATCTTTCGACCTCGCGTGCAAATTGATCGTATGGCGCCGGCCATCCCGGATGCCGGAGTCCTTGTTCACTCGTGTACTGCACTCGACGTCGTCCCTTTTCGCTTTTGCCGCGCAATTCAGTCTCGCAAGGCGAGACGAGGCGCGGCGCCGGATTCTACACTACGCAGTTAACGCCGAAGGCGAAGTTCGCGTTGACCGGGCCTGCCGTCGGCTACGGCGGTGTCATGGCGAGGTTGTTCCTGCGGCCGCAGAAGGAGGCGGGCGACGACGGTCTGTTGTCCAGAGCCTTTATGATTCGAATTTGGGGCTGATCAGGTTCTCGAAGGAGAAGACCTCGTCCCACTTCTCCTGCGTCAGCAGCTTGCGGTCGCCGACGACGATCTGGTGCAGCGACTTTCCTGTCTCGAAGCCCTCGCGTGCGATCTCCGAGCACTGCTTGTACCCCAGCGACGTCTTGAGCACCGTGATGATGCCGAGCGAGTTCAGCACCATGTCGCGCGAGCGCTCCGCGTTGGCCGTGATGCCGTCGATGCAGTGGACGCGCAAGCTATCTACGGCGTTCTCCATGGCGTGGATCGAGGTAAACAGCGCGTAGGTGATCACCGGCTCCATGACGTTGAGCTGGAGCTGGCCCGCCGAAGCGGCGAGGGTTACCGTCAAGTCGAGTCCGATGACGAGGAAGCCCACCTGGTTGACGACTTCGGGCATCACCGGGTTGACTTTGCCCGGCATGATCGAGCTGCCGGGCTGCATCTGCGGCAGGTTGATCTCGTTGAAGCCGCAACGCGGCCCGGAGGCAAGGAGCCGGATGTCGTTGCAGATCTTGGTGAGCTTCGACGACGTGCGCTTCAGCACGCCAGACAGCAGCACGTAGGCACCGGTGTCGGAGGTTGCCTCGATGAGGTCGCCGGCCAGGATGAACTTCGTGCCGGTGATCTCGGACAGGTATTTCGTTGCAAGCTCCGGATAGCCCGGGTGCGCGGTGACGGTGGTACCGATCGCAGTGGCACCCAGGTTGATCTCGTGCAGTAGCGCGCGCACCTCGGTGATGCGCTGGACTTCCTCGTTGATCGTGGTGCCCCAGCCGTGGAATTCCTGGCCGAGCGACATCGGCACAGCGTCCTGCAGGTGCGTGCGGCCCATCTTGAGCACGCGCTCGAACTCGCGGCTCTTGGCGAAGAACGCGTCGCGCAAGCGTGACAGCGACTCCATGTAGGCGGCGAGACGCAGGATCAGCGCCAGCCGGAACGCGGTCGGGTATATGTCGTTGGTCGATTGCCCGAAATTGACGTGGTCGTTCGGGTTGACGTGCTGATACTCGCCCTTGGGGTGCCCGAGTATCTCGAGCGCGAGATTGGCGATCACCTCGTTTGCGTTCATGTTCGTCGACGTGCCGGCGCCGCCCTGGATGAAGTCGGTGATGAACTGGTCACGCATCTCGCCGGCGATCAGGCGGTCGCAGGCTGCGACGATGGCGTCGGCAATGCGCGGCTCGAGCACGCCGAGGTCGCGGTTGGCGAGCGCGGCCGCTTTTTTCACGTACCCGAACGCCTTGACGAAATAGGGCTCCGTCGACATCGGGATGCCGGTGATGTTGAAGTTCTCCTTGCCGCGCAGCGTCTGCACGCCGTAATACGCCTGTTCGGGAATCTCCTTCGATCCCAGGAAATCCGTCTCGATACGGTGTGCCATCTTGATGCTCCTCCAGTCGAAGGCAATCGGACCAGGCTTGTCGCTGTCCGCGCTTCTCGTCGACAAACGGTGGTCACAAGCCTTCCTGGGCCATCTTGCGGCGGATGAAGGCGATCTGGGTCAAAAGCGGCAGGTCTTTCGGGCACACGTCGTGGCAGCCGAGCAGCGACATGCATCCGAATACCCCTGCGTCGTCGCCGATGAGTTCGTAGTAGTCGGCGTCGGTACGCTTCTCGCGCGGATCGAGGCGGAAGCGCGCGATCTTGGCGATGCCCACCGCGCCGATGAAGTCGGGCCGCATGCGTGCGCTGCCGCACGCCGCCACGCAGCAGCCGCACTCGACACAGCGGTCGAGTGCGTTCAGCTTCTCGGCGAGTTCGGGGTCCATCGGCTCCTCGATGCGCGAGAGGTCGACGTCCTTGCGCTTTTCGTGGAGCCAGGACTCGAGCCGCTCGCTCAAGCCGCGCATCCACTTGCCGGTGTTGACCGACAGGTCGCCGATGATCTCGAACACCGGCAGCGGGGCGAGCGTGATGTCGGGGCCGACGTCGCGCGTCAGCGTCCGACAGGCGAGCGTAGGCCGCCCGTTCACCATCATTCCACAGCTGCCGCAGATGCCCGCACGACAGACGAAGTCGAACTGGAGCGATGGATCGAGCCGCTCGCGGATCTCGGAGAGGGCAATGAACAGCGTCATGCCGTGCGCCTGTTCGAGCTCGAAGGTCTGCATGCGGGGCACGTCACCCGCTATTTGCGGGTTGTAGCGCAAGACGTGCAGTCGGATGGTGTCGCCGGTAGACAGCGCGTCTGTCGGCGCGGTTGCGGCTGCGTTCTTCGCTTCGCTGCTCATGTCGATGCTCTCACTCTTAAACATCTCACTCGCTCTCCCAGGCGAAGCTGGACTCGGGTGTGTCTTGCGCTGGCGGAGACGGGAATCGTTCATCGATGCGCTCGTTCCGGCCGCGCAAGTCCGGCGGCAGCAGATGCTCGTACGGCATCAGCGCGTGCTGACGCGCGAAGCGGTCGGCGACGGACTCCTTCACCGCATCGACGTCGGCCTGTCGCGCCGGCGTATCCGGATGGTCGGTGTAGTCCTTGGCGCCATAACCGCGCCACCCAGGAGGCAGCTCCATCCGCTTCACGTCGAGCGGCTCGTACTCGAGCGTGGGCAAGGTGTCCGACTCGCTCTTCCACGTGGCCAGCGTGCGGCGCAGCCACTGCGCGTCGTTCCGCTGCGGGAAGTCCTCGCGGAAGTGCGCGCCGCGGCTCTCGGTGCGCGTCAGCGCGCCGTAGGCGACGGTCAGCGCCAGCTTGAGCATCATCCGCGTACGGTACGCGTTGGTGAGCTCCGGGTTGACGCCAGGTGCGCGCGACCTGACGCCGATGTGGCGACTGCGGACCAGCAGGTCCTTGAGTTCGCTCACCGCCGACTCGAGATCCTGGCCTCGGCGGAAGATGCCCACCTTGGCGGTCATGATCTCCTGCATGCGCGCCCGGATGGCACCGCCACTCTCGGTGCCCGAGCCCAGCAGGATGCCGTCGAGCATCGCCTGCTCGCGCTGCAGGAACTCGCGCACGAGCGCGGTCGGCACTTCGATGTCGTTGTCGATACGATCGCAGAAGTCGGCGACGTACTCGCCCACGATCATGCCGGCGACCACGGTTTCCGCGACCGAGTTGCCGCCCAGCCGGTTGAAGCCGTGCATGTCCCAGCACGCGGCTTCTCCCGCGGAGAAGAGTCCCTTGAGCGTCGGGCTCTCACCCGTGGGGTTGGTCCGCACACCCCCCATCGTGTAGTGCTGCGCCGGGCGCACCGGGATCAGGTCCTTGGTCGGGTCCACACCCAGGAAGTAGTGGCAGATTTCGTAGACCTCGCGCAGGTTGTGCTTGATGTGGTGCTCGCCCAAAAGGGTGATGTCGAGCCAGAGGTGGTCGCCGAAGCGGTTCTTCGCCGCCTTGCCCTTCGCGATGTGCTCTTCCATGCGCCGCGACACCACGTCGCGCGACGCCAGCTCCTTTTTCTCGGGCTCGTAGTCGGGCATGAAGCGGTGACCGTCGCCGTCCTTCAGGAGCCCGCCGTCCCCGCGGCAACCTTCGGTGACCAGGATGCCGGCCGGAAAGATGCCGGTGGGGTGGAACTGCACCGCCTCCATGTTGCCGAGCGCGGCGACGCCGGTCTCGAGGGCGATTGCGTGACCAATGCCTTCGCTGATGACCGCATTGGTGGTGACGCGGTACAGCCGCCCGGCGCCACCGCTGGTGATCGCGGTGGCCTTGGCCACGTACGCCGACAGCCCGCCGGTGACGAGGTCGCGGACCACGGCGCCGTAGCAGCGGCTGCCGTCGTGGATGAGCGCCAGCGCCTCGGCGCGTTCGTGCACGGGAATCGATTCGGCGATCGCGCGGTCGCCGACCGCCTGCAGCATTGCGTGGCCGGTACAGTCGGACACGTAACACGTGCGCCATTTCTTCGTGCCGCCGAAGTCGCGCTGCGCGACCAGGCCTTGCGCCTCGGCGCGCTCGGTGATGGTCACCTTCTCGCCATTGATCACGACCTGCCTGTCGCCGCTACGAATTCGGCTCCACGGCACACCCCACGCTGCGAGCTCGCGCACGGCCTTCGGCGCGGTGTTCACGAACATGCGCACGACCTCCTGGTCGGCGCCCCAGTCCGAGCCGCGCACGGTGTCCTCGAAGTGCACGTCCTCGTTGTCGCCCTGGCCCTTGATGACGTTGCCCAGCGACGCCTGCATTCCGCCCTGCGCCGCCTTCGAGTGCGAGCGCTTGGGCGGCACGAGCGAGATGATGACCACGTCGTGGCCGCGCCGCCTGGCACCGATGCCGAGTCGAAGTCCCGCGAGACCGCCGCCGATCACCAGGACGTCCGTGTAGACGATCTTCACTTGCCGACCTCCTGCTGTTGGGCCGGAGGCACGTAGAGCTCACCGACCTTGTCGCGATGCGCATAGCCGATCTTCATGTAGGCGGCGAGTGTCGCGAGGCCGAGCACCAGGAAGAATATGGTCAAGGCCCATTTTGCCCTTTGCAGACGCCGGCGGCTCGCGTCGGCGTCCGCTCCCGAGAGCCAGCCCCACTTCACGGCGAGGCGATAGAGCCCGATACCGCCGTGCAACTCGACCACGAACAGCAAAATGAGATAGAGCGGCCACCAGCCGCCGCTCCAGACCCGGTCGGAGGATTCGAAGGGGCCTATCAGTCCCGGATGCACGAGCATCTGGAAAAGGTGCGGCGAGGCAAGGAAGAACAGCGCGAATCCGGTCAGGAACTGCAACCACCAGAGCGTGGTGTCGGTATGACCAAACAGCTTGCGGTGTGCGGAGAACGCCTGGTACTGGCGGTAATTCGCCGGGAACTTGCGCAGCGCCAGCAGCGCGTGCATTACGAACAGTATGATGATCACGGCGACCACGCCCGAGACGATGATCGGATAGGGCTTGCCGAAGAAAAAGTAGCCCTCGAACATCTTGGTGATCGTCCACATGAACTTTTCGCTCACCAGGATCGACGAGACGAAGAACATGTGACCCCACATGAAAAGTCCGAGGAGCAGGCCGCTCACGCTCTGTGCGACGTCCATGCGTGCGGGCCAGCGGCTCTTGCGCGGTCTTTCCTTGAGTCCGACGCCGGCGATTACGTCTGCATTCGGTGTCATCGGATACCTCACGAGGCTGCGGGGGACGTCTGCACCTTACTCGCTTTCTGGTCCCCGACGTGGATCGAGGACGGCGACCGGGTGCGCGGTTTCTGCGGCCGGGCGACTTCGAGGCGGCAGACCACATGAATTCCTGTGCCGCCGACGGCGATCGGTATCTCGCTCATGTCTTCCTCCGAACACACACAAACATGACTCGCACGCACGGTTTGAACTGCACGCCATGGTACTTTCCGTCCAGTCCGGGGACCGGGCACGAGTGGTACCCGAGCTGCCTGTCGATTTGCGTCATCCCGCATCGAAACAGATAGCGGCTGCAACGTGCCTGTCGACCCGATTCTGCCAGAGGGTCTACCCGGGATTGTCGTCGCTGATATAGTTCTCCTTGGGAGGATAGACTCCTGCAAGACGGGCGATCAAGATCGCGACGAACAAGGCGCCGGTGATCTGCTCCACCATGCAGATGCCGCGCGCCTGCCGCGTGAGCGGCGTCACGTCGCCGAAGCCGGTGCTCGTGAGCACGGTCATGCTGAGGTAAAGCGCGTCGGCATAGACGAGGCGTCCCGGCTGCCCCACGATCATGAAGGAGTCCGGGTAGAAAAATCCGACAATCACGTACAGGTACGCCCATAGAACGCCGATCAGGAGGTAGGCTGCTGCAGCACCGAACAGCTTGTCCTGCGTCATGACCCTCGGTTGGAAGACGTAGCGCAGCAGGTACGCAGTCGTGATGGAATAGAGCGCGACACTGAACATCCAGGATTCGGCGAGTTCCAGGTCGTTGTCGTTCCACAGGCCGAGGAATTGGAACCCTACGGCGCCAACCGCAAGCAGCAAAGCGATCACGAACGACAGGGTCGTGCGCCCGACCGCCGCAACGGCGGCGATCAAGACGCACACGTTGACCAGGTTCAGGACCAGGCGACCATGGTCGTCCGCCGGAATGAACGAAACGGCTCCGATGAGTACGATCAGGATGACGAACAGCCAGAAGCAGCGCTGGTAGAAAATGCGCGACACCGAATCGCGCGCCGTTGCGAAGGCCATCGCACCTCTCCGTTGTTACCGCGTAAGCATTCTCGCCCTTTTGCAGGCCGCGGGTCTGTCGAAGCTACCTGACCGAACCCAAGACGGCCGGGTGCTGGTCAAAGCTTCCGTCGAACGCGAGATGCGATGACGTCCGCCGCCTTGTCGAGCGCGTCGCCTGAGCGGACCGATGCGTGCGCCAACGCTGGCAACAGCAACGAAACGGCGGCCGCCAACACGGCCTTGACGCGACGGAATACCGTCATTACGTGGCGGGTCCTGGGAAGGGCAGTGGCCGCCATTCTACCCATCTCCCCCGGTCGAGGCCCGGCCTCGTTTTGGGGGACTCGCCAAGCGGCGGAGTGTTGCCCGCTGCGGTCGAGGCCGGCCTTGGGACCGAAATAGATATCCACCGAGCCGTCGGTGTTCGCGGACTATCCGCATATCGGTCTTCCTGTCGACGAGCGGTTCGCCTGCGACAACTTTGGCCCCATTGGCTACCTGATGCGCAACTCGCGCGCGGTCGGCGATGCTTTGCGTACGTTGCTATGGGGAGCCAGCATGTCAACGGTCGACGTGCGACGCCGCTCTTGCGGCATCGCCCTTGTCGTTGCGCGCCTGCACCACCGCGAATGCGCAAACGCCGCGGCCCGGACGCAACGGCTCTATGTCCTGCACCGGGTCGAGCGGTCGCGACAGCGTCTGGCCCCAGGCCCGGATCGAAAAACGGGCATCGAGCAGCAGGCGCTCGACGTCGGCGGCCGAGTGGAAGGTGGCGTTGCGGTAGAAGACGCTTTCGGCCTTGCGTGCCTGGTAGTCCCGTCCAGGCGGGCTTTCCCGGTCGATGAAACCGATGACCAGAGTGCCGCCAGGCCGCAGTACCCGCCGCGCTTCGGCCAGCGTCGCCGCGGGCGAGTCGACGAAGCAGAGCGTCGTCACCACCAGCACGTGATCGAAGCTGTCGTCCGGAAAGGGAAGCCGTTCGGCGACCGCCTGGATGACGTCGAGGCCTCGCGCGCGCGCATGCGCGAGCATTGCCGGCGACGGATCGATGCCCATCTGGATGCCGAGGGGCGCCGCGAAACGCCCGCTTCCAACGCCGATCTCCAGCCCGCGTCCTTGCAGCGGGACGAATGGCCGCAGCGCCAGCAACTCCGAGATGTAGGCGGCGTCGTGCCGCTCGAACCACGCCTCGTAGCGGGCCGTGTGTTGCTCGAACGCAGCGCTCGTGGCCATGGTTGCTGCTGCCCTCTACGCATCGGCATTCAAGGGTGGACGCACCTTCGGTCCCGCTGCCAGATGCGCAACGGTAGAGCAGGCGTTCAGCAGATGCGTTCCCACAGCGAGGTCTCTTCTTCGAGGCGATCAAGCTCCAGCCCCTTGAAGTCGCCGCGTGAAACAATGCCGACCACCTTGCCGCCATCGACCACCGGCAGGTGACGATAGCCGCCGTCGGACATCGCGCGCAAGGCGTCGATGGCACGCTTATCCGGGGCAATGGTGTCCGGTTTGACGGTCATGGCGTCGGCCAGCTTGACGGCCGGTGCATCACCGCCGCGCGCCATCACCTGCGCCGCGTCGCGGCCGGTGAAAATGCCCTGCAGTTGCCGTGCGGCATCGGTGATGAGCACGGCTCCCACCCTGCGCTCGCACATCGCCTGGCAGGCGTGTTGCACGCTGTCGTCGGCGCGCAGCATCAGCGGGTTCTGATCCTTGATGATAAAGGCAATATGTCGATTGGCCATGCCGTTCTCCTTGCTCGGTACAGACGACACATCGAACGCTTTCCCGATACAAGGATAGAGCAAATGCGAACGGGGCTGATTGATCCAGGGCAACAGCAGCAGGATCATTGACGCCGGTTCGAGGATAGAACCTGCTCGAAGCGTTTACCATAGCGCATCGGTGGCTGCGCCACGGCCTGTGCCAGCGGCCGTGACACCTGTTGTTAGACGGAGACCGCAATGACCCTGGCCCTGAATCGAGATCGCTTGCAGACCGTCGCCGGTCAATACGCGACGCACGACGTGCATAACCAGGCGGCTCCCGCCTCCGGTTTCAATGCGTTCGCCGGCGATGCAGTCTTGTCGTCCGCCGTCTCGCGCGACGCGCCCTGGGCAACCGATCGCTGCCTCGCTCTGGGCGCGATCGTGGGCGACCAGGCGGTGCAGGAAGCGGCGCGCCTTGCCAACAAGTACGCGCCTGAGCTGCGCACGCACGATCGCTATGGAAACCGGATCGACTGGGTGGATTTTCATCCGGCATGGCACTTGTTGATGGACCTCGCCTGGCGCCACGAGGTGCATTCGCTGGCGTGGACCACCAGGAACCCGCATGGGCATTTTGCGCGGGCCGCACTTTCCTATCTGTGGAACCAGGTCGAGCAGGGCACCGGTTGTCCGACCGGCATGGCCTACGCCGCGTACGCGGGCTTCAGGTCGCAACCGGATCTGGCGATCTGGGCCGACAGGGTGGTCGGCACCAAATACGATTTCAATCGGTATGAAGTCGCCGAAAAGCGCAGCGTCGTGATCGGCTACGCGATGACCGAGAAACAGGGCGGCTCCGACTTGCGCGAAACGATCACGACCGCCGTGTTCTCGCACGCGGGCGACTATCACGGAGCGCAGGCGCAATGGTATGCACTCACCGGACACAAGTGGTTTTGCTCGGTCCCGGTGGCGGACGGGTTCTTCACGCTGGCCAAGGTCGGTGGCGGCGTCACCTGCTTCTTTTTGCCGCGCACGTTGCCGGACGGCAGCTTCAACCGCTTCCTGATCCAGCGCCTGAAGGACAAGAGCGGCAATCGTTCCAATGCGTCGAGCGAGATCGAGTACGCGGGTTCACTGGCGATCCTGGTCGGAGAAGAGGGGCACGGGCTACGCGAAATACTTTCGCATTCGCACCTGACGCGGCTCGACTTTGCGGTGGGGTCGGCCGGCCTGATGCGCCAGGCGCTGACGCTGGCGATCAATCATACGAGTACCCGTCGCGGGTTCTCGATGCCGATCTCCGAGCAGCCGATGATGGCCAATGTGCTCGCCGACATGGCGATCGAGGTCGAGGCGGCGACGCTGCTGGCGCTTCGCGTGGCGCGCGCGACCGATCATCTCGAGACGAACGAAAACGAGTGCGCATTTGCCCGGATCGCCACGCCGATGGCGAAGTATTTCAACTGCTCGCGTGTGCCGGCCATTACCAACGAGGCGTTGCAGTGCCACGGCGGCAACGGCTTCATCGAAGAGAGCCCGATGGCGCGCCTTCACCGGGAGGCTCCGTTGAACAGCGTCTGGGAAGGCACAGCCAACATGATGTGCATGGACGTGCGGCGCAGCCTGATCAAGGATCCGAACACGCGTGACGCGTTTCTGGCGGAGCTTGCCACGGTAGTTGGCTCGAGCAAGGCCTATGACGCGTACGTCGGCGAGGTGGCGCGCTTGATGGATGCGGCGCGCGACGACGAGTATTTGGCTCGACCGGCGTCGGAAGCCATGGCACGGGCGCTGCAGGCTGCGGAATTGATTCGCCATTCCCCGCAGGATGTCACCGAGGCGTTCATTGCCACACGTCTTGTCGGGCAGGCCGGCGGTTGGGGCAGCATGTTTGGAACGATGGCGGCAGGCAGCGACCTGGCGCGGGCACGCCGGATCGTGAGTCGCGCCAACGTGATCACGACGCATCCCGGCGCGCATCCCGAGCCGTTGAGCCTGGCCGACTCGGCATCCTTGGCGTTCGATCGACTCATTACCGACGGTGCCGCAGGCATCGGCGCATCGGTCGCGAGCGAAAAAGTGGCTCGTTAGTATCTACTTGCGCAGGACGCCCGCCCGGCGTGCATCGCGCGAACAACTGGAGACCCCTGCATGGTGGCGCATCCCGAATGGCTGGTCTGGGCGCTGCTGTCGGCAGCGTTCGCCGCGCTCACCGCGATCTTCGCCAAGGTCGGGCTCGACGGCGTCGACCCCGACTACGCGACGCTATTTCGCACGCTGGTCATCGTCGCCGTGCTCGGCGCGTTCGTCGCGGCGACAGGAAAGTGGATGAATCCGGCGACGCTCCCACGCCGTGCCTGGCTCTTCCTCACGCTCTCGGCGCTGGCCACCGGCGCGTCGTGGGTGTGCTACTTCCGCGCGCTCAAGGTGGGCGATGCCTCGCAGGTCGCGCCGGTCGACAAGGCCAGCGTCGTCCTCGTCGCACTCTTCGCCTTCGCTTTCCTCGGCGAGCGCCCGAGCGTGCGCGACTGGACAGGCATCGCGCTCATCGCCTCCGGCGTGATCATGCTCGCGCTGAAACGATGATCCCGCCCGCCGCGACCGCACGCCACGGCGCAGACGAGCGTCCGGCGCGCACCTCCGTCTGGCGCCGCCTGCCGCCGGTTCGCGTCATGATGTTCTTCGCGCTGGTGCTGGCCCTCTGGTTCGGTTTCATCGAGTTGCGCGGACTGTATTTTCCGGACGAGGGCCGCTACGCCGAGATCCCGCGCGAAATGCTCGCGACGGGGGACTGGATCACGCCTCGGCTCGACGGCTTCCCGTATTTCGAGAAGCCGCCGTTCCAGTACTGGATGACCGCAGCCGTCTTCTCGCTGTTCGGAGACGACGAGTGGACCGCGCGGCTCGCCCCCGCCATCGCAGGTTTTCTCGCCGTTCTCGGCGTGGGATTCACCGCAGGTCGTCTTTATTCACGCCGCGCCGGCTGGATGGCCGGTGCGGTGCTCGCCGCAAGCAGCGGATATTTCCTCGCCAACCAGTTCGTGACGCTCGACGTGACGCTCACGGCGCTGCTGACCGGTGCACTGTGCGCGTTCCTGCTCGCGCAGCGCGACGACGCTTCTCCGGTGCTCCTCCGGCGCTGGATGTACGCGGCGTGGCTGCTGTGCGGCCTCGCCTTTCTCGCCAAGGGTGCGATCGCGGTCGTCTTGCCGGGACTCGCGATCCTCGCCTACGTCGCCACGACGCGCGATTGGCGGCTTCTAACCCGATTGCACGCCGGTTCCGGGGTCGGGCTCTTCGCCCTCGTCGTCGTCCCCTGGCTCGTGGCCGTGGAGACCCGCAATCCCGGCTTCCTCCACTTCTTCTTCGTCACCGAGCACTGGGAGCGCTTCCTGCGACCGTCGCATCGGCGCACCGGACCATGGTGGTACTTCGTGCCCATCGGCATCGCCTTCACGATGCCGTGGCTGCCAGCGATGGTGGATGCGGGCATGCGGCGCGGCGTCCGCGCGCCGAAGCGGACCACGCGCTTCGTGCCGCAGATGTTCGCCGCATGCTGGGCGGGCGCCGTCGTGATCTTCTTCAGCCTCTCGTCATCCAAGCTTCCGCCGTACATCCTGCCGGCGCTCGCCGGTGTCGTGCTCGCCGTGGCGCCAGGACTGGCGCGCACGTGGCAGCGAACCGTGCGCATCACCGGATGGACACTCGTCGCGAGCGGCATGGTTGGCGCAGCGCTCGCCTTCCCCGCTGCCCGCCTGATCAGGATCGAGTCGCTGCGCGAGGCCTACGCGGCGCATGCGCATTGGGTCGTCTCGGGCATGGCGGTGCTGGCCGGCGCGGGAATCTGCGCCGTCCTCCTCGCGCGACGACGCCGGATCGCCGCGCTCGCGTGTATCGTCGCCGGCGGCATGCTGGGGTGCCAGCTCGCCGCCGTGACGGCGCACCGGATCGATGCCTATTTCTCCGCCGAATGGTTGATCGAAGAGATCTCCGGCGGAGAAGCGCGCCGGCCGTTCCAGCCGGCGGTGCCGTTCTACAGCGTGGAGCTTCTCGATCAGTCGGTGCCGTTCTACCTCGGTCGCACGGTCATTCTGGTGAAGGAGCAGGGAGAGCTCGCGTGGGGTATCGCAAGGTCGCCGGGCAACTACGTGCCCGATCTGGAGACGTTCGCCGTCCGCTGGCGCGCCGAGAACGATGCGTACGCGATCATGCTCCTGCCGACCTACGCCGGGCTCGCCGCCCAGGGGCTGCCGATGCACGTTCTCGCCCAGGACGGGCGCCGCATCGTGGTCACTCGACGCTGACCGCGCAAGTGCTGCGCGGCAACGCGCAAAGCGCGGTCGTCAGCGCTTGCGGCCACCCATCAGCGAGCCCAGCACGCCGCGCACGAGTTCGCGCGTGACCGCCGAACTCGCCGTGCGTCCTGCCGTCTTCGCCATCGCGTCGAGCAGACCCTCGCGCCGGCCGCCGCGGGGTCCGGTCGAGCCGAAGATCATGTCTTTTAATCCGTCCATCATGCCGCCGCCTGCACCGGCCGTCCCGGCCGATGCGGCGTCGGCTGAGGGCGCCTGCTCCGCAGCGCGTTGGCGCAGCTTCTCGAACGCCGATTCGCGGTCGACCGCCTTGTCGTAGACGCCGGCAACGGGCGACGCGGCGATCACGGCCCGGCGTTCGTCGGCCGTGGCCGGTCCGATGCGGCTCGCCGGCGGCAGCACATAGACACGTTCGACCACCGTGGGCCGACCCTTCGCGTCGAGGAACGAGACCAGCGCTTCGCCGACGCCAAGTTCGGTGATCGCTGTTTCGGTCTTGAACTTCGGATTCGCGCGCATGGTTTCCGCGGCCGACCTGACGGCCTTCTGGTCGCGCGGCGTGAAGGCGCGCAGCGCGTGCTGGACGCGGTTGCCGAGTTGCCCGAGCACGGTGTCCGGCACGTCGAGCGGGTTCTGGGTGACGAAGAAGACGCCGACGCCCTTCGAGCGGATCAGCCGCACGACCTGCTCGATCTTTTCGAGCAATGCCTTTGGCGCATCGGTGAACAGCAGGTGCGCCTCGTCGAAGAAGAACACGAGCTTGGGCTTGTCGCGGTCGCCGACTTCGGGCAACCGCTCGTAGAGCTCGGACAGCAGCCAGAGCAGCAGCGTCGAATACACCTTCGGCGACTGCATCAGCCGGTCGGCGGCGAGGATGTTGACCACACCCCTGCCATCTACCGTCTGCAATAGATCGTCGACGTTGAGCATCGGCTCGCCGAGAAACTTGTCGGCACCCTGCTGCTCGAGCGAAAGCAGTCCGCGCTGGATGGCGCCGATCGACGCCGCGGACACGTTGCCGTAGCTGGTCTGGAATGGCTGGCTGTTGTCTCCGACATACTGGAGCAGCGAGCGCAGGTCCTTCAGGTCGAGCAGCAGAAGGCCGTTGTCGTCGGCGATCTTGAACGCCAGCGTCAGCACGCCTTCCTGCGTATCGTTGAGATTCAGAATGCGTCCGAGCAGTAGCGGTCCCATGTCGGAGACGGTCGCGCGCAGCGGATGGCCCTGCTCGCCGTACATGTCCCAGAAGACGGTCGGGAAGCCGGTGAAGTCGGGCGCTTTCGCGCCGATCAGCTGCATTCGTTCGTCGAACTTGGGCGACGAGCGGCCCGGCTGGCTCAATCCCGAGACGTCGCCCTTGACGTCAGACACGAACACCGGGACGCCCAGCGCCGACAGGCGCTCGGCGATGACCTGCAGCGTCACCGTCTTGCCGGTGCCGGTGGCTCCGGTGACGAGTCCGTGGCGGTTCGACAGCGCGGGCAGCAGAAAGCACTCGATGTCGCCGTGGCGGGCGATCAGCATGGGATCGGGCATGACGGTTCCTGGTCGTGGGGCAATCGGGATGCCGGAAAGTGTAGCCTGCCGGCGCCCTGCGCGGCGGCCCGGGTCATCCGGGGCCGGCGCCTTCTACGTGATGGATCGCGGCTACATCGACTTCGTGCGACTCAATCGATTCCATCAGGTCGGCAGCTTCTTCGTTACGCGGGCGAAGAAGAACATGGCGGGGTTTGAGGCAGTTGGTCAGCCTTCGGCCGCAAAAACATTCACGCCGTCTCGTCGTCAGCGGGAGCCGCGCGCTGTGGAATGAAATAGATACAGGCGGCGATGAAGACGAGCAGGACCAGCGAGGCATAAAGCCGGCTCAGGTGAAGGCCTCCGGCGGATACCGGCTTGTCGAGCAGATCGCCCAAAGTGGCGCCGAGCGGCCGCGTGAGAATGAAAGCCAGCCAAAAGAGCAGGGTGTGCGAAACGCGGGTCCAGAAGTACAGGGCCGCTACGACAATCAGACCCGCTCCGAAGACCAAGGCACCGACCTCGTAACCAAGACCGAGGCCACCTCGATCGGAGCCCGCCGCCCAATCGCCCAGCGCAGTGCCGAGCGTCTGCGAGAAGAGGATCGTCACCCAGTAGAACCACTCGACCTTCGGCCGGGTGATGCTGTGCACGGAGACCGTGCCCTCGCTCCAATGCCAGATCGCGAGGCTCGCTGCGAGCAACGTGGAGACCATGGCAACGCCGCCGAGGTAGCCGAGGCCGACCGATCGGTCGGCGAAGTCGGCCAGCGTCGTGCCCAGCGTGGTCGTGGCCACGATCGTCGCCCAATAGAGGACCGGCCGAAAATGCTCGGCCTTCACTTGACCCCACACCAAAGCGATGAAGATCACGGCGAAGATCGCTGAGCCGATGAGATAGCCGAGATTGAGCGACATGGAAACCCAGTCGCCGCCCGTCTCGCCGAGCGTTGTGGCGGCGATCTTGATGACCCAGAACCCGAAGGTGACTTCCGGAACCTTGCTCAAGGTTCGCTTGGCCAGGCTGCTGTGCTTGTTATTCATGTGCCGAGGGGGGAGCCAGGATGTACGCGAGCCAGAACGCGACCACGGCGTTGAGGCTGAACTTGTAATACAGAAGCGTCACCAGCGCAATGGAACCGGCAAACAGCCAATTCCAACTGCGTGGCCTGTTCTGGTTCCTGCTCGACTACCTGCTGATCGACGCACGCGGCTGCCCGTTTTGAGGTCTGGTCGCCGGGCACGATAATTCCATTCGCGCGCAGGAACGCACGGTGCCAGCCGACCCGGCGCGTGTGATCTAATTGCATGATCGACATGAGAGGGTAAACAACGATGAATCCTGACTCCGGCCGGCGGCGCGCTGCGCGGCTGGCAGTTTCGCTCGCCGTGCTGTCCGGCGCGCTGGTGGCCGTGGGTATGGCTGTGGACGTGGCAAGCGCGCAGCAGACCACGATCGAGCGCGGCGAGTATCTCGCGCGCGCCGGCGACTGCGTGTCGTGCCATACCGCAGGCGGCGGTGAGCCGTTCGCAGGCGGCCTGCGTATCGATACGCCGTTCGGCTACATGCTGGCGCCCAACATCACGCCGGATCCGGAAACGGGCATAGGGAACTGGTCGGGGGCTCACTTCTATCGCGCGCTGCACGACGGCGTGAACAAGCACGGCCAGGACATGTACCCGACGATGCCGTACGATTTCTACACCAAGGTCACGCGTGCCGACATCGATGCGCTCTATGCATACCTGCGTACGGTCAAGCCGGCCCGCAACGCGGTCGACGTCAACCACCTGGATTTTCCGTTCAGCCAACGCTGGACGATGGGCGCGTGGCGGGAGCTCTATTTCACCGAGGGCACCTACCGGCCCGATCCTTCGAAGTCGACCGCCTGGAATCGCGGCGGCTATCTGGTCGAAGGGCTCGGCCACTGCAGCGACTGCCATTCGCCGCGCAACCTGCTGGGCGCCATCGAAAAGCGCAAGGATTTCAGCGGTGCCGTCATCGACGGCTGGTTCGCGCTCGACCTGACGTCCGATATCGTCACCGGCCTGGGGTCCTGGAGCGACGGCGAGATCGCGACCTACCTCAAGACCGGCGTGGCGAAGGACAAGACGACGACGTTGGGCCCGATGGCCGAGGTGATCCGCAACAGCACCAGTCACCTCACCGACGCCGACCGGCTGGCGATGGCCGAGTACCTGAAAGCGCTCCCGCCGGATTCCCGGCTGCGGACGGGCCGCGTCGCGCCGGATCCGACGAAGCAGCGCGGTGCGCAGCTCTACATCGACAACTGCAGCGGTTGCCACCAGGCGCTGGGGCGCGGCATTCCGGGGGTGTTCCCGCCGCTCGCCGGCAACCCGGTGGTGCGGGCGGCCGACCCCAACGATATCCTGAAGGTGGTCGATCGCGGCATTTCGCCCCGCGCCGGATTCGTCGCGATGCCGGCGTTCAACACCCAGCTCACCGACCAGCAGGTGGCCGACATCGCCAATTACGTGCGCACGAGCTGGGGCAACCAGGCGCCGCCCAACGCGACGTCGGCGATGGTGGCCAAGTTGCGCGCCACCCCCAGGTAATCGCATCCCGAAGCCCTCGTGACCATTGCCACCGGCGACGGCTGGGCGGCGACAATCATCCTGGCCGGTCGTGTTGCCTCACGGAGGAATGTTACCCGTTGGCGGCGAAGTTTTCTCGTTGCGATTTCATGAACCAGCCGGCATCGCCGCCGGGTTGCGCAGTCGGGCGACAGATTTTCCTCCGCCCGCAGGGCCTTGTCCTATCATTGAGATTCTGATGTAACTGCAGAGTCTTCCGACCACATGCCGAATTTCCGTCTCACGCTGCTCGGAGGCTTTGGTCTCGAGGACGAGGACGGCCGAAGAATCGCCGTCGCATCCCGCAAGGCGCAGGGCATGCTCGCCGTTCTCGCCGCCAACAGTCCTGCCGCCGTCACGCGCGAGCGCATCGCGGCGATGTTCTGGGGCGATCTTGCGGAAGAACGCGCCCGGCACAGCCTGCGGCAGGTGCTCTCGGCGTTGCGGCGGGATGCCGCGATTGTCGAGGCAAGCGGCGAGACGCTGCGCCTGGATGCGCGCGCATGCACGGCCGATACGGTCGAATTCACCACGCTCGCGGCGAGTACGGACCCGGGTGAGCTCGAGCGTGCGGTTGCGCTTTACGCCGGCGTCTATCTCGACGGCCTGTCGGCGAAGGAGGAAGCGTTCGAGGCGTGGCTCTTCGCCGAGCGCACGAGGATGTCGAGGGTGGCGGTGGAAGCCATGGCGCGGCTGGCGGCACTCCACGCGGAGCAGGCGGAGCATGAGGCCGCGGTGCACCTCCTGCATCGGTTGCTCGCATGCGATCCCGCGAACGAAGGGGCTCACCGCGCAATGATGCGCTCGCTCGACGCTCTCGGTCGGCGCAGCGAAGCGCTGCACCAATATCATCTCTGCCGGGAACTCCTGCTGACGCAGCTTCGGGTCGAACCCGACTCGGCGACGCAGGCGCTTCACGACTCGATCCGCAAGGCGGGCGTCGCGTTGCGCGGCAGCGAGGGACGCGGGCTGCCCGTCATCGCCATCCTGCCGTTTGCCAACTTCGCGCGCACGCCCGACCTCGACGCGTTGGCCGCGTCCATCGGGGAGGACATCAGCGGGCAGCTCTCCCGCATACCCGGGGTCCGGGTCGTCGTGCAGCCCGCGGTCGTCGCGGCGATGCAGCCGAACCCGGACGATCTGACTCACCTCGCACGGGTGCTGGGCGCGAGTTACCTGATCACCGGCAGCCTGCGCCAGCCCGAACCCGGGTGTGTACGCGTCGCCATCCAGATCGTCGACGGGGAAAAGGCCCGGTACCTGTGGAGTCTGCAACAGGATCTGCCTTCGCGCGACGGCAATGCCGGTGTCGACGATTTTGTCGCCGGAACCACGGCCAGGATCGAGCAGCAGCTCGCTCTCGCCGAGGCCGGAGCGCCTGATGATCGTGACGATGGACAGGATGCCTGGCACAAGATGCACCAGGCCAGCAGTGCGTTGTACTCGGCCGGCTGGTCCGAGGCCGCCGTGGAGTCCGCCGTGCGCTTGTACCGGGAAGTCATCGCGCTCGACCCGCAGTTTGCTTTGGCGAGGGCGCAGAAGGCGATGGTCATGGCGTTCGCCCAGAAATGGGGTTTGCTTCACGGCGACGCGGCCAGGGAGGAGGCGCGCGCCGACGCCGAGATGGCGCTCGAGCTGGAACCGACTCGATCCGAAGTGCTGGGGGTTGCGGGTTGCGCCATCGCCGAACTGGGCGATCCGGCCCGGGCCGAGCCGTTGCTGGAGCGTGCGATCGAGGACAATCCGAATAATGCGCAGGCCTGGGCCGCGCTCGGCGCCAACCGGTTGCTGCAGATGCAGTTCGAATCTGCGATCGAGGCGCTGCGCCGCGGTTTGCGCACCAGCCCGACCGACTACCGTCGTTCGGTCTGGCTCTCGGCACTGTCCAGCGGCCTGATCCGTCTGAACCGGCTCGACGAGGCGCTCGATGCGGCGCAGGGCGCCTGCCGGTCGGACGCGAAATTCTATCCGGCGCGGATTGTCCACGCCATGGTCCTGACGAAGCTCGGCAGGGATGCCGAGGCGGTCGGCGCGCTTGCCGAGGCCAGGCGCATCCGCCCGCAGCTGACCCAGGCCGAAGTGCGGCGCTTTGTCGGCCGCGCCCTCGACGGTATCGCCACGTCTTCCGGATTTCGGTAGATCGCGCCGCGATTGACGGTGGATTGACGGTGGATTGACGCAGTTCCGGACGGTCGATTGACGTCCGCGCCCGAAACTCCTGACGAGCCCAGGACCGGCACCGGATGCCACCGGATGCCAACTGAGGCTCACCGGTCAACCGATACCCCGTCAGGAGAAACACACATGGACCAGCAAGCAATGCAATCCGCGCTGCGGCGCGCCGAGCACGTTTTTTCCAAGCGCCCCGACGTGGCGCAGGTGATCACGACGTCGACGGCGACCGTCCGCGACGGCATGCGCTGTGAATTCAGCGAGGACGATTGGACTTTCGTCGCCGATATGCCGGAGCCCATCGGCGGCACCGGCACAGCACCGACGCCGAGCACCTTTGCACGCGTCGCGCTTTGCAGCTGCCTGGCGATCGGCTATTCGATGCGCGCCGCCTACCTTGGCATCCCGATCCGTGGCGTCGAGGTCGAGCTGCGCGCGGAGTCCGACGTTCGCGGCCTGTTCTGCGGCCAGGCGGAGGTGCCGAACTACAGCGCTCTCGCCTACAGGGTCAGCTTCGACAGCGATGCGCCCGAGAGCGACCTGCAGCGCGTCCTCGACGAGGCCGACGAGCGCAGCCCGGACTTGCAGCTGTTCAGGACGCCGCAGAGCCTGAGCCGCGAGATGCGCGTCGTCCGGACCGCCGCGGCGGCGTGATGGACGCGCGGCTGCAAAGACGCATCCAGCGCTACGGCTGGGATCGCGCCGTCGATTTCTACGACGAGCACTGGATGAGCCAGCTGCTGCCCGCGACCAACAGCGTGCTCGAGCGCGCAGCCATCGGACCGGGAGACCGCGTACTCGACGTGGCGTGCGGGACCGGCGTGCTGTCGCTTGCGGCAGCGGCCAGGGTCGGCACGGATGGCTTGGTGATGGGCATCGATCTGTCGGAAAAGATGGTCGAGGCAGCGCGTGCCGCGGCTTCGGCTCTCGGCCTTTGCAACTGCCGCTTCGCACGCGGCGACGCCGAGGCGCTGCCGGACCTGGGCGGTGGATTCGACGTCGGGTTGTGCGGACTCGGTCTCATGTACATGCCGGACCCGGAGCGTGCGCTCGCCGTGATGGCGCAGGCGCTGGCGCCGGGCGCGCGCGTGGCGGTGTCGGTCTGGGGGCCGCGCAGCCGATGCGCGTGGGCGGAGATCTTCCCCATCGTCGACGCCCGCGTCGACTCCGAGGTGTGCCCGCTGTTCTTTCGCACCGGAGCCGGAGATACACTGCACCATGCTCTGCAAGCGGCCGGCCTGACCGGGGTCTCGACCGAACGATTGTCGGTCGTACTGCGCTATGGCAGCGGCATCGAGGCCTGCGATGCGGCCTTTCTCGGGGGACCAGTCGCACTCGCCTACGCGCGCTTCGATGCGGCGACCCGAGCTGCCGTGCGCGCGGAATACCTGCGTTCAGTGGAATCCTACAAATTTGGCGAGGCCTATGCGATTCCGGGGGAATTCGTTATCGGCTACGGCGTCAAATCGTCCGTGACCGGATCATGCCGCCACGGTGCGAGTGAAAAACCCACGATCAAGGAGATCACATGACAACCTGGAACCTGAAAGGCAGTTACTTCGAGGCATGCAACTGCGAGGCAGCCTGTCCGTGCGTATTCTTGAGCGCACCCAGCGACGGAGAATGCACGGCGCTCGTCGCGTGGCACGTAGACCACGGAAGCTTTGGTGACGTGAAGGTGGATGGGCTGAACGTGGCCCTTGCCGTGCACTCGCCCGGACACATGGCCGAGGTCAAGTGGAAGGTCGCACTCTACCTGGATGAAAGGGCCACCGAAGCCCAGCGCGGTGCCCTGACGCAGATCTTCGCCGGCAAGGAAGGTGGCCACCCCGCCAGACTGGCCTCGCATATCGGTGAAGTCATTGGCGTGAAGACCGCGCCGATGACCTTCGAGGTCAAAGGCCGGCAACGCACGCTGCACATGGGGAACATCGCCGATGCCACCATCGAGAGCATCGAGGGGCAGGGCGGGGCGGAGGTGAGCATCAGCAATCACCCGTTGTGCATCGCGCCCGGGCAGCCCGCGGTGGCGTCGCGGTCGCAGAAGGTGCGCTTCGAGGACCACGGCCTCTCCTGGCAGTTCAGCAACAAGAACGGCTTCCACTCCGCGTTTGCGTATCAGGGCCCTTAAGGCGCGGCATCTATCGCGGGGTCGGCCGGAATCACGTTTTCCGACTCGGGCCGACCCCGTGTCGAGTTCACTTGCCAGCCCAAGGGGTACGCCTATGTCTGCTGTCGACGTAAACGCGATCCACCGCCGCGACCGGCGTGTCGTGCTGGCCGGGCTTGCCGGAGTCACCGCGCTGGCTTGGGCCTACTTGATGTACGTTGCGTGGCGCATGGCCGCGATGCCGATGCCGATGCCGGGCATGAGCATGATCATGCCCCAATGGCAGCCTTGGGGTGCGGTCGAGTTCGTGCTGATGCTGTCGATGTGGGCGGTGATGATGGTGGCGATGATGATGCCCTCCGCGACGCCGATGGTTCTCGCCTTCACCTCGATTCACCGCCGGCACGTCAAGGAGAAAGACGCCGTAGCGCCGACCGCGAGCTTTGTTGCCGGGTACGCCATCGTGTGGAGTGCCTTCAGTCTCGCCGCAACGCTGGCCCAATGGGGCCTGCACCAGGCCGCGCTGCTGTCGCCGATGATGGTCGCTACCAGCCCCGTGGTTGGTGGGTTGATCCTGATCGCGGCCGGCGCCTTTCAGTGGAGCGCGCTCAAGCGAGTTTGCCTGTCGAAATGCCGCACGCCGCTCGCATTTCTGCTCACCGAGTGGCGCGAGGGCCGCCGTGGCGCGCTGGTGATGGGCTTGCGCCATGGCGCGTTCTGCGCAGGATGCTGCTGGGCGTTGATGGCGCTGCTGTTCGTGGGTGGCGTGATGAACCTGCTGTGGGTGGCCGTCATCGCCGCACTTGTGCTGGCCGAGAAGGTCGCCCCGCAAGGATTGCGCGTCGCGCGCATTGCGGGGGCGGGCCTCATGGCCTGCGGCAGCTGGATGCTGCTCGGCGGGAACCTCTGATGCGGCGGGTCCGGAAGAGCTGCCGAGGGTGGAGGAACTGCGCGGCCGAAAGACCGCCATGCGGGGAACAGCGTGCAGTCGGTTTCGGCTTTACCGCAGACGCCGTGGCCTACCCGGCGTTCGGGCTGTCGTCGGGCAATCCCTTGCGCATGGCCGCGTAGCGGGTGACGTCTCCGGAATCGCTGCAGCAACGGCATACGACGAAAGTCGTTGCAGGTCATCCAAGCACGACGCGAACGTGATGCAGCCGGCCATCATCGGCCAGCGGAATGCGTGCAACGCCGTCGGCCAATGGCTCGGCATCAAGCTCGATACGCACCACACCGCGATTGACGCCGTGCGGATTCTCCACGGCGATCTCGTAGCGGGTGATGGTGTCCAGCGGACCTCGGTGTTGATACGCGATTTCGTAGTGCGTCCACGCCCTCGGCAGACAGGGATCGATCGCCAGCATGTTGCCGTGTAGGCGGAACCCGAGGATCGCTTCGAGACCTGCTCGGTAGAGCCAGGCCGCCGAGCCGGTATACCACGTCCACCCGCCGCGGCCGACGTGCGGCGCGACCGAATAGACATCGGCGCAGGCTGCGTAGGGCTCGACCTGGTAGCGCGCCACGTCGTCCGGCGTGCTGCCGTGATGGATGGGATTGAGGATGGCAAAGAGTTCAGCGGCGCGGTCGCCTTGGCCCAGCATCGCGAAGGCGAAGATCGACCAGATGGAGCCATGCGTATATTGACCGCCGTTCTCGCGTATCCCGGGTGGATAGCCCTTGATGTAGCCGGGGTCTGGCGGCGAGCGATCGAACGGTGGCGTGAGCAGCGGCGCGATCCGGTCATCGCGGCGGATGAGGTGCTGGTCCACCGCGGACATCGCCCGCGTCGCGTGCGTTCGCTCTCCGGCACCGGAAATCACGCTCCACGACTGCGCGATCGCATCGATCTTGCATTCGCTGCTGCCACTCGACCCCAGCGGCGTGCCGTCGTCGTAGTAACCGCGCCGATACCAATGTCCGTCCCAGCCCGCAGTTTCCAGCGCGGCGCGTAGTGCGGTGGTGCACTCGCGCCAGGCCTTGAGGCGACCGCTGTCATTGCGCGCTTCCGCATGGATTGCGAAGGCATCGATCGTGGCTATCAGAAACCAGGCGAGCCAGACGCTTTCGCCGCGACCCTGCGCGCCGACGCGGTTCATGCCGTCGTTCCAGTCGCCGGTACCCATCAGGGGCAAGTCGTGCGTACCCAGCGTCAAGCTGGCATCCAACGCGCGCGCGCAGTGCTCGTAGAGGCTGCCAGGGCCGGGTGCAACGGTTGGCAAGAAGAACGCATCAACCTCGCCGTCCTTTAGGGGCTCGCCGTCCAGGAACGGAATCTTCACGTCCAGCACGGCGGCATCGCCAGTGACGTCGATGAAGTGGGCCGCGACGAACGGCAGCCAGATCCGATCGTCGGTCATCCGGGTCCGAAGGCCCTGTCCGGCAGGCGGCAGCCACCAATGCTGGACGTCGCCTTCCGCGAACTGCCGCGCTGCCGCACGCAGCAGATGCTCGCGTGCCACATCGGGTCTCGCCACGCACAGCGCCATCACGTCCTGCAACTGGTCGCGAAAGCCATAGGCGCCGCTGCTTTGATAGTAGGCCGTACGCGCCCACACGCGGCACCCCAGCACCTGATACAGGAGCCAGTCGTTCAGCAGAATGTCCATCGCCGGGTCAGGGGTGCGCACCTGCACGATGTCGAGCACGTCGTCCCAGACAGCGCCCGCTTCGTCCAGCACTGCGTCCAGATCAGCCGTGCGGTACTTCGCGATGAGCGTCTGCGCGTCGGCATGCGAGGCGGCGTCGCCCAGCGTGAACACGACCTCGATTTGGGCATCGGGCGCGAGCTCGCAACGTGTTTGCAACGCCGCACAGGGATCGAGTCCGGCACCGATGCGACCCGACAACGGCGCCGAAGATGCAAGGGCGGCCGGACGATCCAATGCGCCGTTGACGCCGATAAAGTCGGTGCGGTCGGCAGTCCAGGAGGCCTGCATACCGCTCAAATCGGCGAACGCGACCCGTTCTCCGAATTCGGGGCGCCATGCATTGCGCACGAACAGCGCACCCGTTGCCGCATCGATTGCGCTGACGACAAACGGCGCCGGTACGGTGCCGTTCGCGCCGAGCGCCCATTCGACATAGGCGGTCAGGGACAATCGCCGCACCCGTCCCGAACGGTTGCGCAGGCGCAATCGCGATAACTTGATCGAATCGTCCGCCGGCACCCATTGCAGCAGCTCGAGCTCGATGCCGTGCGCGTCGTGCGCAAAGCGACTGTAGCCTTTGCCGTGGCATGCCGAATAGTTCGTCGAGGCAACGCGTATCGGCAGCGCCGTGGCGCTCCACAGTTCACCGCTGTCCTCGTCGCGCACGTACAGCACGTCGTGCGGGTTGTCGCTGACCGGATCGTTCGGCCATGGCGTCAGCGGATTCTGCTGGCTGTTGACCGACCACGTGTAACCGCCGCCTTCGGCCGACACGATGAATCCGAACGACGCATTGGCGACCGCGTTGATCCACGGCACAGGCGTGCAGCGTCCTTCGGCGAGCCGGATGACATACTCGCGGCTACTTCGCGCAAAGCCGCCGGTGCCGTTGTCGAACTCCAGCGGCCCGCGGGAAGAGGCGGGAGCTCGCGCCGAAGCCTTCGCCCGACACCGCTCGGGTGCGACCAGCGCTGCCGGCGCGCCGGCAGGAGGCGTTTTGACGTTGCGCTCGTCCCGAGCGGGGTTGTCCAGCCCGCCGCTCGCCGCATCGATGACGATGCGAGCAACCGTCGCCAAGCCGTTACGCAGCGTAGCGGTGATCTCGTCGTCACGTGCCGCGACGATCTCGGCATGCACGACTGCAGCGTCGGCGGTCAGTTGCGATCGCTGCGTATTGAGCAGCTTTTCCAGCGTTTCCTGCAAGGCGCCGGGTTTCGTGTCGCGCGCTGTGTTCAGCATCACGACGTCCACGCCGAGCCGCTTCGATTGCCAATATCGTTGCGCCAGGAGCAGCTCACGGACCGGGTCAAGATGGGCTTTGTCGGCGATGCGTACAAGAACGATCGGCCGGTCGCCCGAAATGCCGCGAACCCAAAGCACGGGTGCGCCGCCGGCACCGCGTTCGAGCACTTCCGGCGGCGATCGCCAGGCCGCGTCGGCATAGAGGAGCGGTGCAACCAGGTGTTGAAAGCACTCGGCTTGACCGGCATCGATGCCCAGCCGCGCGCGCTCGGCTCTCTCGTGATCGATTGCGTCGGCGAAGACGCGTTCGCATGCGTCGACCATGGATAGCTTGCTGCAGATGGCAAGTGCCTCGTCGCGCGAGCGGGCCAGCGACGTCCAGAACACCACTCGTGCGGTCTCGCCGGGCGCGATGCGGACGCGCCGGCGCAGGCTGAAGACAGGATCGAGCACGGTGCCGACCGTGTTCGACAATGCGGCACCATGCTTCATCGCCACCGCATTGCGCAGGAGTCGCCCGCGTCCGAGAAACCGCGCCCGATCGGTTTCGTATGCGTGCGCTTTCGTGTCCGGCGCGTCGGTCACCGCGAGGTGCGCGGCCCAGATCTCGGCTTCGTCAGGGCTGCGCTTGCGCCGCGTCGCCAGCAGGACACCGCGCTCTTCGACCCATTCGGTTTGCACGAACATCTTGGAGAAGGCGGGATGCGCGGCATCGGCCGCTGCCGATCCGAGGACCAGTTCGGCATACGAGGTCAGGTCGATCTCGCGCATCGCATCGCCATGGTTCGCAATGGTGACGCGACGCACTTCGGCATCGATGTCTCGTGCCACCGCGACTTCCAGCGTGGCGGCAAGCGTGCCGTTCCGCCTGGAAAATACGGCTCGTCCCTCGTGCCAGTTGGCCGCGCACGCCCCCTGTTCATTGCCATAGGGCTGCACACCGGGCGCCCATACGGTGCCGGTCTTGCGATCGCGAAGCACCACGTAACTGCCGAACGGGTCGCTCGTCGGATCCTCACGCCAGCGCGTGACGGCGAGATCCTGCCAGCGGCTGAACCCTGAACTCGCGCCGTCGATCATCACGGTGTAACGACCGTTGGACAGCAGATGCGCACGGCGCGCACCTAACTCGGTGGGTTGTGAGCGTAGCGGTATCATCACATTGGAGCCGGAGTTTTCGGAATTGCGGATGCCGGCGGCGCGTGCGCCCGTCGGGCGTTGCCCCCGCCTCGATTATTGCACCGCGACCGCTCGATTGGGGAAAGGGTCGGGTGTTCCGGTGCCATGGGTTCGCATACGTCCAATCATCCACTCATGACCGCCACCATCGAGCTTGCGGACGACGCACTGCTGGACGTGCTCCAGCGCTCCGCGTTTGGCTATTTTCGCGAAGCCACGAACCCGGTCAACGGACTGGTCGCGGACCGTTCACGGCCCAATTCGCCGGCCAGCATCGCCGTCGTCGGATTCGCGTTGTCCGTGTATCCCGTGGCGGTGGAGCGCGGGTGGATGTCGCGCGCCGATGCGCTCGAATGCAGCCTCGCCGCGCTGCGCTTCTTTCGCGACAGCGACCAGAGCGGTAGCGCGCAAGCTACCGGCTACAACGGCTTCTATTACCACTTCCTCGCCCTGGACACGGGTAGGCGCGTCTGGCGCTCGGAACTGTCGATGATCGACACCGCGCTGTTGATGGCCGGCGCCTTGACCGCGAGCATGTATTTCAGCGCGAATACCGCCAGTGAAATCGAGCTGCGGGAAATTGTCGACATGCTGTATCGCCGCATCGACTGGCGTTGGGCGCAAAACGGCGGCGCGACGATCATCCAAGGCTGGAAGCCGGAATGTGGTTTCCTGCAATACGGGTGGGAAGGCTACAACGAGGCGATCGTGCTGTACGTGCTCGCGCTGGGCTCGCCCACGCACCCGATCGACAATACCGGCTACCATGCGTGGACCGCGACCTACCAGTGGGAGAACCTCTATGGCCACGAGTTTCTCTACGCGGGCCCGCTGTTCATTCATCAGTTCTCGCATGCGTGGATCGACTTTCGCGGGATCCGCGATCGGTTCATGCGCGAGAAGTGCTGCGATTATTTCGAGAACAGCCGGCGTGCGACCGAAGTGCAACGCGAGTACGCATGGCGCAACCCGAACGAATTTGTGGGGTACGACGAGAATTCCTGGGGACTTACCGCGTGCGATGGGCCGGGTGACCACGTCCCGCAAGGCGATCCACGGCGATTTGTCGGTTATGCCGCGCGTGGCGTACCCTACGGCCCCGATGACGGAACGCTCGCCGGATGGGCGGCGCTGGCGTCGCTGCCGTTCGCGCCGGACGCCGCGTTGAGCGCGGTACGCAGCATGTACCGCCGCTATCCGGAGATGAGGCTTGCGCAACGCTACGCGAGCAGCTTCAACCCAAGCCTCGTGAGCGCCGGTCACGAATGGGTTTCGAAGGGACAGTTCGGACTCGACCAGGGAATCGTCGTCATGATGATCGAAAACTACCGCACGGGATTCATCTGGCGCCTGATGCGGGAGTGTCCTTACATCGGCAGGGGACTGCGGCAGGCCGGGTTTCGCGGCGGCTGGCTGCAGCGCCCAAGGCGCTGACGGACGCCCTCATGCGGCCGCGCGATGATCAGCAGGCAGGTTCGCAGCCGGACGTGTACGAGCACGAACGCGAGGAGAATGCGCATCCATCGAAATGGCGCAATCCGGAACCGGTGGATCGGTATCAGCTGGTCGTGATCGGAGCGGGGCCGGCCGGATTGGCTGCGGCAACGGCCGCCGTGGCGCTCGGCGCGAAAGTCGCGCTCGTCGAACGCGCGTCGCTTGGCGGCCACTGTCGCAATGTCGGTTGCGTGCCTTCGAAGTCGCTCATCCGGACCGCGCGACTCTACGAGGACATGCGCATGGCCGCACGGTACGGAGCACGGCGCCCGGCCGATATCCACGTCGATTTCGCTGCCGCGATGGAACGCATGCGCCGACTCCGCGCCCGGATCAGCAGAGTCGATTCGGCGCGCCGGTTGAGCGCCGCCGGCGTGGATGTGTTCTTCGGCGAGGCGCATTTCTCGGGGACCGACTCGCTGACCGTCGACGGCACGCGCCTGCGCTTCGCAAAGGCGCTGATTGCCACCGGCGCGCGCCCGGACACGCCGTCGATCCCCGGACTCGCCGAGGCAGGCTACCTCACCAACGAAAACATCTTCGACCTGACCGATTTGCCGCGCCGTCTGCTGGTGATCGGCGGCGGCCCGCTCGGCTGCGAGCTGGCGCAGGCTTTTTGCCGGTTTGGAGCGCAGACCACGATCGCACAGCATCGTCCGCTGTTCCTGCCCAGGGAGGAGCGCGACGCCGCGCAGCTTCTCTCCGATGCCTTCGCGCGCGATGGCATCGACGTGCGGCTCAATACGGAGGCCGTCAAGGTACGCGCAGAGAACGGCCAGAAGATCGTTGACTTCGTCAGTGACGATTACCACAGCACGGTGATCGTCGATGCGATTCTCACCGGCACCGGCCGGATCCCCAATATGGAGGGGTTGCACCTGGAAGCTGCGGGAGTCGACCATGACGCCGACACCGGCGTCAGAACCGACGACTTCCTGCGGACCAGCAATCCGCGCGTCTATGCTGCCGGCGACGTGTGCCTCGAGCACAAATACACGCATATGGCGGTGGCATCGGCACACATCGCGGTCCGCAACGCGCTGCTTCGCGGCCGACAGCGCCTGAGCGCGCTGGTCGTTCCATGGTGCACCTACACCGATCCCGAAATCGCGCATGTCGGCCTTTACGTCCGCCAGGCTCGCGAGCTGGACATCCCTGTCCGCACCTTCACCGTTCCCATGCATGACGTAGTTCGCGCGATCACCGATTCCGAGGAAACGGGTTTCGTCAAGATTCACGTCAGGGCGAAGACCGATCGCATACTCGGAGCGACGATCGTTGCGCGTCACGCGGGCGAAATGATCAGCGAGATCACGGTCGCCATGGTCGCGGGAATGGGCCTGCGCAAGCTCGCTCGCGTCATCCACGCGTCGCCGACGCAGGCTGATGCAATCGAGGAGGCGGCGAATGCATACGAGCGTACGCTCGCGACGCCGGCAATGCGCCCGCTCGCCGGCGCCGGCTCGGGTAGTGAAGCGTAGATGGCAATCGGCGGAATCAGCGCAACAAGTTCCGTGCACGCCGGCAGACTTCGTCGACGGTGAATCCATATTCGCGCATCATCACCGCACCCGGCGCCGAGGCGCCGAAGCGCTCGACACCGAGCACGTCACCGCGGTCGCCGACGTAGCGGCGCCAACCTTGCGCCGCACCGGCCTCGACGGCCAGGCGCGCCACGAGCGACGGCGGCAGCACGGCATCGCGATCGGTTTGCGGCAAGGCGTCGAAGAGTTCCCAGCTCGGCATCGAGACGCAGCGTACCGCGATGCCTTCAGCGCCCAGGCGCTCCGCCGCGGCGATGATCAGGCCGACCTCGGAGCCGCTCGCGATCAGGATGAGCTCCGGATTGCCGTTTGGTGCATCGGCCAATACGTACGCGCCATTTCTTAGTCCTTCCGCGCGTGCGTATCGGCGACGATCCAGCGTGGGGACGTCCTGCCGGCAGAGCACCAGCAGCACCGGACGATCGCGCGCTTCCACGGCTACCCGCCAGGCGATTGCGGTTTCGTTGGCGTCGCCAGGCCGGATCACCGTGAGATTCGGAATCGCGCGCAACGCGGCCAGTTGCTCCACCGGCTGATGCGTCGGACCGTCTTCGCCGAGCGCGATGCTGTCGTGCGTGAACACGTGCACGACCGGCAATCCCATCAGCGCGGCGAGGCGGATCGGCGGGCGCATGTAATCCGAGAAGATGAGGAACGTCGAGCCGTAGGGCAGGGTGCCGCCATGCGCCGCGAGACCGTTGACGATCGCCCCCATCGCGTGCTCACGAACACCGAAATGCAGATTGCGGCCTGCGTAGCTCCAGCCGCCGCCGGCCGATCCCTGCGCGTCGTCGTCCTTGGTGGCCGGAGGATTGAAATCACCTTCAGCCTTGAGCGCCGTGTGCGTCGACGGATCGAGGTCAGCCGAGCCGCCGGTCAACGCCGGAAGCCGCGGCGCAATGGCATTCATCACCTCACCGGATGCCACCCGCGTCGCCATCCCCTTGGCGTCAGGCGGAAAGTCCGGAATGTCCGCATCCCAGCCGGGAGGCAGCTCCGCGTTCAGTCTTCGCTGCAATTCGAACGCAAGCTCGGGAAACTCTGCGGCGTAGGCCGCCATGCGGTCGTTGCTCGCGGCCTCGTCGCGTGCCCCGCGCGCAAGCGCTTCCCGGAAATGCGCGAGCGCCGATTCAGGTATCAGGAAAGGCGGTTCGACCGGCCAGCCCAGGTTCTGTTTGGTGAGCCGAACTTCATCCACGCCAAGCGGCGATCCGTGCGCCGCAAACGTGTCCTGCTTGTGCGGCGAGCCGTAACCCAGGTGCGTGCGCGTGAGGATCAGCGACGGCCGCGTCGTATCCGCGCGCGCGGACTGCAGCGCCGCAAGGATCGCCGCAACGTCGTTGCCATCGGCGACCGACTCCGTTTGCCAACCGTACGCCTCGAAGCGTCGCGCGCGATCTTCGGTGAAGGTGATGTCGGTGCCCGCGGCAAGCGTGACCCGGTTGTCGTCGTAGAGGCAGGTGAGCTTGCCCAGCTTGAGATGGCCGGCCAGCGAGGCCGCCTCGGCGGCGACGCCTTCCATCAAGTCGCCGTCGCTGACGATGGCGTAGGTAGCGTGGTCGATGACATCGAGCCCGGGACGGTTGTAACGCGCCGCGAGCTCTGCTTCGGCGATCGCCATTCCGACCGCATTGGCGAGACCCTGCCCCAGCGGTCCGGTGGTAATTTCGACACCGGGTGTGCATCCGCGCTCGGGATGACCCGGCGTTTTGCTGCCCCATTGGCGAAACTGCCGAATGTCGTCGAGCGAGAGGTCATAGCCGGTCAGGTGCAGCAAGCTGTAGAGAAGCATCGAGCCATGCCCCGCCGAGAGCACGAAGCGATCGCGATCGAACCAGTGCGGGTTGCGCGGGTTGTGCCGGAGAAGCCTCGTCCACAGCACGTAGGCCATCGGTGCTGCGCCGAGCGGCATCCCAGGATGCCCGCTGTTCGCCTTCTGCACGGCGTCCACCGCAAGGAAACGAATCGTATTGATGCATAGCTGATCGAGTTCGTTCGACATGAGGAGCCCTTCCTTTGGCGCGCCGGCTGCCACACGCACCGATCAGCCGGTCGCCGCGATTGCGGCGTCGACGATCGATTGCGCGTCAACCAGGATCTTCCGCAGCGCTCCTTCGCCGTGGAAGCTTTCGGCGTAGATCTTGTAGATGTCCTCGGTGCCGGACGGGCGCGCAGCGAACCACCCGTTGGCGCAGACGACCTTGATGCCGCCGATCGGTGCATCGTTGCCCGGCGCGCGGTCGAGCACCCTTTCGATGGGTTCCCCGCCGAGCTCGGAGATGTGAATCTGCGCAGGTGACAATTGCGCGAGGTTCCGCTTCTGCAGCGCGCTTGCCGGCGCCTCGACGCGGTCGGTCGCCGGCTCGCCAAGCTGGTGCGTGAGATTGCGATAAAGCGCGCCGGGATCGTGGCCGGTACGCGCGATGATTTCGGCGGAGAGGAGCGCCGGCACGATGCCATCCTTGTCAGTCGTCCACACCGTCCCGTCGCGGCGCAGGAAGGCAGCGCCCGCGCTTTCCTCTCCGGCAAACCCGATGGAGCCGTCGAGAAGGCCGTCGACGAACCATTTGAACCCCACTGGAACCTCGTAGAGCTTGCGGTTGAGCCTCGTGGTAACACGGTCGATGATGGCGCTGCTGACGACCGTCTTGCCGACGGCTGCGTGGGCATTCCACTGCGGGCGATGCGTGAACAGATAGTCGATCGCGACGGCGAGATAATGGTTCGCCGGCACCAGCCCATCGCCGGGCGTCACGATGCCGTGCCGGTCGTGGTCGGTGTCGCAGGCGAAGGCAACATCGTAGCGATCCTTCACAGCGATCAGCCGCTGCATCGCGTACACCGACGACGGATCCATCCGGATGCGCCCATCCCAGTCGAGTGTCATGAAACCAAACGTCGGGTCCACCTTGTCGCTGATGACGGTGAGATCGATGTTGTAAAGCTCGGCGATCCGGGTCCAGTAATGCACGCCGGCGCCGCCCAGCGGGTCGACGCCCATGCGGATACCCGAACCGCGAATCACATCGAGGTCGATGACGCTCGCAAGGTCGGTGACATAGCTGCCCAGGAAATCATGCTCGCGCGTACTCGCCGCGCGTCGCGCCCGAGCGAAGGGCATGCGCCGCACCTCCCTCAGGCCGCGGTCGAGAAGCGCGTTCGCCCGGCTTTCGATCCAGCCGGTGACTTCGGTGTCGGCAGGGCCACCGTTCGCCGGGTTGTACTTGAAGCCGCCGCTGTCGGGCGGATTGTGCGAAGGTGTGATTACGACTCCATCGGCCAGTCCGGAATGGCGTCCGCGGTTGTACCCCAGAATGGCGTGCGAGACGGCGGGAGTCGGCGTGTATTCGCCATCGCGTGCGATCAGCACGTCCACGCCGTTGGCGGCCATCACTTCCAGCGCGTTCTCGAAGGCAGGGACCGACAGCGCATGCGTGTCGATGCCCGTGTAGAGCGGCCCGTCGATACCGCTGCGCCTGCGGTAGTCGCATATCGCCTGGCTGATGGCCACCACATGCCACTCGTTGAAGCTGCGCTCGAATGACGAGCCGCGATGTCCGGACGTCCCGAACCCGACGCGCTGCGCCGGGACGGACGGGTCGGGCCGCAACGTGGAGTACGCGGTGACCAGCCCCGAGACGTCGACTAAGTCCGTGGCGCTTGTCGACTGGCCGGCCCGCGGGCTGATCCGCGTGCTCCCGGGCGTGCTCATTTCAGAGGCTCTGGACGATGCCGCGTAGCAATCGCTTCTTGTTCATGCTTCTTCCCCTTGCCTGAGGCATGCATCCGACGGTCGGAGCGGAATTCGAACACAATGGTTCCCTTAAGGCGTGATCACGGACTTCGATTGTAGATTCTGGCCGACTGAAAGGACGAATTCAGTCGCCAGGGGCTCGCCGCGGAAGGATCGGCGGAACCGCCCTCTACAAAAATCCGCCGTTTACTGCTACTATCAGGGGCTGCAAACATTGGATCTGCAGGAGAAATGGGCTGGGCACAGCCCATTTTTTATTCCGGCGGCCGGGCGGCACCGGTGCCGGCGGAACTACGACGGCTCCTGCGGGGACCGCGAATGAGACTGGGTGAACTGCTGGAAATGACCTTGCCCCCGATGGGGTACGAGCTGGTCGGCTGGGAGATGTCTCCCAGGGGCCGGCTCGTGCGCATTTTTATCGACAAGCCCGAGGTCGTCGGCCCTGGCCGCGGTCACGGCGTCAACGTCGACGACTGCGCCCGGGTCAGCAACCACCTGACGCACCTGTTCAATGTGGAGAACATCGACTACGACCGGCTCGAGGTTTCGTCCCCCGGACTCGACCGGCCGTTGACGAAATTGGCGGATTACACGCGGTTTGCCGGCGAGGAGGCGCAGGTCCATCTGCACGAAGCCGCCGACGGCACGCGCAAGTGGAAAGGCATCCTGCGCGGCGTCGCAGGCGACAACGTCCTTCTGGAAGCCGCGCGCGGCATGCGGACGATCCCCTTCGCAGCGATCGACCGCTGCCGCCTGGTACCGAAGATCGAGTGGAGAAAAGGCAAATGAACCGCGAACTGCTGCTTCTGGTGGACGCCCTCGCGCGCGAGAAGAACGTGCCGAAGGAGATCGTCTTCGTCGCGCTCGAATCGGCGCTGGCGTCGGCAACCAAGAAGCGCTTTCCCAATCAGGAAATCGACGCCCGCGTGTCGATCGACCGCGAGACGGGCGATTACGACTCGTTCCGCCGCTGGACCATCGTGCCTGACGAGGAGCACGAGGAGCCGGCGCACCAGATCGCGATCACCGACGCCGCGGAGCGCGACCCGGAGCTGCAACTGGGCGACGTCGTCGAGGAGCCCCTCGAACCGATCGAATTCGGTCGCATCGGCGCGCAGGCGGCAAAACAGGTCATTCTGCAGAAGATTCGCGATGCCGAGCGCGAGCAGATCTTGAACGACTTTCTGGAGCGCGAGGACAACCTCCTGACCGGAACCGTCAAGCGAATCGAGCGCGGCAGCATCATCGTCGAGTCGGGCCGCATCGAGGGCGTGATTCCGCGCGACCAGCTGATCCAGAAGGAGATGCTGCGCGTCGGCGACCGCATCCGCGCCTACGTGATGAAGATCGACCGCACGGCCAAGGGCCCGCAGCTGATCCTCTCGCGCATCTCGCCGGAATTCCTCGTGCGTCTCTTCGAGCTCGAGGTGCCCGAGATCGAGGAGGGTCTGATCGAGATCCGGGCGGCGGCGCGCGACCCCGGCATTCGCGCGAAGATCGCCGTCAAGTCCAACGACCCGCGGCTCGACCCGCAGGGTACCTGCATCGGCATGCGCGGCTCGCGCGTCACCGCGGTCACCAACGAGCTCGCGGGCGAACGCGTCGACATCATTCTCTTCTCCGAGGATCCGGCGAAATTCGTCATCAACGCGCTGGCGCCCGCCGAGGTGCAAAGTATCCTGGTCGACGAGGAGCGGCATGCGATGGACGTCGTCGTCGACGAGGAGAACCTGGCGATTGCGATCGGCCGCAGCGGCCAGAACGTTCGCCTCGCATCCGAGTTGACCGGCTGGCAACTGAACCTGATGAGCGTCGAGGAGTCGCAGCAGAAGCAGGAGAGCGAGACCGACCGCCTGCGCACGCTGTTCATGGAAAGGCTGGACGTCGACGAGGAGGTCGCCGACATCCTGATCGCGGAGGGTTTCACGTCGCTGGAGGAAGTCGCCTACGTCCCGATTACCGAAATGTTGGAGATCGAATCCTTCGACGAGGACACGGTGAACGAGCTTCGCAGCCGCGCCCGCAACGCGCTGCTGACCGAGGCGATCGTGCGCGAGGAATCGGTCGAGAACGTCGAGGAGGCACTGCTCGCCCTCGAAGGAATGGACACCGAAGTCGCCAGCAAGCTCGCCGCCAACGGGATCACGACGCGCGATGCGCTCGCCGATCTCGCGACCGATGAGCTCACCGAATTGACCGGCATCGCCGACGACCGCGCGGTCGACCGGATCATGAAGGCGCGCGCGCACAGGTTCGAGCCGGAAGCCGAGCTCGCCGCTGCTGACGCGGCGAGCGTGCAGGCGAAGTAAGGGCGCGCAACTACGCGCGGGAGACAAGGCATGGCGCAGACGACCATCGAACAATTTGCAACGGAGCTGAAGATGCCCTCGGGTTCGCTGCTCGAGCAGCTCACCGCGGCGGGCGTCGACGGCAAGCGCGAGGGTGACCATCTCACCGAACAGGACAAGACGCGCCTGCTCGACTACCTGCGCCGCCAGCACGGCGCTGCCGCCGAACCCAAGAAGCGCATCACGCTGACGCGCAAGCAGACCACCGAGATCAAGGCCGCCGATTCGACAGGCAAGGCGCGGACGATCCAGGTCGAGGTGCGCAAGAAGCGCGTTCTCGTCCGGCGCGAGGAGGAAGCGGCGCCCCCGGCTGTGGCGCCGGAAGTCGAAGCGATCGAGTCGATTGAGGCACCTGTCGTGCCGGCTCCGGAAGCGCCGGCACCCGAACCCGCAGCCGCACCCGCACCCGCAGCGCCCGAGCGGCCCGCGACGACGGTCGCGCCGGGGTCGGTGCTGACACCCGAGGAAGTCGCCTTGCGCGAGGAGGAGTCGCGCAAGGCGCAGGCGCTGGCCAAGCGCCAGACGGAAGAGTTGCAGGAAAAGCAGGCTCGCGAAAGCGCGCGCAAGACCAAGAAAGAACGCGACGCGGAAGAGGCTGCCGCGAAGCTCGCCGCCGAGGCTGCCGCTGCCGCGAAGGCCGCCGAAGCCAAACCGGCGGATGCCAAGGCGAAGACGTTGGGTACGCTGCACCGGCCCGCCGCCAAGCCGGGCGACAAGCGCGACCGGACGACCAAGAAAGCGCCAGGCCAGGTGTTCCAGGAGGAGGCCGCGCGCCGTCGTGCGCTCAAGCTGCGTGGCGACACCGGCGCGGCCGCATCCGGATGGCGCGGTCCCAAGGTCGGCGGCCGGCACCACGACGACGAGACGGGCGACGGCGCCAGCGCCGCCGGGCCGGTAGTCCGCGAAGTCACCGTGCCGGAAACACTCACCGTGGCCGAGCTCGCGCACAAGATGTCGGTGAAGGCGACCGAGGTCATCAAGGCGATGATGAAGCTCGGCACGATGGTCACGATCAACCAGATGCTCGACCAGGAGACGGCGATGATCGTCGTCGAGGAAATGGGTCACAAGGCGCAGGCCGCGAAGCTCGACGACCCGGATGCGCTGCTCGCCGAAGCGCACGGCCAGTCGGCGGCAGAGCTGCTGCCGCGGCCGCCCGTGGTGACCGTGATGGGTCACGTCGACCACGGCAAGACGTCGCTGCTCGATACCATTCGCCGCACGCGGGTGGCGAGCGGCGAGGTGGGCGGCATCACGCAGCATATCGGCGCCTACCACGTGGAAACCGGGAAGGGCGTGATCACCTTCCTCGACACACCGGGTCACGAGGCGTTCACGGCGATGCGTGCGCGCGGCGCCAAGGTCACCGACATGGTCGTGCTGGTGGTCGCCGCCGACGACGGCGTCATGCCGCAAACCAAGGAGGCGATCGCTCACGCGAGGGCCGCCAACGTCCCGCTGGTGGTGGCGATCAACAAGATGGACAAGCCCGAGGCCAACATGGAGCGGGTCAAGCAGGAACTGGTCGCCGAGAACGTGCTGCCCGAGGAATATGGCGGCGACGTGCAGTTCATTCCGGTCTCGGCGCGCACCGGCGATGGCATCGACCGGCTGCTCGACGGCCTGTTGCTGCAGGCCGAAGTGCTCGAGCTCAAGGCCGCCAAGGACGCGCCGGCGCGCGGCATCGTGATCGAGGCGCGGCTCGACAAGGGACGCGGTCCGGTTGCGACCGTGCTCGTGCAGTCGGGGACGCTGAAGCGTGGCGACATCGTGCTGGCCGGCGCCGTGTTCGGCCGCGTGCGGGCGATGACCGACGAGAACGGCAAGACCGTGACCCAGGCCGGTGCCGCCATACCGGTCGAGATCCAGGGTCTGTCCGACGTGCCGCTCGCCGGCGAGGATGTGATGGTGCTGGGGGACGAGCGCAAGGCGCGCGAGATCGCGCTGTTCCGCCAGGGCAAGTTCCGCGACGTGAAACTTGCGAAGCAGCAGGCCACCAAGCTCGAGAACATGTTCGGCGAGGTCGGCGAGGCCGAGGTGAAGACGCTCGCGCTGATCATCAAGGCCGACGTGCAGGGCAGCTACGAAGGCCTGTCGCAGGCGCTGACCAACCTATCCACCAACGAGGTCAAGGTCAATATCGTGCATGCGGCGGTGGGTGGCATCACCGAGTCCGACATCAACCTGGCGCTGGCGTCGAAAGCCGTCGTGGTCGGCTTCAACACGCGTGCCGACGCGCAGGCGCGCAAGCTCGCCGAAAGCAGCGGCGTCCAGATCCGCTACTACACGATCATCTACGATGCGGTCGACGAAGTGAAGGCGGCGCTGTCCGGGATGCTGACACCGGAGCAGAAGGAGAACCGGCTCGGGATGGTCGAGATACGCGAGGTATACCGGATCTCGAAGGTCGGCACGGTCGCCGGCTGCTACGTGCTCGAGGGACTGGTCCGCCGCGGTGCGAAGGTCCGCCTGCTGCGCGACAACGTCGTCGTCCACGAAGGCGAGCTCGATTCGCTGAAGCGCTTCAAGGACGACGTGCGCGAGGTGAAGGCGAGCTTCGAGTGCGGCCTATCGCTGAAGAATTACAACGACGTGCAGGTGGGCGACCAGCTCGAGGTCTACGAGATCGTCGAAGTGTCGCGTACGCTTTAGGTGTGGGAAGCGCGGGTCTCGGTGTTTGCCTGTGCCGATGCGAAAACGATTCGATGAAAAAATATTCGCAGCGTGCAATTCGCGTCGGCGACCAGATCCAGAAGGAGCTGGCCGACCTGTTGCGCAGCGAAGTCAAGGATCCCCGGGTCGGCGCGGTCACCGTCACACACGTCGAGGTTTCGTCCGACCTCTCGCACGCCACCGTGCACTTCACGCACCTGGCCGGAAGCGAGCATGCCGCCGAGACACTGGAGGCGCTCGGCCGCACGGCAGGATTCCTGCGCAGCGCGCTGTCGCACCGGCTCGGCCTGTACTCGGTGCCGCAGCTGCACTTCGCCTATGACGATTCGATCGAGGCGGGCATGCGGCTGTCGCAGTTGATCGACGACGCCGTGGCGGCGGACAAGAAGCTCGCAGAGTAGGGTGGACTTCGAGCCCGCCTGGCGGTCGCGGCGCCTGACCCCCGGAAATCGGGAACGCAGCGCATGACCCAATTCCGATCCGAACGACGCCACGTCGACGGCGTGCTGCTGCTGGACAAGCCGATCGGATTGTCGTCGAACGCCGCGCTGCAGCGCGCCAAGCGGATCTATCGCGCGCAGAAGGCCGGCCACACCGGTACGCTCGATCCGCTGGCGTCGGGACTCTTGCCGCTGTGCTTCGGCGAGGCCACCAAGTTCGCGCAGGTGCTGCTCGATGCGCCGAAACGCTACACGGCGACTGTGCGTTTCGGCACGACGACGACCACGGGGGACGCCGAGGGCGAAGTGCTGAATACGCGGGCGGTGTCGCACTCGGGCGCGGAACTCGAGGCAGCGCTGCAAGGATTCGTCGGTCGCCAGCTGCAGTTGCCGCCGGTGTACTCGGCGCTGAAGCATGAGGGCCGCGCCTATTACGAGTACGCGCGCAGCGGGCAGGATGTCCCGCGTGTGCCGCGCGAGGTCGAAATCCATGCTTTGGCTCTGGTCGACTGGAGCCCGCCGGATGCGGTGCTCGACGTCTCGTGCAGCAAGGGATGCTACATCCGCGTGCTCGCCGAAGATATCGGCGAGGCGTTGGGCTGCGGCGCGCACCTGGCCGCGCTGCGCCGCACCGCCACCGGCGGCTTTCGCCTGGCCGACGCCGTGTCGCTGGAGCGTCTCGAAACGATGTCCGATGCACCGTTGCTGCATGCACTGCTTCCCGTAACTGCACTGGTTGCGCAATTCCCGGTGCTGGAGGTGACCACCGCGGATGCCGCGCGCTTCCGGCAGGGGCAGGCGCTCGCCGCCCTGGACCGGCCCGATGGCACTTGCGCCGTTTTCGGCGACGGCCGTTTCCTGGGTGTCGCCGAGGTGACGGAAGGCGCCGTGCGGCCGCGTCGGGTCGTCGTCGAACGGTCGCCGGCCGAGGCACCCGCTGCTTGATCGAATCGACCTTTTCGGCTTACAATCCAAGACTTTGCCGAACTACAAGCAGCGCAACCAAGAGAGAGCATAAGGAACAGCAATGGCCGTTACGGTTCAGGACAAGGCGAAGGTGATCGCCGACAATCAACGCAGCAAGGGCGACACCGGATCTCCGGAAGTCCAGGTCGCGCTGCTCACCGCGCGCATCAACGGTCTCACCGACCATTTCAAGAGCAACGTCAAGGATCATCACTCGCGTCGCGGTCTGCTGCGCATGGTGTCACGCCGCCGCAAGCTGCTCGATTACTTGAAGTCCAGCAACGCCGACAGCTATCGCACGCTGATCGACAAACTGGGCCTGCGCAAGTAAGGCGGCTCCGCGTGGTCAAGATGCCACCGCGCTCCGCCGTCTCCCCCTAAATCCGCGATGGCCGCGCTCTGTTGGGCGCGGCCTTTGTCTTTCATGGAAACGAAACTATGTCCAATCACATCAAGAAATCCGTACAGTACGGCCAGCAGACGCTGACCCTCGAAACCGGCGAGATCGCCCGCCAGGCCGGGGGCGCCGTGCTGGCGCGCCTCGGTGACACCGTCGTGCTGGTGACGTGCGTGGCCGCCAAGTCAGCCCGGGCGGGTCAGGACTTCTTTCCGCTGACCGTCGACTACCAGGAAAAGACCTACGCCGCCGGCAAGATTCCCGGAGGCTTCTTCAAGCGTGAAGGGCGCCCTTCGGAAAAGGAGACGCTGACCTGCCGCCTGATCGACCGCCCGCTGCGCCCGCTGTTCCCCGACGGCTTCTACAACGAAGTGCAGATCATCGCCACCGTGATGTCGGTGGACCCGGAAGTGGATCCGGACATTCCGGCGATGATCGGCGCTTCCGCGGCGGTAGTCCTTTCCGGCATCCCCTTCGCGGGTCCGATCGGCGCGGCGCGTGTGGGCTACCTGAACGGCCAGTACGTGCTCAATCCGACCAAGACCGAACTCGCGACGTCGCAATTGAACCTCGTCGTCGCCGGCACCGAAGCCGCCGTGCTGATGGTCGAATCGGAGGCGACCGAATTGGCCGAGGAGGTGATGCTCGGCGCCGTCGTCTTCGGCCACCAGCAGCAGCAGGCGGCGATCGAACTCATCCATTCGCTGGTCGAGGAGGGTGGCAAACCGCTTTGGGACTGGACGCCGCCGGCGAAGGACGAGGCGATGATCGCCAAGGTTGCCGCCGCCGCGGAAGCCGACCTGCGCGCCGCGTATCAGTTGCGCCAGAAGCAGGCGCGCCAACAGCGTCTGAAGGAAATCTACGCCAAGGCGACCGCCGAATGCATGCCCGCGGATGCGTCGCCCGATTACGCACGTACCATCGGCAACTTCCTGTTCGACCTCGAGGCGAAGATCGTCCGCGACCAGATTCTGGCCGGCGAACCGCGCATCGACGGCCGCGACACGCGAACCGTGCGCCCGATCACCATCCGCACCGGCGTGCTGCCGCGCACGCACGGCTCGGCGCTGTTCACGCGCGGCGAGACGCAATCGCTGGTCGTCGCCACGCTCGGCACCGCGCGTGACGAGCAGATCATCGACGCGCTGATGGGCGAGTACCGCGATCGCTTCATGTTCCACTACAACTTTCCGCCCTACGCGACCGGCGAGACCGGCCGCGTGGGCACGCCCAAGCGCCGCGAAATCGGCCACGGCCGGCTTGCCAAGCGGGCGCTGGTCGCCGCGCTGCCGAGCGCCGAGGAGTTCTCGTACTCGATGCGCGTGGTCTCCGAGATCACCGAGAGCAACGGCAGCTCGTCGATGGCATCGGTGTGCGGCGCGAGCCTCGCGATGATGGACGCCGGCGTGCCGACCAAGGCGCACGTCGCGGGCATCGCGATGGGGCTCATCAAGGACGGCAACCGCTTCGCCGTGCTGACCGACATCCTGGGCGACGAGGA
>JADYZP010000019.1 GCA_020853025.1 Burkholderiales bacterium
CGCGCGCTACAGCAACTACATGAACATCAACACGCTGGAGGAAGCCGACACGCTGCCCGCCGCGGAGATCGAACGGCGTCTGGCGCTGACCCGAGAAATCCTGCGCAAGGCAGGTGCGCACTACGTCATCGACAGCCTCGTCGACTTGCCCCCGGTGATCGACGACATCAATGCCCGCCTGGCCCGCGGCGAGCGTCCCTGACGAGGTGCCGACGGAGGAGGACTCGCTTTCGATCAATCGCGGTGGACCGGACATGCGTTGCGGCAACGTCCTACGGCGTGCTGGCGCCCCATGCGCCCCTGCGTCAGGCGGTGACCGTGATCGCGAGCGCGCCAGACACACCGGCACGCGTCGCGAATCCGCACCCACCCAACGGGCACCGCGGCGCCGCTCGCTATGCCTGGGCGCAGCTGCTCGCGCGCATCGACGAAGTGTTGCCACTGCCGTGTCCACTCTGCGCAGCACAGATGCAGATCGTCACCTTCATCATCGAACCCCCCACCGTGCGCGCGATCCTCGCTCACCTCGGCGAACCGATCCGCCCACCGATCATCGCCCCGCCGCGCTGCCCGCCGCTCTGCGACCTGCCCGGGGCCGCGTGCGCCCTCCGAGCCGGCGTTGGATTTCCAATCCGTCGTTACTGCTGTTTCGCCTTCCAGTCCCGGAACTCCGCGAGACGCAATCGATAGCGGGCAATGTTGCCTTCGTGCAGGCCCTTTAATTCATCCCTGGCCAATTCCACGAACCGCGCCCGATCTTCTGCCGGGACCAAGCTCGCCGCTTCCCGCTCGACGACTGGCCGTTCGGCCGGCCACCCCTTGCGTACGATTTCCCCGATGACATCCGCGAGCGCCTCGCGATACGTTCTTCTGAACGGGTCCGGCTGTGGAAGTGAGCCGGCGATGGCGCGGTATTGCTGGCAGGATCGCTCATAGGCCCACGTGAATACATCGGCGAGCAACTCGACCCTGTTCAGCTCGTAGACAGCCAGGGTTCCTTCGATGTATGCGCGCTCAGGCACTTCGACAAAGGACAGCGGACAAAGGTTGTACTCGAGCAACGGAATGTTGGCGCCCAGCCGTGAAACCCGCTTGTTCACGTCTTCGAATGGCTGCAGATAGGGAACCTGCACCATCAGGAAGAAGGCTTGTTCGAACGGGTCGCCGATCGCCGCTACCTTGTCGAGAGCGACACGAAAGAATTCGTCAATCTGCTGCGGGATGGCCAGCGGACGAAACACCGTGCCCGAGATATCCACGATGCGCTCACGCAGTTTGCCGCTCGCGCCGGGGTCGGCGAGCAGATTCTCCGACAGCAGCGCATGCAGGTTTTGAAAGATGTGGATGTCATAGCCGAGCTCGTCGGCGCCATCCATCAGGTACTCGATGGCGCGCTTGTGGTTCAGGATCATCTGCGTTTCGCGCGCGTCCTTGCCGGTCGCCGCTTCACCGTGCTCGATCAGGCGTTGGGTGTCCAGCCGCGTGTAGGTGTTGCCTTCAAGTTTGGACGAAGCCCAGGAGAGGTCGATCAGCAGCCGCCCGAGCACGTAGCGCGCATAGGTGCCCGCCTGCCGCTCGGGCGTTGGGGCTTCGCCCAGGCCGCGCAGGCGAGCTCGCGTTTCGCTTGGCAGATACCAGGTTTCATTGGGCCGGTAGTCGAGCAGGAATTCGCGCCGGTAGCCGACCGGCGTTCGCTGTGTGAGCGGGCGGCGCACGAGGTCGCGCAGGCGCGAACCCTCGGCGGACACCGGGACATAGATCTGCGCCGCGATTTGCCCGATCTCGCCCTTTGCTTCGACCCCTCCAAGCTGAACTGTGACCCGAGGTTGCGATGGCAAGCGATACAAGGCACCACGTCTGCGGCCCTCGGCAACGAGACGGCCCTGCTTGACCAGTTCGTGCAGCCGGCGTTGCAGCGTTCGTCTGGCCACGCCATCGCCCAGGACCGAGTGAATCATCTCGAAACTCGCGCCGTCCGGCCGCGTGCGGACCGCGTTCACGACGGCTTCGTACTCGGCCGTTGAGATGATCTTCGGCATGAATGTCTCGAATGTTGGGTACCAATTGCGCCATATCTTACAACTGTTTTGGCGCAAATCCAACAATGCGCCAGTTAAAGTGGCGCAATACTTCCGCTATCTGACGCAATGGCAATTCAATACGGCAAACTGATTTCATCCACGACTGTTCAATGAGCAACTCGACGACATGCTGGGCGTGGGTCGCTTCGAAAACCGCGACGGCGCGCACATCAATGCCCGCCTGGTCCGCGGCGAGCGTCCCTGACGAGGTGCCGGCGCAGGCGGAGGCGCTTTCGATCAATCGCGGTGGACCGGACATGCGTTGCGGCAACGTCCGGCGGGTCTCGAAATTCGTGTCAGCGCGGCAGGCGGATGCCGAGACCCCTCGCCAGCGCCGCTTCGTACACCGCCTGCGCGGCGGCAAGGTCGGCCAGCGCGTGTCCGGAGAACATGAACATCGCGCGTTGTGCGGGTGACGTGCGTCCGGCAAAGTTCCCCGACGCAATGTCGGCCAGGTCCGCGGCATACGGGCCGGCGTAGGACATGCGCCCGATGCCGGCCATCATCCGCGTCTGCTCGTGTTCGTCGGTGGCGAGGATGTCGAGCTTTGCATAGCCGGTCCGGTCCCAGGAGCGGCCCAGGTCGACCGCCGCCACGAACGCGCCCGGCGCCAGCCAAGCGGGATCGAGGAACCCCAGCGTGCTCGCGCTTTCGGGCACGGTGCTGACGATGACGTCGAGGCTCTCGACCGCGTCGCGCGGCGCGTTCACGGTCCGTGCGTTGAATCCCTGTGCGCGCGCGGCGTCGGCAAAGCGCGCAGCGCTTGCCGCAGTGCGGCTGTAGGCGACCACATCGGTCAATTGCGGCAGGACCAGGCGCAGCGCGTCGAGGTGGCTTGCCGCCTGGACGCCGCAGCCGACGAAGCCGATCGTCGCGCTGTCGGCGCGCGCCAGCGAGCGCGCAGCGATGGCGCTCATCGCGGCGGTGCGCGTCGCGGTGATCGTATCTCCGCCGATAATCGCCAACGGACGTCCGGTGGCGACATCCGACAGCACGATCAGGCTGCAGATCGTCGGACCCGTGGTCTGCTCGCTCGGAACGAGGCCGAACCACTTCATGCCCGCGAGGCCCGCATCGCGCAGCACTCCCGGCTTGGCCTGGAACACGTGTCCCGGTCCCAGCGACAGCACCGACTTCGATGCGATCTGCGCGGTTCCGCGCGCCTGCGCCGCGAAGGCCGCGGCGACGACCTCGCGCAGGCGATCCAGCGACACTCCGGCATCTGCCACGGCGGCTTCCGACAGATAGAGGATCGGGTCGCGCATGTCTGGGACCGTGCCTGGCCGTCGCCGATCAGCTTGGTCGGCTCATTCCTTGATCATCCGCCAGTTACCGTCCTTGACGACGATCAGGACGCGGCCGCGATCGTCGAAGCCCGAATGGTCGGCCGGCGTCATGTTGTACACGCCCTGCGTTCCGACCAGCTCGCGCGTGCTCTCGAGTGCGTCGCGCAGCGCCGCACGAAACTCCGGCGTGCCGGGCTTGCCCCGCTTCGCCGCCTCGGGAATTGCGCGCTGCAGCAGCAGTCCGGCGTCGTAGACGTTGGCGCCGAAGGTCGCGGGCTTGGCGCCGTACATCTTCTCGTAGGCCGCGACGTAGTTCTGGGCGACGGCCTTCGACGGCACGCTGTCGGGCACCTCGGGAAGCACGAGCATCAGGCTCGCCGCCAGCACGGCGCCTTCGACTTTCTTGCCGCCCGAGCTCAGGAAGTTGGGGGCGGCCGCACCGTGCGTCTGGTAGATCTGGCCCTTGTATCCGGCGTCCACCAGCGTCGTGTGCGGCAGCACCGTCGGCCCGCCGGCGGCGGCGACCAGCACGGCGTCGGGTTTCGCAGCCATCAGCTTCGCGACCTGGCCGACGACCGACCCGTCGGAGCGCAGGTAGCGCTCGCTGGCGACGATGCGGATGCCGGCTTTCTGCGCCTGTTCGCTGAAGACCTTGTACCAGTTCTCGCCGTAGGGGTCGTTGAAGCCGATGAAACCGATCGTCTTCACGCCGTGCTTGCGCATGTGCGCGATCAGCGCATCGGAGATCAACGCATCGTTCTGCGTCGTCTTGAATACCCAGCGCTTCTTGTCGTCCATCGGCAGGACGACCGCCGTCGTGCCGACGGGTGCGAGCATCGGCGTACCGGTCTCGGCCATGAACGGCAGGACGCCAACCGCATTGGGCGAGCCTGACGGGCCGATCAGCGCGTCGATGTTCTCGGCGAGCAGTTTTTTCGCGTTCATGACCGTCTGCGTGGGATCGCTCGCGTCGTCGAGCACGATGTACTCGACGGTGAAATCACCGATCTTCTTCGGCAGCAGCGCCACCGTGTTCTTCTGCGGGATGCCGACAATCGCCGTCGGGCCGGTGGACGATGCAATCACGCCGATCTTCACCTGCGCCGTGGCAGCCGTGGTCGCGATGGCCAGCAACAGTGCCAGCGCGGTGCTCGTCCAGTTCGTGGGCTTCATGGTCGTCTCCTCCAGGGTTGGTTCTTGTCGCTTCGTGCGCCCCAATGGCGCGAAATCAGCTTCCCGCCGTCACGCCCGCCTGCGCGAGCGCGGAGATCTCGGCGTCGGTGCATCCGGCTTCCGCGAGAACCGCGCGCGTATGCGCGCCGTACTTCGGCGGAAACGGGTACTCGCTTCGCATCTCCGGCAGGTGTGTCGCCGCCGGTTGCATTCGTATGGTACGTCCGTCGGGAGTACGCGTGGTCGTCAGCGCGCTGGCGAGCGCCGCCATCTCCCGTACCTGACGGATGTCGTTGATTGCCGCCCACGGAATCGTCGCCTGCGACAGCGTCGCCGACACCTGGTCGGTCGTGTGCTGCTGCGTTACCGCGGTCATGTCGCGCTTCAACGCAACGCGATCCTGCTGTCGGCCCGCGTTCGTCGTACGCAACGCCGATGCAACCGGCGCGAACATCGGCGTCGCGGTCAGCCGCTTCCACTGGACGTCGGAGCCGACCGCGACGTAGACAAAGCCGTCCTGCGTCGGATAGACGTTGGTCGGAATGAATTTGCGGTGCTCGTTGCCGGCGCGGGTGATCTCGGCAGGATCGCAGTCGAAGTCGACCAGCGGCAGCGTCGTGATCAGCCACGAAGCGGCCGCCTGCAGCATCGACACGTCGATGCGCTTGCCCTGACCGGTCTCGCCGCGTTCGAGCAGCGCCAACAGCACGTTGGCGTAGACCTCGTCGCCGGCCTTCAGGTCGACCAGCGGCACGCCGGTGACGGTCGGCGGGCCGTTCGGGTCGCCATTGATCTCCATCAGTCCCGCCATCGCCTGCAGCACCGGATCGTAACCCGGTACATCCGGATAGGCGGGGCCGAGTGCGGAGATGCCGGCCCAGATCAGGTCGGGCTTCGCGGCGGCGAGCGTCGGATAGTCGATGCCGAGTGCCTCGTATCGCGACGGCAGCACGTTGCAGCAGAAGACGTCGACGTCGAGCGCGCGCAGGAGCCGCTTCAGCACCTCGCGCCCGCGCGGCTCCTTGAGGTTCAGTGCGATCGCTTCCTTCCCCACGTTGGGGGCGACGAAGTAGGTGCGGCGATCGTCATCGACGGCATTGCGGCCGATGTAGCGATTCGGATCACCTGGAAGGCCGTCGCCCGATGGTGTGGACTCGATGCGGATGACGCGCCAGCCGAGCTGTACGAAGCGCAGCGTCGCCGACGGCAGCGACAGCGCCTGCTCCAACGACAGGACGGTGCGCGGGCGCATCAGTCACCGCCAGTCGGGCCTGCCGGCACACCGGCACGATGCAGTGCACGATAGACCTTCTCGGGCGTGAACGGCAATTCGCGGATGCGCACGCCGGTCGCGTTGCAGATCGCGTTGGCCGTCGCCGCCGCGATGCAGATCGCCGGCGCCTCGCCGACACCCTTGGCGCCCTGCGGCCCTTCGCCGTCCATCGTCTCGATGAAGCGAACTTCCATCTCCGGGATCTCCGGCGCGGTGACCAGCTTGTAGTCGCGAAACCCCGGATTGCGCACGACGCCGCCGTCGACCATCAGGTCCTCGGTGATCGCGTAACCCTGACCCATGACGATCCCGCCTTCGATCTGGCCTTCGATACCCAGCCGGTTCAGCACGCGTCCGACGTCGTGCGCACCGGTGACCTTGAGCAGGCGAACGACGCCGGTGTCGGTATCGACCTCGACCTCGACGACCTGCGTCGCCCACGCGTAGGCGGCTGAGACGTCGCCCTTGAACGACTTGTCCTGGTGCTTCGACGGCGGCTCGTAGTAGAACGTCGTCATCACCAGCTCGGCCTTGTCGGAAAAGTGCAGCGAGCGCAAAAGCTTCGCCAGGCTGACGAGCGCCTCGCCGGTGGCGGTGCGGACGATGTGCCCGGCGCGAAGCTCCAGCTCGGCCTCGGGAATACCGGTGGTTTTTGCCGCGGCGGCGAGCACCTTGGCCTTCGCCTTGCGCGCCGCGCCGATCGCCGAGTTGCCGCCGATGAACGTCGTCCGGCTGGCGTGCACGCCGACGTCCCACGGCGTGATGTCGGTATCGTTGTTGACGACGCTGACCGTGTCGAGGGGGATGCCGAGCTCCTCGCAGACGAGCTGCGCCAGCACGGTCTCCGAGCCCTGGCCGATTTCGGACGCGCCGGTGATCAGCGTGACGTGCGCGAAATCGTCGATTTTGAGGATCGTGCCGCAGCCGTCGGACGGATAGATTTTCGCTCCGCCGCCGACGTGCAGCATCGACGCCATGCCCACGCCGCGCTTGTAGCGCTGTGGCGAATGCTGTGCCGCCAGCGCCGCGGCGTGCCTGGCGCGGTAGTCCGAGACCTCGGCCGCCGTCCGCAGGCACTCCTTGAGGCCGCAGGTCTGAAAGTGCATCCCCTGCGGCGTGATTTCGCCTGGATCCTGCGCGTTCTTGAGACGCATCTCCAACGGGTCGATGCCAAGCTTCTCGGCGAGCTCGTCGATCTGCTGCTCGACGGCGAAGGTCGCCTGCAGGTTGCCGTAGCCGCGGAACGAGCCGGCGTAGGGATTGTTGGTGTAGACGGCGGTCGTGTGGTACTTGCAGTGCGGGACCCGGTACAGCGAGCTGATCGTCTGCATCATCACGAACGGCGTCGTGGCACCCCACGACGTGTACGCGCCATTGTCGTGCAGCGTCTCGCAGTCGCGGAAGGTGAGCGTTCCGTCCTTCTTTGCGCCGCTGCGCAGGCGCAGCAGCACCGGCTGCCGCGTCGGCGACGCGATGAACTCCTCCTCCCGCGAGAAGACGAGCTTCACCGGCCGCCGGGTCGCCTTGGCGAGGAACACGCAGATCGGCTCGAACGGGTAGATGTCGAGCTTCGAGCCAAAGCCGCCGCCGATCGGCGGCTGGATGATGCGGATGCGTCCCGGGTCCATGCCGAGGATCTCGGCGAACTCGCGCTTGTGCAGGAACGGCACCTGCGTGTTCGAGTGCAGCGTCAGGTTGCCCGAGCGGTCGAACTCGGCAATGATGCCCGACACACCCATGCAGCAGTGCGTGACGTAGTGCAACCGGAACCAGTCGTCGACGATCACGTCGGACTCCGCCTCGCCGGCGGCGAGGTCGCCTTGCGCATAGTCGAAGGTCATCGCGACGTTGTGCCGGTGCGCTTCGGCGTCGCCCGGCTCGCCCGGCTTCAGCGCGTCGTGCGGCGCAGGCGACGCCAGCGTCTCGCCGTGGATCACCGGCGCGCCGGGCTTCAACGCATCGGCCGGGTCGGTGAGCGTGGGCAGGTCCTCGTACTCGACATCGATCAGCGCAAGCGCGGCTTCGGCGATCGCCTCGGTGTCGGCGGCGACCGCGGCGATCTCGTCGCGCAGGCTGCGTACCTTGTCGCCCTTCAGCGGCAACTGGTCCTTGCCCACGCCCAACGGGCGCTGATAGGGCACATCCGCCGCGGTCAGCACCGCATGCACGCCGGCGAGCGCCCTGGCTCGACGGGTGTCGATGCGCTTGATCCGTGCGTGGACGCGCGTCGAGCGCAGGATCCTGGCGTGGAGCTGCCCCGGCAGGTCGAGGTCGTGGACGTAGCGCGTCATGCCGGCCGCCTTCTCCGGCGCGTCGAGTTTCGCGATGCGCTTGCCGATCAGCGTGCTCTTCTCGATCACCTTCATCGCGTCTGTCCTCAACGATCCGCGCGCGACGCGGCTTCGATGGCGTCGATGATCTTCACGTAGCCGGTGCAGCGGCACAGGTTACCCTCGATGCCGCGCTTGATCTCGTCGCGCGTGGGCTGCGGATGCGTTTCGAGAAAATGCTTTGCCTGCACCACCATTCCGGGCGTACAGAACCCGCACTGGACCGCGCCGCAGTCGACGAAGGCCTGCTCGATTTTCGCGCCCAGAGGGTCGCCGGCAACCCCCTCGATGGTCGTCAGCGTTCGGCCGTCGCAGTCGACGGCGAACTGCAGGCACGAGCAGGTCGATACGCCGTCGACGACAATCGTGCAGGCGCCGCACTCGCCCTCGCCGCACGCGTACTTGGTGCCGGTGAGGCCGAGGAGGTCGCGCAGCATCGAGAGCGCGCTCAGGTCGACGGGTACCGTCGCGTGGGTCTCCACGCCGTTCAGCAGAAAGCCGATTTCACGCTTCAGCGACATCGTGCAGGATCCTCCTGGTCATGTTGAACACCAGTTCCTTGCGATACCACGCCGACGCGCGAAGATCGTCGATCGGACGCACCTCGTCGCGGGCGGTCGCGGCAACCCCGTCCGCGGTCGCCGCGTCGAGCGCTGCGCCTTCGAGTGCCGCCTCGGTCCTGCGGGCCCGCAGCGGGACCGCCGCCACTGCGCCGTAGGCCACGCGAGCCTGCACCAGCGTGCGGCCGTCGCGGACGCCGCCGATGCCGATCGAGATCGCGGCAATGTCGAGCGCCGGGCGCGTGCCGAATTTGAAAAAGCGGCCGACGAAACCCGGAGGCGGCAGCGGCAGCCGGATCGCGCACAGGAGTTCGTCCGGAGCGCGCCGGGTCCGGCCGGGACCGACAAAGAAATCGGCGAGCGGCACGCGGCGGCGTTCGACGCGCGCGCCCGGCTTCGACGCAAGCTCGGCTTCGGCGTCGAGTACCAGCAGCGGCACCAGCGTGTCGCCGGCCGGCGAGGCGTTGCAGACGTTGCCTCCTATCGTCGCCGCGTTGCGCAGCTGGTCGCTGGCGAAGTGGTCGCAGGCGTCGGCCAGCATCGCGAAGTGCTCGCCGACCAGCGGGTCGCGCATGATTTCGGTAATCGTGCACAGCGCGCCGATGCGCACCGCGCCATCGACCCTTTCGATCCGGTGCAGCTCCGCAACACGACGGACGTTGAGCAGCCCGCGCTCGAGACTCACTCGTCCCGCCTGCGTCTGCGGCATCAGATCGGTGCCTCCCGCCAGGACCGTGACGTCGCCTCCGCGCAGGTGCTCGAGCGCGTCGGAAAGCGACGTAGGAGCCCAGTAGTGCTCGACGGCCATGGTCAGTCCTCGAAACGCACGGGCTCGCGGTAGCGCCCGACTACCGCGGTCAGCACGGCCGTGATCTCGCCCACACTCGCGTAAGCCTTCACGGCGGTGACGATCGCCGGCATCGTGTTGACGCCTTCGGATACCGCGCGGCGCACTTCGTCGAGCGACCGGGCAACCGCGGCGTTATCGCGCGTCGTGCGCACGTCGGCGAGTCGCGCGACCTGCGCACGGGCGTCGGCGGCGTCGTAGGGATGAAATTCGACCTGCGGATCCTCGCCTTCGGTCCGGTAGCAGTTGACGCCGACCTTGCGCATACGGCCCGACTCGAGGTCGCGCTGCCGGCGGTAGGCCTGCGCCGACACCTGCGACTGGATCGCGCCGCTGGCGATCAGCGAGACGATGCCACCACGGGCGTCGACGTCGGCGACGACATTCTCCATCTCGCTGCGCATCTGGTTGGTCAGCGTCTCGATGTAGTACGAGCCGCCCAGCGGATCGACGGTGTCGCACAGTCCCATCTCCTCGATGAGCAGCTGCATCGTCCGCAGCGAGATGCGCTGCGCGTATGCGCTCGGGATCGTGTACGCCTCGTCGTAGCAGCACAGCGCCATCGTCTGCGCGCCCGACAGCGCGCTGATCAGCGCGTAGTAGGCGCCGCGCACGATGTTGAGTTCGGGTTGCTCGTGTGTCAGTCCGCTGCCGCCGCCGCCGGCGATCATCCGCAGCCACATCGAGCCCGGCTTTTGCGCCGCGTAGCGCTCGTGGACGATTTTCGCCCACAGGCCGCGGCCGGCACGGAATTTCGCGACCTGTTCGAAGAGGTTGCCGAAAATATTGAAATTGAACGAGAGGCGGCCGGCGAACTCGTCGATGGCCATACCCCGCCGCAGCACCTCGTCGGCGTAAGCGCAGGCGATGCAGAACGCGTAGGCCATTTCCTGCGCCGGATTCGCACCGGACTCGCGGATGTGGTAGCCGCATACCGACACCGGGCTGTACTTGGGCGCGTGCTCGGCGCAGTACTCGATGGTGTCGCCGACGAGCTTCAGCGACGGCTCGACCGGGAAGATCCACGTTCCCCGGCCGATGAACTCCTTCAGGATGTCGTTCTGTGCGGTTCCGCGCAGCTTGCGCAAGTCGAAGCCCCGCCGCTCGGCCATCGCGAGGTACATCGCGATGAGGATCGCCGCGGCGCCGTTGATCGTCAGCGACACGGTGATGCGGTCGAGGTCGATGCCGTCGAAGGCGGTCTCGAAGTCGCGCAGCGTGTCGACCGCCATGCCGACGCGGCCCACCTCGCCTTCGGCCTGCGGATCGTCGGAGTCCATGCCGCACTGGGTCGGCAGGTCGAAGGCGACGTTCAGCCCCGTCTGTCCGTTGGCGATCAGGTACTTGAAGCGTGCGTTGGTGTCGGCGGCGTTGCCGAAGCCCGTGTACTGCCGCATCGTCCACGGCTGCTTGCGAAACATCAGCGGATGGATGCCGCGGGTGAACGGGTATTCGCCGGGCAGCCCCAGCATCGAGAGTCCGCCGCTGGCGGCGACGTCGTCCCCGGTGTAGAGCGGCTGGATCGAAATGCCGGACTCGTTGACCACCGCTGCGATATCCGGAGGAAGGCGATCGTTCATGAGTGCGTGTCCTCGAGCTTGCGCAGCGCATCGCCGGCGTGGCTTTCTATGAAAGCAGTGATGTCGTCGAGGCGCGAGCCGGTCGGGAACACACCCGCAAAGCCGAGCGCGCGCAACGCCTCGTGGTCCTGCCTGGGCAGGTTGCCGCCGATGATCCACAGCTTGTCGTCGAGCCCGGCGTCGTCGAGCAGCGGCTTCAAGCGACGGCAGAACGCGAGGTGCGATCCCGCCATGCTGGACAGCGCGATCACGTCGACGTCTTCCTCGAGCGCGATCTGCGTCACCGCCTCCGGGGTCTGGCGCAGGCCGGTGTAGATGACCTCCATGCCGGCGGCCAAGAGCGCGCGCACGACGACCTTCGCACCCTGGTCGTGCCCATCGAGCCCCGGCTTGGCGAGGACCACCTTGATCGGCCGCTCGCGCGCTGTCGTACTCATGCTGTCACCTCGACATCTCCTTGGCGATGATGAGCTTCAGGATCTCGCTCGTGCCGCCGCCGATGAGCGTGAAGCGCACGTCGCGCAGGTAGCGCTGCACCGGGAACTCCATCGCGTAGCCGTACGACGCCAGCACGCGCGCCGCCTGGTCGCAGATGCGCGCCGCCGCTTCGCTGGCGAAGAGCTTGGCCATCGCCGCCTCCTTCTGATGCGGCACGCCGGCATCGTGGCACCATGCGGCATGATGCACCAGGTGAATGGCCGCCTCGCAGTCGGTTGCCATTTCCGCCAGCTTCGACTGGATCGCCTGGAAGCGGTTGATCGGCTTGCCGAACTGCTGCCGCTCGCCGGCGTAGCGCGTCGCCTCCGCGAGTGCCGCGCGGGCGACACCCAGCGCCATCGCGCCGGTGACGATGCGGATTTCCGCCAGCGTCGTCTTCAGATGCACGTCGCCGTCGCCGTCGGCACGCGACAGCCGATGGCTGTCGGGAACGAAGCAGTCGGCGAACGCGAGCTCGGAGGTCGGCAGCGCCCATACGCCCATTTTCTCGATCGGCCGCCCGACGGTGACGCCGTGAAAATCGCGCTCGACCAGGAAGATCGTGAGCTTGCGCGCCTCGCCGGCGCGGGCGAACACCGTGAAAAAGTCGGCGACCGGCGCGGCGGTCACCCAGGTCTTCTGGCCATCGAGCACGTAGCCGCCCTCGACCTTGCGCGCCGTCGTCGCGATGCCGTCGAGGTCCGATCCGGCGTTGGGCTCGGTCATGCAGATCGCGCCGATCTTCTCGCCGGCAAGCGCGGGGACAAACAGCCGGTCGATGATGTCGGCGTTGCCGAGCAGCTGCAGGAACTTGGTCCCCATCAGCGCCTGCATCGCCGCGCAGCCGGCGAGCGACAGCGAACCGCGGGCGATTTCGGCAAGCGCCAGGCAAAACGTCGACAGGTCAAGACCCAGTCCGCCGGAAGCCTCCGGGTAGCGCATCCTGAAGAATCCCAGGTCCGCGAGCTGGCGGACGAATTCGCGCGGGTACACGTGTGCGTCGTCGATCGCCGCAGCGCGAGGCGCCACCTCCACGTCGACGAAGCGCGCGAAGGTGTCGCGGATCTGCTGCTGTTCCGGGGTCAGCGCGAAGTCCATCGCAGTGCCTGCCTACTCGGCGCCCGCCGAACCCGCCCGTGGACGCTCGTCCACCGCAGCGGAGGCGCCCGGATCGAGCGGCAACGGGAGGTCGTCGGTCAATCCGTAGACGGAGCGCGCCGCGGCCTCCGAGATCACGCCGTTGCGAACCTCCTCGCGGACCAGCGCACGCTCGCGCCGCAACGGGTCGCCGTAGCCGCCGCCGCCGCCGGCCTGCTGGTGGTAGATCGTTCCCATCGGCACGCCGGTGATGAGATCCTTGTTCTTCGGCACGACGGTGCGCCCATCCGGATAGGTCAGGCGGATGAAATTGAGCGTCCCCTTGCCGCCGCCGAAGAGCCCGAACGCAGGCTCGAAGTCGCCGTCGCCGAAGGTGACCAGCTGCGTGTCGGCCGATCCGATCCGAAACAGGGTCTCGACGCCAAGGCCCCCGCGCCACTGCCCTGCACCCGCCGAATCCTGCAGGTACTCGTGGCGGAGAAGCAGGTGCGGCGTCTGCTGCTCGAACATCTCGTAGTCCTGGTCGAGCAGGCCTCCCGACGCGTCGATCATCCCGATGTGATCGTAGCCGTCGGTGCCACGCATCGCGCCGGAGCCTCCCTTCAATCCCATGAAGCCGATGTCGACGTACTTGTCTTTTTTTTCCGGATCGATGCCGGTCGTCAGCGAGCAAAGCAGGTTGTTCCAGCCGGCGGTGACGCGGTCGGGGAGCGCGGGGGCAAGCGCGCGCTGGATCGCGTCGGCGTTCGGTGGACACAGGTGGTTGCCGAAGGTGGTCGCCTTCGGGTACGAAGCGTTGAGCAGCGTGCCCTCGGGGATCACGATCTCGACCGGCTCGACCATCCCCTCGTTGTGCGGGATGTCGGGATTGATCATCTGCAGCAGCGTCAGGATCGTCGCCGATGCGCTCGACGTGAAGGTTCCGTTGACGAAGCCGTTGGTCTGCGCGTCGGTGCGCGAGTAGTCGAAGCGGATACGTCGATCCTCGACGTCGATGTCGACGCGAATCGTGAACTTCGAGCCCTCGTGGCGGCCGTCGTAGTAGACCAGGCCCTCGCCCGAGTAGCGGCCGTTCGGGATGTTCGCGATCTCGGCCTCCATCATCCGGCGCGTGGCCTCGAACAGCGCCGACTTGTGCGCGTCGAAATGCCTGTGGCCGTACTTGCCGAGCAGCTCGACGAAGCGCCGTTCGCCGATCGTGCAGGCGCCGATCTCGGCTTGCATGTCGTGGCGCACGATGTCGAAGCGGATGTTGGCGAATATCAGCTCCCAGACGTCGCGGCGCAGCTTGCCCTTCTCGATCACCTTGATCGCCGGGATGCGCAGCGCCTCCTGCCACACTTCGGTCGCGTTCGGGTTGTAGCCGCCGGCGACCGCGCCGCCGATGTCGGCCTGGTGACCCTTGACCGCGGTCCAGGCGACGAGCCGGCCCTCGAAGAACACCGGCTTGAAGGCGGCGACGTCGTTGTTCTGGTTGCCGAGACTGAACACGTCGTTGTGGAAAAAGACGTCGCCCGGGTAGATCTCGTCGCCGAAGGTCGCCTTGATGTGCTTGCACACGGGCGCCAGCGAGAAGGCGAGGATCGGCAGGTTCTCGGTCTGCTCCAGCATCCTGCCGTCGGAGTCGTAGAGGCCGGTGACGAAGTCCTTCGCCTCGCAGAGGATCGGCGAGCGCGTCGTCTGCTGCATCGAAATGCTCATCTCGTCGGTGATCGACTTGAAGGTCCTCGCGTACACCGACAACAGGATCGGGTCGATCTTCACGCTGTCGTCCTGCATGCCGTCCGCTTTCACGCTGCCGCCTCCCACGCTTTCGCCTCCGTCCGGCGCGAGCGCGATACCGACGCGATCAGGTCTTCGCGGTCCTTGCAGTAGAGCACGAGCGAACCGTAGCGGTCGACGATCGCGTCCCAGCCCGCGGTCAGCACGATCGCGGTCGTCACTTCCTCGACGATCGCGGGTCCGGAGATGCGCTGGCCGAAGCGAAGCTTGTGACCGTCGTAGACCGCGACGCTGCGAAACGCGCCGTCTTCGGGCACATACGCGTCGCGCCGGCCTTTGATCGCGGCCGACGCGTCGTCGTCGCACCAGTCCTCTTCGGGATGGCGCGGCTTGTCGACCGCCCCGGTCGCCTGCACGCGAATGTTGATAATCTCGACCGGCGCGTTCTCGTGCTCGAGCGAGTAACCGTAGAGCCGGTTGTGCTCGCGGTGCAGCCCCGCGGCGACCGCTGCCGCGTCGCGGCTGGCGATCGCCTCGCGCGACACGTCGACGCCGACCTCGTGGTACTGCTTGACGTAGCGGCAGTCGAGGCGCACGGCGTAGCGGCGTCGCGACTGCGAAATTCCCTCGGCTTCGAGCTGCTGCTCACCCTCGGCGATCATGGCGTCGACGAGCGCGCCCAGGCGCGACCAGTCGAGTGTCGCGAGCGTGGACACGAAGGTGCGCACGAAGTCGTGCTGCAGATCCGAAAGCAGCATCCCCATCGCGCACAGCACCGACGACTCGCGCGGCACGATCTGCAACGGAATCTCGAGTTCGTTGCAGATCTGGCAGGAGTGGATCGGGCCGGCGCCGCCGGCGGCGACGAAGGGGAACTCGCGCGGATCCCATCCACGCTTGATCGTCACCTCGCGCACGCCCTGCGCCATGTTGTTGCAGACGACCCGGAACATGCCTGCCGCCGCATCCTCGATCGAGAGACCCATCGGTTCGGCGATGTGGCGGCGGATCGCCTCGCGCGCGGCGGCGACCGACAGGCGCATCCGGCCGCCGGCGAAGTAGTCGGGATCGAGATAGCCGAGCACCAGGTTGGCGTCGGTCGATGCCGGCAGCGTGCCGCCCTTCTGGTAGCAGGCGGGGCCGGGATCGGCGCCCGCACTCTGCGGTCCCATCCGCAGCATGCCGCCCGGGTCGAGCCAGCCGATCGATCCGCCGCCGGCGCCGATGGTGTGGATGTCGAGCATCGGCAGCGCGATCTTGTGGCGCGCGATCTCGCCGTCGCTGACCTGCAGCGGCGCGCCGACCGCCGCCGAAGCCTCGAAGCTCGTGCCGCCCATGTCGGTCGTGATCGCACGATCGGCGCCCAGCGCCTTCGCGTAGAACAGGCCGGCAACGGGTCCGCCGGCCGGTCCCGACAGCAGCGTCAGCGCGGGAGACGACCGCGCGACTTCGGGCGCCATCACGCCGCCGTTGCTCTGCATGATGAGCAGCGTTCCACGAAAGCCCGTGCCCGCGAGCCGGCGCACGAGCTGCTCGACATAGCGGTTGAGCTTGGGGCCGACGTAGGAGTTGAGCGCGGTCGTCGAGACGCGCTCGTAGAAGCGGATCGACGGCAGCAGCGTCGACGAGACGGTCAGGAATGCGTCGGGCATCGCCGCGCGCACGCGGTCGGCCGCCGCGGCTTCGTGCGCGGCGTTGGCGTAGGAGTGCATGAAGCAGATCGACACCGCCTCCACGCCTTCGCGTTGAAACTCCGCGATCGCCGCGTCGATGCCGTCGAGGTCGAGGGGAACGATCTCGCGACCGCCACGGTCGAGGCGGCCCTTGATGCCGGCGCGCAAATGTCGCGGCACCAGCGGTTTCACGTTCGTGTAGGTGTTGTCGTACTGCTCCTCGCGGATGCCGCGCCGCATCTCGAGCGCGTCGCGCACGCCTTCGGTCGTCAGCAGCGCCGACCTGGCACCCGTTCCGGTCAGCGTGGCGTTGGTGGCGACGGTCGTGCCATGGACGATGGTCTCGATCGACGCGGCGAAGGCATCGACACTTCGCGCCGGTTCGACCATCGCCGCCAGCTCGGCAAGGCCCGTCACCACGGCGATCGAAGGATCCCCCGGCGTCGAGAGCACCTTGTGCAGCAGCGGCGGCGCATCGTCGCGGGTCAGGATGAAGTCGGTGAACGTTCCGCCGACGTCGATGCCGATTCTCGCGCCCATCAAGGTTCCTTTCGGTCTTTCACGCGGGATCCACCGCGCTCGCGTGTCGCGCCAGGCGCTTCAATTCCTCGCGCTTCACTTTGCCAAGTGCGGTGCGCGGCAGCGTCTCGGCGAAAATGACTTCGCGCGGATGCTTGTAGCGGGCGACGCGTCCGTCGAGCAATGCGCTGATCGCCTCCTGCGAAAGTTGCGCCCCATTCGCCGGCACGACGATCGCGACCACCGCCTCCCCCCAGCGCTCGTCGGGCCGGCCGACGACCGCCACCTCGGCGATCTCGGCGCAGGCGACGAGCACGTTCTCGATCTCGGCCGGGTAGACGTTCTCGCCGCCGGAGATGATCACGTCGCGGCGGCGGCCGTCGACATAGAGCCAGCCGTCGGCATCGGCGTGCGCGACGTCGCCGGTGTGGTACCACCCTTGGTCCATCGCCGCCGCGGTTTCCTCCGGCTTGTCCCAGTAGCCTTCCATGACGTTCGGGCCGCGGACCCAGATCTCGCCGCTGGTGCCGGCCGCGACGTCCCTGCCCGACTCGTCGACGAGTCGCAGTTCGCAGTGCAGCGCGGACTTGCCGATCGATCCCGGGTGGTGCGGCGCATCGTCGATACGCTGGTAGGCGGCGATCGGGCAGGTCTCGGTCGCGCCGTAGACCTGCAGGAACGGCACGCCGCGATGGAAGTTCTTGCGCACGAACGGCTCGCCGATGATCGTCGATCCGGTGGTGATCGCGCGCAATCGACTCAAGTCCGCGTGCTGCCAGCGTGGATCGCGAGCCAGGAGTTCGAGCTGCGCGGGGACGAGCACGGTCAGCGTGATGCCTTCGCGCTCGATTTCGTCGATGACCTGCGACGGCTCGAAGCGCGGATGCAGCACGACGCTCGCCCCGGCGTGCAGCGCCGGCAGTGTCTGGATGTTGAGACCGCCGACGTGGAAGAGCGGCAGCGTCGTCAGCACGACATCGGTGCTCACGAGGTCGTGCATGTGCGTGCTGTTGACGGCGTTGTGGTACAGCGCGTCCTGCGTCAGCACCACGCCCTTCGGCTGACCCGTCGAGCCCGACGTGTAGCACAGCAGCACCGGTGCTCCTCCGGCATCGTCGATCCGGTCCGGCTTCGCGCCTTCGCCGCAGTCGATGAAGCATTGCCAGGGCATCCAGCCGTCGGGGCAGGAGCCCATGGAGACGCGCACGAGGTCTGCCTTCGCGCCGGCGATCGCGGCGGTGGGTTCAACGAAGGGATCGGTCGCGACGAGCACGCGCGGGCGGCAGTCGGCGAGCATCGTGCGGTGCTCGGGAGGCGCCAAGCGCCACGATAGCGGCACGAACAGCGCGCCCAGCCGGGCACATGCGAAGAGAAGCGCGATCTGCTCGATGCCGTTGTAGCCCAGGTGCGCGACACGATCGCCACGACGCACGCCGCAGGCCGCCAGCGCGGCCGCCGTTGCGCCGATCTCGCGCGCGAGGTCGGTGTAGCTCAAGCGGCGTCCGGCGCTGCCAAGCGCCGCCTTCGCGGGGGCGAACGCGGCCTGATGCACGATCCAGTCGGACAGGTCCATTTCCTCCTCCGTCGCCCCTGTCGTTAGTGTCTGTCCTTCACCTCGAGCACGACCGCCATCGCGGAATCACCCGCCGCGCAGCCGGCAAACAAGCCACGGCCGCCACCGCGCAAGGCAAGCTCCTCGATCAATTCGATCACCGACCGCGTGCCCATCGGCGCCTGCGGATGCCCCCACACCAGCGACGAACCGTAGTTGTTCATCGTCGCGACGTCCACGCCCATTTCGCACGAGAAGACGAGATCGTTGAGCGCGAAGGGATTGTGCGTCTTGATCGCATCGATGTCGCCGATCGCAAGGCCCGCGCGCTCGAGCGCACGCTGCGCCGCGGGTACCGTCGCCTCGGGCATCCTCGCCAGCGGCGCTCGCGCCTGGCCGAAGCCCAGGAGGCGCACCGCGATCTTCGGTTGCGGCGAAAGCTCCGCTGCGCGTTCCGGCGTCGCGACGAGCATTGCGGCATTGCCGTCGGCCGGGTGCGTCTGCCCGCCGAAGGTGACGGTGCCGCCGGATTTCACGGGTTTCAGCCGCGCGAGCCCGTCGGCCGTCGACGTGCTGATGCCTTCGTCGCCGGCAAGCGTCGTCTGAACCTTGCGGAAATTCGCGGACGGCACGTCGAAGGGCAGCGTCATGAAGCGCTTGAGGAACGCCGATTCGTCGGCAAGCGCGCTCCGGTACTGTTCCTCGCGCTGAAGGACGATCTCGTGCTGCTGCTCGGTGGTGTAGCCGTGCGCTGCCGCGACATGCTCGGCGGTGTCGATCATCGCGTGCGGTCCCTGCGGGTCGCAATCGAAGTTCTCGAGCACCCAGTCCTCGTGCGCGCCGGTGCCGCCGGGGCCCCTGGGATTCGGGTAGTACAGATGCGGACCGTTCGACGTGCGGTCGCAGGTGACGCCCAGCGCGACTTCCGCCATGCCGGCCTCGATCTCCTGTGCGGCGGCGAGCAGCACGCGCGCGCCGGTCGCGCAGGCCTGCATGATCGTCGGCCCGGCGACACGGCCCGCGCCGGCCATTCCGGCGAGCCACGGCATGCCGTAGAACGCATGCGGCTGCGGAACCGACAGCCCGAGGACGCCGTAGTCGATTATTTCCGGAGCGATGTCCCGCCGGGCGAGTTCGGATCTTGCGACGTGCGCGGCGAATTCGATGCTGTGCAGATGTGCGAGGCTGCCCTGCCAGCGCGTGAACGGCGTCGACCAGTAGGCACCGTAGGGAATTTCGGCGCGCAATGCCATGGCGGGGGCTAGCGCGAACCCGTGCCCACGGAGGCGCCGGATGGTTCCGTCGACTCGCGCACGATGGCGTCGAGGACGTCGTGCAGATGCCGCCGTGCCACCTGCAGGTGCTCGCGCATCACCAGCGCAGCGCGCTCAGGGTCGCGCGCCTTCAGCGCAGCGAGGATTTTTTTCATGCCGGCCAACGCCGCCTTGCGCGCGGCGGCGTCGTTGAGCGTGAGTACGCGCAGGTAGCGCACGTGACCGGCGGATAGCGCGATCGCGCGCAGCAAGCGCCTGTTCGCGACCAACGCATGCCACGACGCATGGAAGCGCGCATTGCCCTCGATGAACGCGTCGGCATCGCCGGCGCGCTCGGCTGCCTCGGCCTGCTTCAGCGCGGCGGCGATGCTGGCGAGCGCGCGGGCGCCGGGAGCGGAGGCCGCAACCTGCGCGAGTGCGGCAGGCTCGAGCAGCCCGCGCAGCTCGTAGATTTCGTCGACGTCGGCGTCGGACAGCACCGGAACGGTGAAGCTGCGGCCGTCGGCGACGATGACGCCTTCGCTTTCCAGGCGCGCAAGCGCCTCCCGTACCGGCGTGCGCGAGACGCCGAGCTGGATCGCGAGCAGCGCCTCCTGCAGGCGCTGGCCCGGCACGATCACGTGGCTGCCCAGGTAATCGCGCAGCGTCCGGTAGACCTGATCGCCCAGGCCTTCGGGACGGTCGACCGGCTTCAGGATCGGCGCCATCGGATCGTTGTCGGGAGCGGATAGAAGGCTCGTGGTCGGGGCCTGCACGCGATCACTCGTCGTGCGGAGCAGAGTGCGCCGAGAAAATCCCTGCTCCGGGTGATTGCGCGTATGCCGTATTGAGGGTACGGTATACATTCGATTGAGTGGTGTCAACCGCCGGGTGTCAACGACTGCGAACGACTGCGCGAGGCCGACTGCGGCGTCGACCGGCACCGGCAATTTTTCGTTCCCCATCCGATCGAGCCACGCTGACGCGATAATTTCGCCCGATGGCCTCGCCGACGATACCGCTCGCCTCGCTGTGGGTGAGCCCATTCCGACCGTTCTGCGTGCTGGGCGTGGCCTACGGCGTCGCGCTGATGGCGGCGTGGATCGTCTTGAGGCTGGGCGTCTTCGCCGGTACCGCGGGATCGCCGGTCACGCAGGGTTGGCACGGCCACGAAATGCTCTATGGCTTCGCAGGCGCGATCGTCTGTGCGATCGCACTGACGGCGCTGCCGGGCTGGGCCGGGACGCGCGAGATCCGCGGCGCACCGCTGGCGGGCTTGGTCGCGCTCTGGATTGTCGCGCGCATGGCGTTCTGGTGGCGCGATGCGCTGCCGACGTGGCTCGCCGTGGCAGGTGTCGTGACCTTGTGGGTGGTACTCGCGGCGATCCTCGCGTGGCAGCTCGCGCGCGCCGCCCGCCGCGCCTGCCTCTGGATCATCGTCGTGCTCGGCGCAATGGTCGCAGGCGATGCCCTGTTCATGATCGGGGATGCCGCCACAGGCATCCTGATGGGAGTCTACGCGCTGCTGCTGCTCTACGCGCTGGTCGGCGGTGTCTTCACGCCGGTGTTCACCGGCAATCACCTGCGCGCGACCGGACGCGGCGAGCAGCCGCCCTCCGTAAAGTCGCTCGACGCGGCGTCGATCGGCGCGATCGTCGTGCTGGCGTTCGTCGACCTGTCAGGGGCGCCGCTCGCCTGGCGGGCGGCTGCCGCGTTCGCCGCCTGCGCGCTCAACGGTGCGCGCTTGTGGCGCTGGCAAGGTTGGAGGGTGCTCGACGCGCCGCTGCTGTGGACGCTGCACGCGGGATACGCGTGGATGGTCGTCGCTTTGGCGTTGTTGGCGCTGGGCGATCTGGGGAGCACGGGTGCCGCCAGGGCCTGGCTGCATGCGTTCACCGTCGGCGCGCTCGGCTCCGCGATGATCGGCCTCATGACGCGCGTGGCGCTCCGGCATACCGGCCGCCCGCTGACGCCGTCGCCTGCGGTCGTTGCCGCGCACCTGCTGGTCCAGGCCGCGGCGCTCGCTCGCGTCGGAGCCGCGTTCGCCGACGGCGACACCGCATGGGTCGTCGCCGCGGGGTCCGCCTGGCTTGCCGCGTTCGCGATCTATCTCGCGAACTTTGGCCCGATCCTCGTCCGGCCGAGTCTCCCGCGCATCGTTGCCGGTCCGCTCGACGCCGACCCGCCAACAATGACCACGCACTTTCCCGACCGCTCGTGAGGACCCCTTGAACACCCGCTACGCGAATCCCCTCATCGCCGCGCCGACCCGTCCGCTGCCGCGCCACGTCGCGATCATCGGCGCCGGATCGATCGGTCCCGATATCGGCTATTACCTGAAAAGTGCGCTGCCCGATGTGGCGTTGACGCTGGTCGACGTCGCGCAAGCGCCGATCGATGCGGCGCTGAAGCGCTTCGCCGACTATGCGCAGAAGGCTGTCACGCGCGGCAAGATGCAAGCGCGGGAGGCGGCGGCCGTGACGCGCGACGTGCACGGCACCACCGACTACGACACGATTCGCGGGTGCGACTGGGTGATCGAGGCGGCGACCGAGAACCTCTCGCTGAAGCGCCGGATCTTCGCGGACGTCGAAGCGCGAGTCCACGACGACGCGATCGTCACGTCGAACACGAGCTCGCTTCCCGCCGCGCGCATCTTCGCCGAGATGCGACATCCCGGACGGGCGACGGTAACGCACTTCTTCGCACCCGCGTGGCGCAATCCCGCCGTCGAGGTCATCGACTGGCCGGGGGCCGCCACCGGTCTGGTCGATCACCTGCGGCGCGTCTTCTGCGTCACCGGCAAGCTGCCGCTGGTCACGTCGGACGCGGTGTGCTTCATGCTCGACCGGGTCTTCGACAACTGGTGCAACGAGTCGGCGCGGCTGCTCGATCGGGCGACGGCTGCCGAGGTCGACAGCGTCGCCGGCGAGTTCGTGCACGCCGGCCCGTTTTTTGTGCTCAACCTCGCACGCGGCAATCCGATCATCGTCGAGACCAACACGCTGCAGGCCGCCGAAGAGGGCGAGCATTACCGGCCCGCGCGCATATTCCGCTCGGTCGATCACTGGGCGACCGTGGCGCCGGGGACGCGGATCGACGTCGCGCCGCAGCAGGCGTCCGCGATCCGCGACCGCCTGCTCGGCGTGCTGTTCTCGCAGGCGGTCGACATCCTCGACCGCGGCATCGGTAGCGAAGCGGATCTCGATCTGGGTTGCCGCATCGCGTTGGGCTTCAAGCGCGGGCCGCTCGAGCTTCTGCGCGCAACCGGCGACGCCGAAGCAACACGCATACTCGAACGCTTCGCAAGCGAGCGTCACGGCATGCCGATGCCGAAACGCGCGCTGCCCGAGTACCAGCACGGGCTGCGCCACATCCTCGTCGACGACGTCGACGGCGTGAAGGTCGTCACGCTGCGCCGCCCCGAAGCGATGAACGCGCTGCACGACGAAATGACCGACGAGATCCTCGGCGTCATCCGGCGCCACGAGCACGATGACGCGGTGCGCGGCTTCGTGATCACCGGCTACGGGACGAAGATGTTCTGCGCTGGCGGCGACATCGGAAAGTTCCCGTCGATGCTGGGGGACGCCCAAGCGTCGGCCCAGTACGCGCGCGACTGCTCGCGGCTGCTGGTCCACCTCGACGCGATGACCAAGCCGGTGGTCGCGGCGTTGAACGGCAGCGCGCTGGGCGGCGGCTTCGAGCTTGCGATGCGCTGCCGTGCGATCGTCGCAATGCGCGGTGCGTCGATGCAGTTTCCCGAGATCACGCTCGGCATCCTGCCGGGAATCGGCGCGATGGTCGTGCCGTATCGCCGCTGGCCGAACGCCGCCGCGGTATTCCACGGCATGCTGCGGCAGGCCGAGACGCTCACCGCCGTGCGCGCACACGAACTCGGCATCGTCACCGCGCTCGCCGACGATCCGCAATCGTTGATCGCCGCCGCGGTCGCGCAGGTCCGCTCGCTCGCGCGGCACCCGGGGGCGTTGGCGCCGGGTGCCGTCGCGATACCCGACCTGACGCCGATCGCGCCGGTGGCCGCCAACGGCATGGCGCTTTCCACGACCGCGATCGCGCTGATGGACGAGGCGATCCGCGAGGCGGCCGCCGCACCGACGCTCGCCGCAGCGCTCGAGGTCGGCTACCGCGCCTTCGGCCGCAGCGCCTGCACCGCTGCCGCCCGCGAGGGCATCGAGGCCTTCGGCGAACGCCGGCGCCCCGATTTCACGCAGACGGGCTGAGCGTCTCGAGACGGCGCCGCGCGAGGTGCACGAGCGCGCGCGCGCACGCAAACGAATGCCCGTTGAGGTTCGACGCGCCCGGCCAAGACCCCAAATCACGCGGCGCACCGCATGCCTTGAGATGCAGGTCGTCGCATTCGCGCACGTCTTCGGCTGCGAGCGAAACATCGGCCGTGACCGCGTGCACCCCGGGCAGCGACGCCGGCAGCCAGCCGGGTCGATCGGGGTGCGCCGAGGCGACGATGACGCAACCGGCGTCGAGCGCCGCACTGCAGGCTGCCGCGACGGCCTGCGCGCCCGGACCGGGAGGCACGGCGAGACTCAGGTTGACGAAGTCGCAATCCGCCCCCGCAGCGCGCAGGATGCCGCGCGCGACCAGCGACGGCCAGGTCGTGCCTTCATCGCCGAAGACGCGTACCGCGTAGATCGCCGCGTCGGGAAATGCGCTGCGGATGACGCCGGCGACGGCGGTGCCGTGACCGATCACATCGCGGAAGTCGTCGTCCTCGTGAACGACGCCATCCGCCGTCGCGTAGATCCGGCAGCCGTCGACCGTCCCTCGCACGTGCGAGTGCCAGGCGTTGACGCCGGTGTCGACGATGCCGATGCGCAGCGGTCTCATCGTGTCGGCCTCGCGTTCGCCACCGGCAGTGCAAAGGCTTCGGCGAACGACATGAGCTCGCCGGGGGCGACGGTTGCGAGACGTCCTTCACGGAGGAACAGGATGCGGTCGATGTCCTGCAGGCCCACGGGCCGGTGCGAGATCAGGATCGCGGTCCGTTCGGGGAACGCCTGCCAGAGATGTCGCCTGATCCGGACTTCGGTGTCGAGGTCGAGCGCCGAGAACGCCTCATCGAGGACGAGGATGCGCGGATCGCGCAGGAAGAGCCGCGCGAGCCCGAGTCGCTGCCGCTGGCCGTCGGACAGGGCGAGCCCGCGACCGCCGATGACGGTGGCGTAGCCTTCGGGAAGCGCATCGATGAACGCATCGGCCTCGGCCAGCGCGGCCGCACGCGCGACGTCGACGTGCGTCGCGTGCGGATTGCCGTAGCGCAGGTTCTCTTCGATCGACGCGTGCAGCAGGTAGGGTTCGGCGCCGGCATAGCCGATCCCGGCCGGTGCCGACGTCCGCCGCGGCCGAGCCGCCGGGCGGCCCTCGATGAGCACCCGCCCGCCGGTGGGCGCACGCACACCGAACAGCAGGTGGACCAGCGTGGACTTGCCGGCACCCGAGGCGCCGAAGAGCGCGATGCGCTCGCCGCGCGCGACTGCGAGATCGACACCGCGCAACACCGGAGGCTTGCCGGCGTAGGCGAAGGAAACATCGTCCATTTCGATCGCGTTAGCGTGAGGTGCAGCACGGTTTGCGTGAGCGGGCGGATCGGCATCGGTGTCGACATCGCCTTGTCCAAGGACCTCGGTCACGCGCGCGAGACTCACGCGCGCTTCCTGCAGGTGGCGGACGAGCCCGAGCAGTCCCTGCGCCGGTGCGAACAGGCGGCCCTGGTAGAGGACGAACGCGACAAAGGTCCCGAGCGTGATGGTTCCGGATTCGAGCAGCCGGCCGCCGATTAAGTAGATCCAGGCGAGCGCGAGCGTCAGCACGAGCCCCGGAACGCCGCTCGACACCGAGTCGATGAGCTGGAAACGCACGACCTCACGCTTGAGGCGCGCATTGGCGGCGTCGAGCGTCGCCGCCTCGTCGCGTCCGGTACCGTGCAGGCGGATCGCGCGCAACGCGGCCAGACGCTCGGAAAGAAAGTGCGAGAGTTCGACCATCGCGTCGCGGATACGCTTAGTCCCCGCCTCGACCGGCATGCGAAACGCATTGGTGGTGACGAGTGCGAGCCCGAGTCCCGCGAAACTCCACAGCGCGAGCACCGGCGAGAGATTGAAGGTGATCACCGCGGCCACCGCGAGAAACAGGACGTTCTGCAGCGCGCCGAGCAGGCCGTCGACAAGGAGGCCCTGGATGCGCGGAATATCGCTGCCGAAACGGGTCAGCAGGTCGCCGTGGCGATACGGCTCGATCGCGGCCAATGGGCCGTCCGTACAGCGCGCGAAAAGCGCCGAGCGCAGGCCGGCGAGCACATCGGCGGATAGCCGTACATGCACACGACCGGACAGCGTGGCCAGTGCCAGGTCGGCGAGGGCGAGTGCGACGAGTGCCGCGGCGATCCACGGAATCGACGAGTAGTCGTGGTGCGTCGCGACGGCGTCGACAAAAGCCATGCCGAGCAGCGGCGTGGAGAGCGAGACCGCGGCACCTGCCAGGCCGAGCACGAAGACGACGGCAAGCGCGCCTTTGTGTTCCGAAAGATGCGGCAGGTAGCGCCGCAGGAAGATCAGCACGATTCGCCCGGCGCCGTCGAGAGCGTGGGGAGTGCTTCGACGCGGATAGGCACGACGCGCCGGCTTCCGGCCCGTGCGGCGGATGGCGACTTCTGGCGCGGCTGCGGGCGCGCATCGGTCCAGACGTCAGGGTAGTAGCACAGGTGCGCGTTCTCGCAGAGCTCCGGTGCGCCGCGCTCGGCGACGACGGCATCGCGTATGGTCTCGCGCGTGGCGCCGTCCTCGGCGAGTCGCAGCGCCAGTGCGGCCAGGCGGACCGATCCCAGCTTGCGCGCGAGCGGCGCCTCGCGGCCGACGACCTTGAGGCTCGCGACGCCGGCGTGCTTGAGCCGCGTCAACGCGCAGAGGCCGCAGGGTCCGAGCATGTAGCCGCGACTGGTCTGGCAGCCGCAGTTGTTGAGCGTCCATTTCCAGAACGCGTAACGCTCGTCCAGGCGCCCCTGCGCGTGACCGACCTGGTCGTCGATGCAGTAGGGACGGAAGGCGTGCGTCGTCGAGCAAGTGCCTTCCTCGAACGCGCAGCCGTCGTTCAACAAGAAGACTTCGCATTCGAGCCCCGGGATCATCGTCTGCTCGATTTCGGCGAGCGTCATGTGGCGCGGCAGGATCACGCGCGACACCCCCAGGCTCCTGTAGAACGCCGCAGCCCCCGGGTTGCGGCAGGTCGCGAGGCTCGACACGTGCACGCGGTCCGCCAAGCCTCCGTCACGCAGCGCGAGGATGAGCTCCATCTCCGCGACGATCAGCGCGTTCACTCCCATCGCGTCGACCAGCATGCGACCGAACTCGACCAGATGCGGGATCGCGCCTGCCGGATACGACGCCGCATTGAGTGTCACGAACACCGGAGCATCGCCCGCCAGACGGACGATTCGTTCGAGGTCGGACAGACCGGATACACCCGCGGATCGGGCGCTTCGGCGGTGAACCGCGGCCTGGCCAAACGCCGCCTCCCAGCCGGGCGGCGTCACGCCGCAATAGAACTCGCCCGCCCCCGCCTCGAGCAACGGCAACACCTCGTCGGCGCCCTTGAGTGGCGCGAGGATTTTCACGCTGCCGCCATCGCGTGGATGACCAGTCGATCCGCGTGCCGCAACCACGTGCGCATCGCCTGCTGCGGCGGCTCGTAGAACAGCGTGTTGCCTGCACGCCAGTGCGGCAACGCCGTGTCCTCGCGACGGACGGACAGCGGCTTGCCCTGGCACGGAGCGGGACAGGGGTCGGCAAAGACATGCGCGAAACCGCCGCCGTCCGGATACAGCGCCGCCTTCAGCGGACAGCCGCGTCCCGATGCGGCGTAGGTGAACGGGAAGTGCAGTGTGCGGCGCATCGGTATCTCGCCGCATTCGGCGCCGTCGCCCAGGTAGCCACCCTCGAAGTCGGCGTCGGTTTCGATCGCCTCGACGCCCTGCTCCTGGAGCAAAACGCGCAACCTCGCGAAGCGCGATCCGTCGCGCCTGGCGGCGCCGCCGGGCGCGTCGCGATACGCGCGCGGATCACGCAGCGACCGGTTGACCAGACGACCGGCACGACGCGGCAGGCAGCGATGCCGTTCACGAAGCAGTTCGAGCACGCCCCAGTCGTTGAAGACGACCGCCGGACGCCAGCCTCTCGCCGTCAGTCCGTCGAGCAACCGGTCCACGTTCAGCAGTCCCGCCGGGGACAGGAGCGGCGTGGCCAGCGTCGCTTCGAGACCGCGATCGCGGGCGGCGACGCAATACGCATTCGCCTCGTCGAGATCGGGTAGCCGGTCCTCGCAGAACTCCGAGCCGAAGTACAGCGCGACGGTGCACCCCTGCGGAAGCAGGTCGCGCCACCCGGCCGGGCACGCCTCGCGCGCGTCGGCCGGAACGTCGCCGGGTGTCGTCAGTCGCAGTCCGTATTCCACCGGTGCTCGACCTGTCTCATAGCCTTGTTCGACAAGGCTTCAGCTTTCCATGTGGACAAGGCCTCGGCATTGCTTGTGGGCAAGGCTGAAGCCGGGCCCGCCTGCTGGGGAGCGCTTTGCATGGCGTCGATTCATTTTTGGAAGCGGATCTTGCGCACGTCCATGCCGTCGGACGTCATCTGCAGCACCTTGATCGGCTTCAGCGTCCGGGCGTCGAAGACCGTCAGCGTCGACCCTCCCCCGCCGACGTATATTTTCTTTCCGTCGGACGAGACGTTCACTCCGTAGGACGTGCCCTCCCCGAGAGGCACCGACGCGCCGTAGGTCTTGTTGACGAGGTCGATGACGGTCAGGTCGTCCATCACCGCATAGGCTTGCTTGCGGTCGGGCGCGAGCACCACCGAGTAGGCCATCGCCGGCTCGCCCTTGAGCACGATGTCGTCGATGGCGCCGGTGCGCTGATCGACGAGCATCACCCCCATGTACGTCGGCGTGTAGTAGGGCATGCTGGCGATGCCGCCGTTGTCGAACGCATAGTCCCAGAAAGGCAGCATGTTCACGCCGCGGTCGAACATCGGAATGGTTGCGACAATCCGCATATCGGCGCCGGTCGTGTCGATCTTGTAGAGGTCCTGGCCAAAGGCAAGGATCTCCTTGCCATCGCGGACGCCGACCAGGTGCGCGACGCCCCAAGGTACCTCGACGCTGCGCACGATCTTCCCGGTGTCGAGCTCGAACTGGGCGACGACCGGCTTGCCGACGACGGCCTCGCCGTTTTGTGTCCGGCGCGACATGAATCCGCCGTAGCCGGTACGGCCGTCCTGCGCGAGTACGAAGCCGAACATCACCCGGTCCCAGCCGTCGTTGCTCACATCCGCGGTCGAGACAACGCGATTGCGTGCAAGGTCGACCTTGTGCACGAGGTGTCTGTTGGTCGTCACGTACATGAACTTGCGGTCCGGCGTGACGTCGGCTTCGCGCGTCGCGCCCTTGATCGGGATGTCGGCGACGATGGTGTCGGTGTCGCCGTCGATCACCTGGATCACGCCGTAGCCCAGATGGTAGTAGCGGTCGCCGGCGGCGGCGGGAGGCGCCGCAGCGACGCACAGGACTGCGGCGAGCGCAGGCAACAGCGAATGGAGCCGTATCATGCTGCCCTCCTAGTCGTACTTGAGTTTGCGCCAGTCGCGCGCGACGTTCGGGCACTGCTCGTCGAAATCGCGGTGGTTGGTGAGCCCGTCGGGCATCTGCGCGGGCCACCAGCAGTCGCCGACGCAACCGTGAAAGTCGCGCGCCGAAGCCTGGCAGTTGCCGACCGGGTAGGTCGGCCGCGGGTTTGTCTCCCAGCCGGTATCGAAGATCGTCGTGCAGCCCTGCGGCATCCTCAGCTCTGCCTGCGCTTCGGCGGATCGCTGCTCGCCGTCGGCCAGGCGTTCGATCGCCTTCGCCTTTTCGTTCAGTGCTTCGATGAGCTTTTTTTTCATCGTGCGTTCCTCATGAGGATGCATCGTCATCGGCGCGCCGCGACAGAAAGGCGAGCACCGGGTGGTCGGGGTCGGCGCGCAACGTGCCGTAGGTGCGGATACCGAGCTCGATCCAGCGCCGGATGAAATCGCAGGAACCGCCCTGTGCCAGGCCGAGTACCGACTCGCGCTGGTGGTTTTCGTAGTGGCAGCCGCCGGCGCACAGGCTGCGCGCCCAGCACGAAGCGCACGCGTCCTCGCGCGGGGCAGCCTGCTCGTCGAGGCAGGCCCTGACCTTCGCGTGGTCGATGCCCGCGTCGAGGTCGCCGATGCGGAAGTCGCCGTTGCCGGCGAAGCGGTGGCAGAGGAAGAACGCACCTTCGGCATCCATCGCGACGTAGCCGAGTCCGGCGCCGCACGGCACGGGCTTGACCTGCCCGAGATGGAGCCTCGCGAGCAGGTCGAGCAGGTTCGAAAACGGCAGCACGCGTCCGCGCGCTGCGTCGTCGACGAAACGCTGCGCGAGGCGCGAGAAACCTGCGAACAGCGCCTCGTCCTGCTCGGCTGTGGGCAGCAGCGTCGCGCTGACAGGGCTGGTCGGCGCAATTCCCACTTCGACGAAGCCCAGATCCAGCAAATGCTCGAATACCTCGGGAATACGCGCCCACTGATCCGGCTTGAGCGTCACCCGCGCGGCAGGACGCCTGCCGGTGCGCTCGCGCAATTGCCGCACGCCTTCGACAACGTCGGCGTAGCTGCCGCGCCGCTTGCCGCCGACGTACGGGCGATTCGCATCGTGGATATCCGGTGGCCCGTCGATGCTGACCGACACACCGATTCGATGTTCGGCCAGGAAATCGAGAGCCTCGGGCGTGAAGCGCGTGCCATTGGTCGTCATCGAGACGACGAGCTTCTTGCCCCGCGCGGCGGCTGCCGCTTCCCCCTCGAGGACGGCGGCCTCGAGCGCCGGAAAATTCAGCAAGGGCTCGCCGCCGAAGAGCACCAGCGTCACGGTATTCCGATCGCCCGAGGCTTCGACCAGATGGCGCGCGGCGCGGGCGGCGAGTTCAGCGCGCATCACGCGCGATGGGCCGCCGTAGGCGCCGCCGCCAGCGTAGCAGTAGGTGCAGCGGAGGTTGCAGGCCTGCGCGGCTTCGAGCACCAGCGTTGCCATTGGAACCGCAGCCGGGTCGATCGGCGCGCGCGGCGAACGACGCAGCCACGCCGACGGAACGAGCAGCTGTGCATCGGCGAGCGCGTCCAGGACCTCGCGATCGGTCTCCGGCACGTCGTCGAGGTCGATCGCCTCGCGCTGCCGCCAGCGGGCGATGACGTCGCGCGTCGCGCTGTCGATGGCGAACAGGCTCGCCTGGTCGGCGCCGAAGAGCAGCATCTCGCCTTTCGCGCCGGCGGGCGGCGCGAACACGCGATGGTCCGCAAGCGTCCAGGTCTGCGTCACCGGATCCTCGCGATGTAGTCGGGCATGGTAACGGCCAGCCTGGCTTGCGCGTCGTAGGTCCGACCGCCGCGCTTGTAGCGTGCGAGGACCTTGACCAGTCCGCTGTTCTCACCCTGGTAGCTGCGATTGGGGTTGACGGCGTAGTCGACCATCGGCAGGTAGGCGCCGTTGGGTCTGATCGTGCCGAGCCACGTCATGTCGTCGTCGCCGGGGCGCGTTTTCAGCTCTGCCAGCCGGAACGTCGCGGGGACCGGCCCCAACGCGACAGCCACCGCGTTCTTGCCGATGCCGCGCTTCGCATACGCAATCGCCTCGAACTGCACGCCCTCCGCCGGATAGTGCACGCCTCCGGAAAGCCGCGCGCGCCCAACCTCCGGCACGATAGCGATGCGATCGATGCCCGGCGCGAGCGTGACGACCCCCGCGTCGACGCCCTTGACCGAAACCCTCGCCGTGCCGAGCGTCGGCGCGTTGTTGACGACGGTCAGCTCGAGTGCTTCCGGTCCGATCCGCCTGACACCCTGCACCTTGACCGCACCGCCTGCGAACGTGATGTCGGACGGCTTCGCATCGGGCAGATTGATGCCTTCGACGGTGACCGTTGTCTTTTCCCCGGCAAGCAGGAACCCGGGCACGATCCGCGCGACCTTCGGCTGGTCGCCGACGCGAATCCACTTCGAACGCGAAGTGCGGAAGTCCGGCGCCGGCAGGTGCCACTCGCCGCTGATCTCGTCGTTGGCTGCGATGAACGCACCCTTCGTGGCGAAGCCGTTGTTGCTCGTCCGCGTCCGCAGCGCGTACCCGCCGTAGAGCGTTCCCTCGCCGGCAAAGCTCTCGGCGGTACCGTCGGAGTAGGTGACGCTGCCGGAAAGCTTCAACTCGGCATTGCCCGCATCGGTGATCTGCGCACGGCCGCGATAGGTGCCACGTCCGGGCGCATCGCCGAACACGGCCCACGCGCCTTCGAGCTTCGTCGGCGGCGCCGTCCACGCCTTGCCATAGGGCAGCTTTTTCGCGAAATACGCGAGCGCGGCGTCGGCCTCGGCGAGCCAGCGCATCTCGCGCATCTGGTAGACGACCGTCGGCACGATATAGAGATGGAAATCCCGATGCTTCATCCACAATTCCGGCGTCATTCGATACGAGTGGATCTTGCCGGCCGTATGGCAACGCACGCAGGTCGCGTAGACCTTCTCCTCTTCCTTGCCGGCGGGTGCCTCGACCTGCTGCGAGTTGTGCCACAGCGAGAGGTAGGCCACCTGCGCCTGCTCGTCGGGGGTCAGGCCTTGCGTCGCGGCAAGCTCCTTCAGCAACCGGTCCATGTCGCCTGGACCCATCGGCATGTCGTGCAGCCGGTGCATGCGGTCGACGATGACCGTCCATTCCTCCGGTGTCGTCCGCAGGTCCTCGACCTGCGGAATCCGGCCTTCCGCCGTCGGTACGTGGCAGCTACCGCACTTGCTGCGGACGAGCGAGTCGCGGTCAAAGGTCCACGCGTCGCCGCTGGCGGCGGCGAGTGCCATGCCGAGCGCCAGCGGTGCCATCCAGTCGTGTCGCATCCGGGATCTCCGTTGGAACAGGCGGCTCACACCGCCAGCATCACGGACTTGGTCTCCGTGAACATGTCGAACGCGGCGTGTGCCGCACGCACCGCGCGATCGATGTCCGCCGCTCCACCCGCGGGCTCCCGCGCGAAGACCTCGCCGTCGGCGGGATTGCGGACCTCGAGCTGCTTGCCGTCGGCGGCGTCGACCCAGTCGGCGCCGATCAGCATTTCTTGCGGTGCCGCGAGAAAGCGGGTCGCGGCTTCACCGACCGGGTAGCGGGTTTTCATGTCCATGGGGTGTCTCCGATGTGTAGTAGTGGGGAGAGGAAGCGCAAAGGCAGTCAGGACCGCGGCCATTCACGGGGCAGAGAGCGAAAGGATGGCGATGCCGGCGAGCCCGGCAACGACGAGCTGTCCCGGCTGGCCGATCGTTACGGCCGAAAAGGTCTGGCGCTCCGGGCGGATCGTCGTCCGCAACGCGCGCCCGTCATTGGAGCTCCTCGCGACCGCACCGCCCAGGCCGACGAGCACGATCGTTCCGTCGGCGGCCTGCAGGCCGGCGGTCCACGACTGATCGGTTCCGGTCGGCACGTCGATCCAGGTCTTGCCCTCGTCTGGCGAGCGCAGCACGTGGCCGCGCATGCCGTAGACGAGCACGCCGCGGTCCTCGAGCGCGATGCCGCCCCAGAGCGAGCCCTCGTAGGGGGGGTGCAAGGTGATCCAGGTCTTGCCGCCGTCGCCGGAGCGAAATATCGTGCCCGCCTCGGCGGCGATGAAGATCGGCCCGCCGGGCAGCGCGAAGACCGCGTTCAAATGCCGGTCGCGATTGTCGCCCTCGCCCGGCGCGAACTCGCGCCACGTGCGGCCGCCATCGTCGGTTGCGATCGCGAAGCCGAATGAGCCTGCGGCGATGCCGTGATCTGCATTCGCGAACCAGACGGTCAGCAGCGCGACGTCCGCACCGGCGTCGTGATTGCGCGTCCAGGTCTCGCCGCCGTCGCTCGTCTCGAGCACGGTACCGCCGTGTCCGACCGCGAAGCCGCGCAGCGCATCGATGAAGCTCACGGAGGTCAGCATCGATCGCGCCATGACCGACTTCGCCTGGCGCCAGGACTTGCCGTTGTCGTCGGACAGCAGGATCACGCCCCAGTCGCCGACCGCGACCAGGCGCGCTCCCGCGTGCGCGAGGGCGAGCAGCGGTGCCTTGGTGGCGTGCACCGCGCGGAAAGCGGTCATCGGCGCAGGCTCGGCGGGTGCGGGCTGTGCCGACGCCAGCAGCGCCGTCACCGACCCGAAGACGAGCAGGCAGCCAAGTCGAAGGCGCGTCACGCCTGCGATCATTCGGCCTCCGCCGCGCCCGGCGTGCCGCCACGCAAGCGTTTGCTGCGCGCGAACGCCTGCGCCCGCGCGGCTTCGCGCTCCACCTCGCCGATCCCGATCTCGTTGGCGACCCGGCGCATCAGCGATTCCTCGAGTCGCGCGAGCTTCCCGTCCGCGTAGACGACCTCCCACAGGAGTTCGACGATCTCGAGTCGCTCGCGTGCGTCGAAGCCCTCGCGCACGGCGTTGGCGAAGACCCAGTCTTCCAGCGCGGCGTCGAGTTCGGCGCGTGCCGCGGCGATCAAGCGTCCGGCGGTGGCCGCATCGAGGCCGAAACGCTCGCGGACGATGCGCTCGACCGTGACGAGTTCCCCGGTTGCCAGCGTCCGGTCGCTTTGCGCCATTTCGACCAGCAGCGTGACGACGGCGATCTCCCGCCGCTGGAACGGCGCGCCGACGGTATCGGGCATCGGGGTCGGCGATGTCTTCAGCAGAGCAAGCAGTCGGTCGAACATGGCGGCCAGCGCATCAGTGGGAGAGTAGCGGCGATCGCACCGGACGCCGCCGCGGAATCAGAATGTCGAGCATCACGGCCAGCGACGGCAACAGCGTGATCGCCATCAGCATGTTGACCATGAACATGAACGTGAGCAGCAGGCCCATGTCCGCCTGGAACTTGAGCTCCGAGAACGACCACGTGGCGACGCCGACCGAGAGCGTCAGCGCCGTGAAGATCGTGGCGATTCCGGTCTCGCGCAGCGATTGCTTGAACGCCGTCACGATGTCGACGCCCTGCGCGAGATAGAGCTGCAGGCGGTTGTAGATGTAGAACGCGTAGTCGACGCCGATCCCGACCGCCAGCACCATTACCGGCAACGTGGCCACGGTCAGCCCGATGTCGAGCGCCTTCATGAACCAGTAGCCGAGCAGCGTCGCCAGCGTCAGCGGCAGGCAGCACGCGACCATGGCGCGCCAGTCCCGGTAGGTGAAGAAGACCAGCGCGACGATCGTCAGGTAAACGTACAGCATCATCTTGAGTTCGGTGGTCTCCAGCACCTCGTTCGTTGCCGCCTGCACGCCCACGTTGCCGCTCGCGAGTCGCACGCGCAGCCGCGGATCGGGATTCGCTTCGCGGAACGCCTTGACCGCGTCGGTGACCGCCTTGATCGTCGTCGCCTTGTGGTCGGCGAGATAAAGGTGGACCGGGAGCACCGTGCAGCCGGGGTTGTAGAGCGCCGAGCCCTCGGGTGCGAGGCTGATCGCGTTGGCGAGCGACTTCGGGTCACGCGGCAGCGCCGCCCATTTCGGGTTGCCCTCGTTGAAGCCGGAAAACGCCTGCTTGGCGAGCGATGCCGCGGAGGCCACCGAAACGACGCCCGGAACGTTCGCCATCTGCCAGTCGAACTGATTGAGGTACTCCATGACCGAATGGTCGTAGCAGCCATCCTTCGGCGTCTCGACGACGACCGACAGCACGTCGAGCCCCAGGTCGAATTTCTCGACAATCCGGTCCGCGTCCAGGTTGTAGCGCGAGTCGGCGCGCAACTCCGGCGCGCCCGGCCGCAGGTGGCCGACGTGCCGGCCCTGGCTCTGGTGCCAGGCGGTGGCGAACAGCACGGCGCACACCAGCGTGCCGATCGCCGCATTGCGCGGCTCGGCGACGCGTCCGAGCACCCCCATCCAGCGGCCGCGCCGCTCGCGCAGCTTGTTGACGCGACCGACGTAACGATCGTCGAAGCGGATGTACGAGGCCGCCACCGGCAGCATCACCAGGTTGGTGACGATCTTGTACGCGACGCCGATCGCCGCGGTAATGCCGAGTTCGCGAATCATCGGAATCGGGATCAAAGTGAGCGTGGCGAAGCCCACGAACGCCGTCACCAGCGCCATCGCACCGGGGATCAGGAGCCCCGTGAAACTGCGCCTCGCCGCCGTCATCGTGCCGACGCCGGTGCAGACTTCCTTCGAGATGTAGTTGAGCTGCTGGACGCCGTGCGACACCCCGATGGCGAAGACGAGGAACGGCACGAGCACCGCCAGCGGATCGAGTCCGTAGCCCAGCAAAGTCAGAGTGCCGAACTGCCAGACGACCGACACCAGCGAGCACAGCAGCGCCAGCGCGGTGAGCGCCCACGAGCGCGAGTAGACCCAGACCGACAGTGCGGTGAGCCCGAAGGCGAGCAGGAAGAACCAGGCGACGCTTTTCGCGCCTTCGGCGATGTCGCCGATCTGCTTCGCGAAGCCGATGATCTGGATCTCGAAGTCCGCGGTTTCGTGCTTCTGCCGGATCTCGCGCTCGAGACGGGAGGCGAGGTCCAGGTAGTCGAGCGGTTTTTTGGTGACCGGATCGCTGTCGAGGAGGTCGGCGACGACCATCGCACCCGAGTTGTCGTTGGCGACCAGCTGCCCGATATAGCCGCCGACGATGGCATTCCTGTGGATTCTCGCGATTTTCTCGGGTGTCAGCGCATCGGGCGTGATATCGCCGCCGATCACATCCTCGGACTCGAATCCTTCCTCGGTGATCTCCAGCACGCGCGTCGTCGGGGTCCACAGCGAACTCACCGTGCGCCGGTCGACGCCGGGCATGAACATCACCGCCTGCGTCACGTCGTTCAACTTGCGAAGGAACGGCACGCTCCACATGTCGCCGCTCTTCGCGTGGACGACGACGATGATCCGGTTCGCTCCGAAGACCTGGTCGCGATACTCGTAGAACGTCTTGATGTACTCGTGCTCCTGCGGCAGCTGCTTGTCGAAGCCCGCGGACATGCGCAGCTGCACGGCGAACACGCCCATCACGATGGTCACCAGCGCCAGCACCGCGAGCGTCGCCGCGCGGTGCGCGAAGAACAGGTTTTCGAGGCGGGCGACGAGGCGGGCGAGCATGGATGAGGAAGGCGGCCCGCCGGAGCCTGCACCCCGGCGCAGCCGGGATGCAGGCGACGATCAGAATGAGTAGGAGGCGGTGACGGCGAGGTAGTCGCGGTCGGCCATCAGGTTATTGGTGCCGCCGCCGGCGAAGCTCGTATACGAAATCGACGCCCGCCACTTGTTGAGATACTCGAAGTTGAGCGACGGCGTGACGGCGATTCTGCCCTCGACGAAGGGAATCGTGTTCGGACTCGTTCCGCTGATGTCGTACAGGAAGTCGATCTGCGGCGTCATGTTCACCGCACTGCCGAATATGTGCGGGTAGACGAGGTTGAACGACGTTACGAAGCCGGTCGACCACTTGTTCGGCAGCTCGTAGTTGGGCAGGAGGATCGGGTACTTGCCGGACAGATCGAGGTCCGGGTAGTACGCGGTCGCGATCTCGAACAGCAGCGTGCCTTCGGCGGCACCGGACCCGCGCAGCACCCACCCGAGGTCGCCGGAGGGGCCCAGCAGGTAGATCGCCGTCAAGTGCGCCTGCCATTTCTGGAAGTCGACGTAGCCGTTGACCTCCCCCGGGCCGCAGAACACGCAGTACGGACCCTGGAGCGGCACCGTCGGATCGATGGCGACGCCGTCGCGCGGCCGATACGACACCTCGGCCCCGACCGCCCAGTCGCCGATGTTGCCGTTTGCCGAGGCGCCGAACAGGTCGCGGTTCTTGCCATACTGGAGAAAATAGCCGAGCCCGAACGGGTTCCAGGTGATCGACGATGGATCGTTGACGAATCCGAGGAACGGGATCTTGTCGTTGTAGTGGATGTAGTAGAAGCCGAACTCCGCGTTGAAATCCTCGGGCTTCCAGCGAGCGGCGAAGCCGAACTGGTTCAGATCCGGCGCCGACTGCGTCGGTTTTGCCGGAACGACGGTCCCGGCGGCGATGAGGTCGTCCATCGTGAAGCGCTGGCCCGCGGGAATGATCGCGCCATTGCTGACGGTGCCGGGGTCGCCGACGGTTCCGGGAGGCTCGCCCAGGACCGAGCTCGGGATGAACGCCGACATCTGGCCGTTGCCGATCACGTCGCCGATCGAGAACGGCGTGCCCACGGGATCGAAACGGAAGTTGACGTTGCCGAACTGCCAGAAACCCTCGACGCTCCAGGTCTTGCTGACGCCGAGGTTGAACGACGCCATCGGGGCGGGCCGGACAATCTCCTTGAGCTGGACGCCCGCCTTGTGCGCACGCGTGAGATCGAAGGAATTGATGACGTTGATACCGCCGTAGATGAAGATGTCCTCGCCCCAGGAGAGCACCTGGTTGCCGACCTTGATCTTGCCGGGTATGTCCTGGATTTCGAATGTCTTCGCGACCCAGAGATCGAGCAGCGTGACGTCCTGCGCGGCGACCCGCTTCGCGTCGGAGGCGAGCGGCGTGCGCTCGGTCTGGTCGACGGCAGGGTCGTAGAGCCACGTGAAGCGCCCGAGTGCGCTCCAGCCGTCCTTGAAGTGGAGCGAGAGCTCGTGGTTACCCTTCAGCGCCGCGGAAATCAACTGGTTCTTCTTGTAGTTCAGGTTGCCGTTGTCGGACTGCAGGTAGTTGAAGTCGGGGGGTGACGTCGAACCGTAGCCCGGACCGTTGACTAGCTCACCCAGCGTTCCCGTGATCGGCACGCAGCCGCCGTTGTCGTTGCCGACGAACCGGCAATCGGTTCCCGACATGCGCCACTGCATGCCGAACGAGATCGTCGAGTCGAAGGTCCCCTTGACGTTCTCCGTCTCGAATTCCACTGCGAGCGCCGCGGAGCTTGCGATGCCCAGGGCGCAGCCCATGGCGAGCGCAAACGTGCTGCGGGCGATTCGCGGCGCGAAGTGAGTCCTTCCGTTCATGTTTTCTCCCCTGGAACCTGTTGGTCGTCCGGGCGGCGCCGCGAGACCAGTCGCGGCGCCTCGTGGCGTCTAGCGTTCGCCCATCCGACGCAACTCGTCGGGATTGAACTTCCGCGGATCGATCCGGCCGTCGCGGCCGGCGAGCCAATCGCTCTCGGGCCGCTCCTGCGTCGCGTTCTCGGCGATGTAGCGGCCTACCGACAGGTCGTAGGAGACCAGTTCCTGTCCGACGCAGGCCGGCAGCTCGGGCGCCGGAAAGATGCTCGATTCCTGCACGCGCCACAGCTTGCCCTGCGCATCGTAGTTGTCCGCGACCATCAGCGCCCAGCTGTCCTCGTCGAGATAGAACACGCGCTTGGCGATCTGGTGACGCATCCCCTTCTTGACGGTCGCCTCGACTTTCCATACGCGGTGCAGCTCGTAGCGCATGAGGTCGCGATTGACGAATTCGCCTAGATAGACATCCTTGTAGGTGCGGCTCTTGTCGATCAGCTTGAAGCTGTTGTACGGGAGGAAGAGCTCCTGCTTCCCGACGAGCTTCCAGTCGTAGCGGTCCATTGCGCCGGCATACATCGGGTACGCATCGACCGTCTCGAGGTTCTCGTAGCCCGGCACCGGATTGTCGTAGGCGAAGCTCGGCGCGCGGCGCGTGCGGCGCTGGCCCGGGAAGTAGAGCCACGCGTCGGAGGGCTCGTTGAAGAACCAGTGCGCGAGGATCATTTCGCCGGCGCGGGCGGCCGGCGAAACGACGACGTTGAGCAGCTTCATTTCGACGCCATCGACCTCCTCGACGCCCTTGTTCTTCGGCGAATGGAACGGTATCCACGCCCACTGGTCCTGCACCAGCGGCGTGAAGTTGCCATCCTTGTTCGAGAAGATCGTCGCGTAGTGCTCGATGCGCCCCTCTCCCATGTAGCGGATCTTGTGGTTCCACACCGCCTCGGCGCCCGTCTTCGGAATCGGGAACACGACCGCGGCGCCGATAGCCTTCTCGAGACCCCAGCCGTTGGCGGCGAGCCGCGATTCGCGCGCGTTGGACTTCGTGCGCTCGTAGACGAAATCCGGGAACCCGCAGCTTCGCCGCGTCGGGTAGACGTCCATCCGGTAGCCCTTGATCTGGCGGATGAGCGCCGCCTGGCCTTCGGACAGCTTGTCCTTGTACTTGTCGACGTTCGACGCATCGATCGCAAACAGCGGCTTGTCGGCCGCGAAGGGATCGATGCGCTTTTGCCCCGGCTTCCAGCCCGCGGGAGCGCTGGTCACCCCGCCCTTCCACTCGGGAATCGTGCCGTCCTTGTTTGCCGCTCGCTCGGCGCCGACCGGCGTCAGCGACTTGCCGAGTTGTGCTGCTTCCTGCTCGGTGACCGCGGCATGCGCGGCGGGCGCCAGCGCGACGGTCAGGGCGAGCGCAAGCCGGCTGGCACGCGCGAACGATGCGTATTTGCGGTTCATTCCCATTCCATCTCCCCTCTTGCTGCTCGTTCCGATGCTTCGGTGCGGCCGCTTGGCAAGTTGCCCCGCGTACCTCGTACGTCTTGTTGCGACGCAACATCCCGGACATGCGGCCGGGATCGACGGTGCGCGGTGACGCGGATTGCGGTTGGTACGGCGCGCGCGTGACGTGGAGTATTGCCGCTCCGTTCAGCGGCCGTTATCCAAAATCGGCAATCGCGAGCACGGGTTCTTGTGCCACATCAAGGAATCGAGAGATGGTTGGCGCGACCGTAGGCGGTCATCGGCAAGGGCGGCGCGAGATCGCCTGTGCCGCACGTCAAGGAGGAACGCAAGATGCACGATCCGGCGGGCCGCTGATGGCCCCGGCAGTGGCGTACGTCGCGGATGAGGTATCGGCGCGTCATGGGCGCGGCGCCGACATCGCGTCGTTCTCGGTCACGCGCAAGACCAGCTCGGACATCGAGGAACAGGCGGCTTCCCTTCGCGAGTGGAACCAGGTCTACGAGCAGATGACGCCGGGGCGCTTCGTCGGCGCTTTGCACGAGACGCGCTTCGGCGGTGTTCAGGTGTTCCGCGAGTCGACCAACCAGGCGGTGCACGAGGCCGGCGCGCCGTGGATCGGATCGCGCGCGATCGGCCTGCCGCTCCGGATGGAAGGGCCGGCCCGCTTCCGCGGCGAAGCCGTCGACACCGACGCGCTGGTGACGCTCGGTTCCGCCGATGAACTGGACTTCTACACGCCGCGCGACTTCGAGATCCTGGGGCTCGTCGTCGACGAGAACGCGCTCGATGCGCACGCACGCCAGGTCGAGCACTGCGATCTTGCCGTTGCACTCGCCGGCCAACGGGTATTCAGGCCCGGGACCGCGCGCCTGTCCGAATTTCGCCGGTTGCTAATGTCGGTACTGCAGTCGCTCGAAGTCAATCCGACCGCGCTCCAGTATCGCCAGACGCAGCGCGTCCTCGAGGAGTCGATGCTGAAAGCGGTGGTCGCCGTCGTCACCGACGACACCGGTGCGCCGAAGGCCACGTCGGCCTGCGCGGGAAGACGCCACGTCGTCGACGCTGCAAAGGCTCTCATGCAATCCTGCATTGCCGAGCCGATCACCGTTGCCGACCTCTGCCGTCAACTTGGCGTGAGCCGCCGCACGCTGCAGTACAGCTTCCAGGACGTGCTGGACATCAATCCTGTGGCGTTTCTACGCGCGATGCGCCTGAACGGCGTGCGGCGCGACCTGAAGGCCGCAACGTGCCCCGGCGACACCGTGGCTGACATCGCTGCGCGCTGGGGATTCTGGCACCTCGGCCACTTCGTCACCGACTTCAAGAGGATGTTCGGCGAACTTCCTTCGGAGACCTTGCGCGGCAAGCGCGGCGCTCGCGGCGGCGCGCGACACTAAAGCCGCTATTGCGGCGCGACCGGGGACGCGATCACGCCGAAGCGGCGCAACAGGCTCAGCACGAGCCCGACAAAGGTCGCCGTCCACGCGATGAGCGCGATGTAGACGAAGGTTTGCGGCAGCAAGTCGAGGAAATCGAAACCCATCGCCTCGATCAATTCGTGCGTGCTGACCGCGTACATGCCGAGCGGAAAGACGCCGCCCCAGTAGAGCGGGTCGTATTTCAGCGGGAAACGCATGTAGACGTGGCGCCACAGCGCGAGCAGCAACAGCATCGGTATCCACCAGGTGCCGGTCGCCCAGTAGAAGACCGTGAAGCCCTTGATGAAGGGCTGGAGCGAGAGCAGGAACGGCGCGTCGGCCACGTTGATGATGAGCAGCGATCCGGCCAGCGTCGAGATCGCCATCGCGCCCATGTTGATCCAGTACGGGGGCGCCAGATCGCCTGGCGCCAGCGGGAAGAAGTTGTAGCGGTAGAAGATCAGCGACATCATCCAGATGTAGAGCATGCCGCCCCACAGCCACATCGACAGCGCGAAGAAGTTGATCTCGAGTTTGTAGGGTTGCCCGACGTGCGCCGCGAGCAGCGCGCTCAGCACGGCGATCGATTGCGTCGACACGACCGCGAGCAGCCAGGCGCCGCTGATGCCCTTGTCGAGGGTGGGCTTGTTCGTCTTGACGGCAAAGCCCGTGAAGATCGTGTAGGTCACGGCGACCCACAACACGATTGCCAGGCCCCAGAGGACGGCTGCGACGTGGAAGTTGGCCACGAGCAGCACGCACTGGCTGCCGAGGACCCCGGTCCCGGCGACGGTCGTGAAGAATCCGGGGCCACGCAAATGATCGATCATGTCGCCGAAAAAACGCCGCGGGTAGCGCAGCATGCGCAGCACGGTCAGCACCCACAGCACGGTGTAGACGACGATATTGAGCCCGAAGAGGCCGTTCGCGATGGTCGGCATGTCCGAAAGATGCGCGGCGAGCGAGACGATGCCCGTAGCCATGACCATGCCGAAGTACGCCGGCGACAGATCGGACAATCCGGCAAACCAGCGTTCGCCGGCCAGTCCGTGCTGCGTCGGCCGATGCGATTTGACGGGCTCAGAGTTCATCACGACTTCCTCGATCCTGATTGGCGCGCGCCAATCCCGCAAGCATACGCTCCAGTTCGTCGATTTCATTGCGCAGCAGTACCACGAGCTCTGTCCGGCGCGCCAGCGACATGCGCGCCTCGATCGCGCCGATGCTGATGGCGGCGAAGGGGTCTCCGAAGCGCGTACGAATCGACAATGCAAGCGAGACGGCTCCATGCGTATGATGCACGTCGTTGAGCGCATAGCCTGCACCCTTGGCCCGCTTCACGAGAGCGGCGAGGCGCGGCACAGTGAGTCCGGAGTAGGCGGAAAGACGCGTTGCATTCGCCTGCAGAATCTCGTCGACCGCCGCGTCGGCAAGCGGCATGAGCAGCGCGAGACCGCCGGCGCCGATGCCGAGCGGCCGGCGTGTGCCGATGTCCAGTAGCAGCGCCTTGATCGGAAACGTGCCTTCGCGGCGGTCGATGCACACGGCGTCGTAACCGCTGCGTACCGTCAGGAACACCGTGTCTCCCGATAGCTCGGCGAGACGCGTCAGCGACCGGGCGCAGAGCTCCCGCAGGCTGAACTGAGGTGCAGCCGCGAGACCCAGCTCGAAAGCGAGATGGCCCAGGTGATAGCGTCGCGACGCCGGATCCTGTGCCGCGACGCCCTCCTCGCACAAGCATTTCAGGATGCGATGTGCGGTCGGTCGCTCGAGCCGCAGGTGGCGTGCGATCTCGGCGAGCCGCAGGCCGGCATGGCCGCGCGAGGCGAGGATGCGCAACACGGCCACTGCACGCTGGATGGACTGCGTGCCCGAGCCGCGTGCCGTGGCGTCCGGCTCGCGCACGGTGGGCGTGTCCTGGCGGGAAGCGTTGATGGCTCGTTGTTCCATATTCTGGAATCAATTTCTCGACCCCCAGGTTGCCCGAAGTCGAAGAATGCGGCTAAATCTACTCTTCGTGACACGCCTTTTGCAAATGCCGTCAAGATTCCGCATGTCGGACACATGAATCCACCCAGGAAACGCCTGATCGTCGGCATCACCGGCGCGACGGGCGCCATTTTCGGCGTCCGGCTGCTGCAGGCGCTGCAGGCGGCCGCTGTCGAGTCGCATCTGGTCATCAGCAAGTGGGGGTTGCAGACGCTCGAGCACGAGACGTCCTATACCGGGCAGCAGGTCCGCAACCTGGCCGCCGTCTGCCATGAACAGGGCAACATGGGCGCCTCGGTGTCGTCGGGCTCGTTTCTCACCGAGGGCATGGTGATCGCGCCCTGCTCGGTGCGCACGCTGGCGGCCATCGCGCACGGCACCGGCGACCACCTGGTGCATCGCGCGGCCGACGTGATACTCAAGGAGCGCCGCAGGCTGGTGCTGCTGGTGCGCGAGACGCCGCTGTCGGAAGTGCACATCGAGAACATGCTCAAGCTCGCGCGAATGGGCGTGACCATCATGCCGCCGATGCCGGCCTTCTACAATCACCCGCAGTCGCTCGACGACATGGTCGACCACATCGTCGCACGGATGCTCGACCAGTTCGGCATCGAGGCCGATTTCGCAAAGCGCTGGAACGGCGAGATGCATCGCGAATCCGCGGCGCGGTGCAAGACCAACCCCACCAAGGAGGATCGATCGTGAGCAGCGCCATGAAGCCCGTTTCCACCAGCCACACCGAGAACATCACGAGCCTGCGTGCCACCATCGAGTGGCTGCGCGCCGAGTCGCTGTTGATCGAGACCGACAAGGAGGTCGACCCGGATCTCGAGATCACCGGCCTGCAGAAGCATTTCGACGGCAGCCTGCCCATGCTTTTCAACAAGGTGAAGGGCAAGCCGCACGCGCGCGCGATCACCAATCTCTTTGCTGATATGCGCATCGTCGACCGCTACTTCGGCTGGGACGGCCCGACCGACCGCACGCGCAAGCTTGCCCGCGCGCTCACTCGTCCGTTGAGGCCGGTCGAGATCGCGCAGAAGGACGCACCGTGCCAGGAGCACGTCATCACCGACGATCTCGACGTCAACAAGTGGATCACGGCGATCCGTCACACGGCGCTCGAGCCCGAACTGACGATCGGGTCGGCCATCCGCTGCATCACCGGCGACTATTTCGACGGCGGCTCGGACTTGGGCTACAACCGCATGAACTTTCGCTGGGGCAACGTCGGGACGTTCCAGATCTCCCCGGGTTCGCACATGTGGCAAGTGCTGACCGAGCACTACAAGGACGAGAAGCCGATCCCGATCACCATGTGCTTCGGCGTCCCGCCGGCCTGCACGCTGCTCGCGGGCGCCGGGTTCGACTACGTGATCCTGCCCAAGGGTTGCGACGAGATTGGCATCGCCGGCGCGGTGCAGGGTTCGCCGATCCGGCTGGTCAAGGCGCGCACGGTCGATGCCCTGGCGCTCGCCGATTGCGAGTACGTGCTCGAGGGCCACATCCACCCGCGCGACAAGCGCTACGAGACCGCCGAGGCCGAGGCCGCCGGCGTGCAGGGCAAGACCTTCTTCCACCCCGAGTGGGCCGGCTATATGGGCAAGGCCTACAAGGCGCCGACCTTCCACGTATCGGCGATCACGATGCGCAAGCTCGAGTCGAAGCCCGTGATCTTCCCGCTAGGCGTGCACACCTTCGACGACAGCAACATCGACACGACGGTACGCGAAGCGGCGATCTACGAGCTTTGCGAACGGCTGCAGCCCGGCATCATCCAGGACGTGCACATCCCGTACAGCATGACCGACTGGGGCGGCTGCATCATCCAGGTGAAAAAGCGCAACCAGATCGAGGAAGGCTGGCAACGCAACTTCCTGTCGGCGATTCTCTCCTGCTCGCAGGGCATGCGGCTGGCCATCGCGGTGAGCCCGGACGTCGACATCTACTCGATGGACGACATCATGTGGTGCCTCACCACGCGCGTGAATCCGCGCACCGACATCCTCAACCCGATTCCGGGCGGGCGTGGCCAGACGTTCATGCCGGCCGAACGCATGACGGCGGGCGACAAGGCCTGGACCGCGTCGAACACGCAGTTCGAGGGCGGCATGGGCATCGACGCGACGGTGCCCTTCGGCTACGAGGACGATTTCCATCGCCCGGTGTACCCGGTGGACCGCGTGAAGCCCGAGGACTTCTTCTCCAAGGACGACGTTGCCAGGGCGCGTGCACGCATGGAAGGCTGGGTGCTGTCGCTCGCCAGGACCGGGCGCTAGGCGAGCAAGCGAAGCGCCCGCGAGCTGACCACGACGCCATGCTTGGCGGCATTGCCGTTCTCGACGCCACCGACCGCCTGGGATGGCTGGCCGGGCGGGTGCTGGCGGACCTCGGCGCCGACGTCACCAAGGTGGAGGCGCCTGGCGCCGATCTTGTCGACGCCGAGTGGCGCGCGCTGAACGTCAACAAGACGCTGGTCGAACTCGACTTCGAGCGTACGGCGGATGGCGAGCGTTTCGATGCGCTCGCCGCAGCCAGCGACATCCTGCTCGCAACCCCCGTCCCCGGCGCCGCCGCCGCGCGTCTTTGTGACTACGCGCGACTCGCGCCACGCTGTCCGCGGCTCGTCGTCGTTACGATCACGCCGTTCGGCCTCATGGGCCCGAAGTCCGGATGGCAGGCAAGCGACATCGAGTTGATGGCGGCAGGCGGCGCGATGTCGCTCGCCGGCGAACCCGGCAAGACACCACTGCGCGTCAGTGCGCCGCAGGCGTACGCGTGGACCGGTGCACAGGCCGCGATCGGCGCGCTGGTCGCGCTTCACCATCGCGCAGCGAGCGGCCGCGGACAGCAGGTCGACGTTTCGGCACAGGCTGCCGTGATCACCGCACTTTCGCACGCGCCGGCGTTCGTCAGCGTACAGGGCCAGACGCCGACGCGCGCCGGCGCCTACATGACCGGGCGTTCGGTGACCGGCGCGCGGTTTCGCGTATTCTGGCCCTGCCGCGACGGCTACATCAACTTCATTCTCTACGGCGGCGTGGCCGGTCGCCGCACCAACGAGCAGCTCGTGGCGTGGATGCGCGCAAGCGGCGCGGAGCTCGGCGCGCTGGCGTCGATCGACTGGGAAAAGTGGAGCCCGACCGGCGTCACGCAGGAAGAGGTCGACGACATCGAAGCGCCGATTGCGCGTTTCCTCGCCGGCATCGGCAAGCGGGAGTTCCTCGACGAAGGGCATCGCCGCGAAATGCTCGGCTATCCGGTCGCCGACGTCGCCGATACGGCCTCCGATGCGCAGCTCGCGGCGCGCGGCTTCTGGCAGGACATTGCCGGACCCGATGGCCGCATCGAGCGCCATTGCGGATGCTTCGCGATCGTCGACGGCAAACGCGCAGCACTTCGAGCAGGCGGCACCCCGGCGGCGCCGGTCGGACAAGTGAAGCGGACGTGACCGCGCAGGCGCTCGCCGACGTCAAGGTCGTCGAGTTCGGCGGCTATGCGGCCGGCCCGCATATCGGCAAGCTGCTCGCCAACTACGGCGCGACCGTCGTCCACGTCGAGTCCAGGGCGCGACCCGATGGCTTCCGGCTGCAATACCCGCCGTTTGCGGACGGCAAGCCGGGCATCAACTCGAGCGGCTGCTTCGCCCACTTCAACGATTCCAAACGCGACATCACGCTGAACCTCAAGAACGCGCAGGGCATCGCGCTCGCGCGCCGCCTCGTCGACTGGTGCGACGTCGTGATCGAGAACATGCGCCCCGGCGTGATGGCGCGTGTCGGATTGGGCTACGACACGCTGGCGACGACGAATCCCCGACTCGTGATGCTGTCGACGTGCAACATGGGCCAGACCGGACCGCGTGCCGACACGCCCGGCTTCGGCTCGCAGCTCACTGCACTCGCCGGCATGTGCAATCTCACCGGATTTCCGGATGGCCCGCCGATGCTGCTCTACGGACCCTATATCGACTACATCGCATCGACGCTGGGTGCGTCCGCGGTGCTCGCGGCGCTCGAACGGCGGCGCGCGACCGGTCGGGGCGCCTGCATCGACGTCTCGCAATACGAGTGCGGGTTGATGTTTCTCGCCGGAGCGTTGTTCGAGCATCACCGTTCGGGAAAGATCGCGCAGCGCTGCGGTAACGCCGATACGGCCGCCGCACCGCACGGCGCGTATCCGGCGCGCGACGATGGATGGATCGCGCTGTCCTGCTGGTCGGACGCCGAGTTCGCTTCGCTATGCCGGGCGATGGACCAGGCCGCACTCGCCAACGATGCCCGTTACGCGACACTCGCCTCGCGGCAGGCGAACGCTGCGGCGCTCGATGCAACGCTCGCGGCGTGGACGCTCGCGCAGGACGCCGCCGCCGCAGCCGGTCGATTGCAAGCGGCCGGTGTGCACGCGCATCCAGTCGCTACCGTCGCCGACCTCTTCGACGACCCGCAGTTGGCGCAGCGCCGGCTGTGGCGCCGCCAACCGCATGCGGTGTTCGGCGAGCAGGTGTGCTGCTTTCCGGCCTTCGATTTGTCGGACACTCCCGGCGAGATCACCTGCGCCGCACCGCTGCTGGGCGAGCATACCGAGCAGGTCTTGCGCGAGCTGCTCGGCATGAGCGCGGAAGAGGTCGCCGCGCACGAAGCCGCCGGCGCGCTCGACTGAAACCACAGGCGATGGCTGCGGACACGCTCGCCGTGCGTATCCAGGCGTTTCTCGATGCGCACCACGTGATGACGCTCGCCACCGGAGCCGACGGCGTTGCGCACGCCGCGTCGCTCATGTACGCGCGCACAGACTTCACGCTCTACTGGACCTCCGATCCGGCGGTGCGCCATTCGCGCGCGCTCGAGAAAGAGCAACGGGTCGCGGCGACGATCGCGCCCGACTACACCGATTTCCGGACGATACGCGGGCTGCAGATTGCCGGGTGCGCGCAGCGCCTTGTCGTGGATGCGGACGTCATGCGTGCGCGCTCGGTGATGGAGGAGCGCTACGCTTTCCTGCACGAACTCGGGCAGGGACCTGAGGCGCTGAGCGCGGCCTACGCCAGAGCGGGTTTCTATGTGCTGCGACCAGCGCGCATCACCCTCATCGACAACGCGCGCGGCTTCGGAAGCAAGGAGACGCTGGAGCTCGCGAGCTGACCTGCGGCGCCGCACGCCACCGCTGGACGACCGACCCATCGGAACACGGCATCGTGCATTGCAGCCCGCTCCTTCCTGAATCGCGACCAGGCGAACGCGCCTACCCATGCGCAGCGAGCACCGGAGTGCGGCGCGACGCCGGACTGTCGTGCCATCGGTCGACAAAGCGCAGCAGGCGTTCGAAAGCGAGATCGACGACGATCGCCAGCAGGCCGACGACGACGGCGCCCTGGATGATGTAGGCGGTGTTGAAGCCGGCGAGGCCGACGATGATCGGCGTGCCGAGGCTCTTGGCACCGACCGTCGAGGCCAGCGCCGCCGTACCGATGTTGATGATCACCGACGTGCGAATGCCCGCGATGATGACCGGCATGGCCAGCGGTAACTCGATGCGCCGCAAGATACGCGCCGCGCCCATGCCCAGGCCTTCGGCTGCCTCGCGCGCCGAGACCGGAACCGACTCGATGCCCGCCACCGTATTCTGCACGATGGGAAGCAGGCCATAGAGCGCCAGCGCGATCAGTGCAGGCGCTTGGCCGAATCCGAGCAAGGGTGCCGCCACGGCAAGAACCGCAACCGGTGGAAATGTCTGCCCAATCGCGACCATTCTTTCCACCGGCGGGCGAAATTCCCGTCCCCACGATCGGGTAACGAAGATCCCTGCGCCGACACCGATGATCACAGCTGCCGCGCTCGACAGCGCCACCAATTCGATATGCGCCACGGTCAGCGCGAGAAAGCTGTCCTGCGTGAAGATGGGCCGATCGAGTGTCGGAAAGGCTGCGGCGAAGAGAGGACGCAACTCGTCCATGCCGAACACGAAAAGCAACAGCAGGGCCGTGAACCACGCCAGCGGATCGCGCGCGAGTGCGATGAGTCGAAGGCGTGCCGGACGGTCAGCGTTCATCTGGGTTCGCCTCCTGCTTCGCAAAACCGCTCGGTGTGGCGACTCACGGCCGCGGCTTCACAACGTCGGACAAGGTAATCGCGCCCACGGTTCGACCTTCGTCGTCGGCGACCGCAAGCCGGTCGACTTGGCGTACGACAAACATCGACAACGCCTCGCGCAGACTGGCGGTCATCGCGATCGGCTCGCCGGCGGCGGTCTCGCCGTGACGGACGTACGCGGCCACCGTGTCGAGACCGAGGAGTTTGATGCCGATGTCGCTGCCGCCGACGAAATCGGAGACGAACTTGCTGGTGGGATGCGCGAGGACCTCGCGCGGGGTTCCGACCTGAACCACCCGTCCACGGTCGAGCAACACGATACGTGTGGCCAAACGCAGCGCCTCGTCGATATCGTGCGTCACGAACAGGATGGTCTTTCCCGAGGCCTCGTGAATGCGGGCGATCTCCTGTTGCAGCGAGTCCCGGGTGACCGGATCGAGCGAGCCGAAAGGTTCGTCCATCAGCAGCACCGCGGGGTCGCCCGCCAGCGCCCGGGCAACGCCGACGCGTTGCTGCTGACCTCCCGACAACTGGTGGGGATAGCGGCGGCGATACGTTTCCGGCGCGAGTTTCAGAAGCTCCATCAACTCGGTGACGCGATCGCGGACGCGCGGCCGCGGCCACGCCAGCAGGTCGGGTACCGTCGCAATGTTCTGTTCCACCGTCCAATGCGGAAACAGCCCGATCGACTGGATCGCGTAACCCATCCGGCGACGCAGTACCTCCGGCTTGAAGCGCCGGATCTCCTCACCGGCAAACACGATGCGGCCGTGATCGTGCTCGACCAGCCGGTTCAGCATCCTGAGCACCGTCGACTTGCCCGATCCGGACGGGCCGATAACGACGATGAACTCGCCTTCGTCGATCGCCAGCGAAAGGTCGTCGATCGCGACGTTGCCGGCGAACGCCTTGCCGACATGCTCGAAGCTGATCATCCGCGCGGCGTACTGCGTAGGTTCTCGAGGATCCGGAAGACGGCATCGACCACGACCGCCAACGCGACGACGGGAATGACGCCGAGCAGAACCAGGTCGAGCGCGCCGCTGGCGAGACCCTGGAACACGAGCGCGCCCAATCCCCCGGCCCCGATCAGCGCGGCAACGACCGCGAGGCCGACGGCCTGCACCCCGGCGATTCGCACGCCGGAAAGGAAGACCGGGAGCGCGATCGGCAACTCGACCTTGCGCAACACCTGCCCTTGCGTCAGGCCCATGCCGACGGCCGCGTCGACGACCGGTCGCGGTACCTGGGCGAGGCCGGCCACCGTGCTGCGCACGATCGGCAACAGCGAATAGAGTATCAACGCGATCACCGCGGGTGCCATGCCGATACCGCCGACGCCAAGCTGACGCAAGCCCGGAAGCGCGGTGGCAAGCAGCGCGAGCGGCACCATCAAGAGACCGAACAGCGCAATCGACGGCACGGTCTGAATGACATTGAGCACGGCGAAAACGCTCGCCTGCGACTTCGTGTGGCGAAACAAAACGATGCCGAGCGGAATGCCGACCAGCAGCGTCGGCAGCAGCGCGGCAACCACGATCTGTACGTGCCTGGCCAGCGCGACGAAAAAGACGTCCTTGCGTATCGAGTATTCCTTGAGCAGCGAAAGATGCTGGAGTTCGCCGGCGAACAGCAGCACGACGACGGGTAGCAGCACGCAAAGATGAGCGACGACGGAGGCCACCGGACCGAGGCGAAGCCGCTCGATCGCATCGCCGGCGGCAAGCCACGCGATGAGCGCGAGTAGCCAAAAGCCACCTCCAAGCGCAGTCCGGCTCGTCGCAGACGCGGTCTTCGCCAGGCGAGCCGCTTCGGCGCCGGCAAGCCACACGAGGCCCGACAACAACAACGCTGCGGTAACGCCGACAACCGCGTGCGTGCGCATTCGTTGCGGCAGCAGCACTCCCAGCACAAGGATCACCGCTGGCAGGAGAAGCGCATCGCGCCACGGCGTCGAGATTTGCGCGAGAGGGATCGCGGTTCCGGTCAGCAGGCGGTTGGGAGCGACGGTCAGGAACGCGAGGCCCCAGGCTGTGGCCGCGGCGACGATCACGAGGACCAGAAGAACGCGGTTCTTCACGACTGGATGAGCCTCCCGATGCGTCGCTTCGCGCCGCGCCTGCCCAGCCGTCACTTGATGAAGCCCTTGGCCTTCAGGTAGGTGGCAGCGACTTGTTTCGCGTCCTGGCCTTCGATGGCGATCCTGGCGTTGAGCGCCTGCAGCGTCGATGTGTCCAGCGAGCGAAAGACCGGTGCAAGCGCATCCTTGATCCGGGGATAGCGAGCCAGCACGTCGGCGCGAACGATGGGCGCCGGCGCGTAGACCGGCTGTATACCTTTGGGATCGGTCATGATGACAAGACCCAGAGCAGCCAGCGCGCCGTCGGTGCCGTAGGCCATCGCGGCGTTGACGCCTGACGTTCCCTGAGCGGCAGCCTTGATGGTCGTCGCCGTGTCACCGCCAGCCAGCATCAGGATCTGGTCCTGGCCAAGCTTGAAACCGTACGCCGCCTCGAACGCCGGCAGCGCGTCCGATCGCTCGACGAATTCGGCCGAGGCCGCGAGCTTGAACTGGCCACCGTCCGAAATCCACCTGCCGAGGTCGGCCAGCGACTGGAGCTTGTCGGTGGCGGCGACGTCCTTGCGTACCGCAATCGCCCAGGTGTTGTTGGCCGGTGCCGGTGCGAGCCAAACGACCTTGTTCTTCTCGAAGTCGAGCGCCTTGACTCGTTCGTAGCCCGCCTTGGCGCTTTTCCACGTCGGATTATTTTCATCCCCGAAGAAGAACGCGCCATTGCCCGTGTATTCCGGGTAGATGTCGATTTCGCCGGAAGTGATCGCGCCGCGGAGGATCTTGGTCGTCCCCAGTTGCAACCTGTTCTCGACCTTGATGCCTTCGGCTTCCAGCACCTGGACGATGATGTTCCCGAGCAGCGACCCCTCGGTGTCGATCTTGGACGCCACGCGAACCGCCGGCATCGATTGCGCCGCCGCGAGGCCCGCCGTCGCCGCGATCACGAAGATGCCTACTGCAAGACGTGCAAGGAAGGCGTTCATGGCGGGTCCTGTCCAACGATTGTGAATGCGCTCGGGCCGACGGCTAATCAAGCTCTTGCAACACGCGCCGCATTTCGAGAGCAGCGGAACGAAGGCTGGACCGAGCCTATCGAAGCCAAGAAGAGTTACGACATGGCCACGACACCCATCGTTCAACGCGTCGGAAGTCGCTCAGGCGAAGACTATCCACAGCCGGCCGTCTTTCCGCGACCGTGGCGCCGCTTTGACGACGATCTGTACGTCGCGTCCAAGCTTGACCAGACAGTCCATTAATCGGCGCTCGGAAACGCCGCGGAACCGACCACTCAGCAGGTTGGAAAGCTTGGGCTGAGGCATCCCCAGCAACTGCGCGGCCTGAGTCTGAGTCAGACCTGTGCGTTTGATGATTTCGGCAATCTTGTTCACGAGCTGGGCCTTGATCAGCATTTCGTCGGCGTCAGCAAATCCGAGATCGGCGTAGACGTTGCCGGTGCCCATCTCCACTTCCACGGCCTTCACTTTGGGGTTGCTCATCTTGCCAGCTCCTTCGCCATCTGCTCCGCCACTTTCAACCGTTCCCTGATCAATTCCATGTCCTGCCTCGGAGTGGCGATTCCGTGCTTGGCTTTCTTCTGAAAGACGTGCAATACGAACACCAGGGCCGAGAAGCGCACGGTATGAACAGCGCGGTACGCGCTCCCTCGACAGTCCTCGACAATCTCCAGAACGCCCGCAGATCCAAAGCCGTGTAGCGCCTTGGCATTTGCGTGCTTCTTGCCCGCCTGCGCGACATATAGAGCGTACCCGAAGGTATCGATCACTTCCTCTGGCAACGCCAGCATATCCCTCTTCGCGCTGCCGACCCATGCCCGCGGCTTCAACTCAGCAGCAGGCCTCGCCGTCATGGCAAATTATACCCATATAGATATGTTGACGCAAGGCCGCGGGCGCTTGGTGCCCCCGATTGATCCGGCGACGTTTGCGAAGGCGCCGCCTGCGCACCACTGCTCGGCGGTTACGATCGGGCTACTCTGGAGAAAAAAACGAAATCAGCGAACAGCGCCAACCCCTTGCAATCATTGGGTGGCCAAGGGCGGAATTGAACCACCGACACAAGGATTTTCAGTCCTCTGCTCTACCAACTGAGCTACTTGGCCAAGACCGCGATTATAGCAAAGCCGGGCGTCGGATCCGCACGGTGGAATGCGTGCAACCTGAACCATCGTCCGCTCTTGACGCGGCCCCCGCCATGGCGTCTTGGCGGCAAAAGCGCCCGCGACTCGCCCAGCGTCGCCTCCGGTGCTTCCTCCGCCAGCCAATGCTCCGAAGGCAGCGCGCATCCTCGCACCCGTGCGTACGCGGCGGGTTGCGCAACCCGGGAATCGTTCGCTCATGGTTGCCCCCTTGCTCGTGCTGCATGCAACGCGCGCAGCCGCGTGGCAACCAGCGGCGCCAGGGCCTCGGGAGACAATTCCGCGGCTACGGTCGCGAGTCCGCGCGCACCCAGTCGCGCGCGCAACTCGGCCGATTGCGCGACCTTTCGCATCGCATCGGCGGCGGATGTCAGATCCGGCTCCGCCCAGACCTGACCGCGCCGGTAGGGGCCCAGATCGCGCTGCAGTTCGACCAGCGTGTAGTCGACCAGCAACGCATTTTCCACGCGTGTGAAGTCGACGTTACCGGACCACGGCGTGGCGATCACCATCTTGCCGCAGGCCATCGCTTCGGCCATGCCCAGCCCGAAGCCTTCGGCGCGATGCAGCGACACGAAGCAATCGATGCTCGCCATCAGCGCCCACAGGTCGGACCGCGCCAGATAGCCTTCGAGCAGCGTGATGCGGGAGTCGGCACGTGCGAGCTCGCCAAGCCGGGACTTCAGATCCGGCTGGAACTCCAGGTTACCGATTTTGAGGAAAAGCCGCACGGCTTCCGACCCGGGAAACGCCCTGGCGAAGGCCTCGGCCACACCGAGCGGATTCTTGCGCTCGGGGACGGAAAGGATGTCGCACATCGCGAAGAACGCGACGTCGCCAGCGGCGATGCCGAAGCGTGCACGATCCGGCGCGGGCGGCGGCGCCGTGACCGAATGCGGGACGCGCAACACCGGCACCGGCGACTTGACGGCGATCGCCTGCTGGCAGAACGACGACGGCACCCAGACCTCGTCGACCAGGTCGAAGGCGGGCAGCCAGGCATCGGGAAAGTCGCGCAGTTCCCAGGCCCAGAAGCCGATGTTGTAGCGACCTTCGAACAGCGACTCGCCGAGGCTGTCGCGCGCGACGTACATCTGGTCGGCGTTGATGTGAAACAGGTTGATCGCGTGCAAATGCTCGGTCGCCGCCACGCCGGGAATCGATTCGCGCATCCGCGACATGTTGCCGACGCGAAAATTGATCGGAGCCACCGGCACGCCGGCAGCATGGATGATGCGCAGCATCGACCTTGCCGACTCGCCGATGCCGCTTTCCGCGGCGAGATAGCCGACAACGTTGACGCCTTCGTCGTCCGGATTCGCGATGGCACCGTGCCGACGCACGTGCACCGGAAACTTCACTACCGGCGGTCCGGCGGCACCGGTCGTCGAGCCGGCGGGCGTCACCAGCGGCGGCGTTTCGTAGTCATCGTCGAAATAGGCGCGACGCAACAGTGCATGCCGCACGCGATGCCGGAACGCCTGCGTGGTCAGCGGCTTGACCATGCCGCGAATGCCCCACGCGATGCGGTAGGCGACCCGGTACGCGCCGCGCCGCGGACCCTTGTCCTCCGCATCGAGCGCATCCGCGTGCGCCGCCGGAATGCCCGCTGCTGATGCGTCACGTGGCTCGAAGGCAGCGGCCTGCCCTCCGCGGCGTCCTTCGAGCGCCGCACGCACCGGCGCGGTGAACAGCTCCGGGAGCAGCGCCTGCGCGGCCGATTGCTCGACGAACCAGTGCGCGTAGCTCTTGCCGTGCTTGCCGCCGACATCGGGAAACGCGGCTTGCAGGTCGGGGCGCGTGCGATAGAGTGCCAATGCCAAACGCGTCAGCCACGGCGAGCGGCCTTGCGCCGGCGCCGGCCGGTTGAGCCAATCGACGACGAAGCGCTCACCCTCGGCGGTCCACAGGTCGGGGTGCGGTTCATCCCAGGGAAAATCTTCTCGATAACAACGACGGACAAGATCCGGAATGGCAACACCGCTCGGCAAACGTCCGAAGGCATAGGCAAGCTGCCGGCATTCATCGAGCCCATTGCGGGCGAGGTCTTGCGCGTAACCATCGGCCAATGCGCGCACCGCCGGCGGCACGTCGTCGATCGTGTAGCGATCCTGATGCTTGCTGAAGAGCCTGGCGCCCGGCGTAAACCCCGAGAAATGAAAGAACAACAGCGGCTGCCCGTCGACGCGGATCCGGCCGTCGTCATCGGTGGTCAGCACACGATGCTTGAGGTTCCAGTACGCAACGTTCCAGCCGCTGTCGCGTTCGATGGCGACACCCGGGTACATGCCGGGCACCAGGTCGATCCACTTCTGGTCGGTGAAAAGGCCGCGCGGGATATCGACGACGCAGTCGCGTTCGAGCTTGCCCTGCCACCACGCGACAAAGCGCCGCGTCTCCTCGGTGCGTCGTAGGGCGACGAAGCCCAGGTTGTAGCTGCCCGACTGCAGGATCTGCAGCTCCGTCGGTTTCCTGCCGTCGTCGAGCTGGCCGGTCAGGTGCGGCGTCAGCACAATCTGCGCAGCATCGAGGCGTGCGAGTATCGGATCGAGTCGGCCGTAGACCTTGATGTCGGGATCGAGATAGATGACACGCTCGTAGCCGCGCGCAAACAGTGCGGCGAACACCCAGGGCTTGATCGCGGTGTTGAGCTCGAGGATCGTGTACTGGAACGTGAAGCGGTCGAACTGCGGCAGTCCGAGTTCGCGAATCGGAATTTCGGTAAAGGCGTCGCGCGAATCCGGCGCGACAAGCGGTTCGTCGCAGATCGCGACATAAGCGTCGATATCGGGGTCGTGCGCGCGAACGCTCGCCACCAGCGAACGCGCGAAGTGCCGGTAGTTGTTGGAAACGATGGTGAAAAAGCAGGTCTTGCTCATCGTGCAGAGGCCGTCGGTGCCTGTCGTCGTGGATTGATGCGCGACCGCGAAGGTGGCCCCGGCTGCGCATTACAACACATCGACCCAGCGCCCGGCAGGATGCGCATCACGACGCGCTTGGCACCGCGAAATCGGCAGGTGGCAGAGCGCGCTGGCTGCGCTCCCACATCGTCGCGTACGCCGCCTCCAGGTGCCGCGCAAAGCGCTCACTGTCGAACAGCGGCTGCGTCAACCGGTTCGCCTCGAGCTTCGCCTTCACCGCCTTCCGGCGCTGCGGACTGCGCAACAACTCCAGCGCCAGCGCCTCGTACTCGGCAAGCGTCGACGTCACCAGCTCCCCCATCCCCACCGCCCTCAGCAGACTCCCCGCCACCCGCCCCGCAAACGTCCCCCCCAGACACGTCACCACCGGCAGCCCCGCCCACAGCGCATCGCTCGCCGTCGTGTGCGCATTGCACGGCAAAGTGTCCAGAAACAGGTCCGCCACCCGCTGCCGCGCCAGGTGCTCCGCCAGCCCCACCCGCGGCGCAAACACCAGCCTCGCCCCCGACACCCCTGCCGCCTCCGCCTCCCGCCGCAGATTCACCGGCGCCGCCGCATTCCCTTCCAGCAACCACAGCACGCTCCCCTCCACCTGCCGCAACAGCCGCATCCACAGCGCAAACACCTCCGGCGTGATCTTGTAGTTGTTGTTGAACGAGCACAGCACCACCCCCGCCTCCGGCAACCCCAGCTCCGCCCGCGTCGGCGTCCGCACCGCAATCTCCCGCTGCCGGTCGTTCGCC
>JADYZP010000020.1 GCA_020853025.1 Burkholderiales bacterium
AAGATCAAAAGCCAGAGCAACCGGACGACAATTTCAAGGTGGTCTGAGATGGTCGGCCCCGAGGCCGACTCTCACCGGCTTGAGCCGTCGAATGAAGCCATCGCCTTAAGGCGATGGTCGTTCACCGGTATTCAATTTGTAGCGCACATGCAGCCGACGTGCGGTCATTCGATCGTCGAAGCGCCGACCGTATCGGCGTGCTCACCATGACATGGGAATGTCGCGCAAATGATGGAATTGCATTTGCGATCAGGGCGATGCAACGCGAACTTCGCCACCTCTCACCGCATGCGGGCGCGACGCCTTCGCGGCTCACGGAGCCGGCGGCGGCAGGCCGGATACCCGTGCTCCTGGCCCGATTCCCCGTTCGTGGAACCAGCCCTTGCGCATTTCCAGCGCATACAGCGCGGGTCCGCGGGACCAATGCGAGTCGTCGCTCTGCGGCTTCATGTCCTCGATGTTGACGATGCGTCCGTCGGACGCGATAAACGCAATCGACAGCGGGATGAAGGTGTTGCGCATCCAGAATGCCTGCGGCTCGGCGCGCCCGAACACGAAGAGCATGCCGTGCTCGGGCTTCAGGCTGAAGCGGTTCATGAGTCCGGTCGATCGCGCTTGCGGCGTTGCAGCCACCTCGGCGAAAAGCTTGTGCGTACCGATCGTGAGTTCGATCGTGCGCAGCTCGGCCGCTACCGCACCGGTGGCGACGAGGGCGATGCCAAGACCAAGCATCAACGTGCGGATCAGCTTGCCGCTCATGGTGACCATCCCTTCAAGGTGGCGCGTGCTCTGCGCTGGTAGACGAGCCAGAGTGTGACGCTGGCGGCGGTGAAGCCGGCCATTCCCCACGCCAGCGACGGCAGCGATCGCGCGAGCAGCGGCGCGAAGCTGCCCGCTACCACGCCGCCGAGTGCGAACTGCACGAATCCCTGCAGCGACGCCGTCATCCCGCGCATGGTCGGAAACAGGTCGAGCAGCAACAGCGTGACGGTTGGCATGATAAGTCCGGAGCCGATGGTGTAGATCAGGATCGGCAGCACATTCAAAGCGACGAACGGCGGCGCGAAGCTGCTGATGAGCAGATTGGCGACGACGGCAACTCCCAGCACCGCGTAGCCGGCACGTATCGTTCGCTTCGGCGACAGTCGGCCGGCCAGGCGGCCCGACAGATACGCACCGATCATGATGCCGCTGATCATCGGCACGAACAGCCATGCGAAACCCCAGGTCGACACGCCGAGGAGGCCGACCAGGAACGCCGGCGCCGCGGCGATATAGAGGAAGAACGCGCAGAAGTTGAGCGCGGGAACCAGCGCCAGCAACGCGAACTTCGGTTGCCCGAGCACTGCGCGATAGTTGCGCCACAGTACCCTCGGATGCAGCGCGTGCCGCTGCGCCGCCGGCAGCGTCTCCGGCAGCACACGAAAGCACAGTACCAGCATGCCAATGGTCCACGCGAACATCGCCCAGAAGATCGAGCGCCATCCCAGCAGGTTGAGCAGCGCGCCGCCAACGATCGGCGCCAGCGCCGGGCCGAGCCCGAACACCATCGTCACCTGCGACATCATCCGCTGCGCCTCGGGGCCGCTGAATCGGTCGCGGATGATCGCGCGCGTCACGACCAGCCCGGCGCCCGCCGAGAGGCCCTGCAGCACGCGGAACAGCCACAGCGACTGGATGTTGCCGGCGATCGCGCAGCCCAGCGTGCCGAGTGCAAACACGGCGAGGTTGCCGAGCACGATCGGCCGTCGGCCGAGCGCGTCGGACAGCGCGCCGTGCCAGAGCATCATGAACGCGTAGGCGAACATGTAGACGGACAAGGTCTGCTGCAGGCTGATCGGCGATGCATCCAACTCGACGCCGATCGCCGGAAACGCCGGCAGGTACATGTCGACCGCGAAGGGCCCGAGCATCGCCAGCGACGCAAGCAGTCCAGCGAAGCCCCAGGACCGCGGGTGCGGCGCGAAGCCCGGGACCGGACCTGCGCTCATCGCCACGAGCCGTCTTTTAGCCGCATCAGCAGGAAGCTCACAGCGGATTCGCCGGGAAAACCGAATTCGCGAGGATAATATATTCGACGCGCAGGCGACTCGTTCATGGCCCAGTTCTTCACCGTACACCCGAAGGATCCGCAGCCGCGGTTGATCCGCCAGGCCGCGCAAATCCTGCGCGACGGCGGCGTCATCGCCTATCCGACCGACTCGAGTTATGCGCTGGGTTGCCAACTGGGCGACGCCGAGGCTGCCAATCGTATCCGGCACATCCGGGGCTTGGGCGACGGGCACTTTCTGACGCTGGTCTGCCGCGATCTCGCCGACGCCGGACGCTACGTGCGGCTGGCGAACTGGCAGTTCCGCGTCATCCGCCAGGGCATTCCGGGCGCCTACACGTTTCTGCTGCCGGCCACGCGCGAAGTTCCGCGCCGGCTGCAGAACCCGAAGCGGAATACCGTGGGCATCCGTGTGCCGGATCACCCGGTGGTACGAGCGCTGCTCGCCGAGCTGCAGGAGCCGATCCTGTCGACGACGTTGATCCTGCCCGACACGACGGAACCGCAGCACGACCCGGCGGTCATTCGCCAGCGCCTGGAAGGCGCCGTCGACCTGGTCATCGACGCCGGCCCCTGCGCAGGCCTGCCGACGACGGTGGTCGACCTGGTGACCGAACCGGGGGCCATTGTCAGGACGGGCGGCGGTGATCCTGAGGTCATCGGCTTGGCGTAGCGTGAACCCCGCCGCGCGCCTGGCCGGTGGACGAACGTCAACTTGAGGTAAAATACCCGCGAATGGATTTTTCGCTCGAGACCGTTGCGCTCGCGGTGGTACCGGTCGTTCTGGCGATTGCGCTGCACGAGGCCGCGCACGGGTATGTGGCAAGGATCTTCGGCGACCAGACCGCCTGGATGCTCGGGCGGGTGACGCTGAATCCGCTGAAGCACATCGATCCGATCGGGACCGTCGTGGTTCCCGGGTTGCTGTTGCTGACCGGCGCGCCGTTCCTGTTCGGTTGGGCGAAGCCGGTACCGGTGAATTTCGGCAATTTGCGCCATCCGAAGCGCGACATGATCTGGGTCGCGGGCGCCGGACCGCTGGCGAATTTCGCGATGGCATTCGCGTGGGCGCTGCTGGCGCAGGCGGCGGCGCCGTCGGGCGTGTGGGCGAGCAACGGACTGTATACGATGGCCCAGATCGGGATCTCGATCAATCTGGTGCTGATGGTGCTGAACCTGCTGCCGATCCCGCCTCTGGACGGCGGGCGCATCGCGGTGGGCTTGCTGCCGGACCGGGCATCGCGTGCGTTGGCGCAACTCGAGCCTTATGGTTTTATCGTCATCCTGGTGCTGCTCGTCACTGGTCTGCTGGGTGATCTGATGCGGCCCGTTTTGCGGATCGCGGCGTTTCTGCTTTACACGCTGACCGGCCTGTAGCTGCCACGTCGGGCGGCCGGACGGCACGAAAACGAAAATCTCACATGTTCATCGATCGTGTGTTGTCGGGCATGCGTCCGACTGGCCGCATGCATATCGGCCATTACCATGGCGCCATCAGGAACTGGGTGCGCCTGCAGGAGGAATACGAATGCCTGTTCTTTGCGGCCGACTGGCACGCGCTGACCACGCATTACGAGGAGCCGGAGAATGTCGCGGCCTCGGTGTGGGAAATGATGATCGACTGGCTGGCCGCGGGCCTCGACCCGACGCGCTCGACGCTGTTTATCCAGTCGCGCGTCATGGAGCACGCGGAGTTGACGCTGTTGCTCGGCATGATGACGCCGATCGGCTGGCTGGAGCGCGTACCCACGTACAAGGACCAGCAGCAAAGGCTCGCCGACCGTGACCTGTCGACCTACGGCTTTCTCGGCTATCCGGTGATGCAGGGCGCGGATATCCTGATTTATCGCGCCAACATGGTGCCGGTCGGCGGCGACCAGGTGTCGCACGTCGAACTGGTCCGCGAAATGGCGCGGCGGTTCAATCACATCTACGGCCGCGAGCCGGGCTTCGAGGACAAGGCGAAAGCCGCGATCAAGAAGCTCGGGTCGCGCAAGGCGCGCCGCTACGGTGAGCTGCGCACGGCGTTCCAGGAGAAAGGCGACGCGGCGGCCCTTGAGGCCGCCCAGGAGCTCCTGAACGAGACACAGAATCTGGCGCTCGGCGACCGTGAACGCCTCTTCGGCTACCTCGAGGGGTCCCGCCGGATGATCCTGCCCGAGCCCGAGGCGCTGTTGACCGAGATTCCGATGGTGCCCGGACTCGACGGCCAGAAGATGTCGAAGTCCTACGGCAACGCGATCCTGATGCGCGAGGACCCGGCCGAGGTGACCCGGAAGATCCGCACCATGCAGACCGATCCGGCGCGCGTAAGACGCACCGATCCGGGCAACCCCGAGCTCTGCCCGGTGTGGCCGCTGCACAAGATCTATTCGAGCCAGCAGACCCAGGACTGGGTGGTCGAGGGCTGCACGACGGCGGGCATCGGTTGCCTCGAATGCAAGCAGCCGCTGATCGACGCCATCATCCGCGAGCAGCAGCCGCTGCACGAGCGCGCGCAGAAGTATCTGGACGATCCGGCGCTGGTGCGCAACATCGTCGCCGACGGCTGCGAGCGCGCGCGCGAACTCGCCGAGGAGACGATGCGCGACGTGCGCGCGGCGATGGGTCTCGCATATGACTGACGTCGAGATCGATCTCGAGCATCCGTCACCGGACCCGAAGCCGCTGGCGCGCGTCTACGGCGAGGCCTTCAACGACCTCCCGCACGACCTCTACATTCCACCGGAAGCGCTCGAAGTCTTCCTCGAGTCTTTCGAAGGGCCGCTCGATCTCCTCCTCTACCTGATCCGCAGGCAGAACATCAACGTGCTCGACATTCCGATGGCTGACCTCACGCGGCAGTATCTGGGTTACGTCGAGATGATGCGTCGCACGCACCTCGAACTCGCCGCCGAGTACCTGCTGATGGCGGCGGTGCTGATCGAGATCAAGTCGCGGCTGCTGTTGCCGAAGCCGCCGGCGCCGCCGGGAGCCGAGCCCGAGGATCCGCGTGCGGAGCTCGTCCGCCGCCTGCTCGAATACGAACACATGAAGCATGCTGCGCGGGCGCTCGAGGAGCACCCGCTGGCCGAGCGCGATTTTTCAACCGTGCGCGTCTGGTTCGACCACGTGGCAGCGGCGCGACTGCCCGACGTGCATCCGGAAGATCTGAAGGCGGCGTGGGCAGGCCTCATCCAGCGTGCGCGCGTCAACCGTCATCACCTGGTCACCCGCGAGCAGCTTTCGGTGCGCAGCGAAATGAGCCGCATGCTGAAGATGCTGGAGCCGGTGCGCCATCTCGAGTTCACGACGCTGTTTGCCGCGCACGCCGACATCGCGCACCTGGTGGTGACGTTTCTGGCCTTGCTCGAACTGGCGCGCGAGAGGCTGGTCGACATCGCGCAGACGCAACCCTACGCTCCGATTCACGTCACGTTGACCGGTGCACCCGCCTTCGTGCTGGACGGCGACGAATGAGCATCATGAACGAAGAAACCGAAGACGCCAGCGCAGCGTCGCCCGCAGCTGCCGCAGAAGGTCCGGACAGCGGAGCGTTGGAGGAGTTGAAGCGAATCCTCGAAGCGGCGCTGCTGGTGGCGGGTGAGCCGTTGCCGGTGGCGCAGTTGTCGCAGCTCTTCGACCCGCCGCTCGAAGTGGACACCGTGCGCAAGCTCCTGGATGCGCTGCGCGACGACTGGAGCGGCCGCAAGGTCGAACTCGTGCAGGTCGCGAGTGGTTGGCGCTTCCAGGGCGTAACTGCCGTGCAAGCGTACCTCGCCCGGCTGTCGCCGGAGCGGCCGCCGCGTTATTCGCGCGCAGTCATGGAAACACTGGCGATCATCGCCTACCAGCAACCCGTCACCCGCGGCGATATCGAAGCCATCCGCGGCGTGGCCGTGTCGACGAACGTCGTCAAGACGCTCGAGGACCGGCAATGGGTGGAGGCCGTCGGCCATCGCGAGACACCGGGTCGACCGGCGCTCTACGCGACGACCAAGGCCTTCCTCGACGATCTCGGCCTCCGCTCGCTGGCGGAACTTCCCCCTCTCGCCGAGCTCGATTCATCCCACCTCCTGGAGATGCCCGATGCCCCCACCAAGGCCGCCGAGGCGGCACTCGCACTCGCGAGTCCGCTCCTCGGAACCGATTCAGCAGCCGAACCTGGCGCTGAACGCGATAGCCGAGAGCCTCCCGCCCCCGAAGCACAAACGCTCCACTGACGAGGTCTTCAACGAACCGCAGCGACTGCACAAGGTATTGGCCTCGTGCGGCTTCGGCTCGCGCCGCGCGATGGAGGAGATGATCGTCGCCGGACGCATCACGGTGAATCGACAGCCGGCGGACGTCGGACAGAAGGTGAGTCCGGGTGACGAGGTCCGCATCAACGGCGAGCTCGTGAAAGTTCGCTTTTCCGAGCCGCGCCCGCGCGTGCTCATGTACCACAAGCCCGCCGGTGAAATTGTCACCCGTGACGATCCGGAGGGGCGTCCGACGGTGTTCACTCGTTTGCCGAACATCGGCAACGGCAAATGGATCAACGTCGGCCGGCTGGACTACAACACCGAGGGACTGCTGCTGTTCACGAACTCCGGTGAACTGGCCAACCGCCTGATGCATCCGCGCTACGAGGTCGAGCGGGAATATGCGGTGCGCATCATGGGGCGGATGAGCGAAGAGCAGAAGCAATCGTTGCTCTCAGGGGTCACGCTCGACGACGGCATTGCGAAGTGCGACAAGGTCGAGGACGGCGGCGGCGAGGAGGAAGGCGCCAATCACTGGTACCACGTCGTGTTGAAGGAGGGGCGCAACCGCGAAGTGCGCCGCCTGTTCGGGGCGCTCGACCTGCCGGTGTCGCGCCTGATCCGCACCCGCTATGGAACGCTGGCGATGCCTTCGCTGTTGAAGCGCGGCGACCTGATAGAACTCGAGTCCGCCGAAGTCGCCGTGGTACTCGGCGCTGCCGGATTGGCGACCGGCACGAAGGCGCAGGGCGCGCGTCCGCATGGACCGCGACAGCAAGGCGGTGCGCAGCAGCAGCGGCGGCATGGGCAGGGCGCGCAACCGCGGCAGGGTGAGGGTGCGCTGCCGGGCGATGGGCAGGGTCCGCGTCCGCCAGGCAAGCAGGGATCGCGTCCGCCAGGCAAAGGCGGACCCCGCGGCAGGCCGCAGGGCGGCGGTACGCCGCGCCCGCAGCCGTCGCGGCCCGACTTCGACACGACGCAGCCACACAGCAACGCCAACGCCATCGGTCTGCGGCCGGTGGCCAAGGGGCCGCGCCGTGGTGGTGGGTTCGGCGGCCAGGGCAAGGGCGGACCTCCAAGGCCGCATGGACCGCGCGTCGACTTCGACGAAATTCAGCCGCACAGCAACGCCAATGCATCGCCGTTCGAAGCGTCGACGTTGCGGGCACCCGGCCTGGCGCGAGGCACCGGCGGTGCGCCCGGCTTTGCGTCGCGCGGCAATCGCAGTGGCCCGCGCGGGCGCGCGGGGGCGGCGGGCAGCGGCAGCAAGGGCAGCGGCCAGTTCCGCGGCAAGGGCGGACACCCCCCGCAACGCCAGCCGCATGGCAACGCGCGTCGCGGTGAAGCCAACGGCAACGTCACCGCGCGCGAAGGCGATGGCAACCATGCGCCGCGCGAGGTCGACGGCAATCGTGCGCCGCGCGAGGTCGACGGCAACCGTGCGCCGCAAGAGGTCGACGGCAATCGTGCGCCGCGTCACGCGGCGGGAGGCCGGAAGGCGGAGGAACGCGACGGCAACGTTGCACCCGCCGTGCCGCCGAAATCGAGCCGCGACGACGAGTGATTCGCGCCGTCAGAGAAACAGGTCCGGCAGTAGCTGCATACCCGGCTTCACCGCGTACCGCGCGAAGTCGGTGACGCCGGCTTCGCGCAGCACGTCTTCGTCGATGAAGAAATGGCCGGTGGTTCGGCGCGCGTCGCGCGTGAGCACCGCGTGTGAGGCGTCGGCCACAATTTCCGGCTTGCGCGTCCGGTCGAGCTGTTCGTTGGCACCGGGGATCATCGCCAGCGCTGCGGTGGCGATCACGCTGCGCGGCCACAGCGCGTTGACGCCGATGCCGTCGCCGCGAAACTCCTCGGCCATGCCGAGCACGCACATGCTCATCCCGTACTTCGCCATCGTATAGGCGACGTGCGGCGCGAACCATTTGGAGTCGAGGTTGAGCGGCGGCGACAACGTCAGGATGTGCGGATTGCGGTCGGCGGCGGCCGACAGCTTCAGATGCGGCAGGCACGCCTGCGAGCAAACGTAGGTGCCGCGAACGTTGACGTCGAACATCAAGTCGAAGCGCTTCATCGGCGTCGCCAGCGTGCCGGTCAGGCTGATCGCACTCGCGTTGTTGACCAGGATGTCGATGCCGCCGAAGCGCTCCACCGCGGCCGCTACCGCAGACGCCACCGCCGCCTCGTCGCGGATGTCGCAGGCGACCGGCAGCGCACGTCCTCCGGCGCGCTCGATCTCGTCTGCGGCGCTGTGAATCGTGCCCGGCAGCTTGGGATTGGGTTCCACGGTCTTCGCGGCGATGACGATGTTCGCACCGTCGCGCGCAGCGCGACGCGCGATGCCGAGCCCGATGCCGCGCGAGCCGCCGCTGATGAACAGCGTCTTGCCTGCAAGGTCGGTCATCGCCCGCCTTTCATTGTTCGGCTCCGAAGCGTGCCTGGCGCTTCTCGAGGAAGGCCCGGATCCCTTCTGCGAAGTCGGCAGTGCCCGCGCAGGCGCCGAAACTCGTGGCTTCCGCGGCGAGTTGCTCGGACAGCGAACGGCCGGATGATTCGCGCAACAGACGCTTCGCGCTGCGCAGCGCCAGTACCGGTCCGTCCGCCAGCGATTGCGCGACAGCGCCCACCGCCGTATCCAGCAGGTCCGCCGGCACCACGCGGTTGACCAGGCCCCAGGCCAGCGCAGCTTGCGCGTCGAAGCGTTCGCCGAGCAGCATGATCTCCATCGCACGGCGCATGCCGACGATGCGCGGCAGCGACCATGATCCGCCGCCGTCCGGGGTCAGTCCGATAGCGCGGTACGCCGATGCAAAGTAGGCATCGTCGGCGGCGATCACCAGGTCGCAGACGTTCATCAGCGACAGGCCGAAGCCCGCCACGGCGCCGTGGACGCCGCCCACCAGCGGATGCGGCATGCGATGGAACGTCTCGATCGCCGCGTGCAGCCGGGCGATCATTGCCTGAAAGTCGGCGTTGCGCCGTTCGGGCGGCTTGGCGAGTTCGCCGGCGAAGGTATTCAAGTCGCCCCCCGCCATGAAGTGGCGGCCCGCACCGCGGAGGACGACGACGCGCAGCGCGTCGTCGGCGGCCACGTCCGCCGCTGCCTCGACCAGCGCGTCCATCAGCGTGTAGTCGAGCGCGTTCAGCGACTCCGGGCGGTTGAGCGTAAGGGTGGCGACGGGTCCGTCGCGGGCGACGAGAAGCGGCGAGGACATGACGGCGGCGAGAGCGACCAGGAGCGACGAAAGAAAAGTCTAGCACGCGCCGGCTGCCGTCCGCGGCACGAACGCAGCGCTGGAAGGCGACGGTGCCGCCGAGACCGTCACCTGTCGGCGGCTTCTTCGCTCCGGAACGGCGTCGACGACTCGAGCTCATCCTGCGCATGCGCGACGTCGACGCGCTCACGGGTACAGAAGTCGGCGATCGCCGCGGCGAAATCGCGATCGCCGACCGCGTGCAGCGAATACGTGGGCACCGGGCGCAGGCCACGCGCGAGCTTGTGACTGCCCTGCGCACCGCCTTCGAAGCGGCCAATGCGCTGCTCGATGCAGAACTCGATCGCCTGGTAGTAGCACGCCTCGAAGTGCAGACCCGGCACGTACTGCGTCGTGCCCCAGTAGCGGCCCCAGAGCGTGTCGCGGTCGAAGATGTCGAGCGCGGCGCACACGCGCCGTCCGTCGCGCGAGCCGACGACGAGCAGCAGGTGGTCGGTGAGCGTGCGGCCCAGCTCTTCGAAAAATGCCGGTGTCAGGTAAGGCGTCGAATGGTGCGCGCGGTACGTCGTCTCGTAGCACTGGAAGAAGAACGCCCAGTCGGCGGCGGTGACGTCGCGGCCCGGCCTGCGCTCGAAGCGCACACCGGCTTCCGCGAGCTTGCGCCGCTCCTGCTTCACCTTCTTGCGCTTGTCGTGCGAGAACGCGGACAGGAAGTCGGCGAAGTCGCGGTAGCCCGGATTGGACCAGTGGAATTGCAGGCCGCGGCGCGGGATCATGCCCGCCGATTCGCCCAGCGCGCAATCCTCTGCGGTCGGGAACAGCACGTGCAACGACGAATATCCTTCGCGGTTGACGAGATCGAGTGCGTGTTCGAGCAGCGCGCGGCGCGTGCGAGCATCCGCGGCAAGGATGCGCGGGCCCGGCACCGGCGTGAACGGCACGGCCGCCAGCAGTTTCGGGTAATACCTGCGGCCATGCCGACGGTAGGCCTCGGCCCAGCCCCAATCGAACACGTATTCGCCGTAGCTGTGCGCTTTGGCGTACAGCGGCAGCGCGCCGACCAGCGTGTCGCCTTGCCAGGCGGTCAGGAAGCGCGGCGACCAGCCGGTGCGCGGAACCGCGCAACCGGTCGTCTCCAGCGCCGACAGGAACGCGTGGCTGACGAACGGCTGGCCGCCGGCCAGCGCATTCCAATCGGCGGCTGCTATGCGTCGCAACGCGACGTCGTCGCGAATCGCGGGCGACGCGACGACTGGCATCGGTGGCGCGATGAAGGGAACGGGAGCGCGCATGGGTTGCGTGCCATTCTGGCGCGAACAGGCACGACACTCAAGTGCGTCGTGGCGAGCAAGGGCACACGACGTCGCGCGCGGGGCGGCGCGCGGACGCGATGCTAAGATCTCGGCATGCAAATCGCGATCGCCCAACTCAATTCCCGGGTCGGTGATCTCGCCGCGAACGCGCGTGCCATGCTCGATGCGCACGCCGATGGATGCCGAGCCGGTGCGTCGCTGACCGTCACCCCGGAGTTGTCGCTGCCTGGCTATCCGCCGGAGGACCTGCTCCTGCGACCTGCCTTCGTCGACGCTTGCGCGGCCGAACTCGCCGCATTGGCCGGCGCGGTCAACGAAGGCACGCTGCTCGTTGGCTATCCGGAGCGCGCGGGAGGCCGCTGCCACAACGCGATGGCGGTGCTGCGCGACGGCCGTGTCGCGCAGGTTTCCCGCAAGCGGATCCTGCCCAACTACACGGTGTTCGACGAGGAACGCTATTTCGAGCCTGGAACCGAGGCCTGCGTCTTCGACGTCGATGGCGTGCGCATCGGACTCATCGTCTGCGAGGACGTCTGGTTCCCAGGACCCGCCGCGGACGCGAAGGTTGCCGGTGCACAGGTACTGGTCGTCGCCAACGGCTCGCCCTATCACACTCGGCAGCAGGCGCTGCGCCGTGCACAGGTCGAGGCACGAGTGCGCGAGTGTCGTCTGCCGGTCGTCTACGTCAACCGTGTCGGCGGCCAGGACGAACTCGTCTTCGATGGCGCATCCTTCGTCGTCGATGCGGCCGGAGCGCTGGCGCAGCAACTGCCCGCGTGGCACGAGACCGTTGCGCTGGCGCACTTCGACCAGGCGGCGCCGCGACCGGTACGCGGAAGCCTCGATGCCGCGCTCGAGCCGCATGTCTACGCAGCGCTCGTCATGGGCGTGCGCGACTACGTCGGCAAGAATCGCTTTCCGGGCGTGCTGCTCGGCTTGTCGGGCGGCGTCGATTCGGCGCTGACGTTGGCGGTGGCGGTCGATGCGATCGGCGCCGCCCGCGTGCGCGCGCTGATGCTGCCATCGCAGTTCAGCGCGGCGATCAGTCTCGACGACGCGCGCGAAATGGCGTCGATCGTCGGCGTCCGCTACGACGAGATTCCCATAGGGCCGGTATTCGACGCCTTCCTCGCCACGCTGGCGCCGCAGTTTCGCGGATTGGAAGAGGACGCGACCGAGGAAAACATCCAGGCGCGCATCCGCGGCACGCTGCTGATGGCGTTGTCGAACAAGCTTGGGTCGATCGTGCTCACCACCGGCAACAAGTCGGAGACGGCCGTCGGCTACACGACGCTCTACGGCGACATGGCCGGTGGTTTCTCGGTGTTGAAGGATGTCCCGAAGACGCTCGTCTACCGGTTGTGTCGCTATCGCAACGGCCTGGGACGCGTGATTCCCGAGCGAATCATCACGCGGGCGCCATCGGCCGAACTGCGCGCCAACCAGACGGACCAGGATTCGCTGCCGCCCTACGATGTTCTCGACGGCATCCTCGAAGCCTACGTCGAGGGCAACCGGAGTCCGGACGAGATCGTCGCGCAGGGCTATGCGCGGGAAGCGGTGACGAAAGTCGTGCGCCTGATCAAGCTCGCCGAGTACAAGCGGCGGCAGTCCGCCGTCGGCATCCGCATCACACCGCGCGGCTTCGGCAAGGATTGGCGCTATCCGATCACCTCCGCGTGGCAGGATGGCAGCACGCGGATCGCCAGCGTCGACGGCACCTAGGACGCATCCGCGGCATCGTGTAAGCTTTGCGCGCGACGGCGGGGGACGCCGGCAGCGGCTGGAGTTGCGGAAATGAAAAAAATAGAAGCCATCGTCAAACCCTTCAAGCTCGACGAAGTTCGCGAGGCGCTTTCCGAATTGGGCGTGACCGGGTTGACCGTGACCGAGGTCAAGGGCTTCGGGCGCCAGAAGGGCCACACCGAGCTCTATCGCGGCGCCGAGTACGTCGTCGACTTCCTGCCCAAGGTCAAGGTCGAAGTGGTCATTGCCGATGAAATAGCCGAGCGCGCGATCGAAGCCATCGTCCGTGCGGCGCGAACCGGCAAGATCGGCGACGGCAAGATCTTCGTCACCTCGGTGGAGCAGGTAATCCGGATCCGCACCGGCGAGTCCGGCGAAACGGCGGTCTGACCGCACCCACTTCCGACGGAGGCGCAAATGTCGATGCTGAACGAATTCCGGGCCTTCGCCGTCAAGGGCAACGTCATCGACCTGGCAGTGGCCGTGATCATCGGGGCGGCGTTCGGCCGGATCGTCGATTCGCTGGTCAAGGACATCATCATGCCGGTGATCGGACGCATTTTCGGCGGCCTCGACTTCAGCAACTATTACGTCATGCTGGGCGCCCCTGCTGCCGGCTATAACGGCCCGATGACCTACGAGGCGTTGACCAAGGCCGGTGTGCCGCTGCTGGCCTACGGCAACTTCATCTCCATTGTCATCAACTTCGTGATCCTCGCCTTCATCATTTTCTGGATGGTGAAGGTGGTGTCGTCAGCGCGCGCGAAACTGGACACCGAAGCCAAGGCGACGCCGGCCACGCCCGAGGACGTGCTGCTGCTGCGTGAGATCCGCGACCTGCTCAAGAAATAGGCGGCACGCGCTCGCTTGCATCGCGCCCGGTCCGGGGCGGGTGCCGCCGTGCCGGGTCTGCAGGGATGCCGGTGGTTCAGCAACCCGATTTTCTTGATGCAGGTCAATCACCGATTCTTGGTCGATGGCGCAACGTATGCCACCATGCGCGCAGCGGATCGGCTCGGTGAGCGCGTGGCGCTTTGCACAAAGCATGCGAACACCGCTCGAGACGCGTGGCCGACAGGCGTGATTGACCCGATGCGGTGCCTTTGCCAGAATCGACGTCCCAGCATCGGCGGGGCACGCAATCGGAATAGCTCCGACGCACGACACGTTCATCAATAGACCCACACCCGGAGGAATCAGATGACACTCAACAGGTCCCTGTCCGTGCTTTCCGCGGCGATTGCGCTGGTGCTTGCAGGCCCGGCGATCGCCGACATCAACGTCGGCGTCACGCTGTCGGCGACCGGCCCGGCCGCTTCGCTCGGTATTCCGCAGAAGAATACGATCGAGCTGCTGCCGAAGACGATCGGTGGCGAGAAGGTCAACTGGATCGTGCTCGACGATGCGTCGGATACGACCAAGGCCGTCACCAATGCCCGCAAACTGATTACCGAGGACAAGGTCGACGTCATCGTCGGCTCGTCGACCACGCCCAATTCGCTGGCGATGCGCGAAGTCGCCGCCGATTCCGGAACGCCGATGATCTCGATGGCTGCTTCGGCGCAGATCGTCAATCCCGCCGATCCGAAGACGCGCTGGGTGTTCAAGACGCCGCAGAACGATGCGCTGATGGCGGACGCGATTGCAGTCAGCATGAAGGCGAATGGCGCGAAGACCATCGGCTACATCGGCTTCGCCGATGCCTATGGCGAAAACTGGCTCAATGAATTGAAGCGCTCCGCACAAACAGCCGGGCTGAAGATCGTCGCCGATGAGAAGTACAACCGCAACGATCCGTCGGTGACCGGGCAGGTGCTGAAGCTCATCGCCGCCAAACCCGATGCGATCCTGATCGGTGCTTCCGGAACGCCGGGCGCCACACCGCAGAAGGAGCTCGTCGCGCGCGGCTACAAGGGCAAGATCTACCAGACGCACGGAGTGGGCAATCCGGACTTCCTGCGCGTGGTCGGCAAGGACGGCAACGGTACGATCCTGCCGGTGGGTCCGATGCTGGTGTACGAGCAGCTCCCCGACAGCAACGCGGTCAAGAAAACCGCCGCGGAATACGTGACGCAGTACGAGAAGAAGCTCGGGACGCGGACGACCTTCGGCGGCCACCTGTGGGATGCCTATCTGCTGCTCGCGCAAGCGATTCCCGAGGCGCAGAAGAAGGCGAAGGCGGGCACGCCGCAGTTCCGCGCCGCGTTGCGCGACGCACTCGAGCATTCGAACGTCACCGGCGTGCACGGCGTCTTCGTGATCACGCCCGCCGACCACAATGGTCTCGACAATCGCGCGCGGGTGATGGTCACCATCGACGACGGCAAGTGGAAGCTCATCAAGTGATGTGCAAGAAGCACCGGGCATGAGTCCCGGATGACGCCAAGCCGCCGGGGCAGCCCCGGCGGCTTTTTTGCGGGACACGTGTTTCGCACCGTCGGCACGATCGGGTTATCCTGCATCCGGCGCAACCGCCATTACCCCAGGCGAAGGAGCCGTGGATCTCACGATCGCCGCATTGTTGACGCAAGACGGCATCACCAACGGTGCGATCTACGCGCTGTTGGCGCTGGCGCTCGTCCTGGTGTTCACGGTGACGCGAATCATCTGGATTCCTTCCGGCGAGTTCGTCGCATGGGGCACGCTGACGCTCGCCGGCATGCAGCTCGGCCGCGTACCCGGCATCGTCGGCCTGCTGGTCGGCATGGCCGTGGTGGCCGGTGCAATGGAGGCCTGGCGCTGCCTGCGCGCCGGCGAGGCTCGCCGGTTGCCGCAGGCGCTCGCGCTGTGGTGCGGCGTGCCGCTGCTCGTCGCCGCGCTCCTCTGGTGGCTGGCGCCGATGAACTTGCCGCTGCCCGTCCAGGTCGTACTGACGCTGGTTGCGGTGACGACGCTGGGGCCGCTCTTGTATCGGGTCGCCTACCAGCCGCTGGCGGAGGCGAGCGTGCTGGTGCTATTGATCGTTTCGGTGGCGCTGCATTTCGCGATGCTGGGCTTCGGACTGTGGTTTTTCGGTGCCGAAGGCTCGCGCACGCCTGCGTTCTCGACGGCGTCCTTTGCTGTCGGTGCCGTCAGCGTCAGCGTGCAAAGCCTGTTCGTGGTCGGCACCAGCGTCGCGCTCATCGGCGCGCTGGCGTTGTTTTTTGGTCGCACGCTGTACGGCAAGGCGCTGCGGGCGACGGCGGTGAACCGCGCCGGTGCTCGGCTGTGCGGTATCTCGCCCGAGTTCGCGGGCGCGCTGACCTTTTCGCTCGGCGCGCTGCTGTGTGCGTTCTGCGGCGTCCTGATCGGACCGATCACTACCGTTTACTACGACTCCGGCTTCCTGATCAGCCTCAAGGGATTCGTCGGCGCGATCATCGGCGGCCTCTCGAGCTATCCGCTCGCCGCCGCCGGCGCGCTGCTCGTCGGGATCATCGAGTCGTTCTCGTCGTTCTGGGCGAGTGCGTTCAAGGAAGTGATCGTGTTCACGCTGATCATTCCGGTGCTGCTGTGGCGCAGTCTCACCACGCATCACCATGAGGACGAGGAATGAAGTTCGGCTGGTCGCACGCCGGCGTCGGCGTGTTGGTGGCGATCGTCGCTCTCGTGCCGCTCGCCGCACCGCAGTTCTGGGTGACGCTCGGCAACTACATCGGACTCTACAGCATCGCCGCACTCGGCCTGGTCGTGCTGACCGGGGTGTCGGGACTGACGTCGTTCGGACAGGCGGCATTCGTCGGTATCGGCGCCTACGTGACGGCGTACCTGACCACGCAGCATGGGACGTCACCCTGGCTCACGCTCGGCATAGGACTCGTGTTTACCGCGGCGCTCGCGCTGTTCATCGGCTTCATCACGCTGCGGATGAAGGGGCACTACCTGCCGCTTGCAACCATCGCCTGGGGCATCAGCCTGTATTACGTGTTCGGCAATCTCGAGATATTGGGAGGCCATACCGGCATGACCGGCATTCCCGCGCTGGAATTTGCCGGTTTCGAGTTGAAGGACGAGCGCCGATACTTTTTTCTCATCTGGATCATCGCGCTGCTCGCGTTGTGGGCGACGCACAACCTGCTCGATTCGCGGCCCGGCCGCGCGATCCGCGCGCTCAAGGGCGGACACGACATGGCCGAGGCCTTCGGCGTCGACAGCGTGCGGCTGAAGATCGTTGTCTTCGTCTACGCCGCGCTGCTCGCGTGCATCTCCGGCTGGCTCTACGCGCATCTGCAGCGCTTCGTGAACCCGACGCCCTTCGGCATCATCCAGGGCGTCGAGTACCTGTTCATGGCCGTGGTCGGCGGTGCGGGGAGCGTCTGGGGCGCGGTGCTCGGCGCCACGCTGATCACGCTGCTGAAGGAGGTGCTGCAGGACATCCTGCCGGGCCTGCTCGGCCGCGCCGGAAATTTCGAACTCGTGGTGTTCGGCATCATGATGGTGCTGCTGCTGCAGTTCGCGCGCGATGGGCTGTGGCCGTGGATTGAACATCTGCTGCCCCGGCGCAGCGCACCGCCGCTGCCCGAAGCAGAACCGCTGCCCACGCGCGGACACCGGCCTGCAGACGGGGCGCTGCTGCGCGTTCAAAACGCACGCAAGCAGTTTGGCGGGCTGGTCGCCGTCAACGATCTCTCCTTCGACATCCGCCAGGGCGAGATCGTCGGCCTGATCGGTCCCAACGGTGCAGGCAAGAGCACGATGTTCGCGCTTATTTCCGGTGCGCTTTCGCTGACCTCCGGCGAAGTGCTGCTGCGCGGCGAGTCCATCGGCAACCATCGGCCCTTCGAGATCGCAAGGCGCGGCCTGGGACGCACCTTCCAGCACGTGAAGCTGATCGGGTCGATGAGCGTGCTCGACAACGTCGCCCTTGGCGCCTACCTGCGCGGCAGTTCCGGCGTCGTGCGTGCGGCGTTGAAACTCGACCGCGCCGAGGAGGCGCGCACAAAAGCGGAGGCTGCGCGCGCGATTGCACGGGTCGGGCTCGCCGCGCAGACCTTCGACGCGGCGGGCAGCCTGCCGCTGGGCAAGCAGCGGATTGTCGAAATCGCGCGCGCCCTCGCCGCAGATCCGGCGCTGCTGCTGCTCGACGAGCCGGCGGCCGGCCTGCGCTATCTCGAAAAGCAGGAACTGGCGCAAATGCTGCGCACGTTGCGGTCCGAGGGCATGACCATCCTGCTGGTCGAGCACGACATGGACTTCGTCATGGGCCTGACCGACCGGCTGGTCGTGATGGAGTTCGGAGAGAAGCTCGCCGAAGGATTGCCGGCGGATATCCAGAAGAACCCGGCGGTGCTCGAAGCTTACCTGGGCGGCGTCGTATGAATCGGACTGCGCGATGACGACGCTCCTCGACGTCCGCAAGTTGTCGGTCGCCTACGGCAAGGTCGAAGCGATCCACGACATTTCGATCAGGGTCGACGAAGGCAGTATCGTTACCGTCATCGGACCCAATGGCGCGGGCAAGACGACGCTGCTGTCGGCGATCATCGGCATGCTGCCTTCGCGTGGTGATATCGTTTATTGCGGTGCGCGCGTCGGTCGCTTGAGCGTCGAGCAGCGCGTCGGCGCAGGGCTGGTGCTGGTGCCCGAGAGGCGCGAGCTCTTCGGCTCGATGAAGGTCGCCGAAAACCTGGAACTCGGTGCCTTTGCCAGGCTGCGGCACGGAGACCGCGACGCGCTGCGGACGCTGGACTCGGTCTACACCCGCTTTCCGCGGCTGCGCGAGCGCCACGCGCAGGAGGCCGGCACGCTCTCCGGCGGCGAGCGGCAGATGCTGGCGCTGGGCCGGGCATTGATGGGCAAGCCACGCCTGCTGATGCTCGACGAGCCCTCGCTCGGACTGGCGCCGTTGATCGTGCGCGAGATCTTCGCCATCGTCACGGCTCTCAAGGCCAGCGGCGTGGCGATCCTGCTGGTCGAGCAGAATGCGCGCGCCGCGCTGCAGGTCGCCGACTACGGCTACGTGCTCGAAACCGGCGAGTGCGTGATCGAGGGGCGCAGTTCCGAACTCGCGGCGAATCCGCGCGTGGCGGCGACGTATCTCGGGCAGGCGGCCGCCGGGAACGCCACCGGCATTTGAATCGGAGGTCGATCGGCCCCAGAATAGAGTATCGATTGCGCCTGAAGTGCGCGAGACCATTCGAATCAAAGGGCTATTTGTGACCGATCTGTCTGTCCCTCCGGTGTCCGACGCGCTGCTGGCCGACGCCGAACACCTGCTTCTTTCACCGTCCGGACTGACGCAGGCCGCGCTGTCGGGCGTGCTTGCCGACATCCACTCGCACGACGTCGAGTTCGCCGACCTCTACTTCCAGCATGCTCATTTCGAAAGCTGGAGTCTCGAGGAAGGCATCGTCAAGTCCGGCAGTTTCAACATCGACCGCGGAGTCGGCGTGCGTGCCGTGAGCGGCGAGCGCCAGGCTTACGCCTATTCGGACGACATTTCCCACGCGGCGCTGGTCGAGGCGGCACACGCGGTGCGCGCGATCGCCCGCCAGGGGCAGAGCGCAGTCGCGCCGCTCGACCGCCGCGGCGCTGCGCACGCGCTGTATCCGATCGCCGACCCGGTCGCCGGCCTACCCGAAGCCGACAAGGTCGCGCTGCTCGAGCGGCTGGAGCGGATCGCGCGCGCGCGCGACCCGCGGGTGACGCAGGTCATGGCGTCGCTGGCCGGCGAGCACGAGACCATCCTCATAGCGCGCAGCGACGGGCTGGTGGTCGCCGACGTGCGGCCGCTGGTGCGGATGTCGATCACCGTCATTGTCGAGGAGAGCGGTCGTCGCGAGCAGGGCCATGCCGGCGGCGGCGGGCGCTTCGACTACGCGCACTTCGCCGACGAAATGCTGCACCGCTACGCCAACGAGGCGGTCGCGCAGGCAGTGCTCAATCTCGCGGCACGCGATGCACCGGCCGGCAATATGACGGTGGTGCTCGGCAATGGCTGGCCGGGCATCCTGTTGCACGAGGCGATCGGGCATGGCCTCGAAGGCGACTTCAACCGTAAGGGCACCAGTGCTTTCTCCGGCCGCGTGGGCAAGCGCGTCGCGGCGAAGGGCGTGACGGTGGTCGACGACGGCACGCTCGAGCGCCGGCGCGGCTCGCTCAACATCGACGACGAAGGCAACACGACCCGGCGTACGGTGCTGATCGAGGACGGCGTCCTGCAGGGTTACATGCAGGACCGGCTGAACGCCGGCCTGATGCGCGTCGCGCCGACCGGCAACGGTCGCCGCGAGTCCTTTGCCAGTCTGCCGATGCCGCGGATGACCAACACGATCATGCTGGCCGGCGACCGCGAGCCCGCGGAAATCATCGCCTCGGTGAAGTCCGGACTCTACGCGGCGAACTTCGGCGGCGGCCAAGTCGACATCACCAGCGGCAAGTTCGTGTTCTCGGCCTCCGAGGCGTGGATGATCGAAGACGGCAAGCTCGCCTATCCGGTAAAGGGTGCGACACTGATCGGTAACGGCCCGGACGCATTGACCAAGGTTTCGATGGTCGGCAACGACCTGACGCTCGACCCGGGTGTGGGCACCTGCGGCAAGGACGGGCAGAGCGTTCCGGTCGGTGTCGGCCAGCCGACATTGCGCATCGACGGGCTGACGGTAGGCGGAACCGCCTGACCTGCGCACTGCACGCCGACACGGGTCGCCTTCCCCAGGCTGCGCGGCCGGCCCCGTTCAGTGCAGCGGTCCCGACGGCGTCGGCATCACGACCGAAGTCACTGGCGACGCGTGATGGCAGACCATCCGCCAGCCGGTAGGCGTGCGCATGAACACGTTGGTCGCCGCGGCAGTTCCGTGCGCGGCACCCTCCGCCGTGTAGACGTGCTCGATCGCCGACTGCATCGCGAGCCCCACGGTCTCCAGAACCACGACGTGATCGAGGCGGAAGGAGAGCTTGGTATCGCCGGAGAACAGCTGCTCCCAGGCGCTGCGTACGGCGTCGTAGCCGACGACGCGCTGGCCGCCCGGGTGCACGCAGACGATGTCCTCGTCGTCTGCCCACGTCGTCATCATCGCGTCGATGTCCTGCGCCTCGAAGGCCTGATAGAACGCGGCCGCCGCATCCTGCGGCGACGTATAGATCGGCATGCTGCGGGCTTTGGCCATGGACGGACGTGCCTTCAATGACGGCGCATGTCGGGGGCCAGGTGCACAGGCAATGCGGCGCGCGCCAGATTGTAGACGATCTGCGGCTTCAATTCGCGCATGCACTTGAAATGGCCGAGCGGGCATTCGCGCTTGAAGCAGGGGCTGCAGGCGATGTCGATTTTCGCAATCTGCGCCAGCGGCGACAGCGGCGGCGTGTAGACCGGCGACGACGAGCCGAACAGTGCGACCAAGGCAACGCCGACGGCCGCCGCCGCATGCATGAGTCCCGAGTCGTTGGAGATCACCAGCGATGCCGACGACAGGATGTCGATGGCCGTGCCGAGGTCGGTGCGCGCGGTGAGATCGCGCACGTCGTGCCGATTTTCGCCGAGCGAGTTCAGCACCGCGTCGGCGGCAATCCGGTCGTTCGGCGAGCCGACGATCCACACCTGCAGGTTGTCTTGCAGGAGCATCGCGGCGAGTTCGGCGAATTGGTTCGGCGGCCAGCGCTTGGCGGCGCCGAATTCCGCTCCCGGGCAGAGCACAACGACGGGCCGGTCGGTTTTGAGGTGCAGTGCGCGCATCGCGTTGGCCCGATTCACCGTGTCGGGCACCAGCACCGGCGACGGCGGCATCGGCACCAGAGCACCACGCGCGACGGCGAGTGCGGCAAAGCGCTCGACCAGCCGCGGCATCGCCTTCCTGTGCAGCGGCCGGGCGTCGGTCAGCAGTGCAAAACGCGCTTCGCCCCGGTAGCCGACACGACGCGGAATGCGCGCCAGGAACGGGACCAAAGCGGACTTCCACGAGTTCGGCAGCACGAAGGCGTGCGTATAGCCTTCGCCGCGCAGCTCGGTCGCCAGCAGGCGCCGGCCGGCGAGGTCGAATTTCCCATGACCGAAGGGGTTTTCGATGATGCGGCGGATTCCCCGCATTCGACGATAGACCGGTGCGCACCACGAGTGAACGAGCACGTCGACGATCGGATCCTCGAAGGGGTCGCGCAGCAGCGCAACCAACGGCTCGGACAGGATGGCGTCGCCGACCCACGAGGGGGCCACGATCAGGATGCGTTCACCGGCCATGAGTGGTCGAGGGTGGAATCGGGGGGCCACGGCGACGAATGCGCCAGGCACAGGATCAGCATACGCGCAAAAGGCGCGCCGGCCATGGCGCGCCAGGGGGCTGCGCGGCGGGAGGACAGCGGCAGGGAAGAATCCGGGCTGCCTGCGACACGCACTCGCGTGCTGCGTCTAGTGGCCTCCGGGTAGCGGCCCGCCCTCGAGTCGGTAGAGGGTGCCGCAATACGGGCACATCACTTCGCCTTCGTTGGCGATGTCGAGGAAGACGCGCGGATGCGACGACCACAACGGCATCGCCGGGTTGGGGCAGAACACCGGCAGGTCCTCAGGCTGGACGACGACCGGCGCGGTGGTGTTGGCTTCGCTCATTTCAAACCCGCGTCAGCCAGGCCTTCCTGGCCGGATTGCGACCACTGACCGTTTCGAAAAACAGCGCCTGCAGCTTCGAGGTCACGGGTCCGCGCGAACCTTCGCCGATGGTGCGGTTGTCGAGCTCGCGGATCGGCGTCACCTCGGCGGCGGTGCCGGTGAAAAACGCCTCGTCGGCGATGTAGACTTCGTCGCGCGTGATCCGGCGCTCGATGACCGGGATGCCGAGTTCGTTGGCGAAGGTGATGATCGTATCGCGCGTAATGCCGGCGAGCGCGCCGCCGGACAAGTCCGGCGTGTGCAGCTTGCCGTCGCGGACGATGAACACGTTCTCGCCCGAACCCTGGCAAATGAATCCCTGCGGATCGAGCAGCATCGCCTCCTCGTAGCCGTCATGCAGTGCCTCCTGGTTGGAGAGGATCGACACCGTGTAATTGCCGACTGCCTTGGCGTTGCACATCGTGATGTTCGGATGGTGGTGCGTGAACGACGAGGTCTTGACGCGGATGCCCTTCTCGATGGCCTCGGCGCCCAGGTAGGCGCCCCACGGCCACGCGCCGATGGCGACCAGCACTGGATTGGACTTGGCAGCCACCCCCATCGCGACCGAGCCGTAGAAGGCGATCGGGCGCAGATAGCACGACTCGAGCTTGTTCTCGCGCACGCAGTTGAGCTGCGCGGCGTCGATCTCGTCCTTCGTAAACGGCAGTTTCATGCCGTAGATGTGCGCCGAGTTGAACAGTCGGTTCGTGTGGTCGCGCAGGCGGAAAATCGCCGGACCGTCGACCGTCTTGTAGCAGCGCACGCCTTCGAACACGCCCATGCCGTAATGCAGCGTGTGCGTGAGCACATGCGTGGTGGCATCGCGCCACGGCACCATCGTGCCGTCGTACCAGATCCATCCGTCGCGGTCGGCCATCGACATGGCGGGCTGCTCCTTCGCGTTCTCGTGAAGCTGCGATTTTAGCCGATCCGGCCCGCGTGGCGCACGCCGCTGTGCCGCTTCAGGCGCCGGCAGCGGTCGCCGGTCGCGGCGGCGCTTCGGTCCACGGCGTCCCGAACACCCGCGTCCAGAGCGCCTGCACCGTAGCGCGCCTGGCAACCTGTGGTCCGGGCTCGACGCGCGCGTGCGCGGCGCCGGTCAGTCGCACCTTGTGCTGCAGGCGGCGATACTCACGATAGGCATCGGCCGCTTCCTCCGCCAGCGCAGCCGGCAGCAGCCCCAGGTCGCCGGCGAATCCGAGCAAAGCGATGTTGCCGGCATTGCGCGTGAGGAGCGCGTGCCGATGCGCATGCGCCAGCACCAGGTACTGCACGGTGAACTCGATGTCGACCATGCCTCCGGAATCGTGCTTCAGGTCGAAGTCGCGGGTCGGATTCGGATGGCCGGCGTGCATCCTGCGCCGCATGTCGACGACGTCGTGCGCCAGTCCCGCCGGTTCGCGCGCCAGCCGCAGCAGTGATTCGCGCAGGTTCTCGAAGGCGGTCCCCACAGCGGCATCCCCGGCAACGAAACGCGCGCGGGTGAGCGCCTGGTGTTCCCAGATCCAGGCATTCTCGCGCTGGTATTTCTGGAATGCGCGAAGCGACGACACCAGCAGGCCCTTGGCACCGTCGGGACGCAGCCGCAGGTCGGTATCGTAGAGCTGTCCGGCGGATGTCGTGCTGGTCAGCCACGTATTCAAGCGCTGACCGAGTCGCGTGTAACGCGCCTCGCTGGCGTCGGAGTCCGCGTCGTCCGCATCGATGTCGAACAGGAACACGAGGTCGAGATCCGACGCGTAGCCCAGCTCCTTGCCGCCCAGCTTGCCGTAGCCGATGATCGCGAAGCGGGGTGGCAACACGTCGCCGCTGGTCATCTGTGTCCAGCACGCGGCAAGCGCCGCGTCGAGCACAGCATCCGCCAGCGCGGACAGGTGGTCGGCCAGGCGCTCGACCGTCAGCCGGCCATCGAGATCCTGCATCAGCAGGCGGAACGACTGCGCATGCTGAAAATGGCGCAGCGCGTCCATCTGGTGCTCGGCATCGGCCGGGTTCGAGGCCAGCAACCGTGCGAGTTCCACGCGCCACGCGTCCCAGTCGGGCTCGGCCAGCAACGCGCGCGCGTCGAGCAGTTCGTCGAGCAGCAACGGATGCCGCGCCAGGTATTCGGCCGCCCACGCGGAGGCTCCCATAAGGTTGGCGAGTCGCGGCAACAACGGCGGATGCTCGATGATCAGCGCCAGGTAGGCGCTGCGCCGCGCGATCGTCTCGAGTAGCGACAACAGGCGTCCGAACACGACCTGCGCGCCTTCGAGTCCCGGATGCGCACTGGCGACGGCAAGCACCCGGGGGAGCAGCGTATCGAAGCGCTGGCGCGACGCCGCGGGCAGCAGTTGATAGCGGCTCGATGCGCGAACGCGGACGAGACTGTCGGTCAGCGCGGCGGCATCCGCATAGCCGGCCGCGCGCAGGGCTTCGCAGCGTTCCTTCGACGGCCGAGGGTCGTCCCAGGTCGACGTGAAGATCTCGTCGGTGACCGAAACTGCGCTGTCGTCGTCGCCCAGCGTCTGCGCAAAAGTGAGCGAGACCACGCTGCGATGCCGCTTCAGCGTCGCGGCGAAGGCTTCCGGCGTGTCGCCGACGCTTTCGGCGAGCAGTGCCCGCTCGTCGGTGTCGGCAGGCAACGTATGCGTCTGCTCGTCGTCGCGATACTGCAGCCGATGCTCGACGCCACGCAGAAACAGGTAGGCATCGCGCAGCGCATCGATCGACGTGCCAGGCAACAGCCCGCGTTCGCCCAGTATCGCCAGCGCCGGTAGCGTGCCGCGGATGCGCAGCTCCGGCTCGCGGCCTCCGCGCACGATTTGCAGCGCCTGCACGATGAATTCGATTTCGCGGATGCCGCCATCGCCCAGCTTAATGTTATCCGCGTAGTCGCGGCGCGCGCCCTGGTCGCGGATCTGGCGGTGAATGTCGCGCAGTCCTTCGTAGACGTCGAAGTCGAGGTACTTGCGGTAGATGAACGGCGTCACCAGCGCATCGAGCTCGTCATGGCGATCGCCGGTGATCGCGCGCGCCTTCAGCCACGCGTAGCGCTCCCATGCACGGCCCTGCGTGATCAGATAGGCTTCGAGCGCCGCGAAGGAGGTCGTCAGCGGCCCGCTGTCGCCGTAAGGACGCAGCCGCATGTCGACGCGGAAGACGTAGCCGTCGGCGGTGGCATCGTTCAAGGTCGTGATGATCCGGCGCCCGAGACGGTCGAAATACTCCCGATTGGCGATCACCCGCGGGCCGGCGGTCTCGCCTTCCTCCGGATAGACGAAGACGAGGTCGATGTCGGAGGACACGTTCAACTCGCCGCCACCCAGCTTGCCCATGCCGAGCACGATCAGCGATTGCGGCGTTGCGGTCTCCGAACCTGTCGGCGCGCCGTGGACGGAGGAAAGTTCCGCCGTGTGCAACGAGGTGGCCGCAGTGACGGCGACGTCGGCGAGCCGGGTCATCGTCGCGCACACTTCGGCAAGTGGTGCGCGCCCGGTGAGGTCGCGCACCATGGTGTGCAGGAACACGCGCCGGCGCAGGTCGCGCAACCAGCGCGCCGCGGTTGCGGCGTCGGGCGACTCGGGCGGCCGGTTGGACTCCGCCGACCAGTCGAAGGCGGCGCCGGCGGCGGTCTCGATGCGTTGCGCAAGCGTCACGTCCGCGGCGAACGCGCGTTGCGCATAGCGGCTGTACGACAGGGCGCGTTCCAGGTCCATGACGAAATAAGGCGCGGTCCGGGCAGCGCGATGTCGACGCAATCCGCGACGATCCGGGTCGGGGGCTGGGGCTGGCATTCGGCTACAATCGACCCCAGACGGGTGCCTATTATGCCTGCCGCGCGCGTTCGGCCGGCGCCAATGCCGCTGCACTCTCTTTCGAACTTGGCTCCCTCACTCGCTCTTCGTTTGCTGCGCTTTGCCGGGAACGCGATTCTTGCGCTGGTCGCGGTGTTCTGCGCGCTGCTGCTGGCGATCCGGTACCTGTTCTTCCCGGCCATCGACGACTATCGAGCCGAGATCGCCGCCGAACTGGGGCGCCAGCTCGGCGCGCCGGTGACCATCGACGCCATCGCCGGCGGCTGGGACGGCTGGAATCCGCGGCTCGGGATCAAGGGCTTCGCCATCCGCGATCGGGCGCACCCGGAAGGGCCACCGGTGCTGCTGTTGCCGCAGGTCGACCTGGTCGTGGCCTGGACGTCCCTGGTGGCGCTGGACCTGCGCCTGAAGGAGTTTTCGATCGAGCGCCCGGAGCTGTCGATCAGGCGCGGCGTGGACGGTCGCCTGCACGTCGCCGGCGTCGAGTTCGACCCGGACGCGCAAAGCGACGATTCGGATTTTATCGACTGGCTGCTGCGCCAGCGCCTGATCGTGGTCCGCAACGCGTCGTTGACCTGGAACGACGAGTTGCGCGGTTCGCCACAGCTGGTGCTCGAAGGCGTGATGTTCCGGCTGCAACGAAGCTTCGGACGCCACCAGTTTGCCCTTGTCGGATCGCCGCCGTCGGCGCTGGCTTCGCCGCTCGATTTCCGCGGCGAGGTATCGGCCGCGTCGTTTCGCGACTGGCGCGACGCAACGGGCCGCTTCTACGTGAGGCTCGACTACGCCGACGCTGCGCTGTGGCGCGAGTGGATTCCGCCGTTGCGGCCGGTCGCGAGCGGATATGGTGCCTTTCGGGCCTGGTTTGATTTCGCCGGCGGCAGGCCGACCAGCATCGTCGCCGACCTCGAGCTGACCGGTGTTCGCGCGCGCGCGGCGCGCGATTTGCCGCTGCTCGACTTGACGCATCTGGCGGGCCGGGTGAAATGGGAACGCGCCGACGGCAAGACCGACTTCTCCACGCAGGGCCTGACCTTCGGCACGGAGTCGGGGCAGGCGCTGGCGCCGGTCGCCTTCGACCTGGCGATGAGCGAAGGCGCTGACGGGGAAATCACCGGCGGGACGTTGACCTTCGACCGGCTGGAAGTCGCCCCGCTTTCCACACTCGCCTTGCATCTGCCGCTGCCGGAGTATTGGCGGCGCGACTTGGCCGCGCTGGCGCTGCGCGGCAGCGTGACCGGGGGCAAGTTCACGTGGACGGGTCCACCCGACGCGCCGAACCATTACTCGGGAAGCGGGATCTTTTCCGACTTCGGCATCGCCGCCAGCGAGTCGCTTCCCGGTGCGCAAAGCGTTTCCGGAAGCTTCAACTTCGACGAAAGGCACGGCGAGCTGAAACTCGACAGCCGCGACATGCGCGTCGCGCTGCCTCGCGTGTTCGGCAACCCGTTGGCCTTCAACGAAGCGACGGGCCGCGTCGATTGGGCGCGTGATGACGACGGTCTGCGCATCTCGGCCGAAAATGTCCGCTTCGTGACGCCGCACACGGCGGGTACCGCGAATGGCAGCTGGCGCTCGCGCCCGCAGGGGCCCGGGATCATCGATCTCAAGGCGCAGCTCTCGCGTGCCGATGCGCGTTACCTGCCCAACTATCTGCCGCTGACGCTCGATCACCAAGTCAGCGAGTGGTTGCGTCTGTCGATCAAGCAGGGAACGGCGTCCGATATCAGGATCTCGATCGCGGGCGACCTCGCCGATTTCCCATTCGCCGATGCCAAGCGTGGCCAATTTCTCGTGCAGTTCAAGGCGACGGGCGTTACGCTCGACTACGCGGACGGCTGGCCGGAGGTCACCGATCTCAAGGCCGACGTCCGCTTCGAAGGCGCCGGGATGACCATCGACATTTCCTCCGGCCGGATCGCGGGTGCGCAGGTGGGTCCGGTCAAGGCTGACATTCCCCAGCTCGGAATTCCGAACCCGGTTCTGAATCTCACCGGCAATGCGACAGGCAGCACGGTGCAGTTCCTGACCTTCATTGCGCACAGTCCGCTCGCCGACCGGACGGGGCGCTTCACCGATGGCGTGCAGGCGACCGGTGACGGAACGCTCGGGCTGCGGTTCTCGCTGCCGCTCGGAAAGGCAGAGGCCGTCGAGGTCGTCGGTGATTACCAGCTCATCGACAACCATCTGCGCTTTCCCGGGCTACCCGCGCTGGAGCAGGTCAGCGGCCACCTCGAATTCACCGAGAATTCCATGCAATCGCGCGATCTTGCCGTCACCGCCTTCGGCGGCACGGCGAGGGTTGCAGTGAGCGGTGGCGACGGCGGTCTGCGCATCAGCGCCAACGGAACGGCCGACCTCGCCGGGCTGCAGCGCGAATTCGACGTGGCGATGCTGCAGCGCGTCTCCGGCATCACGGACTTCGCCTTCGCCGCGCAGGTGCGCGACGACAACACCCACTGGACGCTCGAATCGGCATTGAAGGGCGTGACCATCGTCATGCCGGCACCGCTGGGCAAGAGCGCCGCCGAGTCCACCGCGCTGCGCATCGAAAGGCGCGAGGTTGCGGGGAAACCCGGCGAAGATCTGCTGACGGTCGACTACGGCGGCGAGGCGCGATTGCTGATGCACCGCACGCTGGCGGTCGACGGTGCAGCGGTCGACCGGGCGCTGCTGCTGCTTGGCCCGGCGATCGCGGGTGGCGGCGTGGCGGATCGTTCCGGCCTCTGGGTGCGCGGGCGTCTTGCCGAATTCGATCTCGACGAGTGGATGGCGCTGCGGGCGAAATATGCGCCGAAGCCGGGCACTGGCGCTGTCGCGACGCACCGCGCGGATGCCTTCGAACTGAACGGTGTCGACTTTGTGATGGACAGACTCGACATCTTCGGACGCTCGCTGCACGACCTCGGCGTGGTGGCCGTGCGCGCAGCCGGAGAATGGCGGCTCACGTTTTCCGGACCGGAAGTCGAGGGCACGGCAAAGTGGCGCGCACCGACGGCGGGCGCGCCGAATGGCTACGTCCAAGCGCGACTGGCGCGTCTCGCTCGGCCGGGATCCGACGAACTTCATCCGGCACACAGCGAGATCGATGTCGGCGAAAAGGCGGCCAACACGTGGCCCGAACTCGACATCGTGGCCGACGCCTTTGTTTCCCGCGGCAGCGATCTGGGCCGGCTCGAGTTGCGGGCGCAGCCGGTCGGTCCCGACTGGCGCATTGCGAAGCTCGCTCTTTCCAATCCGGCCGGTCGCATCGACGCCAACGGCTGGTGGCGGGTGGGCCGCGAGCCTTCGACCACGGATTTGGAAATCGCCGTGAATACCGAAAATGCCGGTGCGTTCCTCGAGCGCTTCGGATACCCGGTGGCCGTGCTCAACGCTCCGACGAAGATCACCGGTGCTCTCGCCTGGAACGGAGCGCCGAGCGACTTCGACTATCCGACGCTTGGGGGCAAGTTCTCGATGAAAACCGGCCCCGGCCAGTTTACGAAAATCGATCCCGGCCTCGGCAAGCTGCTGTCGCTGTTGTCTTTACAGGCGCTGCCGCGTCGCATCACGCTCGATTTCCGCGACGTGTTCAGCGAAGGCTTCGCATTCGACGAAATTCTCGGTGACTTCACGATCCGCAAGGGTCAGATGCATACGGGCAACCTGCGGCTCGACGGGCCCGCGGCGACGGTGAGCATCGTCGGTGATATCGACCTCGAACAGGAAACCACGCATCTCGACGTGCGGGTGAAACCGGCGCTGTCGACGACCTTTTCCGCAGGAGCGGCCGCGCTGTTCATCGCCAATCCGATCGTCGGTGCCGCGGTCGCCGCCGGCACGCTGCTCGCGCAGAAGTTGCTCGACGATCCGCTGGGGCAGATGTTCAGCTACGACTATCGGGTGACGGGCCCCTGGGCGGATCCGCTGGTCGAGCGCGTCGGCACCAGACCCGAGGGCAGCAGTGCCGCCGGGGCCGAAGGGGTGACCCGATGAACGCAGCGGACGTTCGCCGCTGCCAATGACGACCACTGGCACAGCAATTCCCGAACACGGACCGCTGCCGGTGCGCATGGTCGACGTCGGCCGACACCTTGGCCCCGTTCTACGTTCGTACACCACCCTTCAGCAGAGCGATCACGGCGCCGCCGCCGCCGGCGTGTTGCGGCGCTTCGGTGAAGGCGAGCACCTCGTCCCAATGGGCGAGCCAGCGGCGCACCTTGCCCTTGAGCACCGGCTCCTTGCCGGGCGACGTCAGGCCCTTGCCGTGGATGATGCGCACGCAGCGCAGGCGGCGTGCACGCGAGGCGACGATGAAGTCGGCCAACGCGTCGTGCGCCTCGTTGACAATCATGCCGTGCAGGTCGAGTTCGGCCTGCACCGACCAGTGTCCGCGGCGCAACTTGGTCAACAGGTCCGGCGGCAGGCCCTTGCGGACGAAGTTTTGTTCGTGCTCGAACTCCTGGCCGATGTCCCACGAATGCGGCGCCGGATCGTCGCCGTACTTGGACGCCTGCAGCACGTCGCGCTCGTCGGCCAGCGTGTGAAGCGGGATCGGCGCCGGACGCGGCCGGTGGACTGTGGCGCGGTTGGCCGGCGGCAACCTTTGCACGTCGGCGAACGCCTGCCGCAGATCGATATCGCCGTCGCCGTGCTTGCCGGCGGCAATCGCGCGCCTGGATGCGGTCGCGGTCGCCGGAGCCTTGGCCGCGGCAGGCTCAGCCGGTGCCTCCGGCGCAGACGGTGCTGGCGTGCGGGTGCGCGCCGTTGCCAGCAAGTCCTTCAAATCGGAGAGCTTCGCCATCAGTGGTGCCCAAGAAACTCCTCCGCATCGAGCGCGGCCATGCAGCCGGTGCCGGCCGAGGTCACGGCCTGCCGATAAACATGGTCGGCGACGTCGCCGGCGGCGAACACCCCCGGCACCGACGTCGCGGTGGCATTCCCCGCCGACCCGCTCTTCACCGTGACGTAGCCACCTGCCATGTCGAGTTGCCCCTCGAAGATCTGCGTATTGGGCGTGTGCCCGATGGCGATGAACACGCCGTGGACGGCGATGTCCTGCGCGGCGTCCGACTTGGTCGACTTGACGCGGACGCCGGTGACGCCCGAATCGTCACCCAGAACCTCGTCGAGCGTGTGGTCCCACAGCACGTGCATGTTGCCGTTGTCTCCGGTCTTCGCCAGCAGCCGGTCGACCATGATCGCCTCGGCGCGAAACGTGTCGCGGCGGTGGACGATAGTCACGCGGCTGGCGATGTTCGACAGGTACAGCGCTTCCTCGACAGCCGTATTGCCGCCGCCGATGACGACGACCTCCTGACCCTTGTAGAAAAAGCCGTCGCAGGTCGCGCAGGCCGACACACCCTTGCCCATGAACTTCTCCTCGGAGGGTAGTCCGAGATAGCGTGCCGACGATCCGGTGGCGATGATCAGCGCATCACAACTGTACTCGCCGGAGTCTCCGGTCAGCCGGAAAGGGCGCTTTCCGAGTGCGACGGCGTTGATGTGATCGAACACCAGTTCGGTAGCGAAGCGCTCGGCGTGCTTCTGGAAACGCGCCATCAGCTCCGGCCCCTGGACGCCGTCGACGTCGGCCGGCCAGTTGTCGACGTCGGTCGTCGTCATCAGTTGCCCGCCATGCGCGAGGCCCGTGATGAGTACCGGCGAAAGGTTGGCGCGCGCGGCGTATACTGCGGCGGTGTAACCGGCCGGGCCGGAGCCCAGGATGATCAATCGGGCGTGCTTGGTGGGCATCGTCTTTCTCGCGGGGCAGAAAAGGCCCGAGTTTAGACCATCTGGGGTTGCGTCCCTGCCGCTTCAAATGCCGCCTTCCGGGCACCCGTTGCCGACGCCGCCGACACGCATTCCCCGTCCACCGCGATGTATAATGCGGTTGATGAAGTCAACGCTGCAACTCAATGTTTTTCAATAGAAGCACTGCCAACATCCGGCGTGCGGCCGACACGTCCGGAACGCTTTCGCCGCGCGTGACGCGTCTGCTCAGCGAGTCCTGGTGGCTGTTGGTGGTGGCCGCGCTGGTCTACCTCGGCCTGATTCTCGCCAGCTACACGAACTCCGATCCGGGCTGGTCGTTTACCGGAACCGGCGAGCCGCTGGGCAACCGCGGCGGCGTTTTCGGCGCCTGGCTCGGCGACCTCCTGCTCTATCTGTTCGGCATCTCCGCATGGTGGTGGGTGATCGGCGGCGTCGTGCTGGTCGTCGCCGGCTTTCGGCGCATCGTCGCACCGGACGTCGTGTCGGAACGTCCGCCGTGGTTGATGGTGTTCGGCTTCGCGCTGGTGCTGGGAGCCAGCGCCGCGCTGGAGTCGTTACGGTTGTGGAAGCTCAACGCGCCGCTGCCCTTGGCACCCGGAGGGGCGCTGGGCGAGGCTCTGGGCCACGCGGCTGAGCGTGCACTCGGGTTCAATGGCGCGACGCTGCTGCTGCTGGTGATGCTCGCGGTCGGCCTGTCGCTGCTCTTCGGTATCTCCTGGTTGCGGGTGATGGAGCGCATCGGCGGAGCCATCGAAGCCGCAGTCGCGATGCTGCGCCGCCGGCGCGAGAAGGCCATCGACCGCCGTATGGGCGATGAGGCCACCGCAGAGCGCGAGCACATCGTCCGCGAGTTGCGAGAGGAAGTGCAGGAACGCCCGCCGGTCGTCGTCGTACCCCCGGTCGTCGACGTCCGCAAGTCCGACCGCGTACTCAAGGAGCGGCAGCGTTCGCTGTTCACCGATCTGCCGGATTCGCGGCTGCCGCCGCTCGAGCTGCTCGAAGAGGCGCCGCCCACAGCGGAATCGGTCAATAACGAAACGCTCGAGTTCACGTCCAGGCTCATCGAGCGCAAGCTGGCCGACTTCGGGGTCGCCGCGAAGGTGCTCGCCGCGTATCCGGGCCCAGTGATCACCCGCTTCGAGATCGAGCCGGCGGTCGGCGTCAAGGGAGCGCAGATCGTCAACCTGATCAAGGACCTGGCGCGCGCTTTGTCGGTCGTATCGATCCGGCTGGTGGAAACGATTCCCGGCAAGTCGTGCATGGGCCTCGAACTGCCGAACCCGCGGCGGCAGATGGTGAAGCTGGTCGAGATCCTGTCCTCGGCGACCTACAACGACACGCCGGGACTGCTGACGCTGGCGCTGGGCAAGGATATCGCGGGCAAGCCCGTGATCACCGACCTCGCGCGCATGCCGCACCTGCTGGTGGCCGGCACCACCGGCTCGGGCAAGTCGGTCGCGGTCAACGCGATGATCCTGTCGCTGCTCTATAAATCCGAGCCGCGGCAGGTCAGGCTGATCCTCATCGATCCCAAGATGCTCGAATTGTCGATGTACGAGGGCATTCCGCATCTGCTGGCGCCGGTCGTCACCGACATGAAGTTGGCCCCGAACGCGCTCAACTGGTGCGTCGGCGAGATGGAGCGCCGCTACCGGCTGATGTCACAATTCGGCGTCCGCAACCTGGGCGGCTACAACACCAAGGTCACCGAAGCGAAAAAATCCGGCAAGCCACTGTTCAACCCGTTCTCGCTGACGCCCGATACGCCGGAGCCGCTGGAGGAGATGCCGTTGATCGTCGTCGTCGTCGACGAGCTCGCCGACCTGATGATGGTCACCGGCAAGAAGATCGAGGAGCTGATCGCGCGCATCGCGCAAAAGGCGCGTGCCGCCGGCATTCACCTGATCCTCGCCACGCAGCGACCGTCGGTCGACGTCATTACCGGTCTCATCAAGGCCAACATCCCGTCGCGGATTGCCTTCCAGGTCGCGAGCAAGATCGATTCACGGACGATCCTCGACCAGATGGGCGCGGAAGCGCTGCTCGGGCAGGGCGACATGCTCTATCTGCCGCCGGGAACCGGCTATCCGCTGCGCGTGCACGGCGCCTTCGTCTCCGACGCCGAAGTGTACCGCGTCGTCGAGCACCTCAAAGCGCAGGGCGAGCCGCAATACATCGAAGGCCTGCTCGAAGGCGGTGTCGCCGGCAACGGCGACGACGCGGTGGCGGTCGACGGCGGCGACGCCGAGTCCGATCCCATGTACGACCAGGCGGTGGCGCTGGTGCTGAAGACGCGGCGGCCGTCGATTTCTCTGGTGCAGCGTCACCTGCGCATCGGCTACAACCGCGCGGCGCGCTTGATCGAGCAGATGGAGAAATCCGGGCTCGTCTCGCCGATGCAGACCAACGGCAACCGCGACGTGCTGGTGCCCGCCGCCAAGTCCGACGCGTGAAGGGCGACGCGCGGATTTGCGCGGTGCTGTTCGCCGGCGGCGTGGCATCCGGCGCCGTCGCGGGGCCGGTCGATGTTTACCTGAACGGTCCCGCGCTATGTCCGCACGATCGGCCGGCGAGTGCGTCGCGTATCGACGAAGCGGGGGCAATCGCGAGGACGCGCGCGGTGCTGCCGAAGGATTTCTGTGGGCCGACGGTCTTTGTTTCGGGCTGCACCTTCAACGTCGAGAACGAATACGACTCGTGGCGGGTCTATGCGCATCAATACAAGGATATTGCGGGACGCAAGGAGAAGGGCGGCTTGGCGCATACCTATCTGATACTCGATGCCGTAGGCAACTGCCTCGCGCACATTCCGGGCACCGAATTCGGGGCGCTGCAATGACGCTGTCGCGCCGGTTCAGACTATTCGCCGCGCTCGCGTTGGCGCTGATGTTCACCGCCGTCGCGCGGGCAGCCACCATCGACCGCCTGCGGGCGTTTGTCCGCGATACGCAGACCGCGCGCGCGCAGTTTACGCAAACCGTCACCGACAGGAACGGTCGTGTCACGCAGCGCGCGAACGGCGAATTTCTGCTCGAACGCCCGGGCAAGTTTCGCTGGAGTGTGACCCAGCCGTATCGGCAGCTGCTGGTCGGCGACGGGCAGCGGGTGTGGGTCTACGACGAGGACTTGAACCAGGTCATCGTGCGCAGAATCGGCGACGCGCTCGGCGCGACGCCCGCGGCGCTGCTCTCGGGCAACCAGGAGGTCGAGCGCGCGTTCAGCTGGAAGGAATTGCCGGTCACCGACGGGCTCGACTGGCTATCGGCCACGCCGCTGAACAAGGAAACCACCTTCGCCGAGATCCGGCTTGGATTCGATGCCGCGGGGCTCGTGGCGCTCGAACTCAAGGACGCGTTCGGGCAAACGAGCTTCATCCGCTTCACGAGCTTCGAGCGCAACCCGAAGCTCGCGCCGTCGGCATTCGTGTTCACGCCGCCGCAAGGCGCGGATGTGATCGGAGATACGAAGTAGCGGTCACTTCGCGACGCTCGGCGGAAGCGCGATGCCCTTGTCCGCCATCACCTTGCGCGCGCGATCCGGGTAGTCGGTGATGAGGCCGTCGAGTCGCCAGTCGATGAGTCGCGCCATGTCCGCCGGATCGTTCACCGTCCACGGCAGGACGGTGAGGCCCAGCGCTTGCGCCTCGGCAATGTTGCCCGGCGTCAGATTGCGGAAGAACGACGACCAGGTGCTGCAGCCCGCGGCACGCACGAGCTGGGGAATCGAGTCGTCGAAGTCCGCAAGCCTGAGTCCCGCGGTCCAGGCCGACGGCTGGCCGAAGACGCCCTTCACGTTGTCGAAATTGCGCGTGACCTGGGTGATGCAAACGGTCGGGATCTCGGGCGCCAGCCGCTTCACTTCCACGAGCGTGCGCCAATCGAAGGACAGCACCGACACGCGCTCGGTCATGCCGGCTTCGCGGATCGCGGCGACGACCAGCTTCGCGAACGTGGCCGGATCGGGGGTCTCGCTGCCGCTGTCGGGTGTGATCTTGGTCTCGAGCGCGAAGCGCACTCGACTGCCGGTACCCAACGCGAAGACCTGCGCGAGCGTCGGAAAGCGCTGGCCGTCGACGGCCTGCTGCTCCGGAAACTGCTTGCCGTAGGTACTCGCGGGATTGGTGCGCCCGATATCGTAGCGTTGCAGCTCCTCGATCGTCAGCGAGTGGATCGCCGGGCCCGTGGAGGCCAGCCACTGGCCGTCCGGTCCGCGGACGAGGTCCGGATTGAGCGTGGGATTGTGGGAGATGACGAGCACGCCGTCGCGGGTCACCGCAAGATCGGTCTCGAGCGTCGTGACGCCGATCGCGATCGCGCGCTCGAATGCGGCGAGCGTGTTCTCCGGCGCAAGCCCGCGCGTTCCGCGATGTCCCTGCAGGTCGAACGCCTGCGACGACGCGCACGCCAGCAGTGCGAGGGCGATCAGCGCGCGAACCATGGCGGTCGTTTCGGTAACGCCAAGCAGATGGGAATAGGGGCGCTGGCGTGCACGTCGCGACTCTACCTTGCATAATGGGCCCGGGCACCGCGTCGCGTCGCGCGCGTCCCGGCCTCGCCTTCGCTGCAACCTCCTTGTGACCGACCTCTTCACCGACTCCGTACCGGTTCATCCAGGTGTACCGCTGGCCGAGCGCCTGCGTCCGCGCTCGATCGCCGACGTCGTCGGCCAGCGCCACCTGCTGGCACCGGGCAAGCCGCTCGCCGTTGCCTTCGCGTCGCGCAAGCTGCACTCGATGATTCTCTGGGGGCCGCCAGGGGTGGGCAAGACCACGCTGGCGCGGTTGATGGCCGACGCCTTCAACGCCGAATTCATCGCACTTTCGGCGGTCTTGTCCGGAGTCAAGGACATCCGCGACGCCGTCGCGCGCGCCGAAGCCACGCTCGCGCAATCCGGTCGTCCGACGATCCTCTTCGTCGACGAGGTCCATCGCTTCAACAAGGCGCAGCAGGATGCGTTTTTGCCCTACGTCGAGCGCGGCACCGTGACCTTTGTCGGCGCCACGACCGAAAATCCATCCTTCGAAGTGATCGGCGCGCTGTTGTCGCGGGCGGCAGTGTACGTGCTGGAACCGCTGTCGCCCGACGACCTCCTGCAACTGCTCGACCGCGCGCTGGCCGTCGCGGCACCCGGGCTGGCACTCGCCGCACCTGCCCGCGATGCGCTGGTCGCCTACGCCGATGGCGATGGCCGCCGTCTGGTGAATCTGCTCGAGCAACTCGTCGTCGCGTCACTCGAAGCCAAGCGCTCGAGCGTCGACCTGCCTTTTGTCGAGACGACCATCGCGCGCAGCCTGCGCCGCTTCGACAAAGGCGGCGAGGCGTTCTACGACCAGATCTCCGCATTGCACAAGGCGGTGCGCGGGTCGGACCCGGATGCCGCGCTGTACTGGATGTGCCGGATGCTCGACGGCGGCGCCGATCCGCTCTACGTCGCGCGGCGCATGATCCGCATGGCGACCGAGGACATCGGGCTCGCCGATCCGCGCGCGCTGCGGCTGGCGCTCGATGCTGCCGAGACCTGGGAGCGGCTGGGATCGCCGGAGGGAGACCTGGCGCTCGCCGAATGTGTGCTCTATCTCGCCGTCGCACCGAAGTCCAACGCCACGTATGTCGCCTTCGGGGCGGCCAAGGCGTTCATCGCCGAAGACGGCTCGCGTCCGGTGCCGATGCACTTGCGCAACGCACCGACCAGGCTCATGAAAAACCTGGGCTACGGCAAGGGCTACCGCTACGCGCACGACGAGGAGGGCGCCTACGCGGCCGGCGAAACCTACCTGCCCGATGGAATGCCGCCGCAGCGTTTCTACACACCTACCGATCGCGGACTGGAAGGCAGGATCCGCGAAAAACTGATGCAACTGCGCGCCCGCGAAGGCAACGTGGACGACGCGACCGACTGACGTCCAATTGCCTCGGCGCGTGCGGCGCGAAGCCCAAAGTTCTACTCCAAGCCTCTGATAGAATTGACGAATGCACGACATCAATTTTTTCCGCAGCGACCTGGCGGGTGCTGCCGCCGCGCTCGAACGGCGCGGTGTCCGGCTCGACAGCGCCGCCTTTGCCGCGCTCGAGTCGACACGGCGCGACATCCAGGTGCGTACGCAGGACCTGCAGGCGCGTCGCAACGCGGCATCGAAGGAGATCGGCATCGCCAAGGGCAAGGGTGTCGATGCGGCGCCGCTGCTCGCGGAAGTTGCGGGCCTGGGCGACGAGGTCAAGCGTCTCGAAGGCGAACTCGAACGCGTGCAGAGGCAGCTTAAGGACTTTCTGCTCGACCTGCCCAACTTCACGCACGCGTCGACGCCGGCCGGGAAGACCTCCGACGACAACGTCGAGCAGCGTCGTTGGGGCACACTGCCCGAGTTCGACTTCAAGCCGAAGGATCACACCGATGTCGGCGAAGCGCTGGGCCTGCTCGATTTCCCGGCGGCGGCACGGACTTCCGGTGCCCGCTTTTCGTTTCTGCGCGGGGATCTCGCGCGGCTGCACCGCGCGCTCGCGCAATTCATGCTCGACACGCATACGCGCGAGCACGGCTACACCGAGTGCTACACGCCGTATATCGTCAACGCCGACGCGCTGATCGGGACGACGCAGCTGCCGAAATTCGAGGCCGAGATGTTCTCGGTCCGCAAGGGCGGCACAGACAGCCAGGGCGAGCAGCTCTACCTGATCTCGACGTCCGAGATCACGCTGACCAATTCGGTGCGCGAGCAGATTTTGGACGCCGGCTCGCTGCCGATCAGGCTCACCGCGCACACGCCGTGCTTCCGCTCGGAGGCCGGCAGCTACGGCAAGGACACGCGCGGCTTGATCCGCCAGCATCAGTTCGACAAGGTCGAGATGGTACAGATCGTCGATCCCGACCGCTCCTACGCTGCGCTGGAGGAAATGACGGGCCACGCCGAGACCATCCTGCAACGTCTGGGATTGCCGTACCGCGTGATGGCGCTGTGCACCGGCGACATAGGCTTTGCCGCGGCCAAGACCTACGACCTCGAGGTATGGCTGCCTGGCCAGGGCGCGTACCGCGAAATCTCGTCGTGCTCGAACTGCGAGGCCTTCCAGGCGCGGCGGATGCAGGCGCGCTTTCGCAACGCGCAGGGCAAGACCGAATTCGTCCACACGCTGAACGGCTCGGGCCTCGCCGTCGGCCGCACGCTGGTGGCGGTGATGGAAAACTACCAGCGCGCCGACGGCTCGATCACCGTTCCCGAAGTGCTGCGCGCGTACATGGGCGGACAGACACACATCGTCGCGCCGCAGGAGAGGCCGGGAGCATAGGGAAAGGCTTCGATCTGCCGCCGCTCCGTGTAAGGCTGAGCCCTTGGCTACAGGAGGTCATCCCCTGGACACAACGCTCAGCGCAGATTGCCCGTATGCCCGAGTGAATAGCGGCCGGGCTGCGGCCAGACGGTGAGTCCGTGCGGCTCCTTCCCCACCGGTATCGAGCGCACCTCTCCGGTCGTGGTGTCGAAGGCGTAGACGACGTTGTCGTAGCGGCCCGATAACCACAACACACGGCCGTCGGCGCTGACGTTGCCCATGTCCGGACTGCCGCCGCCGGGAATCGGCCAGTTCGCCACGACCTTGCCGGTCGCGAAGTCGATCACCGACACGCTGCCCTTGCCCTTCGGCGCTCCATGGATCTTGTTCGAGCCGCGATTGGCGACGTAGAGCTTGCTGCCGTCACGGCTGGGATAGAGGCCGTGCGTGCCCTTGCCGGTTTCGATGAAGCCGACCTGCCGCAACGACTCGCCATCCACCACATGAACGCCGTCGGCCATCATGTCGGCAACGTAGAACAGTCGCCCGTCCGGTGATGCGCGAATGTCCTGCGGCATGCCCTTCCACGTCGTACAGATCAGTTCGTCCCTGCCGTCGGAGCCCTTGACGACCTTCGTCGGCCGTCCCGGCTGGATCATCTGCGTGTAGCCCAGCACCCTGCGATCGACGAGGTCGACCTTGGCAACGGTGCCGGAGAATTCGCAGGTGAAGATCGCATAGCGGCCATCGATCGAGAAATCCGCATGGTTGATGCCGGCACACTTCGGAACGTCGATCGAGTACTGCAGCTGCATCGTCTTCGGATCGCGAAAGTCGAGCCGCTTCAGCGCCTCCGCGACGATGATCGCCGACTTGCCGTCCGGCGTGAAATACATGTTGTAGGGGTCGTCGACGGAAATAGGCGGACCTGGCTTGCCGGTCTGCGGATCGACCGGCGTCAGGCTGCCCCGGGTGGTGTTCTCCGCGTTGTTCGCCACCCATAGCGTGCGCAGGTCCCACGACGGCACGACGTGCTGCGGATTGAGTCCCACCTTGAACTTGCCGACCACCTGGTAGGTGGTGGGATCGATCACGTAGACGTCGTTGGACTGGATATGCGGCACGTAGATGCGTCGCAGGTCGCCGGCGACGGCCGGGCTCAGCTTCGCCGCCGCGGTCTCGCTGTAGAGATTCGAAGGATCAGGTACCGGCGGCATGCCGGGCACTGTGACCACCGTCCGCGTGCCTCCTGCAGTCGCCGGCGGCTGCGCCGGCGCGGGTGCGGACAACATCAGCAACAACGTCGACATTGCGACGAGATCACGGAACAAGACATCGAACTTCACGAACGCTCCCCTCGATGGGTCTGGTCGACACCCTTTAACATCTAACTATCGTCGTATCAATGTACGGTCAATGACTTGCCACCGCCGCGCGGATCGCCGCAACCGATCGCGCGACGATGCCGTCGACGCCGAGCCGGCCGAGCTCGGGTGTGGCGCGACGCGGGTCGCCGGCCACGCCAGGCAGTTTCGCTCCGGCATGCGCCGGATCGAGTTTGTCCGCCCGCACCAGCCGGGGTGCGATCGCCAGCAGCAGCGCGGTGTCGGCGAGTCCGGCGTGCGGTCCGATCTCCGCGTCGGTGTAGCCGCGGGCACGCAGCGCACGCGCGTAGTCGACGGTGGCAGCGCGGTAGTATTCGGTGACCGCGTGCGCGCGCGCATTGTCGTGTGCCCATTCGCGGTTGAGTATCGCTGCCACCGCCTGCAAGTCCTTCTGGTAATCACCGGAATCGCCCAGCAACACGATGTCGCGGAAACCCGCAAGGCGAAGACTGCGCGCGGCGGATTCGAGAAGCGAGCGGAAAGTGCTGGCCGGTACCGTGATGGTCCCGGGATAACGCATATGCCCGGTCGGCGGGTTGACACCGCCTTCGGGAACGTAGGCGATGACCGGCGCCACCATGGCATTGCCGAGTTCCCGCGCGATCGTTCCGGAGAGCGCCTTCACGCGCACGTTGTGCTTGCCCAGCGCCATGTGTGGCCCGTTCTGCTCGGTGCCGCCGGCGGGAATGATCACCGTGGTCGCGCCCGCGGCCACTCGCGCCACAAGTTCGGGCGAAGTCAGATCCTCGAGGTAGACCGACACCGGTGCCTGCGCGTGCGCCGCCAGGGCCACCGCGACGAGCAGAACAGCGGCGGTTCGCGGCGGCATGGGCATGCGGCGCATAGTACGCCCAAGGCGGCCTCCGTCCGTCGCCGCTGCGTTACCGGGAACCGAGTGTCGATGGAGCCCCCAGCCTTGGCGGCAGCGGCGGCGGGTATCGATTCAGGATGTCGTCGTCGTGGACCGGACAATCGCGGCTATAATGTGCGGCTTGCGCTACGCGCACCCGATCAATGGCGGGTCGCCCCGCATTGCACGGTCGTGAATCTGGTCAGGTCCGGAAGGAAGCAGCCACAGCGAATTCGTGCAAGTGCCGGGATCACGGCTCGCCACCCATTGTTCGTTTCGGATGAGCTACCAGGTCCTCGCCCGCAAGTGGCGGCCCATGAGTTTCGCGGAGCTCTCCGGGCAGGAGCATGTGGTCACCGCGCTCACCAACTCGCTGTCGCGCGGACGCATCCATCACGCCTACCTGCTGACCGGAACCCGCGGGGTGGGCAAGACCACGATCGCGCGCATCCTGGCCAAGAGCCTCAACTGTGTGACGGGCGTCACCGCCACGCCCTGCGGCGTATGCGCGGCGTGCAAGGATATCGACGCCGGCCGCTTCGTTGACCTGCTCGAACTCGACGCCGCGTCGAACACCGGCATCGACAACATGCGCGAGATTCTCGACAACGCGCGCTACGCGCCGACGGCCGGTCGCTACAAGGTCTACCTGATCGACGAAGTACACATGTTGTCGAAGGCCGCGTTCAACTCGATGCTGAAAACGCTCGAGGAGCCGCCCGAGCACGTGCGCTTCGTGCTGGCGACGACCGACCCGCAGAAGATTCCGGTGACCGTGCTGTCGCGTTGCCTGCAGTTCAACCTGAAGCCGCTCAGTCCGGCGCAGATCGCCGCACGCGTTGCGCACATCCTGACCGAAGAGGGCATCACGCAGGAGCCGGCGGCGGTCATGCTGATCGCGCGCGCCGCGCAGGGATCGCTGCGCGACGGATTGTCGCTGCTCGACCAGGCGATCGCCTTCGGCGCCGGGGAGGTCCGCGAAGACGTCGTCCGCACGATGCTGGGCAGCGTCGACCGCGAGCACGTGCATCGGATGGCCGATGCGCTCGCCGCGGGAGACGGTCCGGCGCTGCTCGCCGAAAGCGATGCGCTCGCCGCCCGCGGATTGGCCGCAGCGCAGGCGCTCGAGGAGTTGGCGTCGCTGTTCCATCGCATCGCGGTCGCGCAGGTGGTGCCGGCAGCAGCGAGGGACTTCGACGATGCGCTGCAGGTGGCCGACTACGCGCAGCGCTTCACCGCCGAGCGCGTGCAGGTGCTCTACCAGATCGCCGCGCAGGGGCGCGCCGATTTGGCGCTGGCGCCCGACGAGGCCACCGGTTTTTCGATGACGCTGCTACGCATGCTGGCCTTCGTGCCGGAAGACGCGGTCATGGCGTCGAACGCCGACGCTGCACCGCAGTCGAAATCGGGGTTGCGCCCGAGGCCGGCGCCGGATCCGCAGACCGCATCGACTTCGCCGCAGCGGACCGCGGCAGCCGGTGCCTCCGTCGCGCACGCGCCGCCGCAAGCCGTCGAAGCCAGGCCCGCTGTCGAAACGTCGCCGGCACGCGAGACCGTGGCGCTGCCTGCCGATTTCGCCGGTTGGCCGGCCTTCGTCGCCGGACTCTCGCTGACCGGCATGGCCGCGCAGCTCGCCGCACAGACCGAGTTGAAGGCGGTGTCCGGCAACGTGCTGACCTTGGCGCTTCCCGTCGCGCACAAGCATCTGGCCGACCGCGCCTACGCCGACCGGCTGAAGCACGCGCTCGAACAGGCGACGGGGCGCCGTCTGTTGCTCGCCTTCGAGGTGGGCGCGCCGGCGGCGACCTCGCTTGCGGCGACGGCGAAGCGCGAGCGTGCGGAAGCGCAGGCCAAGGGCGAGGCCGCGTTCCGCGAAGAGCCTTTCGTGCGCGAACTCATCGCCCGCTTCGACGGCATCGTGAAAAGCGATTCGATCGCACCGTTGTCGCCCGACGGTAATCCGAAGTGACCAAGGAGACCCAGAACGCATGATGAAAAACCAGCTGGCCGGGCTCATGAAGCAGGCCCAGGCGATGCAAGACAACATGAAAAAGGCGCAGGAGGAACTCGCGCTGACCGAGGTCGAGGGCCAGGCCGGAGCGGGGCTGGTTCGCGTCGTCATGACCTGCCGCCACGATGTCAAACGCGTACAGATCGATCCATCGCTGCTGGCCGAGGATCGCGACATGCTCGAGGATCTGGTGGCGGCGGCGGTGAACGACGCGGTGCGCCGCGTGGAGACGACGACGCAGGAAAAGATGTCGGGGCTGACGTCGGGCTTGCCGCTGCCGCCGGGGTTCAAGCTGCCGTTCTGATATTTTCGGCCCAGGAACTCACGGATCATGCATGGCCGACCGCGCCCCTTTGCCGAATGAGCCGCTCGGCAGCCTCGATGCGCTGACGCGCGCGTTGCGCTGCCTGCCCGGAGTCGGGCCGAAGGCCGCACAGCGGATGGCGTTGCACCTGATGCAGCACGATCGTGACGGCGCACGTGCGCTCGCGCGGGCGCTGACGCACGCCGCCGAAGTCATCTGCCATTGCGAGCGCTGCAATACCTTCACCGAGGACCCGCTGTGCGCACTGTGCCGTTCCACGCGGCGCGATCCCGCCCAACTGTGCGTCGTCGAGACTCCCGCCGACCTTTTGATGATCGAGCACACGCAGGCGTACCAGGGCCTGTACTTCGTCTTGATGGGTCGGCTGTCACCACTCGACGGCATCGGGCCGAAGGAAATCCGGCTCGACCGGCTGTTGAGGCGTGCGGGCGACGGCGTCGTGCGCGAGGTCATCCTCGCCACCAACTTCACCAACGAAGGCGAGGCCACCGCGCATTACATCGGCGAGAAGCTGCGTACGCGAGGACTGAAGGTCAGCCGCCTGGCACGCGGCGTCCCGGTCGGCGGCGAGCTCGAATACGTCGATGCCGGCACGCTCGCGCAGGCGCTGCGCGAGCGGCGGCCGCTGCCGTCTTGAGCATCGATTCGGGAGATCGGAGCACCGTCCCGAGGAGCAACCCAACCCACGACCTTCGCACTTCGCTATTATCGCTGGCTCTCGTCCCGACCGCCGCACTCTGGAGACCTCATGAACCGTCAGCCGATCCCGACCGTCGACGCGAACAACGCCGGTACAGACACGACCCGCCGCACATTCCTCAAAGGCGCCTCCTCGGTGCTGGCCGGCGGCGCAGCCATCGGCTTTCCGGCCATCGCCCGTGCGCAGGGACCGACGACGATGCGCTGGCAAAGCGCGTGGACCGCAAAGGACATCTTTCACGAGTTCGCGCTCGATTTCGCGAAAAAGGTCGACGACATGACCGGTGGCGAGCTCAGGATCGAGATGCTGCCGGTAGGCGCCGTCGCGCCGGCCTTCGGGCTCCTCGACGCGGTCTCCAAGGGCGCGCTGGACGGCGCGCACGGCGTGCTCTCCTACCACTACGACAAGCAGGCTGCGCTCGGCCTGTGGGGATCGGGTCCGGCTTTCGGCATGGACGCGAACATGCTGCTGGCGTGGCATCGCTATGGGGGCGGCAGGCAGCTTCTGGAGAAGGTTTACGCTGCGATCGGCGCCAACGTCGTGTCGTTTCCCTACGGTCCGATGCCGACGCAGCCACTCGGCTGGTTCAAGAAGGCGGTGACCAAGGTCGGTGATTTCTCGGGGCTCAAGTTTCGCACTGTCGGCATGGCGATCGAGATGTTCACCGCGATGGGCGCCAAGGTGACGCCGCTGCCGGATGCAGAGATCATTCCGGCGCTGCAGCGCGACGTGGTGGAAGCAGCGGAATTCAACAATGCGTCTTCCGACCGCGCGCTCGGCTTTCCCACGGTTTCGAAGGTATGCATGCTGCAAAGCTTCCACCAGAATGCCGAGCAGTTCGAAATCCTGCTGCATAAGCCGAAATTCGACGCGCTGGCCGGCCCGCTGAAGGCGGTCGTCGCCAACGCCGCCGACGCGGCATCCGCCGACATGTCGTGGAAGGCCATCGATCGCTATTCGAACGACTATGTGGAAATGCGCAGCAAGGACCCCGTGAAGTTCTACAAGACGCCGGATGCCATCCTGCAGGAGCAGCTTGCGCAGTACGATGTCGTGTCGAGCAAGAAAGCCGCGACCAACGCGCTGTTTCAGGAGGTCGTCGCCTCACAGCGCGCATTCGCCGAGCGTGCCGTGCGTTGGGAACTCGACACGCTGGTGAACCGCCGGATGGCGTTCAACCATTATTTCGGCGACAAGCGGCCCGCGACCAAATCCTGACATCGCGCGCAGCGAGCGTTGTACGCGGGAGCTGCGGAGAGTACCCTGACGCCGATAGGGACCTGATGGCCGGACCGGGAACGAGGAGCGCACCATGCTGATCAGCGAAATCCTGCGCATCAAGGGCAACACGCTTTTCACGACCACGCCCGAAGGACTGGCGCTCGACAGCGTCAGTGTCATGGTCGACAACGATATCGGCTCGCTGGTGGTGATGGACCACGGGCGGCTCGTCGGCATGCTGACGTTTCGTGAGGTGCTGGCGACCGTTGCCCGGGGAGGCGGGACGCTCGGTTCGGTGCGCGTCGCCGAGATCTACGACCAGGATCCACTGATCGCCACGCCGGCCCTCGACGTGATGGAGCTGCGTGGGCGCATGCTCGAGCGCCACGCGCGCTACGTGCCGGTGATGGACGGCGCCATGCTGCTCGGCGTCGTGTCGTTCCACGACGTGGCGAAAGCGGTGTTCGAGGAGCAGGTTTTCGAGAACCGAATGCTGAAGAGCTACATCGAGGATTCGCCGACTGCGCGTGCCCGCTAGGCCAGCCGGAGACGAGTATCGATATCGGCGCAAGGCGGGGGTCGAGCCGGAAACGCAGGTGCCCTGCCGCACGCGATGTCCTGGCGTTCGCGTTTGACCGCACGCTTGCCTTGAGCCCGCCGAGAGCATAGGATCGAGCCGCCAAAAACCCTAACGCTTGGGATAGTATGCGAATTCGCTGGTTCGACGCCCCCAAGCGATCGTCCGCAGGCAATTCGAATTTCTTCACTGGAGGAGCATCATGAGCGAGCAACGGCCTGTCGTATCCGAAATCCCGAACGTGCAGGGCACTGCGCACGACGCGAACAAGGTCAATCGGCGCAAGTTTCTCGGAGGCGCGGCCGCTGCGGCGGGGGTCGTGGCGCTGGCCGCCTGCGGCAAGAAGGAGGAGCCGAAGGTGGCAACACCCGCGCCGGCGGCTCCGGCGGCCCCGGCGGTGATGGTCAAGCCGGACACGATCGTGTTCAAGATGCAGGGTTCCTGGGGCGCGAAGGACATTTTCAACGAAATGGCCGAGGAGTATGTCGCCCGCGTCAACGACATGGCGGCCGGCCGGCTGCGCATCGACTATCTGGTCGCGGGCTCGGTCGTCAAGCCCTTTGAGGTGATGGACGCCACCAGCAAGGGCGTGATCGACGCCGCGCACACGGTGGCGGTGTATTGGTACGGCAAGAGCAAGGTCGCTTCGCTGTTCGGATCCGGCCCGATCAACGGCTGCAATGCGATCCAGATGCTGGCGTGGATCCAGCGCGAGGGGATGCCTTACTACGATGAGCTGGTCGCCAAGCTCGGCCTGGACGTGGTCGCGTTTTTCGCGATGCCGATGCCGACGCAGCCACTGGGCTGGTTCAAGAAGCCGATCAAGGGCGCCGCCGACCTCGTAGGCTTCAAGTATCGGACGGTGGGCCTCGCGGCCGACCTGATGCAGGAAATGGGGTTGAAGGTGACACAGCTGCCCGGCGGCGAAATCGTGCCGGCGATGGAGCGCGGCGTCATCGACGCCTTCGAATACAACAATCCCACATCGGACCGTCGCTTCGGCGCGCAGGACGTCGCCAAGAATTACTACATGGGCAGCTATCACCAGGCGATGGAGTTTTTCGAAATCGACTTCAACAAGAAGAAGTACGACGCATTGCCGAAGGAACTGCAGGCAATCCTGAAGTACGGGGCCGAGGCGGCGTCGACGTCGAACTACGCGCTGGCGATGGACCAGTATTCGAAGGACCTGCAGGAGTTGAAGGACAAGGACAAGGTCAACGTGCTGCGTACGCCGAAGGACGTCTTCACCGCCCAGCTCAAGGCCTGGGACGTCATCGTCGCCAAGCTCTCCGCCGAGGACCCGTTCTTCAAGAAGGTCTGGGATTCGCAGAAGGCGTGGGCGAAGCGCGTCGGCTACTATGGGTTCTTCAACGAAGCGGACTACCAGCAAGCCTACGAGCACCTCTACGGCAAGCTGGGATTCTGACGTCGCGCGCCGGCCGCACGGCGCCAACCGGAGACGGGTCGGAGGCGGCGCAGCGATGCGCCGCCTTTTTCCGGGCCATGATTCGTCGACTGCGAGCAGCCTGAAGGAACCCTCGCCATGCTCCAGAAATTTCTGATCGGCATCGACCGCTTCAGCATGGCTGTCGGCCACACCTTCGCCTGGTGCGTTTTGATCCTGATGCTGGGGACCTCGTACGAGGTCTTCATGCGCTACCTGCTCAACAACCCGACGAGCTGGGCCTTCGACATGGGCTATATCCTGTACGGGGCGCTGTTCATCATGTCGGGCGCCTACGCGTTGTCGCGTAACGCGCATGTCCGCGGCGACGTGCTGTTTCGCCTCGTGCGGCCGCGCAAGCAGGCGTGCATAGAGTTGGTCCTGTACTTCATTTTCTTCTTCCCGGGCGTCATTTCGCTGGTCATCGCCGGCTACGGCTATGCGCACGATTCCTTCGGCTACAAGGAAGTCAGCGTCAACAGCCCGGTGGGCGTGCCGATCTGGCAGCTCAAGGCGCTGATTCCGTTCGCGGGAATAATGCTTGTCATCCAGGGCATCGCCCAGGTGATCCGCTGCATCCTGTGCATACAGACCGGCCGCTGGCCGAAGCAGCTGCACGACGTCGAGGAAATCGAAAGCATGCTGCAGCACGAGCGCCACGAACACGCCACGTCCGAAGGTGCGCGTTGAGCGCCGCCGGGGAATCGAGGCATGGGCCGCCAAGCGGTCCCAAGGCGCGTGCCCCCCGGGGGGAGGCGCGCGCAGCGCCCTTCGGGGGGAACGCATGACCAACCCCGAACTTGCGCTGCTGATGCTGGGCAGCTTCATCTTCATCATCCTGCTGGGCTTTCCCATCGCATTCACGCTGATGGCGATGGGGGTGATGTTCGGTTACCACGCGTACTACACGCCGGGGCAGGCGTTCTTCGACAACCGCGTGTTCTACCTGCTTTCGCAGAACACCTTCAGCATCATGAACAACGACGTGCTGATCGCGGTTCCGCTCTTTCTGTTCATGGGCTACATGATAGAAAGATCGAACATCCTCGATCGCCTGTTCCACAGCCTGCAGGTCGCGTTGAAGGCAATTCCCGGCTCGATGGCGGTCGCGGCTCTGGTGACCTGCGCGCTGTTCGCCACGGCCACGGGCATTGTCGGGGCGGTCGTGACGCTGATGGGGTTGCTCGCCTTTCCGGCGATGCTCAAGGCCGGGTACGACCAGAAGCTATCGTCGGGCGTGATCTGCGCCGGCGGCACCCTCGGGATCCTCATCCCGCCGTCGATCATGCTCATCGTCTATGGCGCCACTTCTGCGGTGTCGGTGGTCAAGCTGTACGCGGCAGCGATCATTCCCGGCTTCCTGCTGGCGGGTCTCTACGTCGTCTACGTGATCACGCGGGTGGCGTTCAACCCCAAGCTCGCACCCAAGCTGCCCAGGGACGAAACCGACATCCCCTGGTTCAAGGTCGTCATCCTGCTGCTGCAGGCATTCTTCCCGCTGGCGTTCCTGATTCTTTCGGTGCTTGGCGCCATCCTGTTCGGGTTGGCCACGCCCAGCGAGGCCGCCGCCATCGGCGCGCTTGGCGCAATGCTGCTTGCCATCGTCTATCGCGCGTTCAGCTGGGGGCGGCTGAAGGAGGCCGTGTTCCTCACCGCGCGCACGTCGGCGATGGTCTGCTGGCTGTTCGTAGGCTCGTGGACCTTCTCCTCGATATTCTCGTACCTGGGCGGCGAGACGCTGATCAAGAGTTTCGTGATGGCGATGGAGTTGGGGCCGATCACTTTCCTCCTGTTGTCGCAGCTGATCATCTTCCTGCTCGGCTGGCCGCTGGAGTGGAGCGAAATCATCATCATCTTCGTCCCCATCTTCCTGCCGCTGCTCAAGCACTACGACGTTGATCCACTATTCTTCGGGATCCTGATCGCGCTCAACCTGCAGACCTCGTTCCTGTCGCCGCCGATGGCGATGTCCGCGTACTACCTGAAAGGGGTCGCACCGCCGTTCGTGCAGTTGTGGACCATTTTCAAAGGCTGTTTTCCCTTCCTCGGCCTGGTGTTCGTGACCATGTTCCTGGTCTACGTGTTTCCGCAACTCGTCTACTGGCTGCCGGGCGTTTTCTATGGCAACTGAGGGCAATCGCGGGCGGTCGAGCCATGACAACCCGGCCAAGGGCACCGGGAGCTGAGTGGCGATGAACGCCGACGACCTGGTCGACATCACCTCGCTCGGCGTGGCGCAGGCGCTCGCGGTGCTGCGCGAGGGCCGGGCCAGCGCCGAAGAACTGGTCGGCGCCTGCCTGGCCCGGATTCGCGCCGACGAGGCGCGCGTGCACGCCTGGGCGTTCGTCGACGAGACGCGCGCGCTCGAGCAGGCGCGCAACGTCGACCGCGTACGGCGCGAAGGCTACCCGACGGGACCGCTGCACGGATTGCCGGTCGGCATCAAGGACATCATCGACACCGCCGACATGCCGACGGAGGACGGCACCGTGCTGCACGCCGGACGCCGGCCCGAACACGATGCGGCGGTGGTGGCGCGACTGCGTGCTGCGGGTGCGATCATCCTCGGCAAGACGGTCACGACGGAACTCGCCACCTACGCGCCCGGAAAGACGCGCAACCCCTACAACCCCGAACATACGCCCGGCGGTTCGTCCTCCGGTTCGGCTGCAGCGGTGGCTGCGCACATGGTCCCCGCCGCGCTCGGCACGCAGACCAACGGCAGCGTCATACGTCCGGCAGCGTACTGCGGCGTGTATGGCTACAAGCCGAGCTTCGGGCTGGTGCCGCGCACCGGAATACTCGAGCAGTCGCGGCCGCTCGACCAGGTGGGATTCCTGGCGCGCAGCGTCGAAGACCTGGCGATCATCGGCGAGCCGCTCATCGGCTACGACGAGCGCGATCCGGCGACGAGGCCCATCGCGCGCCCCAACCTGCGCGAGGTAGCGCTGCAGGAGCCGCCGATGCCGCCCAGCTTCGCGTTCACGAAGACCCCGAACTGGGACGAAGCCGAAGAGCAGACGCGGCTGGCCTTCGACGAGGTCGCGCAGGCGCTCGGCAGCCAGTCGATGCCGTTCTCCGTGCCGTCGATTTTTCACGATGCCTGGCAGTGGCACGCCACGATCATGGAGGCGGATCTCGCCCGCAGTTTCCACCAGGAATACGAGCGCGGACGCGAGCGGCTGAGCGAGTCGCTGCGCGGGCAGATCGAGCGGGGGCGGCGGGTGAGCGCCGTCGACTATAACAATGCAGTGGCCCGTATCGACGCCACGAGCGCCGCCTTCGAAGAAATCTTCGATCGCTGCGACGCGATCCTTACCGCCGCGACCGCGGGTCCGGCGCCGCTGGGGCTCGAGTCCACCGGCAGCGCTGCGTTCTGCACGCTGTGGACCTTCACCGGCATGCCGGCGGTGACGCTGCCGCTGCTGCACGCGGAAAATGGCATGCCGATGGGCATCCAGCTCGTCGGCCGCCGCGGCGATGATGCGCGGCTCCTGCGCACCGCGCGCTGGCTCGTCGGCTGGGTGCAGGAGCAGGAACGCGGTACCGGATGAGGGCGGAGACGACGATGCAAGGAAAAATCCTGAAGACGCTGATGGCCCTCATCGCGCTCGCGATGGTGCTCGCATTCCTGGCGCCGCCGGTGATCAAGCTCCGCGACCCGGCGATGACCATCGTCATCCTGATCGGCATAGTCGCGATGATCATCAGCCTGATCGAATTCGTGCGCACGAAGGACGATTAGCGTCCGCCGGCTCCGCGGCAAGGCAACAGATCCCGAACTCACGGCCTCAGGCATCGGCCTCGAGGACGAACATCGCCGGACGCCTGGCAAAGCGCACCGGGTCCTCGCGCCGCCATTGCGCCGCACTGCGCCGCACGACGGTCTCTCCCGCAAGCGTCAGGTCGACGGCGACGCATACCTGCGTTTGCGGACGCAGTGTCGCGGCGATGGCCTCGATCATCGCCGTGTTCCGGTAGGGGGTCTCGATGAAGAGCTGCGCGCGGTGCAACGCCCGCGACTCGTCCTCGAGCCGGCGCAGCGCCGACGCGCGCGCCGCGGCGGGCACGGGCAGATAGCCGTGAAAGGCGAAGTTCTGGCCGTTCATACCGGAGGCCATCAGCGCCAGAAGCAGCGACGACGGTCCCACCAGCGGCACGACGCGAAGCCCGGCCGCGTGCGCGGCAGCGACCAGCCGCGCGCCGGGATCGGCTACCCCCGGACAGCCGCCATCGGATAGCATTCCGAGGTCCTGGCCGGACAGCGCGGGGGCGAGGAGAGCGCGCAGCGTCGCGGCGTCGGCTGCCTCCGGCAGCGGCTTGATGTCGAGCGTGGCGATCGGCCGCGGTGGATCGAGTGACTTCAGGAATGCGCGCGCCGGCTTCGGTGATTCCACCACCCATGTCTCCAGCGAACGGGCGATTTCGATCGTGCGCGCTGGCAACACGTTTGTTGGCGCCACCACGCCCAACAGATTGGGCACCAGGTAGACACTGCCCGGCATCAGCGTGACCCCTTCGAGGACAGCGGCTGCACGCCTTCGGCGCGAAGCAGGCGGGCGAGTGCGATCAGCGGCAGGCCGATCAACGCAGTGGGGTCGTCGCTTTCGATGCGCTCGAAGAGCGCGATGCCGATGCCTTCCGACTTCACGCCGCCGGCGCAGTCCCACGGCTGCTCGCGGTCGACGTAGGCCTCGATTTCGCCGTCGGCCAGATGGCGAAAAGTGCTGGCGACGTCGACCCGCTCGCTTCGACAGCGACCGCTGGCGGCGTCGAGCAGTGCCACGCCGGTATGGAATACCACGGTACGCCCGGACAGCGCCTTCAGTTGTGCGAGCGCACGTGCGCGGTTGCCCGGCTTGCCGATCGGCTGGCCGTCACAGTCGGCGACCTGATCCGACCCGATGATCAGCGCTTCCGGGAAGCGAAGGGCGACTGCGCACGCCTTCGCCTCGGCCAGCCGCAATGCGGTGGCGGCGGGCGCCTCGCCCGGCGGCGCGGTTTCGTCCAGTTCGGGATCCGCGACGGTGAACGGCAATTCCAGTCTCTCGAGCAGGGCCTGGCGGTAGCGGGACGTCGAGGCGAGTACCAGCATTCGCGCGTGATCGTTCTTCTGCATTGTTTTTGCTGACATTTTTTGACAACTCCCTAGCAATGCACTATTATGTGCCGTTTGGCTTGCCCGCCCCAACGAGACCCGATGAAGCATCGGCCGCTGACGTTCGACGCCTTCAGGCTGGCCCGGGAAGGCGGGGTGCTCGAAGGCACCCTCGACGTCGCCGCCGCAAGCAGATTGGCGGACCGCGTGTCCGATCGGATCGCGGATGGCGCAGCAACCGTCGACTGGCGCATCGAAGGGGCCAACGACGTTGCCGGTCGGCCCGCGCTCCTGGTTTCGCTTCGGGGCATCGTGCCGCTGACGTGTCAGCGCTGCCTGTCCGAATTCGCGCTGCCGGTCGAGCAGCAGACGATGACGGTCCTGGCGCGAAGCGAGGCGGACGCGGATACGCTCGACGCCGATAGCGATGACGAAGTGCTGGTGGCGGATCATCCGATGGATCCGGTCGGATTGATCGAGGACGAGTTGCTGCTGACGCTGCCGTACGCGCCGATGCACGACGTCGGCGCATGCGTGGTGGCCGGCGGCGAAGGAACCAGATCGTGAGCCGGATAGAATCAAGGCTCGAGCAAGGAATTACCCAACGAGGAGTCACCCATGGCAGTCCAGCAGAACAAGAAGTCGCCGTCCAAGCGCGGCATGCACCGTGCCCACGATTTCCTGACCGCACCGGCTCTCGCGGTCGAGCCGGTCAGCGGCGAAACGCATCTGCGCCATCACATCAGCCCCAGCGGCTATTATCGCGGCAGGAAAGTCGTCAAGACCAAGTCCGACGAGTGATCGCGTCACCCGCATAGCATTTGCCGGGGCGCGGGTTCGACGGTCATGCCGCGCCAAACCACCCTACGGCAGTCAATTCGATGAGGACCTCTATCGCATGACCGTCACGGTCGCCGTTGACGCGATGGGAGGCGACCACGGACCCGCGGTCACGGTCCCGGCGGCGCTGGCTTTCCTCGACGAGACTCCGGACGCACGAGTCATCCTGGTTGGACTGGAGGCGCCGCTGGCGGAGGTTCTCGCGAAGTCGCGTTCGCCCGCGAAGGACCGCGCCTCGACGCACGCCTGCTCGGAACTGGTCGCGATGGACGAAGCGCCCGCCGACGCGCTGCGCAAGAAGAAGGACTCGTCGATGCGTGTGGCCATCAACCTGGTGAAGGACGGCACGGCGCAAGCCTGCGTGTCCGCCGGCAATACCGGAGCGCTGATGGCCATCGCCCGCTTTGTCCTGAAGACACTGCCGGGAATCGATCGGCCCGCCATCGCCGCGCAATTGCCGACGCGCAAGGGGGTGACGACGGCTCTCGACCTGGGCGCCAACGTCAATTGCACGCCGTTGCAGCTTTTGCAGTTCGCGGTGATGGGCAGCGCGCTTGCGACGGCGGTGGAGGGCATCGAACGCCCGACGGTGGGGCTGCTCAACATCGGCGAAGAGGACATCAAGGGCAACGACGTGGTCAAGCAGGCGGCCGAATTGCTGAAGGCATCGACGCTCAACTTCTACGGCAACATCGAGGGCAACGATCTGTACAAAGGGACGACCGACGTGGTGGTCTGCGACGGCTTTGTCGGCAACGTGGCACTCAAGGTCTCCGAGGGCATGGTGGTGATGCTCTACGATTTCCTGCACGCCGAATTCACGCGCAACCCGGTGCGCAGGCTGGCGGCGCTCGCCGCGTACCCGGCGCTGAACGCATTCAAGAAGCGCGTCGACCCGCGCCGCTACAACGGCGCCACGCTGGTGGGCTTGAAAGGCGTCGTCGTGAAAAGCCACGGTAGCGCCGACGCGCTGGGCTTTCGGCACGCGCTGTACAAGGCACACGCGGAAGTCGTCCATGGCGTGCTCGACAAGATCGCCCGCGAGGTCGCGGTGATGGAAGCCGCGGCGGCGGTGGCGATGCCGGCAGTGGCGCAATCCCATGCCGGCTAGCCGGATCGCAGGCACCGGCCGGTACCTTCCCGCACGGGTCCTGACCAACGACGAACTGGCGCTGCGGGTCGCCACCAGCGACGAATGGATACGCACGCGCACCGGCATCCGCCAGCGCCATATCGCGGCGCCGGAGGAGATGACGTCCGATCTCGCGTTGCACGCGGCGCGGCAGGCGATCGCCGCCGCGGGAATGAGCGCCGCCGACGTCGACCTCGTCATCGTCGCGACCGCGACGCCGGACATGGTCTTTCCGGCGACCGCGTGCATCCTGCAGGACAAGCTCGGCATCGGCGGCGGCGCGGCCTTCGATATCGCCGCCGTGTGTTCCGGCTTCGTCTATGGCCTTGCGGTGGCCGACAAGATGGTGAGCAGCGGCGCCGCGCGCAATGCGCTGGTCGTCGGCGCCGAGATCTATTCGCGCATCCTCGACTGGAACGATCGCGGCACCTGCGTGCTGTTCGGCGACGGCGCCGGCGCGGCAGTCGTAGTGCCCGCGGCGGAGCCGGGCATCCTCACCAGCCATCTGCACGCCGACGGCAGCCATCGCGGCATCCTCTGCGTGCCCGGCCAGGTCCGCGACGGTCGGGTCAGCGGATCCCCGTTCGTGCACATGGACGGTTCGGCGGTGTTCAAGTTCGCGGTCAAAGTGCTCGCCGATGCCGCGCACGAAGCGCTGAACGCGGTGCACATGGCGCCCGACGATGTCGACTGGGTGATTCCGCACCAGGCCAATATCCGCATCATGGACGCGACGATGAAGCGGTTGCAGCTGCCGCACGAGCGCCTGATCGTGACGGTGGGAGAGCACGGCAATACTTCGGCGGCGTCGATTCCGATGGCGCTCGACATCGCGGTACGCGACGGTCGCATCGAGCCGGGCGATCACGTGCTGCTGCTCGGTGTGGGCGGCGGCTTTACGTGGGGCTCCATATTGTTGAGGTGGTGAGATGCAGCTAGCCTTTGTGTTTCCAGGGCAAGGGTCGCAAGCGGTCGGCATGATGGACGGTTACGCCGGGCATCCGGTCGTTCGCGAAACCTTCGACGAGGCCTCCGGAATACTCGGGCAGGACCTGTGGGCGCTGGTGGCCGAGGGCCCGCAGGAGGCGCTGTCGCTGACCACGAATACGCAGCCGGTGATGTTGACGGCGGGCGTGGCGGTCTGGCGCGCCTGGCAGGCTGCCGGCGGTCCGCAGCCGACGCTGCTCGCCGGGCACAGCCTGGGCGAATATTCGGCGCTGGTCGCCGCCGGTGCGATCAGCTTTCGCGACGCGTTGCCTCTGGTGCGTTTTCGCGCGCAGGCGATGCAGGAGGCGGTGCCACCGGGCGAGGGCGCGATGGCCGCGATCATGGGTGCCGACGACGCTGCGGTGGTCTCGGCCTGCGCCCTGGCTTCGCAGGGGCAGATCGTCGAAGCCGTCAACTTCAACGCACCGGGCCAGCTGGTCATCGCCGGGCATCGCGAGGCGGTCGAGCGGGCGATCGGGATCGCTCGGCAAAAGGGCGCCAAGCGCGGCGTGTTGTTGCCGGTATCGGCGCCGTTTCATAGCACGCTGCTGCGCCCGGCGGCGGACCGTCTTGCAGCGCGCCTGACACAGGTCGACATCCGGACACCCTCGATCGCGGTCATCCACAACGTCGACGTTGCGCTGCACAGCGAGCACGACGAGATCCGCGACGCCCTCGCGCGGCAGGCCGCGCAGCCGGTCCGCTGGACCGCGACCATCCGGGCAATGGTCGACCGTGGCGTCACGCATGTCGTCGAGTGCGGGCCGGGTCGTGTGCTGGCCGGCTTGACCAAACGCATCGCGGGCGGCGTCGCCGCCTTCGCGCTGACCGACAGCGATGCGATCGCGGCGACGCTGGTCGAGCTCGAAGCACGCTGACGTACCCGCGGAGGTTCGCCATGAATCAGACAACGCTCGCCGGACAGACCGCGCTGGTCACCGGTGCGACGCGCGGCATCGGACTCGCCATCGCGCGCCGGCTCGCCGCCGACGGCGCGACAGTGGTCGGGACGGCGACCACCGACGAAGGCGCCTCGGGGATCGCGCGCGAACTTGCGGACGCCGGCACCGGGATGAAACTCGACGTCACCGATGTTGCGTCGATCGACGCCGTGCTGGCAGCCGTCGAAGCGAAATATGGCGCCATTGCGATCCTCGTCAACAATGCAGGCGTGACGCGCGACAACCTGCTGCTGCGCATGAAGGACGATGAGTGGGACGCGATCATGGCGACCAATCTGAAATCCGCTTTCCGCCTCGCCCGCGGCGTGCTGCGCGGCATGATGAAGGCGAGGCACGGGCGGATCATCCAGATCGGCAGCGTGGTCGGCTCGAGCGGCAACCCGGGCCAGGTCAACTACGCGGCGTCCAAGGCCGCTTTGCTGGGATTCACCAAATCACTGGCGCAGGAAGTCGGCAGTCGTAATATTACGGTGAACTGCGTGGCGCCGGGCTTCGTCGATACCGACATGACCCGTGGGCTGCCCGATGCGGCGCGCGCGGCGCTGCTGTCGCGAGTGCCGCTCGGGCGGCTGGGCACGCCCGACGACATTGCGCATGCGGTCGCCTATCTCGCGAGTCCTGGCGCGGCCTATGTGACAGGCGCGACGCTGCACGTCAACGGCGGCATGTACATGGTCTAGCGGAACGGCAGACGACTTCCGGATCGATGGTGCTGCTGCCGGCGGGCGCGGCGGCGATCTGGTAGAATCCGCGGGTTTGTTTCTAGGTCTAGGGGCCCCGCAAAGGGGAGGAGCGCAATGGATAACGTCGAACCACGCGTCAAGAAGATCGTCGCCGAGCAGCTGGGCGTCAACGAAGCCGAAATCAAGAACGAGTCGTCGTTCGTCGACGATCTGGGCGCAGATTCGCTCGATACGGTGGAACTCGTCATGGCGCTCGAGGAGGAATTCGAGACCGAGATTCCGGACGAGGAAGCCGAGAAGATCACCACGGTGCAGCAGGCGATCGATTACGTCGGCGCCCACCTGAAGAAATAGCGGCGCGAGGCGGCTCGTCGCCGCCGTAACGCCTGCCGTCTCCGGGCAAGCCGCGGCGCCGTAGTCTGCGGTCGGTGCTGCGGGTCTCCCGCGTCGACGGGGACGACGATATTCCGATCCTTTCCTTGCAAGCCCGTGCGCAGTCTCCTGCCGGTCCGCCCGTCATCGTCATGTCCACTCGTCGCGTTGTCGTCACCGGTTTAGGCATCATTTCTCCCGTCGGTATCGGGGTCGCCGAAGCGTGGGCGAACATCCTCGCCGGCCGTTCGGGCATCGGGAAGATCACCCGCTTCGATGCTTCCGGGTTTCCGTCGCAGATAGCGGGTGAAGTAAAGGGTTTCGACGTCACGCACTATCTCTCGGGCAAGGAAGCCCGCCGCTACGACACCTTCATCCATTACGGCCTCGTCGCGACCATGGAGGCGGTGAAGGACGCGAGACTCGATGGCTACGCCGGTGACCTCGAGCGTGCGGGTGTGTGCATCGGTTCGGGCATCGGCGGCCTGCCGCTGATCGAGCAGACGCATGCGCTCTATGTACAGGGCGGGTTGCGCAAAATTTCGCCGTTTTTCGTCCCCGGCTCGATCATCAACATGATTGCCGGCCTGGTTTCGATTCACTACGGCTACAAGGGACCGAACCTCGGCATCGTCAGCGCGTGCTCGACCGCCAACCACAGCATCGGCGAGGCGGCCCGGCTGATCGAATACGGTGACGCCGACATCATGGTCGCCGGCGGCTCCGAGGCGACGGTGTCGCCGCTGGGCGTCGGTGGCTTCTGTGCATCGCGTGCGCTGTCGACGCGCAACGACGATCCCGGCACGGCGAGCCGACCCTGGGACACCGGCCGCGACGGCTTCGTGCTGGGCGAGGGCGCCGGCGTGCTGGTGCTCGAGGAGCTCGAGCATGCGCAGGCGCGCGGCGCGCGCATCTACTGCGAGCTCGCCGGCTACGGCATGAGCGCCGACGCGCACCACATCACCGCGCCGCCCGAAGACGGCGACGGCGCCCGGCGCAGCATGTGCAACGCGCTGAAGAACGCGCGGATGCAACCCGTCGACATCGACTACATCAACGCGCATGGCACGTCGACGCCGCTGGGCGACATCGCCGAATGCACCGGCGTGAAGCGCGCCTTCGGCGAGCATGCCGCGAAGCTCGCCGTTTCGTCGACCAAGTCGATGACGGGCCACCTGCTGGGTGCGGCGGGAGGGGTCGAGGCGATCTTCACCATCCTCGCGCTGCGCGACCAGATCGCGCCACCGACTGCCAATCTGGTCGACATCGACCCCGCCTGCGATCTCGACTTCGTTCCCTTGACGGCGCGCACGATGAACATCCGCGCCGCGCTGTCCAATTCCTTCGGCTTCGGCGGCACCAACGCGACACTGGCATTCCGTTCGCTGTCCTGATCGCGTCTTTCGGCGCCCGCAGACCTCATTTCGATTCCGCAATGGCGCTCATCGTCCAAAAATACGGCGGCACGTCGGTAGGCTCGACCGACCGCATCAAGAACGTCGCCCGCCGTGTCGCGCATCACCATCGGCGAGGGCACCAACTCGTCGTCGTCGTGTCCGCGATGTCCGGAGAGACCAACCGGCTGCTCGAGCTCGCCAGGGAAATCTCCGCCAATCCGTATCCGCGTGAACTCGACGTGATCGCCGCGACAGGCGAGCAGGTGACCATCGGACTGCTCGCCATTGCGCTGCAGGAGCTGGGCCTCAAGGCGAGGAGCTATACAGGCGCTCAGGTGCGCATCCTGACCGATAACGCACACACCAAGGCGCGCATCCTCGAGATCGATGAGGCGAACATGCGCCGCGATCTCGATAACGGGGTCATCGTCATCGTCGCGGGGTTCCAGGGTGTCGACGCCGCCGGCAACATCACGACACTCGGTCGCGGTGGCTCCGACACCTCCGGCGTCGCGCTGGCGGCGGCGCTCAAAGCCGACGAGTGCCAGATCTACACCGACGTCGATGGCGTCTACACGACTGATCCGCGCATCGTTCCGGAAGCGCGACGGCTCGCCACCATCACCTTCGAGGAAATGCTCGAGATGGCGAGTCTGGGCTCCAAGGTCCTGCAGATTCGCTCGGTGGAATTCGCCGGCAAGTACAGGGTCAAGCTGCGCGTGCTGTCGTCGTTCGACGAACCCGAATCCACGGCCTCCGGCACGCTCATCACATTCGAGGAAGACGACAGCATGGAACAGGCGATCATCTCCGGCATCGCATTCAACCGCGACGAGGCCAAGATCTCGGTGATGGGCGTACCCGACAAGCCCGGCATCGCCTACGCGATCCTCGGCCCGGTCGCGGCGGCGAACCTCGACGTCGACATGATCGTGCAGAACATCGGCGAGTCCGGCCACACCGATTTTTCGTTCACCGTCAACCGCAGCGAGTATCAGAAGGCACTCGACGTGCTGGCACTGGAGCGCGGCCACGGCTTCGCAGCCCGCGAGATCATCGGCGACAACCGGATCTGCAAGGTGTCGGTTGTCGGCATCGGCATGCGTTCGCACACCGGCATCGCGTCGAAGATGTTCAAGGCGCTGGCCGAAGAGGGCATCAACATGCAGATGATCTCGACATCGGAAATCAAGATCTCGATCGTCATCGACGAGAAGTACCTGGAACTCGCCGTGCGCGTGCTGCACAGGGCTTTCGAACTCGAGAACGAGCCGGGCTGAATCGATAAGCCACGGATTCGGCATGGGAAATTCGCGATACCGGCGTGCCGGGTTGCGATCGCACAGGTATAATTGCAGGCACGGAGACGTGGCCGAGTGGTCGAAGGCACTCCCCTGCTAAGGGAGCATACGGGCCAAAACCTGTATCCAGGGTTCGAATCCCTGCGTCTCCGCCATTCGCCCATCAGAAACGCCGATCCAGGCCGGCGACAGCAGACCCACCGCAACCGACGTCCTGGATTTCCCGATGCCCATCGAACTGCACGCATTCGACACGCCGAACAACCGCAAGATCAGCGTCGCGCTGGAGGAAATGGAGTTGCCCTACGTTGTCCGGATCGTCGACATCGACAAGGGCCAGCAGCATGCGCCGGAGTTCCTCGACATCAGCCCGAATGCCAAGACGCCCGCGATCGTCGATCCGGACGGACCAGGCGGCAAGCGCGTCAGCGTCTTCGAGTCCGGGGCGATCCTCATCTACCTGGGCGAGAAGACCGGCAAGTTCTGGCCGCGCGACCTTGCGGCCCGCATCCCGGTCCTCGAATGGCTGATGTTCCAGCATGGCGGCTTCGGGCCGATACCTGGGCAGGTCCACCATTTTCTTGCCGTCCCCGACGAGCGCGATCGTCGTTATGGTTTGGAACGCTATTCGAAGGAGACGAGGCGCCTGTACGGGGTGATGGACCGCAGGCTGGCGACGCGCGAATACTTCGCCGACGAGTTGTCGATTGCGGACTTCGCGATCCTCGGATGGGCGTGGCGTCATCCACGGCACAAGGTCGATCTTGCCGACTATCCGAATGTCGCGCGCTGGTACGCGGCGATGATGGCGCGTCCCGGCGTCCAGCGCGGATTCGCGGCGAAATTGAGCTGATCCCAGAGCGCGACAGCGCGCGGAGCCGCCGTTCGACATCCCTTTGCCATCATGAATGGCCACGCAGGGCAGCGGTGCGAGCACGCATCCTCCAAGTCGGTCTTCTGCTTGCGACGGTGATCGGAGCCTGCGTGCCTTCGGCGCGCGCCGAGGTCTGGGGCTATATCGACGAGCAGGGAAGGCCGCACGTGGCGACTTCGAAACTCGACGACCGTTACCAGCTTTTCTTCAAGGGCCGCAGCAGTGCCGACGTCCCGCTGCCCAACGCGCGTGACATCGCGGCCGGAGAAGCCTTCGAGCGCACGGCGATATTTCGTCGCGTCGAAGGCCATCCGAACGTCAAGCGCTTCGCGCCGCTGATCGAGCGCTACGCAGCACTGCACGAAGTCGATCCGGCGCTGGTGAAGGCGATGGTCGCCGTGGAGTCGGCCTACGATCCGGATGCGGTGTCCGCCAAGGGTGCGTTGGGCCTGATGCAGGTGATCCCGGAGACCGGCGAGCGCTACGGCGTCACCGGCAACGCCAAGCGCTCGGTTGCCGACCAACTCTTCGATCCTGCGATCAACCTGCGTGTCGGCACTCGGTACTTGAGCGACCTGCTTGCGCTGTTCGACAACGACATCGCGCTGGCGCTCGCCGCGTACAACGCCGGAGAGAACGTGGTTCGGCATTACGAGAATCGGGTGCCGCCGTTTCCGGAAACGCAGGAGTTCGTCAAGCTGGTACAGAAGTTCTACGCGCTCTATCGTCCGCCGCCTCCGCCGCCCGCAGCGTCTTCGAGGATCACGATTCCGCGCCAGCCGGCCAGCATGCGTTGATGCAGCGTCGAGGCGCCAGGTATCACCGGTGCCATCGTTTCGCCGCGACGTTCGCCGGCCAACGCGATGTCCGCGATAATGGCGCAGACATGGAAACGACGACAGACCGCCCGCCGAACGTCGACACCGCGCCCGAAGCGGACGTCGACCGCTTCGACCGCGCTTTCGCCCGTGCGGCAGGCGCGGTGCTGACGGATCACAACGACGTGCGCCTGCTGATCGACGCCAGCGAGAACTTCCCGGTTTGGCTCGCAGCCATCCGCGCGGCGCGACGCTACGTGCTGTTCGAAAGCTACATCATCGCCAACGATCGGATCGGCCGCGCGTTCATGGACGCATTCGCGCAAAAAGCGCGCGAAGGCCTGCGCGTTTGCGTGGTCTACGACTGGCTCGGCTCGACCAAGTTCGGCATGCCATGGCAAGCGCTGCGCGAAGCCGGCGTCGAGGTCCGCTGCTTCAATCCACCGAGTCTCGACAGTCCGCTGGCGTGGCTCACCCGAGACCATCGCAAGTCGATCGTCGTCGATGGTGAGATCGGCTATGTCAGCGGCCTTTGCGTGAGCGACGAGTGGGAGGGCGACGAGCAGAAGCGGCTGGAACCGTGGCGCGACACCGGCGTCGAGATTCGCGGTACGGCCGTGGCAGAGATCGAGGCGGCTTTCCATCAAATGTGGATCGCCTGTGGCGGGGCACCGCTTCGCTTGGAACGACCGACCACGACCAGCCAGGCAGGCGAGGTGCGGGTGCGTGTGATCGCCGGAGTACCCGGGTCCGCGAGCACCTATCGATCCGACCTGCTGGTGGCGTCGACCGCACGCAAAAACCTTTGGCTCACCGACGCCTACTTCATTGCCACCTCGGCCTACACGCAGGCGCTACAGGCGGCTGCGCGCGACGGCATCGACGTGCGTCTGCTGGTGCCCGGTGCAAGTGATTTGCCTCCCATCTCGCCGCTGTCGCGTTCCGGATACCGCCCGCTGCTCGAAGCAGGGGTGCGCGTGTTCGAGTGGAACGGCACGATGCTGCACGCAAAGACCGCCGTCGCCGACGGCGTCTGGTCGCGTGTGGGCTCGACCAACCTCAATCTTGTGAGCTGGATTTCGAACTACGAACTCGACGTGACGGTCGAGGACGCCGCGTTTGCGGAGAAAATGGCGAGTCAGTACGAACGCGATCTCGAGCATGCGACCGAGATCGTGCTCACCCAGAAAAAGCGCGTGCGGCGCACCGAACCGCGCAGGGCTGTGGATGCGGAGTCCGGTGGCGGATCGCGCCGGGCGATGTCCGGTAGCGCCGGGCGCGCGGCGGCCGGCGCGGTCAGCGTCGGCAGCGCACTGGGCGCTGCATTGACCAACCGCCGCGTGCTGGGGCCCGCCGAAGTGGGGTTGCTGGAGATTATGGCAATTCTCATGTTCGTGATCGCGATATTGGGCGCGCTGTATCCACGCGTGCTCGCGTGGCCGATCGCCTTCCTCGCCGCATGGCTCGCGATCGCCTGGGGTTGGAAAGGCTGGACGCTGTGGCGCCGTGCGCAAATACCGGTTTCTGACGAGCGCAAAGAACCTGAGAGTGCGAACGCGCGCGACGGCTACGAGGGCTGAACTGGTATAATCGCGGCCTTGCGCCCGTAGCTCAGTTGGATAGAGTACCTGGCTACGAACCAGGGGGTCGTGGGTTCGAATCCTGCCGGGCGCGCCACCAATTCGTATTACAAATCAGGAGGTTGCGGCGAAACCGTCGCGACCTCCTTACTTTTGTTACGCGCTTTTGCGTGAGATTCGCGTAACTTTTCCGCGGTGTCGATCGCCGTCGCCTTCCGGATCAAGACGATACGGCTAAAAAAGCCGACCTCCTGGCCTTTCTCACGCGACTGAATCAATGACTTACGACGGCGCATCCTCAACCCGCCTTTCTCTTCAACAAGGTCAGCGCATGCGACTCCCGAGCGTTGTCGGTGGCGACGAATTCCATCGCCTCGACGAGCTCGCGTAACTCCGCCGCTGAGTAGTGCGTGGTGATGCTCCCGCTCTTGTGGCCGAGTATGGCCTGCCGCGTTTCCAGGGCAACACCCGCCGCTCGCAAGCGACGCCCGACCGTGTGCCGCAGGTCGTGGACGTGCAGCGTTCTGAAACCATCCGGCGCAGGTTCACCCAGTCGCTCCTGGTACTTGGCCGCCGCGCGCTCGCGCGCTTTGAGCCAGGCAGTATTGTTGACGCTCTGCAACGGCCGGCCGCGATAGGTGAACACGGCGGTGCGGTGCTTGCCGCGACAGCGCTCGATGATCGAGCGTGCCACCGAATTGAGCACGCAGACGTGATCCTGTTCGTTCTTGCGGCTATCGCCGGGAACTAGAAACACGTTGCAGTCCAACTCAGGCACCACGATCTCCCAACGCCAATCCAGCCGCACCGCCTCGCTCTCGCTGCGCAGCCCGGTGTTGAGCAGGAACAGGCAGACTTCCGCCAGATGCTCCGGCAATTCGGGTAGCAACAGCCGCTGCTCGGCCCACGACAGCGGATAGGGCGCTCGTGCATCACGCACCTTCAGCAGCGAGATGAGCGGGGCCGTTTCCAGCCAGGTCAAGCCTTGCTCATCGCGCCACTTGCGTGCCGCCAGGTTCAAGATCCGCCGCACCAATGAAAGGTCGAGATTGATGGTCTTGGTCTTGACCTGCTTCACCCACACCTTGCCGCTCTTACGCTTCACCTTGACCGGCTGCCGACGCCACGCGATAAACGACGTCAGCGTGCCGTCGTGTATCTGGTGCAGGTCGCGCTCGCCAAGAAAAGGATCGAGGAGCTTCAGACGGTAGACGTCATCGGCGCCGGAATCCTTGTCGATCGCTTCTTCCAGCAGATACCTGGTCGCGGCTTCGCGCCACTTCCGTTTCGCTCGCACCCCATAAACGCTCGCCTGCCGAATCTGCTCTAGCCGGCGGTAGAGGTAACGTTCCGCTTCTTTGAGGTCACAACTGCCAGTGCTTTCGTAAAGGCGGCCATGTCCTCGGACCCGCTTGTCGATCCTCCAGGTGCCCGAACGCGGGTCACGTTGGAGCCCTGCTGCTTTAATCCGTCCCATTGCGCGATCTCCTTCATTACTTTCGCGCCGGGGCGGCCCTCGCGGTCTCTATATTGGTCAGCCCAGGCGTCAAGGTCAAGCCGATCGAAGGCGACGCCTTGCTTACCGATCGGGATGTCGACAAGGTATGGCCGCACCTCCGCGTTGAAGCGGTCCTTGTCCATGCCGAGATAGCCCGGCGCGTCGCGGAAGCGAATGAAGCGCGGCAGAATCATTGATTAAGCCAGATGTGAGAAAGCTGATTGTTGCGGCGGTCGTGACAAAGACTATTCTGTACACCTCTCCGACCGAAGGCCGTTGCACCTCACGCATCGGGCAGGTCAGCGGGAATTTGGAAAGCGATCTAACGGGACGTGCGAGAAGGATTTCGTTGCACGCGAGCCGCTCAGAAAAGGAAAGGCCCTCGGTCCTTGCGAACTGAGGGCCTTGCTGCGTGGCGCGCCGTCGAGTCCATGCACGACGCATGGCCGACGGTACATCACATGGCACCGACAGACCTTTCGGTCCGAACAGCGCCAGCTATGCTCGGGCGCTAGTCCGAGCGCACAACCTACGTCGCTTGCGCGACGAGATCGGAATTGCTTCCGATCACTTCAAGGGCGGGTAACGACCGCAACGCCAATGCCAAGAGGCATTGGACTTCATGCATGGCTGGATGACCAGTCGACATGAAGGCTGTGTGAGCGCGATGCTCACGGAAAGCGGCTTGAGTATTCCACTGTGGGTGCGGCGTTTCAAGCGTCGGGACGGCTGAATCGCCCGTGCAAGACGACAATCCCTTGTTGCAGGGGGCTTTCCATCTTGACATCGCGGGCGGTCGCGCAAAGTTGCGACGCGCAACGGCAGGTCGCTCGCGGGAAGCCATCGCAACGGGCGTTCAACGCATCCAGGAGAATCGGCGAGGTACAATTGAATCTCGCTTGTCCAAAGGTTTCGCATGCCTAAGCATCCAGCCAAGCTTCCGCGCCGCGCGGTCCCCGAGACGGATCGGAGCGTGGCAAAGGTCATCGCGCCAGACTCGGGCAGCAGTGTGTTCTCGAGCTTCCGCTACTCCCACACCGAGATCACGGCGCGTGGCGGTAAGGCTCATCTGCGCGCCCGGAGCACACGCTTCGAGAATGGCAAGTTGACGTCCGAGTCCTTCGAGGGTGAACTCGAAGGCAGCGCCTACAACCAGCTCGTCAAACAGACACAGCAATACGTGGCCAATCAGACCGCGCAATTTTTGCGATCGTTCTCGTTGTTCCTGCCGTTTCCGACGAAGCGACCCACCGACCGCGACTGAACGGTTCGTCCGTCGCCAGCACCTACGACCGGTGGCCGGGGCGTGGGCGTCCCAACGGTCTCTGCTAGACGCCCGTCGCGATCCCTTGTGCACCACGGCGAGGGTTGAACAAACGCCGCGATACGTTAGCCGTCGCCCCTGCGACATTTCTGCTTTAGGACTGAGCACACCATGACGAAGGGCAATACCCGCATCCGCTGGACCGACGACGAACGCAACGCGGTTCTCGTCGCGTATCGGGCGCTGCATGCGCGCGAACCGAACCGCGACATCGCAAAGCTTTTCGATAGGGCGCAGAAAGCGCTGCCACCCAGACGTCGACGCGCACTGGACCATAAACTGCGCATTTGGCTGGAAAGCGATGGCGCGCATGCCCGCGGCCGTCCGCCGGCGGCGAACGTCGCCATC
>JADYZP010000021.1 GCA_020853025.1 Burkholderiales bacterium
CGAGCGTGCTGCGGAGCAGTTGAACTCGACGACCGTCTGGCATCTCGTCTGCGACCACCTGAAACTCATCCTCGCCGGTATCCGCTCACCCAATTCATCCCGACTCCTTGCCGATCACGCTCATGGAGTCGGCTAACTGCGGTTTTTAGGTTGACTGCCACCAACGAGAAGGGAGCGCCGATGAGTCTTGCTGGAAAAATCGCCGTCGTCACCGGTGCGGGTTCGGGCATCGGCCGCGCCACCGCGGACGCGCTGGCCGCGGCCGGCGCCCGCGTCGTTGCCGCCGACATCAACCGGGAAACCGGTGAGGCCACCGCGGCGACGCTGCGCGCGCGCGGCAGCCGCGCTGAGTTCCTGCCGGTCGACCTGACCGAAGCGGCGTCGATCAGCGCCTTCGCGCAGGCGGTGGCGGAGTCCGTTGGCGCTGTTGATATCGTGGTCAATGGCGCAGGCTGGGGCCAGACGTGTCCGTTCTGGGATACGCCGGACGAAATATGGGAGCGCGTGATCGCGCTCAACTTCGTTGGCCCGATGCGGCTGGTGCGCGCGCTGCTGCCGGCGATGATGGAACGTGGCAGCGGCAGGATCGTCAACATCGCCAGCGATGCGGGCCGCGTCGGCAGCCTGGGCGAAACCGTGTATTCGGGCGCCAAGGGCGGACTCATCGCTTTCACGAAGTCGCTGGCGCGCGAGCTGGCCCGCTACAATATCAACGTCAACTGCGTGTGCCCGGGCCCGACCGATACGCCGCTGCTGGCCGCGGTACCGGAAAAGCATCTCGACGCATTCAGGAAGGCGATACCGTTTCGCCGCTTCGGCAAGCCGTCCGAGGTCGCCGATGCGGTCGTGTTCTTTGCGAGCGATTCATCGAGCTACATCACCGGCCAGGTGCTGTCCGTCAGCGGCGGACTGACGATGGTCGGCTAACCCGCCCATCGTCAGGAGCCTCACCATGAAGCGTGTTGCATTGGCCAGCTACCAGGCCACCCACTTCCAATACACGGTCTCCGGTCGCGTCGCCACGATCGTGCTCAACCGGCCCGAGCGCAAGAATCCGCTCAGCTTCGATTCCTACGGCGAGCTTCGCGACCTGTTTCGCGAAATGGTGTACGCGACCGACGTCAAGGCGGTCGTGTTCACCGGCGCGGGCGGCAACTTCTGCTCGGGCGGCGACGTGCACGAAATCATCGGCCCGCTGGTGAAGATGGACATGACCGGCCTGCTCGAATTCACGCGGATGACCGGCGACCTGGTGAAGGCGATGCGCGCCTGCCCGCAGCCGATCGTCGCCGCCATCGACGGCGTCTGCACGGGCGCCGGCGCGCTGCTCGCCTGTGCGTCGGACCTGCGCTACGCGACCGCGCGCAGCAAGCTCGCGTTCCTCTTCGTGCGGGTGGGACTGGCCGCCGCCGACATGGGTGCGTGCACGCTGCTGCCGCGGCTGATCGGCCTCTCGCGCGCTGCCGACCTGCTCTATACCGGACGCGTGGTCGGCGGCGAGGAGGGCGAGCGCATCGGCTTCCACAACCGGCTGGTCGAGCCCGAGCACCTGCAAGAGGAGGCGAGCGCGATGGCAGCGAGCCTCGCCGAAGGCCCGAGCTTCGGCCACATGATGACCAAGACGATGCTCTGGCAGGAGTGGAGCGCGGGCTTGGGCGAGTGCATCGAGGCCGAGGCGCAGGCGCAGGCGATCTGCATGCAGACCAACGATTTCGAGCGTGCGTACCACGCCTTCGTCGCCAAGCAGAAGCCGGTGTTCGAAGGCAACTGATGCCGGGCCCGGATCACCTCGGCTGGCCTTTTTTCACCGACCGCCATCGCGCGCAAGCACGCGAGTTCGCGTCGTTCGCCGCATCGGCGCTGCCGCCGCTGCTGGGCGCGGGCGAGGAGAACCTCGACGCCACCTACGCCTGCGTTTCGCGCATCGTGCGTGCGCTGGGCAGCGCAGGCCTCTTGCGCGTGTGCGTGCCGGCCACCTACGGCGGCGCTGGCGACTGCGTCGACGCGCGCAGCCTCTGCATCGCGCGCGAGACGCTCGCCCGCGCGTCGGGGCTCGCCGACTTCGCTTTTGCGATGCAAGGCCTGGGCAGCGTGCCGGTCACGCTCTTCGGCAGCGAAGCGCAAAAGCGCGCGCTGCTACCGGGGATCGCCGACGGGACGCGCATCGGCGCCTTCGCGCTGTCCGAGCCCGACGCCGGCTCGGACGTCGGTGCGATTGCGACCACTGCAACGCGCGATGGTCACGGCAATGGCTGGCGTCTGGATGGCGTCAAGACGTGGATTTCCAACGCCGGGCTGGCCGACAGTTACATCGTCTTCGCACGCACCGGCGAGGCGCCGGGCAACCGCGGGCTGTCGGCGTTCATCGTCGACGCCGACGCGCCGGGGCTCGACGCATCGGAGCGCATCGATGTCATCGCACCGCATCCGCTCGGCACGCTGCGCTTCACCGGCTGCCGCGTGGCCGGGGACCGGCTGCTCGGCGCGCCGGGTGAAGGTTTCAAGATCGCGATGGCCACGCTCGATCTGTTCCGCTCGACGGTCGGTGCGGCAGCGCTGGGTATCGCACGCCGGGCCTTCGACGAGGCCGTCGCGCGCGCGCGGGAGCGGCATGTCTTCGGCAAGGCGCTGGCGACGTTCCAGCTGACGCAGGCGAAGCTCGCCGACATGGCGACTGCGATAGACGCGAGCGCCTTGCTCGTCTACCGCGCCGCATGGACCCGGGACGTCGTCGCGACGCGGGTGACGCGCGAGTCGTCGATGGCGAAACTCTACGCGACCGAATCGGCGCAGCGCGTCGTCGACTCCGCCGTGCAGCTGTGGGGCGGGCTGGGCGTCGTGCGCGGCACGACGGTGGAGCGGTTGTACCGCGAGGTCCGCGCGCTGCGTATCTACGAGGGGACCAGCGAAGTGCTGCAGCTCGTCATCGGCGCCGACGCGCTGCGTCGCGCGTCAGGCACGGAACCGGCGTGAGCGCCACTGCCCGCGGCTTCCTCGGAACCGCGGAAGGCAGGCTCCTGCCGGTGTCGATCCCCTTTCGCTACTTCGGCGCGGCCGTCGTCTATCACGTGCTGGCGTGGATCGCGCTGCTGGCGGGTGCCGCCGACGTGCCGCGTTTCGCCGGTGGACTCGGCTGGCCGCTGGCGGCGCTGCATCTGGTGACACTGGGCGTGCTCGCGATGACCGCGATCGGCGCCAGCCTGCAATTGCTGCCGGTGGCCACCTTGCAGCCGGTGCGCGCGAAACGGTGGGCGGCAGGCATTTGGTGGCTGTATACGCCCGGCGTCGCCGCGCTCGCGCTGGGCATGGGCGTTCCCGCGCCGGGCATGCTCGCCATCGGCGCGCTGGCCGTGGTCGTCGCGCTCTGTGTTTTCGCGGCGCTGTTCGCGCGCAACCTATGGGGTGCGGTCGGCATGCCGGCGGTGATCGCGCATGGCTGGATCGCGCTCATCTCGTTGCTGGTCGTGCTGACGACCGCCTGCGCGCTCGCCGGCGCCTACGTCGGAGTGCCACTCATCGCGCGCGGCACGGCGCTGGCACTGCATGTGGCCTTCGCCACCTATGGCTTCATGGGCATGCTCGCACTGGGCCTGTCGTACATCCTGGTGCCGATGTTCGCGCTTTCCGCGGCGCCGGATGCACGACGTGCGTTGGTTTCCTGCGCGCTGGCGGCGGCTGCGTTGTCGTTGGCCGCGATCGCTGCATCGGGTGTCGCGCCGGCAACGCTGCGCGCAGTCGCCATCGCACTCGGTGCGGCTGCGGTGGCGCTCTACCTGCACCAGATGCTGACCGCGCTGCGCACCGGCATACGGCGCGAACTCGGTAACGCCTTTCGCCTCGTGCGTATCGCCTGGGCGATGCTGGTCGCCAGTCTTGCGCTGGCGCTGGCGATGACGTTCGATGTGCCGATCGACGGTACGGCGATGCTGTTCGGGTTGACGCTGATCGGTGGCTGGCTGCTGAGCTTCGTGCTGGGCATCCTGCAGCGCATCGTGCCTTTCCTGGCGTCGCTGCACGCGGTGCGCGGCGCAGGCCGGCGGCCGACGCCGACGACGCTGACGGCCACCCGTCCGCTGGCGATCCATTTCGCATGTCATTGCGTTGCGCTCGCGCTGCTCTTTATCAGTGTCATGGTCCCGGTTGCGGATATCGTGCGCATCGCCGCGGCGACCGGTACCACGGGCGCGATTGCCTTTACGATTTTCTTCGCCATCGTGCTGCGTCGGATGACGCACGCTGGCGGTGCGCGCAAGGCGAGCGCTCCGGCACCCATTGCTTGACAGGCATCAAGTGCAATGCGCATCGTACTTGCTACCTTGGCGGGCATTGCCGCCGCGGCCTTCGCCGTTGACTTCGGTCTGGCGGCAACAACTGGACAACGAGCCAACGATGGGTCAACGATGAGCCAGATAAGTCACGCGCTGGACGAAGAGCATCAGGCCAATCTCGCGCTGCTCGGCCACGTCGAGGCGGCATTCGCGCGCGTTCCGTCGTCGGCTGCGGTTCCCGACGCGGAGTTCGTACGGCTGGCGACGACATTCGCCGATCATCTGGAGCGTGATATCGCGCGCCATTTCGGATTCGAGGAAGCCGAACTCTTTCCGCGGATGAGCGACGCCGGCGACGGTGATCTGGCGGAGCTGCTGACCGAGGAACACGAGGCGATTCGCGCAGTGGCCGGCGAGATCCTGCCGCTGACGCGCGCGGCGGCGGGTGGGACGCTCGATACCGCGGGCTGGCGGGAATTGCGCCTCGGCGTGCAGGAACTCGTCGAGCGGGAGATCGCGCACATTCAGAAGGAAACGATGGCGCTGCTGCCGCTGCTCGACCAGCTGCTCGACGACGATATGGACCGCGAACTGGCCTTCGCCTACGCGACCACCTGATGCCGCGGCTGTCATACCACTACGAGATCGAGACCCGATGCACGAGGTGACCTTGCAACACACGACAATCCGGGCGCTGCGACGCGAGGACCTGGAGGCGGTGGTCGACATCGATGCCGTCGACGAGGGGCGTACGCGCCGCGGCTACTTCGAACGGCGCCTGGATGCTGCGCTGCGCGAGCCGAAACTGCACGCCCAGTTTGCCGCCGCCGATGACCGTGGACTCGTCGGCTACATTCTGGCGCGTGTGCTCGAAGGCGAGTTCGGGCGTAGCGCACCTGGGCTGCGCCTGGAGGTCATCGGCGTGCGCGCTGACGCGAAGGGGAAGCGCGTCGGCGCATCGCTGTTCGACGCGTTGTGCGATTATGGGCGGCGCCACCAGATGACCGACATCCGCACCGCAAGTGCGTGGAACAACCACAGGATGCTGCGCTGGGTCGATGCGATGGGCTTCGCGCTGGCGCCGAACCACGTCATCGACTGCGCGGTGATGGGAGGCGAATATCACCCGGCGCGCGACGATGCGAAGGCCGACGAATCGCGCGCCGAAGCGAGTGAGATCGACTACGGTGCGAATGCGGCCAACGACTACGAGCACCTCGCGCGCGACAACTCGGACGTTCGCGCGATGGACGACCGGGACCTCGCCGACATCGTGCGCATAGACCGCCGCCTGACGGGCCGCGACCGCGAAGACTACATGCGGCACAAGCTGGGCGAGGCGATGCACGGCTCGGCGATCCGCGTGTCGCTGTCGGCACGGTTGGACGACGCGGTAGTCGGCTTCGTGATGGCACGCGCGGACCTGGGCGACTTCGGCCGTACCGAGCCGGTCGCGGTCATCGATACCATCGGTGTGGATCCCGGCTACGCGCATCGTGGAGTCGGGCATGCACTCCTGTCACAGCTCTTCATCAACCTGGGCGCGCTGCGCATCGAGCGCGTCGAAACGGTGGTGGCCCCCCGTGACTTTGCGTTGCAGGGCTTCCTCTACGATGTCGGCTTCCAGCCGTCGCAGCGGCTCGCCTTCGTCCGGCACCTTGACTGAAAATGAGCGAACTCCCTGACGACGCGGTAATCCTCGACGCGTTGCGCGAAGTCGACGATCCGGAGGCCGGGATGAACATCGTCGACCTGGGTCTGGTCTACGCCGTCGAGACCGGGCCCTCCGGAGTGCATATCGACCTCACGATGACCACCGCCGCGTGTCCGATGGCCGACATGATCGTCGACCAGGTGCGCGACGCCGTCGCCGCGATCGCGCCGCCGGACACGGCGATCGACGTGCGGCTGGTTTGGGATCCGCCGTGGACACCGGACCGGATGACCGGCATCGCCAAGGAACACTTCGGCTGGACGTTCTGACGCGGCAGCCGATGCGCGCGCGATCGACGCTTGCCGATGCGGACGATCCGGGGATCGCGCGGTGAACACCCGGCCGCCCGCGCTGCGCCGCGTGCCCTTGCTGGCGCTCGGCTTCGCGGGACTCGTTGTCGGCGTCGGCGCGGGTCTCGCGCGGCTCGGCGTTGGCGTTCCGCAACTCATGGCGTCGGCGGCCGCATTGCACGGGCCGCTGATGGTCGGTGCGTTCCTGGGTGTCGTGATCTCGCTCGAGCGCGCAGTCGCGCTCGGCCGCGGCTGGGCCTACGCCGGACCGCTGCTGGCGGGGGCGGGCGGGATCGCCGCGATCGTCGGCGCCATGCCGCTGTCCGCGTGGCTGTTGAGTGCGGCGAGCGCCGTGCTGGTGGCCGCTTCGGTCACGATATTTCTTCGCCAGCGCGCGCTGTTCACGTTCACGCTGGTGGCGGGTGCCGCGTGCTGGTGCGCGGGCAACCTGTTGTGGGCGCGGGGTGCCGCGCCGTACCAGGTCGTCGCCTGGTGGCTCGCTTTCCTGATCGTAACCATCGCTGGCGAACGTCTCGAGCTGTCGCGATTCCTGCCGCCTTCACCGTTCGCACAGCGCGTCTTCGTGGCAATCCTCGTCGTCCTCGGCGTCTCGCTCGTGGGTGCGCAGCAGGCGTGGGGTGCGCCGATGTTCGGCGCCAGCCTGCTCGCGCTGGCGGCCTGGCTCGGTCGTCAGGACATCGCGTGGCGAACGGTGCGGGCAAAGGCTTTGACGCGTTTCATCGCCGTATGCCTGCTGTCGGGCTACTTCTGGCTGGCGGTGGGCGGCGCGGTCATCGTGACGCGCGGCCTCGAACCGGGTGCACACGCCTACGACTTCGCCGTACACGCGCTGGGGCTGGGCTTCGTGTTCTCGATGATCTTCGGCCACGCGCCGGTGATCTTCCCCGCGGTGCTGCGCGTGAAGATGCCGTATTCGCCGCTGTTCTATGGACCGCTTCTGCTGCTTCACGCATCGCTGCTGCTGCGCGTGGCCGGCGACGTGTCGGGTCACCTCGACTTGCTTCGCGTCGGCGCATGGGGCAACGCGCTGGCGCTGGCGGCATTCGTCGCGGGAGCGCTGACTTCGGTGCTACGCGGCAGGCGGTCGCCGCCGCGCGGCTGACGGCGTTGTCGGCCGCCCGCGGCTAGCCGTGCAGCATTTCGTACTTCGCCATCAGTTCTTCGGGTGTTTCCTCGAATTCTGGATTGATGACAATGCAGTCGGCCGGACACACGAGCTTGCACTGCGGTTCGTCCTCGGCGCCCACGCATTCTGTGCAGCGCACCGGATCGATGACGTAGATGACGTCGCCGGCGGTGATCGCCTCGTTCGGACACACCGGCTTGCAGGCGTCGCAGGCCGTGCAGTTGTCGTTGATCAGCAATGCCATTGTCTTGCTCTCCTCGTTGTTCAGGCGGCCGCGCGCTGTTCGAGTTCGCGCAGCTTGCCGTGGCGAAACGCGCCCCACAGCGCGGCGCCGATGGCGCCGGCATAGATCGAATCCGGATGGCTGACCGCCTGTACATTGACCTTTTCGTTGACCATGTCTTCCTGGATCGCCGCCAGCAGCCCGGTGTCGAGCGCGAGTCCGCCGGTGATCAGCGCGGTGCCTTCCTTGATGCCGGTGACCTTCAGCAGCTTGACGATCCTGGACGCCATCGACATGTGGATGCCCTTCAGCACGTCGGGTGTGGCGATGCCGCGCGACACCATGTTGATGACGTCGGTTTCGGCGAGCACCGCGCAGATCGAGCTGCACTTCTCCGGATTCTGCGAAGACTGTGACAGCGGACCGATCTCCTCGACGGCGACCCCCAGGTAGCGCGCGATGTTCTCCAGGAACTGTCCGGAGCCGGACGCGCACTGGCTGGTCATCTTGTACGACAGCACTTTGCCTCGCTCGTCGACGTAGATCGCGCGGCCGTTCAGCGCGCCGATGTCGACGACCGCGCGCGCCGTCGGCTCGAGGAAGACCCCGCCGCGCGCGTGCGTGGTCATCGAATAGAAGTGGCCGGTGGCGAACTTGACGTTTTCGCCCTCGCCGGTGGTCGCGATGTAGTCGACGGCATCCGCCGCGATGCCCGCGTCGGCGAGCACGCCGTCGTAGCCTTCCTGCGCCAGCGTCATCGGGTCGCGGCGACGGATGCGCTCGCAGCGCTTGGCGAGCCACTCGCTGCGGCTGCCGTCGCTGCCGGCGCGGAAGAGCACGGACTTGACCGCGCCCGAGCCGATGTCGATACCGATGGTTGTGGTCATCTTCGACTCCTCAAGCGGCGCGGGCCTCGACGGTCTTGCCTTCCTCGACGATGGCGCGCCAGGCGAAGGTCGCGCCGCCGAGCGCGCCAGTGTAGATCGAATCCGGATCGATGTTGAGCGTGAGCTCGCCGTAGTTCTCGCGCACCAGTTCGGTGAGCGCCTTCACGGCTGCTTCGTTCTTCGCCACGCCGCCGGTGAAGGTGAACTCGTCGCGAATGCCGCCGGAGCGCGCCAGGATCGACATCGCGCGCAGGATGATCGCGCGATGCAGTCCGGCCATGATGTCCTCTCGCTTGTCGCCCAGCGCGAGCCGGTCGCGCAGCTCGGCGCCGGCGAAGACCGTGCAGGTGGAGTTGATGCGCACCGCCTTGGTCGACTTCATCGCCATCGGACCCAGCTCATGCAGACCCATGTTCATTTCGTCGGCGATGTAGCCCAGATAGCGCCCGCAGCCGGCCGCGCAGCGGTCGTTCATCTGGAAGCTCTCGACGATGCCCTTCGGATCGACCTGGATCGCCTTCGTGTCCTGCCCGCCGATGTCGAGCACCGTCGCGGTCTTCGGGTACATGACGTGCGCCCCCAGGCCGTGGCAGAGGATTTCGGAGCGCACATGCTCTTTCGAAAACGGCAGCCGCGCGCGGCCGTAGCCGGTGCCGACGACGTAGGTCTCTTCCATCTCGGTGTCGAGAATACCCTTGATCGGCGCCTCGACCTGCGTGCGGCGCGAGGTCGTCTCGGGCAACGCGACGAAGCTGCGTTCCAGCGCGGCCAGCAGATGGCGGCGGATCGAATCGCTATAGACCCGGTTCTCGACCTCGATGATCGAGCGGTCGAAGACGTTCAGCAGGTGGTCGTAGCGCGTGCCGGCTTCCTTGGCGACGACTTCGCCGGTGGCCAGGTACTGGCTGCCGGCAATGTCGCGGAAGAAGTCGGACTTGCGCTTCGCCCCGGGTGCAAACAGCGCCGGCGCCTCGGCCGTGAGGCGGCGGAAGACCTCGGTCAGCGTTTCTTTCACGCCGGCGCCGGCGTCGCCGAAATTGGCGCTGGCGAGGCTCCGCTGGCAGGTCTCTTCCAGGTCGGCGAGTTGTTCCAGGTACTGTTCGGCGCGGAAGTCGCGTTCGAGCTGGTTGATGAAGGTGTCGAGCAAGCCATTCAGCGCGCGGGTCTCGCCAAGCGCCTGGCGGAACAGGTGAAAGCGGCCGTTGACCATCGCCTCCTGCTTGGCGATGGTCGCCGCGGTGTCGTAGTTCGAGCGCGAATTGGTGATGCCGCGGCCGAGAATGTTCTGGTTCTCGTCGATGACCACCGCCTTGGTGGTCGTCGAGCCCAGGTCGATGCCGATGAAGCAGCGCATGACTTCGCTCCTCAATGTCTCGCTGCGTTGGAGATGACCATCGGTTCTCCGGTGGCGGACCCCCGCTTTTGCTTGACCATCTGGAAGTAGCTCTCCAGGCGGTTCTTGACGTTGGCCGCCGAGAAGTAGCGCGGGTCGACCAGATCGGTCTCGATGAACGCAGCTGGCTTGCCGGTGCGCTTTTCGACTTCGCGCAGGATCAGCAACTGGCCAGCCGAAAAGCTGTTGCAACTCTTGATCGAATTGATCAGCAAGCCGTCGGCCTGGTACTCGTCGATGTACTTGCAGATCATGTCGACGCGTGAAGGCAGGTTCAGGTTGGTGTAGCAGCCGAGGCAGTAGTCGGCCAGCGACTCCAGCGGATTCTCCGGATCGTGCCGGAAGCCGAAGTCGTAGAGGCCGCCGACCTTGGCGTAGGTGGACGACACCACGACGGCGCCCTCGTCGTAGAACATCTTCCAGAACTCGCGAAAGCTGGTCCAGTTGGGCGGGCCTTCGACGACCAGCCGGTACTTTTCCTCGCCCATTTCGCCGTCGGGCGTGATCGGGCCCTTGCCTTCGCGCATGCGCTGCTCGATCTCACCGCGCAGCACGTGGTAGTACTGGGTGGCCTCGGGCGTGCCGCGAAACGCGGTGAAGATCGGACCGATGTAGTAGACGGCACCGAAGTAGCCGTCGATCGGTGAGGGTCGGTTTTTTGCCGACTGCAGCACCGCCACCAGGTCTTCTTCGGCCTTGGCTGATTCGCGCATGTACTGGCGCAGCCGGTCGATGTCGAACTTCACCCCCGAGACGCGTTCCAGCGTCGGGATCACGGTTTCCTTCAGCTGCTTGACCACGTACTCGCGCATGTTCGGCGCGATGCGACCTTCAGCCTGGTAGGGCACGTGCAGCATCACCGTCTCGCAGCCGTACTTGTGGCGGATTAGCTCGAACCATTTCATGAAGGTGAAGCAGCCGGTGTACGACAGCAGCAGGATGTCGGGCTTGGGCAGCACCTCGCCGGTGGGCCCGATCTCGCCGCCCATCATCATGCCCAGGTCGGACTTGACGTAGGTGCATACGTCTTCGCTGTGACCGTCGCGCTCGGCGTCCATGATCATCTTGCCGCTCTTCTTGCGCATGCCGTTCTGCAGCGCATTCGTCTCGGGCAGGCTGCGCGCGAAGTTGAAGCACATCAGCAACTCGTTCAGGTTGCCCGGCACGAAGGTGGCCGAGACCTTGCGGTTGTCGGCGCGCGCGCTGGCCAGCTCGCCGTAGTTTTTCGCCAGCAGTTCCTTTTGCAGCCACATCGCGTCCTCTTTCTGGACCTGCGGCTTCTTTGCCGGCTGCGGCTTGACGACGGTGGTGGTGGTGTTCATGCGGCGCTCCACAGCTTGATGGAATCGGCGAAGGTGCCGGACTGCTCGCGTATCGGCGCCATCTGGCCGGTATTCTCGGCGTACTTGAACGCCGTGTAGGGGATGCCGTGCTTTTTCAGCACGTCCTGCAGCATCGGGCGCTCGAGCAGCGCCGGGTCGCAGAACGACGGCGCGGCGAAGATCACGCCCTCGGCCGCGCCGGTCTTCACCTGCTGCATCAGAAACACGCCCTTTTCTTCCTTGGTTGTTTCGTATTTCGCCGCCGTTGTCGCCGAGCGGTGCAGGAACGCCTTCGACAACTCCTTCAGCGGGTTCGCATCGGCCGGCACATCGTCGAGCAGCCAGCGCGTGACGAGCACGAAGTCGTCGTCGACGATGTAGCAGCCCGACATCTCGATCGACTTGATCAGGCCCAGCGGCGGCTGTTCGCAAAAGGCGCCGTTGATGACCACGCGCGCGTTGTCGCGCTTGGGCCGCTCCACTGCGTCGGTCGCGGCGATGTACTCGCGCACCAGCGGCGTATGCTCTTCGGGCGGCAGCACCATTCCGGCACGCAGCAGCAGGTAGACCTCGGAAGTCGGCGCCTGCCAGGGTTTGGCGGCGCGGTAGGCGTAGAGCTCGCGGATCGCGGCGCGGTTGTCGTTGTAGACGGCGATCGACGCATTCAGCTCGTCGTCGCCAATGGCTGCGCCACGCAGCTTGCCCAGATCCTCGCGCAGCACCTGCATTTCCTGGATATAGAAGTTGCCGCCGATCGAATCGACGTAGTTCTGCGGCACGTCGAAGTAGCGTACGTACTTGTCCTTGAACAGCAGCTGCCACATGCCCGACAGGTTGCGGATGACATCGCAGATCGACGGGAACAGCATGCCGTCGAGGCAGTCGAGGCGGCCGGTCAGGCCGAGCTCGAGCGTCGAGCGTGGAATGCGGCAGATGTAGCTTTGGTAGTAGGCGTCGCCCTGGATGACCTCGAGCTGGTCGCCGCCGCCCAAGATGCCGACGGGCAGCATGCCGGCGGCGTGGATCAGTTCGCGCGGTACGTAGACCGGCATGTAGCCGATCGCGCGCCGACCGGGAGCCGCGGCTTTCCACTGCTTGACCGCGGTGAAGTCGAGGTCGTCGAACAGCGCCTGGCAGCGCTCGATGATCGCGGTGACGGGTGGAATCATGGTCATCAGTGGTGCTCCCATTGTGGCGGTCGCTTGTCCAGAAATGCGGTCAGTCCTTCGTTGGCGTCGCGGGTGCGCATCAGCGTGTCGAGGTACAGCGCCTCGACTTCGGCCAGTCGCCGGCGGACCGCCGGCAGCAACGCGCCGCGCGCGGCCGCGAGCGCGCAGGCCAGCGCCGCCGCGCTCTTGCCCGCGAGATGCGCGTCGAAGTATGCGAGCGCCTCCGCCTCGGGATCGGCCGCGATGCAGTCGACGAGGCCCATCGCCAGCGCCTCTTCACCGCCGACGCTGCGGCCGGAGAACAGGAGATCCTCGGCAGCGGGATGGCGCAGGCGGTAGGGCATGAGGCACGACGCCGCCGGCGCAAAGACGCCGAGCTTCATCTCCGGTTGTCCGAGCTGCGCATCGGGCATGGCGAAGATCCTGCCGCCGGCGAGCGCGACTTCGAGTCCGCCGCCTAAGCACGCTCCGCGCACGGCGACCATGATCGGCGCCGGAAATTCGAGCATCGCGAGGATCAGCGCGTGCAGCGACGCGAGCATTGCCGCGCAGCGTTCGGGCAGGTGCTCGGGGACGCTGGCGCCAAAGCTGAAATGCGCGCCTTCGGCGTCGAGTAGCACGCCGCGCAGGCCACGATGCGTGCGGTGCGCGTCGAAGGCCGCGTGCAGCGCCGCGATCATTTCGGCGTCGATCAGGTTCGCCTTCGGCCGCGCGAGACGCAGCCGCAGCAGCGCGCCGTCGCGCTCGATCCAGACCTTGGCGGGTGCGGTGGGCGTCATCGGTCTAGCTCTTGTGCTTGGCTCGCGGCTGAATCGAGTCGTGCAACGGGCCGACCCAGCTCTCACCGGCGGCGAGCTTCTGCCGCAGCGCGACGAAGTCGACTTCGCGGTCGTCGCGGCTGCCTTCGTTGAACGCGGTGAATCCGGCCCGCGCCTCGGTCATCATGTTCAGTGCGAGCCACGCCCGCGAGTTCTCCTTGTTGCGATTCCAGGCATCGAGCTTCGGCTTGCGCAGCTCCTCGAGCGTCTTGGTCGTGCAGTCGGGAAAGGTCAGCAGCATCTTGGCGGCGAGTTCTTCGACCTTCGCATCGAGCAGCGACAGGTCGACGCTGCCGCGGGCCAGCAGCGCCTTGGCCGCCTTCGCGGCGTCGCCGGTCTTCGACTCTCCGAAGACGAAGCGGCCGAATTCGTCGGTCAGGCGCTGCGTTTCCACCAATGGATTGGCAACGAAGTGGCCGTCGACCTTCAGCGCTGGCACGAGGTCGGTGAGGACGCCCATCCAGTACGCCTTGTGCGCGGAAAAAGGCTCGCAGAGCACGCAAGCCACCATCGCCCGCTCGGCGCCGGCGATCACCGGCAGGAAATCGGTCGCGCCGCCGATCGGCGCCGAGCCGTGCTTGGGACCGGCCTGGCCGAAGCGCGCCAGGTCCTGCGCGACCGAGAAGTCGCAGGCCATGCCGATTTCCTGCCCGCCGCCGATGCGCATGCCGTTGACGCGGCAGATCACCGGCTTGTCGCAGGCGAGAATCGCCGAAACCATGTCGTTGAACAGCCGCATGTACTGCCGGTACTCCTGCGGATGGCCGGCGTAGTACTCGGCGTACTCCTTGGTGTTGCCGCCGGTGCAGAACGCGCGGTCGCCGGCACCGGTGAACACGACACAGTTGACGTCGCGTGCGTTCGACGCGGCGCGGAACGCGAGGATCGTGCCCTTCACCATGTCGGTCGTGTACGAGTTGAACTGCGCCGGATTGTCGAGCGTGATCCATGCGTTGTAGAGGCCGGCGGCGTCGGTGCCGTCCGGCCTGCGCGCGGGTTTGAGCTCGTAGCGGACGCCGGGCTTCGTGAAATCGTCGACCAGGTCGTGGTTCTTGAAGTCGCGCTTGGCGGGCATGGTGTCGGGGGCGTTCATCGGGCGGCTTTCGTAGTCAGGCGGGAACGAGCACCGCGCGCTTCTTGATGTCGCGGTGGTGAACGGCGGCGAACACGCGGTTGATGTCGTCGAGCGGATGCGTCTCGACGAAGGGTGCGATGGCGACACGGCCGGAGAGCACCATGTCGAGCGCTGCCGGGTACTGGTCGGGCGGGCAGCCCCAGTTGCCGAGTGCACGGGCGTCGAAGGCCATCAGGTTCGACAGCCGCAGTTCGACCTTGTCCATCGTGAAGCCGACGACCGACAGCGTCGCGCCGTGCACGAGCAGGCTCCACGCGGTCGCCTGTCCCGCCGCCGTGCCCGAACATTCGAAGATGAACCATTCAGTGCGACGCAGGCCGCGCTCCTTCGCGAAAGCGGCGATGGCGGCCTTGATGGCCTTGGCGTCCTGCGTGCGGGCGTTCAGCGTCAGCGCGGCGCCGTGACGGGCGATGGCAGCGAGGCGGTCGTCGTCGACGTCGATGGCAACGACCTCGGCGCCGAAGGCGTGAGCGAGCTGCACGCAATAACCGCCGACGCCGCCGATACCGACGACGACGGCGAGGCTTCCCGGTGCGACACCGGCGCGGCGCACCGCCTGATACGGGGTCGTCAGCGCATCGGCGACGATCGACACGTCGGCGAGCGAGAGTCCGGCGTGTGACAGGCGCGCCTCGTCGACTTCGCATAGGCCGCGTGCGGGAACGACGATATGCGTCGCGAAGCCGCCGTGGATGTCGTTGCCGGGCATCTTCTGCGCGCGGCAGATCGTCGCCTGACCGCGCTGGCAGAGATCGCATTCGCCGCACGGCAGCACGGCGGGGACGATCACGGCGCGACCCATCCACGCTGCAGCGCCGGCGCCGGCGGCGACGACGCGGCCGCTGATCTCGTGGCCGAGCGCCAGCGGCAGCGGATGCGTGGTGCGCACGCCGTCGTAGAGATAGCCCAGATCGGTGTGGCAGACACCGCAGCCGGCGATCGCGACGACGACTTCGCCGTCGCCGGGGGCGGCGACGAAGGACTCGGCGATCATGGGTGCGTTGACGGCGGTCATCAGCCAGCGGCGGGCATCGATGCTCATCGCGCCGTCTCCGCTCGCCGCGGCGACCGCTTCGGGGCGGCCAGACTTGGGTCGTGCACGGGTTCCTCCATTCGGGCGGCGGGGCTTGACCGGAGGTCCGCGGCCGCTCATCATGCACATAAATGGTATTGCAGTACCGCAATACCAGTTTGTTCGGATCAATGGTGCTTCAGGCGGATCGCGACCGCCTTGATCTCCGTCAATTCCAAACCAGCGCGGTCGAGGTTCTACTGCGCGCATACGACGCAATGGAAGGAAACGCACGTGCTCGCCACCGCTCTCGAAGTCGCTCGGAACCCGGCCGCCGCAACATCCATCGCTGCGACGGGCATGTCGATCGCGCTCGCCGGCAGCGGTGGCAGCGGTGTGATGACCGCCGGCACGCTGCTGCTCGATGCCGCCGCGCGTGCCGGCCTCTACGGTATCATGGTGCGCACCAGCGGGCCGCAGATTCGTGGCGGCGAAGCGGCGGCGCTGGTGCGTCTTGCGCACGTGCCGACGACCTCGCTCGACGATCGCTTCGACCTCCTGCTCGCGATCGACTGGCAAAACATCCACCGCTTCGCGGACGAGATCCCGTTGTCGGCGGCAAGCGTGCTGATCGGTGATCCCGACGAGGGAACGGCGCCGGAAGTATTCACCGCTGCCGGCGCGCGTTACGCGATGCTGCCGTTGAAGAAGATGGCGAAGGCGATCCCCGGCAGCTGGACGAACATGGTCGCGTTGGGCGTGGCAGGAGCGCTGGCCGGAATCGAGCGCGAGGCGCTCGCCGCCGCGCTGCGCGCGTCGTGGAAGCGGGCCGATGACAAGTTGACCGCAAATCTGGCGGCGCTCGATGCCGGCATCGCGGCGGCTGCAGACATCGGCGCGTCGTGCGCTCTGCCGCCGGCACCAACGCCGGGCACCGGTCGCTGGCTGTTGAGCGGCAACGAAGCGGCCGGCTACGGCGCGCTGCGCGGTGGCGTGCGCTTCGTTGCAGCGTATCCGATCACGCCGGCAACCGAGCTGCTCGAGTGGATGGCCCCCGCACTCGCCAAGGTCGGCGGCACGCTGCTGCAGGCCGAGGACGAGCTGGCGTCGATCAACATGATCATCGGCGCGTCCTACGGCGGCGTCCCGTCGCTGACCGCGACCTCGGGCCCCGGCCTCGCGCTGATGACCGAGAGCATCGGACTCGCGGTCGCCGCCGAGGTGCCGATCGTCGTCGTCGACGTGATGCGCGGCGGCCCGTCGACCGGCATCCCCGCCAAGAGCGAGCAGAGCGACCTCTCCTTCGCCGTCAGCGGGCTGCACGGCGACGCCCCGCGCCTGGTGTTGGCGCCGACGTCGATCGCCGATTGCCTGACGACGACGCAATGGGCCGTGCATCTGGCCGAGGCGCTGCAGGCGCCGGCGATCGTACTCTCCGACCAGTTCATGGGCCAGTCGCGTGCGGTCATCGACCGCCCGCCGGACGTGGACTTCGCAGGCGCGCGCCTGACGGCCGCAGCCAACGCACCCGACTACAAGCGCTATCGCGATACGCCGAGCGGCGTGTCGCCGATGGCGATTCCGGGAACGCCGGGGGTCGTCTACACGGCCGACGGCCTCGAGCATTCCGAAGCAGGCATTCCGAGCAGTCAGTCGCGCGACCATCGGCTGCAGCTCGACAAGCGTGAGCGCAAGCTTTTGCTCCACGACTACGGCGACCGCTGGGCCGATGTCGAGGGCGACGCCGCCGCCGATGCCGTGGTGATCACCTTCGGTTCGACGACCTCCGCCGTGCGCGAGGCGCTCGCTCGCGCCGCGTGCGGAGGCGTGCACGCGAAGCTCATCGCGTTGCGTCTGCTGGCACCTGCGCAGCCGGAGCGGCTCGCGCCGCTGCTCGCCGGCGTCGACCGCGTGCTGGTCGTCGAGCAGAATCACGGGGCGCAGCTCTACCGCTACCTGCGCTCGGTCTACGATCTGCCGGGGAAGGTCTCGAGTTTTCATCGGCCCGGACCGCTACCCCTGCGCCCCGGTGAAATCGCCGAGGCGGTATTCGCGTGGAGAAAAGCATGAACGACGTCGCCGTCGCTGCGCCGCCGACAGCGGCGTCCTACAAGTCGGGTTACAAGCCGATCTGGTGTCCGGGCTGCGGCGACTACTCGGTGCTGAGTTCGGTGACCAAGGCGCTGGCGATGATCGCGGTGCCGCCGTCGATGGTCGCGGTCGTCTCCGGCATCGGCTGCTCATCGCGGATTCCGGCCTACACGTCGTGCTACGGCTTCCACGGCGTGCACGGACGCTCGCTGCCGGCAGCGACGGGTCTCAAGGTCGCCCGGCCGGAGCTGACGGTGCTGGTCGCCAGCGGCGACGGCGACGGCTACTCGATCGGCGGCAACCACTTCCTCCACGCCTGCCGGCGCAACGTCGACCTGACCTACATCGTGATGGACAACCACGTCTACGGCATGACCAAGGGGCAGCCGTCGCCGACCACCGAGCCCGACTGGGACTCCAAGCTCTCCCCCGGCGGCACCGGCGTGCGCTCGTTCCATCCGCTGGTCATCGCGCTCGCATCGGGCGCCAACTTCGTCGCGCGCGCCTTCTCCGGCGATCCCAACGGCACGGCCGAAATGATCGCGCAGGGAATCCGCCACCCGGGATTCTCGTTCATCGAAATTCTGAGCCCTTGCGTGACCTTCCGGCCCGAGCAGCGCGAATGGAAGCGGCAGATGCATGCGGCGCCGGTGGCGCCCACCGACGATCCTGCGCGCGCCGCGCGGCGGATCATGACCGACGATGGCTTCAACATCGGGGTCCTCTACGTCGGCAAGCGGACGCCTTATCCGGCGGTGACGGGAAAGGTGAAATGCGCACCGGAAGCACTCGAGGCGGAATTCGCGCTATGAGCCTGCCACGCACGCTAGCCGAACTGATGACCGAGGCGCTGATCATGGAGATCGAGGCGGCGCAGCGCTACAGTGAATTCGCCGACGCGATGGAGACGCACAACAACCTGCCGGTCGCCGAGCTGTTCCGCAAAATGGCGCTCATCGAGGGCAAGCACGCCGAGCAGATCATGGCGCAGATGGGCTGGACGACGACGCCGGTGACGACGGGCAAGCGAATCTGGGAGGGCTTCGAAGCGCCCGAAACCACTCCGGGCGACGAAGTGCATTACCTGATGCAGCCCTACCATGCGCTCGAACTGGCGCTCGCCGCCGAGGAGCGCGCCGAGCGCTTTTTCGGCAGGCTCGCCGACGAGGCCAAGTCCGAGGCGGTGAAAAGCGCCGCGCGCGAAATGCAGCAGGAGGAGCGCGAGCACGTCGAACTCATCCGCGAATGGATGGCACGGGTCCCGCCGCCCGAGGCCGGTTGGGAGAATGACCCCGATCCGCCGCGCTACACTGATTGATCGACCGCGAGCGAGGACGACGACCATGATGCGCAACCTCCTGCCCGAAGGCTGGGCCCTCCCGGTCGGCTACGCCAACGGCATCGAGGTCAGCGCGGGCCGCATCGTCTTCATCGCCGGGCAGGTCGGCTGGGATGCACAGCAGCAGTTCCATTCGGAGGCGATCGCGCCGCAGTTCGACCAGGCGCTGGCGAACGTGCTGGAGGTCCTGGCGGTTGCCGGTGGTACGCCGCGCGACATCTGCCGGATCACCGCCTTCTGCTGCGATCGCGACGGCTATCTGGCGGCACGCCGTGAACTCGGCTCCATCTGGCGCCGGCGGATGGGCGCGCACTATCCGGCGATGAGCATGATCTTCGTCGCCGACCTCCTCGATCATCCGGCGAAAATCGAACTCGAAGCCACGGCCGTGCTCCCCGCTGCGGCAGCTTGAGGACGCGGCGCTATTGAGGGAGGGCGCGCAGTCGCGTCACCCCGACGAGTCGATTTTGCGCCCGCGTCGCGGTGATCTACACTGCGTGCAACCCGAACTCAAGCGAGCCGCCTTGCCGATGATGCTGATGACCACCGCTCCGGAGACGACCGACCTCGCCTCCGACGCGCCCGAACCACGCGAGGTCGAAGCTTTTCGGTCGGCCATCCTCGGCAAGCTCCGGTACATGGTGGCAAAGGAGCCGGACTATGCCTGCGACCACGACTGGCTGATCGCGACGTCGCTGGCCGCACGCGATCGCGTCATCGATCGCTGGAGCCATTCGACGCGGCGCACCTATCGCGACGGCCGCAAGCGCGTCTACTACTTCTCGCTCGAGTTCCTGATCGGCCGCATGCTCTTCGACGCGCTGGCGAACCTGGGGCTCGCCGGTGCCGCGCGTGCGGCGTTGGCCGAGCTGGGCGTGGATTTCGACCGGCTGCGCGAATTGGAGCCCGATCCCGCGCTGGGCAACGGCGGCCTGGGAAGGCTCGCGGCGTGCTTCATGGAAAGCATGGCCACGCTGGGGATTCCGGCGCATGGTTACGGCATCCGTTACGACCACGGCATCTTCCGCCAGGTGCTCAAGGACGGCTGGCAGCACGAGATGCCCGAGGAGTGGCTGGCCTTCGGCAATCCTTGGGAATTCGAGAGGTCGGAGGTCATCTACACGGTCGGCTTTGGCGGTCGCGTCGAGGAGATCGTCGACACCGACGGTACGCACCGCACGGTCTGGCATCACGCGGAAACGGTGAACGCGGTCGCCTTCGACACACCGATTCCCGGTTGGCATGGCCGGCACGTCAACACGCTGCGGTTGTGGTCGGCGCGCGCCACCGATCCGTTGCGACTCGAGGATTTCAACCGCGGCGACCACGTCGGCGCGCTCGCCAACCGCGTCCGGCTGGAGGCGATTTCGCGTGTGCTCTACCCGAGCGACGAGACGACTGCCGGGCAGGATCTGCGGCTGCGTCAGGAATACTTCTTCGCGGCCGCTTCGCTGCAGGATCTGGTCCGCCGGCACTTGGCGCAGCACGGCGAGCTGCGCTCGCTGCCTGCCCACGTTTCGATCCAGCTGAACGACACGCATCCGGCCATTGCGGTGCCCGAGCTGATGCGTCTGCTGGTTGACGAGTATGCGATCGCATGGGACGAAGCGTGGGGCATCGTCACCCGAGTCTTCAACTACACCAACCACACGCTGCTGCCGGAGGCGCTCGAGACGTGGGGGGTGCCACGACTGGAGAGCCTGCTGCCGCGGCATCTGCAGATCATCATCCGCATCAATGCGGCGCACCTGGACGCGCTGCGCGCCGCCGGTCACGGCGACGACGCATTGATGTCTTCCTTATCGTTGATCGACGAGCGCGGTGAGCGGCGCGTGCGGATGGCGCATCTCGCGTTCATCGGCGCTCGGCGCGTCAACGGCGTGTCCGAACTGCACACCGAGTTGCTGCGCGAAACGGTATTCCGCGACTTCCATGCGCTGTATCCGGACCGGATCGTCAACAAGACCAACGGCGTGTCGTTTCGCCGCTGGCTGTTCCAAGCCAATCCGCAGCTGACCAGCCTGCTGGTCGATACCGTGGGCAAGGGGGTACTCGACGACGTCAACCGGCTTGGCCAATTCGCGTCGTTTGCAGAGGACGCGTCGGTACGCGAGCGCTTCGCCGCGCTTCGCCGCGTCAACAAGGTCGCGCTGGCGCGACGGGTCGCCGACTGCACCGGCGTGCGCCTCGATCCCGACGCGATGTTCGACGTGCACGTCAAGCGCATCCACGAATACAAGCGCCAGCTCTTGAACATCATGCAGACGATCGCGCTGTATCAGGCGATGCGCTCGGACCCGCACCGCGGCTGGGTGCCACGCGTGAAAATCTTCGCCGGCAAGGCGGCGGCCGGCTACCTGCGCGCGAAGCTGGTCATCAAGCTGATCCACGACGTCGCTCGCGTCGTCAACGGCGACCCGGCGGTGCAGGGGCTGCTGCGCGTGGTCTTTCTTCCGAACTACAACGTGAGCCTCGCCGAACAAATCATTCCGGCCGCCGACTTGTCCGAGCAGATCTCGACTGCGGGAATGGAGGCATCCGGCACCGGCAACATGAAGCTGGCGCTCAATGGCGCGCTGACCATCGGCACCCTCGACGGCGCGAACATCGAGTTGCGCGAACACGTCGGAGCCGGGAATTTCTTTTTGTTCGGACTGACGGCGGACGAGGTGACGGCGCGGCGGGGTGCAGGCCTTGGCACCGACGACCTGATCGCCGCGTCGCCCACTTTGGCCGCGGTACTCGCCGCACTCGACTCCGGCGCGTTTGCCGCCGACGACCCCGGGCGCTACCGCGAGCTGGTGGCCGCGTTGCGGTACAACGACTACTTCGTGGTCAACGCGGATTTCGATGCCTATGCCGCCGCGCAGCGTACGGTGGACGACCGCTGGCGCAATCGCGACGCATGGTGGCGGACAGCGATCGCCAACACGTCGAATGTCGGCTATTTTTCTTCGGACCGGGCGATCAGCGAGTACGCGAGCGACGTCTGGGGCCTGCCTACCGTCGTGCGCTGATCCGGATGGACCACGTCACCTACTCGACGCCGCTGGCGCGCTCGGCAATGGCCTACGTGCTGGCCGGCGGCCGCGGCACCCGGTTGATGGAGCTGACCGAGAATCGCGCCAAGCCGGCGGTCTATTTCGGCGGCAAGGCGCGGATCATCGACTTCGCGCTGTCCAATGCGCTCAACTCCGGGATCAGGCGCATCGCCGTCGCCACGCAGTACAAAGCGCACAGCCTGATCCGGCACCTGCAGCGCGGCTGGAACTTCCTGCAGCCGATGCGCAACGAAAGCTTCGACATCCTGCCGGCGTCGCAGCGGGTCGGCGAGAGCCAGTGGTACATGGGCACGGCCGACGCCGTGTACCAGAACATCGACATCATCGACAGCTACTCGCCCGAACATATCGTCGTGCTCGCCGGCGATCACGTCTACAAAATGGACTACGAGCGGATGCTGGTCCAGCACGTCAACGACGAGGCCGACGTCACCATCGGCTGCATCGAGGTTCCCGTCACCGAGGCGACGGGCCTCGGCGTCATGCACGTCGACCCGAGCGACCGCATCGTCGATTTTCTGGAAAAGCCGGCGCAGCCGCCGGAGCTGCCGGATCGTCCGGGCCGCACGCTCGCCAGCATGGGCATCTACGTGTTCCGCCGCGAGTTCCTCTACGAGCAGCTTCGCCGCGATGCGAGCGATCCGACGTCGTCGCGCGATTTCGGGCACGACATCATTCCGTGGCTGGTGCGCAACGCCCGGGCCGTCGCGCATCGCTTCGAGCGCTCCTGCGTGCGATCCCGTGGCCAGACCGAATCCTACTGGCGCGACGCCGGAACGCTCGACGCCTATTTCAGCGCCAACATCGACCTCACCGACGTCGTGCCGGAACTCGACCTCTACGACGAGGACTGGCCGATCTGGACCTACGCGCCGATGACGCCGCCCGCCAAGTTCGTACACGACGTCGACGGCCGCCGCGGCATGGGCATTTCGTCGCTGGTGTCGGGCGGCTGCATCGTCTCCGGTTCGTCGCTGCGCCATTCGCTGTTGTGCAACAACGTGCACGTGCGTTCCTACGGCACCATCGAGCGTTGCGTGGTCCTGCCCTACGTCGTCATCGGGCGGCACGTGCGCCTGTCCAACACCATCGTCGATTCCGGAGTGCACGTTCCGGACGGGCTGGTCGTCGGCGACGATCCGGCGCTGGACGCGGCACGGTTTCGCCGCACCGAAAGCGGCGTCTGCCTGATCACGCAGACGATGGTCGATCGGCTCTCGAAGACCTGAAGCGGCGGCAGCCCCTTGCATGCTCTGCGCGTATTGAGCGTCGCGGCCGAGGCGTTTCCGCTGATCAAGACCGGAGGTCTGGGCGACGTCGTCGGCGCGCTGCCCGCGGCGCTCGCGGCGGAGGGCGTCGAAGTGCGCACGTTGCTGCCGGGCTATCCGGCGGTGATGGCGGCGATCGGCGACGCCCCGGTCGTGCATGCCTACGACGCGCTGTTCGGCGCCCCGGCACGGATCCGTGCCGCGCATGCAGCGGGGCTCGACCTCTTCGTGCTCGACGCGCCGCAGTTCTACGCGCGCGACGGTGGTCCCTACGCGGCCGCCGATGGCGGCGAATGGGGCGACAACGCGTTCCGCTTCGCGGCGCTGTCGCGTGCGGCTGCCGACCTCGGACGCGGCGTGGCCGCTGCCTTCGTACCCGACGTCGTGCATGCGCACGACTGGCAGGCGGGACTCGCCCCGGCGTACCTGCACTATGGCGCAGGCGCGCGTCCGGGCACCGTGATGACCGTGCACAACCTGGCATTCCAGGGCCAGATCGGCGGCGAGCTACTCGACGCACTCGGACTGCCATGGCACGCGTGGAGCATCGACGGCGTCGAGTATTACGGCGCAATCGGCTATCTGAAGGCCGGTCTGGCGCTCGCCGACCGCATCACGACCGTGTCGCCGACCTACGCCGTCGAAATTCGCACCCCCGAAGGCGGCATGGGGATGGATGGCTTGCTGCGGCATCGCGCGCGCGACCTCACCGGCATCCTCAACGGCATCGATGACGTGGCATGGAACCCCGCAGCCGATCCGCATCTGCGGGCGGTGTTCGATGCTACGCGAATGGCACCGCGCGAGCGCAACCGCGCCGCGCTGCGCTCGCGGATGGGACTGGCGGCGACACCCGCCGCGCCGCTGTTCGGCGTGGTCAGCCGATTCACGTGGCAGAAGGGCATGGATCTGGTGCTGCAGTCGATTGGCGACTTGTTGAGCGGCGGGGCGCAACTCGCGGTCCTGGGCACCGGAGACGCCACGCTCGAACAGGCCTTTGTCGATGCCGCAGCGCGGCATCCGGGCCGCGTCGCCGTGCACCTGGGATACTCGGAGGACCTGGCGCATCTGCTCCAGGGCGGGTCCGACGCGATCCTGGTTCCGTCGCGATTCGAGCCCTGTGGCCTGACGCAGATGTGCGCGCTGCGCTACGGCGCGCTGCCGGTGGTGGCAAAGGTGGGCGGGCTCGCCGACACCGTCGTCGACGCCGGCGTTGCGGCGATCCGGGACGGCGTGGCGACCGGCATCAGCTTCTATCCGGTCACGCGCGAGAAGCTGGGTTGGGCGATCGGCCGCACGCTGGCGCTGTGGCAGGACCAGGACTGCTGGCACCGACTGCAGGCGCAGGCGATGGTCACCGACGTCGGCTGGCGCAATCCTGCGCGGCAGTATGCACAGATCTACCGCGCGCTGGCGGCACGAAGATAGACTCTTCGAAGACGGCGGCGGCGTCCTGTCCCGGAGCGGCGTGCGCCTCGGGGCGCGAGCGGCACCGCGTTCACTTGCCGTCGTCCCAGGTGCCGAGTCCGTATTCGCGGCCCAGCCCCGGTTTGGCCTGTAGCGCGTACTCCGCGTATTGATGGATGAGTTTCGCGACGACGCCGGTCCAGCCGGTCTGGTGTCCGGCGCCCAGGCCCTCGCCGGTATCACCGTGGAAATATTCGTGGAAGCATACGAGGTCGCGCCAGTGTGGATCGCTCTGGAACTTCTCGCGCGCACCGTTGACCGGCCGGCGTCCATTTTCGTCGCGCAGGAATATCGTGAGCAACCGGCGCGTGAGTTCTGTGGTCACCTCCCACAGCGTCATCTCGTCTTCCGATCCCGTCGGACAGGCGACGCGGAAGGTGTCGCCGAGGCAGGCGTCGTGCTTCTGCAGCGCCTCGATCAGCAGGTAGTTCAGCGGAAACCATACCGGACCGCGCCAGTTGGAATTGCCGCCGAACAGCGCGCTGGTCGACTCGGCGGGCGCGTAGTCGAGCGTGAAGGATTCGCCATTGATCGCCAGCGTGAACGGGTGCTCGTGGTGGCGCTTCGACACCGAGCGCACGCCGAAGGGCGAGAGCATGCCTTCGGTATCGAGCACCGGTGCAAGGATGCGGTGCAGTTTCGCGGTGTCGACGATCGCGACGCGGATACGGTCGGCGGTGCCGCGTAGCCTAAGTTCGCTCAAGCCGCGCAGCAGTTCCGGGCGGTAACGCGTGAACCAGGTCAGCCGCTTGGTGAAATCGCCGAAGGCCGCGATGGATTCGTGATCGGCGACCGCGACGGCAAAGATCGGGATCAGGCCCGATATGGTCTGCGCCTTGATCGGGAAGCAGCGGCCGTCGGGCAGGTGCAGGACGTCGTAGTAGTAGCCGTCCTCCTCGTCCCAGAGTCCGCCTTCGAGGTCCCCCAACCGGTTGATCGCCGCGCCTATGTAGACGAAGTGCTCGAAGAACTTGGTTGCGAGGTCCTCGTACACCGTGTCCTTCTTGGCGAGTTCGAGCGCTACACCGAGCAGGTTGAGGCAGTACATCGCCATCCAGCTCGTGCCGTCGGCCTGCTCGAGCCGTCCGCCGGACGGCAGGCCCTTGGTGCGGTCGAAGACGCTGATGTTGTCGAGGCCGAGGAAGCCGCCTTCGAAGATGTTTCGGCCTCCGGCGTCCTTGCGGTTCACCCACCAGGTGAAGTTGATCAGCAGCTTCTGGAAGACACGCTCGAGGAAATCGCGGTCACTGTGGCCGTAGAACTTCTCTTCGATCTGGTAGACGCGCATCGCCGCCCAGGCGTGGACCGGCGGATTGACGTCGCCGAAGGCCCACTCGTAGGCGGGGATCTGCCCGTTGGGATGCATGTACCATTCGCGCGTCAGCAGGAGCAACTGCTCCTTCGCGAAGTCGGGGTCGATCATCGCGAAGGGAATCGTGTGGAACGCCATGTCCCAGGCGGCGAACCACGGGTATTCCCACTTGTCCGGCATCGACAGTACGTCGGCCGCCGACATGTGCCACCACGCGTGATTGCGGCCTTGCTTGCGCTCTTCGGGAGGCGACGGTTGCGCCGGGTCGCCGCGCAGCCAGCGTTCGACCATGTAGCGGTAATACTGCTTGTTCCACAGCATGCCGGCAAAGGCCTGGCGCTGCACGTTACGCATATCTGCGGGCAGCGCGAAAGGCGTGATTCGCTGGTAGAACGCGTCGGCCTCGCGCCGCCGCTGGTCGAAGATCGCATCGAACTCGCGGTCCAGCGGCTGCCCGATATCGCCGGAACTGGACAGGCGCAGGCGAACGACGACCGTCGCGCCGGCGCTCACCTGGAAGCGGTAGTGCGGCGCCGCCTTCGATCCCGTCCGTGCCGGATTCACCGTACCGGCGCGACGCTGCACGACGTGCTCGTGGAAGCCATCCTTGACGAACGGCGAGGCGTTGGGTGCGCCATAGAGGCGCTCGACGTTGGTTTCGTTTTCGGTGAACAGTACGTCGTCGGCTGGCGCGCAGTATAGCCAGTACGGCGGCAGCGTGCGGTGCGCGGTGTTGAGCACGACGCCTTGCGCGTCGTCGCGCTCGACACGAATCTGCGGTCTGTGCAAGTCGCCGTCCCACGACCAGTCGTTCTTGAACCAGAGTGTAGGCAGGAGGTGCAGCGGCGCCGGATAGAGCCCGCGGTTGGTTGCGCTGATGCGCATCAAGAGGTCGGTCGCGTCGGCTTTCGCATACTCGACGACGACGTCGAAATAGCGATCGTCCTCGAAGATGCCGGTGTCGAGCAGTTCGTACTCGGGATCAAGACGTGTGCGCCGGGCGTTTTCCTCGACCAGATCCTCGTACGGATAAGCGCGCTGCGGATACTTGTACAGATACTTCATGTACGCATGGCTGGGCACGTTATCGAGATAGAAGTAGTACTCCTTGACGTCCTCGCCGTGGTTGCCCTGGTCACCGGTCAGGCCGAACATGCGTTCCTTGAGGATGGGGTCCGCTTCGTTCCACATCGCCAGCGCGAGGCACAGCTGCTGCGCTTCATCGCAGACGCCGGCGATGCCGTCTTCGCCCCAGCGGTAGGCGCGCGAGCGCGCGTGATCGTGCGGCAGGTATTCCCACGCGGTGCCGTCGGCGCTGTAGTCCTCGCGCACGGTGCCCCATTGTCGCTCGGCGACGTAGGGTCCCCACATGCGCCACGGTGCCTTGCCTTCGCGCGCTTCGCGCAGTCGCAACTCTTCGGCCGTCGGTTCGCCGCTCGGCCGCTCGTCGGCTCCCGGCGCGGGTGCTGCGTCCTGGTCGGTCGTCATCTAAGGCGGTCCCTTTCCGCAAGTGTGGGAATATCGCAGTGATGAGCGAAACTTTGCCGACCGTCAATCTTGTCCGGCACGGCGAAACCGCGTGGAGTGTATCGCGACAGCATATCGCACAGGCGACGTCCCGCTTGCCAAGCGACGCGAAGCCACGTCAAATGGAGCTTCGCGGTTTCACGCAGTTCCCCGCGGTTCCCCGCAGTTCCCGGTTCCGCCGCGCGGCGCGCCACCGGCCGTGCGAACCGTCCCAGCCGAGGCCAGACGATGAAAGCTACCGCAGCACTGCATGACCTGGGGCAGAGCCTCTGGCTCGACACCGTCCCCTGCGACCTGCTCGAGTCGGGCGCGCTCGGGAATGCCGCATGAAGGTCCTGGTCATCGACGTCGGCGGCTCGCACGTGAAGATCATGGCCACCGGTCACCGCGTCGAGCGGCGGATGGATTCGGGTCCCGCGACCAGCGCCGAGCAGATGGTCGCCGGCGTCCTCGCGCTGGCCCGCGGCTGGGAATTCGATGTCGTGTCCATCGGCTATCCGGGGCCGGTCGCACGCAATCGACCCGTCGCCGAACCGCACAACCTGGGTCCCGGCTGGGTGGACTTCGACTACGAGGCGGCGTTCGGCTGCCCGGTGCGCATGGTCAACGACGCCGCGATGCAGGCGCTCGGCGGCTACCGGGGAGGCAAGATGCTGTTCCTGGGCTTCGGCACCGGACTCGGCACGACGCTGATCGTCGACGGCGTGCTGGTGCCGATGGAACTCGCGCATCTGCCGTACAAGAAAGCGACCTTCGAGGACTACGTCGGCGCAGAAGCCATCGAGCGCGACGGCAAGCGCAAGTGGCGCAAGCACGTCGCGGACGTCATAGCCCGGCTCGCGGCCGCGTTCGATCCCGACGATATCGTGTTGGGTGGTGGCAACGCGGTAAACATCGAGGAACTGCCTCCGCGTTGCCGGGTCGGTGCCAACACCAACGCGTTTCCTGGCGGCTTCCGGTTATGGGCGGATGTCAAGAAACCGCCGAAGTTGCGTGCGCGCGACCCCGCGACGCGTACGCCCGCTCATCCGCGCCGGGCGAAGAGGAAGTAGCCGATGGACGAATCGATCGCACCGCTCAAGTTTCGTCCCGCGTGGGCCGCGCTGGTCGGGCACCATGCGCAGGTTCGCGATCTCACGCTGCGCGGGCTCTTCGCCGACGATCCCGCGCGTGGCGAGCGATTCATTGCCGAAGGTGCCGGTATCTTCCTCGACTATTCGAAGAATCGCATCACCGGCGAGACACTCGGCCTGCTGCTTCGGCTGGCCGAGGAATCCCATTTGCGCGAGCGCATCGACGCGATGTTCCGCGGCGACAAGATCAACGTTTCCGAACGCCGTGCCGTGTTGCACGTGGCACTGCGCACGCCGCGCGGGCGACGCGTCGTCGTCGACGGCCACGACGTGATGCCGGAGGTCCACAGGGTCCTGGACCGGATGGCGGCTTTCTCCGAACGCGTGCGCAATGGCGACTGGAAGGGCCATAGCGGCGCGCGCATCCGCAACGTCGTCAACATCGGTATCGGCGGCTCGGACCTGGGGCCGGTGATGGCCTACGAGGCGCTGCGCCATTACGGCGACCGCGAGCTTTCGTTTCGCTTCGTGTCCAACGTCGACGGCACCGATTTCGTCGAGGCGACGCGCGACCTCGACCCCCGACAGACGCTGTTCATCATCGCGTCGAAGACCTTCACGACGCTGGAGACGATGACCAACGCGCACTCGGCGCGCGACTGGGCGATCGCCGGACTGGGCGGCGATCCCGCGGCGGTGGCCAGGCACTTCGTCGCGGTCTCGACCAACGGCGAAAAGGTGGCTGAATTCGGTATCGACACCGCGAACATGTTCGGATTCTGGGACTGGGTCGGCGGGCGCTACTCGATGGACTCGGCGATCGGACTGTCGACGATGCTGGCGATCGGCGCGGAGAACTTCGACGCGATGCTCGCCGGTTTCCACGAGATGGACGAGCACTTCCGTAGTGCGCCCTTCGAGCGCAACCTGCCGGTGCTGCTGGGATTGCTGTCGATCTGGTACAACAATTTCTTCGGCGCGCAGACGGTGGCGGTGCTGCCCTACGAGCAGTACCTGAAACGCTTTCCCGCGTACCTGCAGCAATTGACGATGGAGAGCAACGGCAAGCACGTGACGCTTACAGGTACCCGCGTCGACTACGATACCGGCCCCGTCTACTGGGGCGAGCCCGGCACCAACGGCCAGCATTCGTTCTACCAGCTGATTCACCAGGGCACCCGGCTCATCCCCTGCGACTTCATCGGCTTTGCCAGGGCGCTGAATCCGCTGGGCGTGCATCACGACCTGCTGATGGCGAACGTATTCGCGCAGGCCGAGGCGCTCGCCTTCGGCAAGACGCCCGACGAGGTGCGCGCCGAGGGCACGCCCGAGTGGCTGGCGCCGCACCGCGTGTTCGAAGGCAACCGGCCGTCGAACACGCTGCTGCTCGACCAATTGACACCGGCGGCGCTCGGCCGGCTGGTCGCGCTCTACGAGCACAGCGTGTTCACGCAGGGGACGATCTGGCAGATCGACTCCTTCGACCAGTGGGGCGTGGAGCTGGGCAAGGTGCTGGCGCAGAAAATCGTTCCTGAGCTTAGCGGCGCCGCCGACGATGCGCTCGCGCACGACAGCTCGACCAATGCGCTCATCCGCCGCTATCGCCGGACGCGGGCGGCACCATGAACCTCAGACACGGAAAGGGATAATCCATCATGCAACTCGGAATGATCGGCCTCGGCCGCATGGGCGCCAACATGGTGCGGCGACTGATGAAGGATGGCCACCATTGCGTCGTCTTCGACATGTCGGCGCAGGTAGTGGAATCGCTGGTCGCCGAGAAGGCGACCGGGGCCAAGTCGCTTGCCGACCTGGTCGGCAAGCTCGCGACGCCGCGCGCCGTCTGGCTGATGGTGCCGGCGGCGGCGGTCGATGCGACGATCGCGGAACTGGCGCCGCTGCTCGCGGCCGGCGACACGATCATCGACGGTGGCAATTCGTACTATATCGACGACATCCGTCGCTGCCAGGAGCTGGCGCCGCGAAAAATCGACTACGTCGATGTCGGCACCAGCGGCGGCGTCTGGGGACTGGAGCGCGGCTACTGCATGATGATCGGCGGGCCGAACGCGGCGGTGCAGCGGCTCGATCCGGTGTTCAGGACGCTGGCACCGGGGATCGGCAGCATCGAGCGCACGCCGGGGCGCAAGGCTGGCTCCGGCACCGCCGAGCACGGCTACCTGCATTGCGGAGCGAGCGGCGCCGGACACTTTGTCAAGATGGTGCACAACGGCATCGAGTACGGAGTGATGGCCGCCTACGCCGAGGGCTTCGGCATCCTGCGCGCGGCGAACATCGGCAAGGGCAAGCACGCGGTCGACGCCGAAACCACGCCGCTGCGCGATCCCGAGCACTACCAGTACGACATCGACCTGCCCGACGTCGCCGAGGTCTGGCGCCGGGGCAGCGTAATCGCGTCGTGGCTGCTCGACCTCACGGCCTCCGCACTGGCCAAGGACCCGGTGCTTGCGCAGTTCGCCGGCCGCGTCTCCGATTCGGGGGAGGGCCGCTGGACGATCAAGGCGGCGATCGACGAGGCGGTGCCCGCACCGGTGCTGACCGCCGCGCTCTACGAGCGCTTCGGCTCGCGCGGCGAGGCCGACTTTCAGAACAAGCTGCTCTCGGCGATGCGCTTCGAATTCGGCGGCCATCACGAGAAGCCCGCGCAGTGACCGCCCCCGTGCACTCCGACGCGCTGGTGTTCTTCGGCGCGACCGGAGACTTGGCGTACAAGAAGATCTTCCCGTCGCTGCAGGCGATGGTCAAGCGCGGCGTGCTCGACGTTCCCGTCATCGGCGTGGCCAGGGCCGGCTGGAACGTTGACCAGCTGCGCGCCAGGGCCCGCGACAGCCTCGCCAAGCACGGCGGCGTGGACGATGCCGCCTTCGCCAAACTCTCCGTGCTTCTGCGCTACGTCGACGGCGACTACGCCGATCCCGCCACGTTCGGCGAGCTGCGGTCACAGCTCGCCGACGCCAGGCATCCGGCGCATTACCTCGCGATCCCGCCCGTGCTGTTCGGATCCGTGGTGGAACAACTCGCGAAGGCTAACTGTACGAGCGGCGCGCGCGTCATCGTCGAAAAGCCGTTCGGCCATGATCTCGCCTCGGCACGCAAGCTCAACGCGATCCTGCTCGCCACGTTCGACGAATCGCACATCTTCCGCATCGACCACTACCTCGGCAAGCGGCCGGTGCACAACATGCTGTTCTTCCGCTTCGCCAACTCGTTCCTGGAGCCGATCTGGAACCGCGACCACATCGAGAGCGTGCAGATCACGATGGCGGAGAGCTTCGGGGTACAGGGACGCGGCAAGTTCTACGACGAGACGGGTACCGTGCGCGACGTCGTGCAGAACCACCTGTACCAGGTTCTTTGCAACCTCGCGATGGAGCCGCCGGTACGCACCGACAGCCAGACGCTGCGCGACGAAAAGGTCAAGGTGCTGAAGTCGATCCGGACGCTGGCTCCCGCCGACGTCGTGCGTGGCCAGTTCCGCGGCTATTTGCAGGAACCGGGAGTCGAGCCGGACTCGCGCACGGAGACGTTCGCGGCGGTGAAGCTCGCGCTGGATTCGTGGCGCTGGCAGGGCGTGCCGTTCTACATCCGCGCCGGCAAGAACCTGCCGGTGACGTGCACCGAAGTGCTGGCGCGATTCCGCCGCCCACCCGCGATCTTCCCGGCCTGCACGGCGCCTTGCAATCATGTGCGTTTCCGCATCGGTCCGGAAGTGCAGATCGCGCTCGGCGCGACGGTGATGGACGCGAGCGAAAAGTTCGCGGGCCAGCCGATCGAGCTTCTCGCCGCGCATCATTCGACCGCCGACGAGATGGACGCATACGAGCGCGTGTTGGGCGACGCCATGGCCGGCGACGCGACCATTTTTGCGCGTGAGGACTACGTGGAGGAGGCGTGGCGCATCGTCGATCCGGTGCTCGCCGCGCGCACGCCGGTATATCCGTACGAACCGGGACAATGGGGCCCCCCGCAGGTCGAGCAGCTGACGCCGCCCGGCGGCTGGGACGACCCTGCCATCAACGAATCGTCGACGTACTGAATGCCGCGTCAATTCGGCAGGCCTCTTCGGCGGTGACGGCGATGCAGGTCGACATCCTCGCCAACGACGACGCTGTCGCCGAATCCGCCGCGAGGTTCATAGCGGCGCAGGCCGCGGCGGCAATCGCCGCGCGCGGCCGCTTCACGCTCGCGGTGAGCGGCGGGCGCACGCCGTGGCAGATGCTGCGCGCGCTCGCCAGCGAAAGCGTCGACTGGACGAACGTGCACGTGTTCCAGGTCGACGAGCGCGTCGCGCCGCCCGGCGATCCCGACCGCAATCTCACGCACATTCGCGACAGCCTGTTGACGCGCGTCGCAATACCGCGCGCCAACGTGCACCCGATGCCGGTGGAGGCGACCGACCTCGCGGACGCCGCCGCACGCTACGCGCAAACGCTCGCGACCATCGCCGGCACGCCGCCGATGCTCGACCTCGTGCATCTGGGGCTCGGAGCGGACGGGCACACGGCATCGCTGGTGCCAGGCGATCCGGTGCTCGAAGAGAATTTTCTCGATGTCTCGGTGACTCAGCCCTACCTGGGCCATCGCCGCATGACGCTTACGTATCCGGTGCTCGACCGCGCGCGCTGTGTGCTGTTCGTCGTCACCGGCAGCGAAAAGGTGGGTGCCCTTCGCCTGTTGCGCGCCGGCGACCGGCACATTCCGGCGGCGCGCGTCACCGGCGAGCGCACGACGATCATCGCCGATGCCGCCGCCGCCGGCTAAGACAACGAGCAGGGCTGGTTGCCAGCCTGCAGCACACGGAGTAGGCGATGGATTTCCCGCGCAGCTACTCGTCCGCGAACGGCGTCGCACGCGTCGCGATCGAGTAGGCGTCGCTCCGGCCTGCTGTCACTTGAGGTTGCGGCGGAAGAAAACGCCCACGCTGGAGACGATGCCGGCCTCCGCCCGCAGCGTCCACGACCGCGCCAGCATGTACTCGATGCGCAGCGCGTTGGTCGCCACGGTCAACCCCTGCTCGTAGACCAGCGACAACCGATCGGAGATGCGCTTGCCAAAAGAGATCACCTGTCCCGACGTGGCGCCGGCGACGCCGCTCGCCGACTCGTGTACAGAAATATCGTCGAGTCCGACCACGTTGGCGATGCGCGTCGTGATCGGCCGCTGGCCCTGTCCGAGCAATGACGCGGACGCAGCCGACAGCATCGCGATATCGGCCCGGCCCGCGCGATCCAGTCCCTGGCCGGTCAACAGCCACGACAGCTTCTCGCCGTCGGGCACCGGTGGATTCGACACCAGCCGCACGCGCGGGACGTGCACGGTTCCCGATACCTCGACACCCGCCTCGACGGCGAGGTTCTTGCGCAGCGCGACGACGTCGAGCGCCGGATTGTCTAGCGGTCCGTCGAAGATGAGCCGGCCGCGATCGATGTCCAGGCGCTGGCCGAATACGTAGTAGGTTCCACTCGCCGCGCGGATCGTCCCCTTGCCGGACAGCGCGCCATTCGCATTGGTCGTCACGCGGACGCGACCCGCGAGCCGGGTGTCGAGACCTTCGCCGGTGAAGCGGAAGTCGCGGCCCAGTGCGACCTCGATGTCGAGCGACAGCGGCAGGTCACGCATTGCCGAATCGGTGTTGCGCCGAGGCTGCCCGACGATCACCACGTCTTCGGAAAGCGTGCCGACCGACGTGCGCGCAAAGACCACGAGACCTTCGTCCATGTCGATGCTTCCAATCAGGACGACCTTGCCGCCGTCGAAGGCCAACGTTCCCTTGCCGTCGGCGACCAGCCGCAGGTCCGGCCGGTTGACCAGCGTGAAATCCTCCGCTTCCCATTCGATGCGCGCCGCGGCGCGCTCGCCCGGCGGCGCAGTGCCCGCCGCGTGCGCCAGCGTCCCCTTGGCGTTGAAGCGTCCTTTGCCCCCGACGAAGGAGAATTCGTCGAGCAGCAGCGAGCGATCGGCCAGCCGTGCACGCAGCCGTCCGTCCTTCAGGTGCACGCCGTGCCGCGGCAGGTCGAAGCGCAGCGCGTCACCCTCCATTGTTCCGGAAAACCTCGGCTCGGCCAGCGTGCCGCGCGCGGCGAGCGCGACGTGCGCGCGGCCGTCGAGCACCGCCAGCGTCCCGAGCCAGGGTTGCAGCGGCCGCAGTGACGCGAGGTTGGCGATCAGCGTCGCCGCCAGCGGTGCGTCGGTGGCGACGCGCCCGGGGACGCTGCCCGCGTCGAGTGTCGCGGTCGCGTCGGCGGTGCCGGCACGAAGTGAACGAAAGCGCGCCGAAGCCGTCATCGCGTCCTCGGCGAAGCGCGCCGACAACTGCAGTTCCGAGATGCCAAGCGCCAGGTCGGAGGGTTGCAACGTGGCGCTGTCCGATGTGTAGAGGTCGCCGCGTTCGCGCCGGATTTCGACCGTGCCGTTGAGCCTGGGTGTCGCTGCCAGCGACCATTCGCCGCCCAGCTCCAGCGTCGACGCGAACGGCAGCGGCGTCCCGGCGAGACGCGCGATGCTGGCCACCGGAATGCCGGTGAACGAGCCTTGCGTACTCACGCGACCGTCGTCGACGACCAGGTTTCGAAGTTCCGCGCGACCGTCGGCCACCGACATCCGGGCGGCGCCGATCTCGAAGCGATCGGCGCCGTAGGCGAGCGTTGCCGGGGATTCGAGGCGGAACGCGTAGGCGCCGCGATTGGCGAGCGATTCGACGCTGCCTTTCCAACCGACGTCGCTCGAGCCGTCGGCGTGCTTGGCATGAACGATGCCGCCGGCAAAGCCTGCCGTCAGGTCGAAATCGGCGCTGGTGGCGGCAATCGTGACCTGGTGCCGTGCGAGCGTGCCATTTGCCGTCGCGCGCAGCGTCGCAAGTTCGGCGCCCGGCAGCACGAGCTCGGTCGCCGCAAGCGACAGCGTCAGCGGCCGCGCGTCCAGGGCGATCGTCCCGTCGGCTCCGATTCCACGCGCGGCCTTTGCCGACACGTCCAGCGTCGCTGCACCCAGCTTCGCACCCCATAGCAGCTGGCGTGCATGCACGTCGACGGTCAGGCCGGGGCTGCGCCAATCGCCTTCGACGGAGCCGCGCGCGCGCAGCGCGCCCGCGAGTTTTTCGGGAACGGCGATGCCGGAATAGCGCGCGAGCAGCGGCCGCAGCTCGGCTGCATTGCGAATGTCGACGTTGAACGCCAGCGTGTCCGCGCTGGTTCCGATCGCGCCGCTGAGCGTGAGCGTCGATGCGCCCAGCTTCAGGTTCATTCCGATGTTCTTGGCCGTCGTGGATGTGATCTGCGCGCGCGCGGTGCCCTCGGCGGCCAGACCCGCAAGCTGGCTGCCGCGGCCGAGCGCCACGTCGGCCGTCACGAGCCATGGAGGCCCCAGCGTGCCGCGCGCGGTAACCGTGCCGTTGAGCGCGGCCTCCGGCACCGCGGCAAAACGCGCCGGATCGAATCCCGAGGCGCGCGCGCTGAGGCTAAACGCGCGCGTGCCGCTCAACTCCAGCGTTCCGCTGCCTTCGAACACGCCGCCGCCGGCCTGCACGCGCGCCTGGGTCAGCGTCAGCCTGCGCTCGGCGATCGTCGCGGCGAAGACGAGTGCCACGTCGGACTGCCGCAGGTTAGCGTGCACGACCTGCTTTTCCGGCGTGACTTCGGTGTCGAGCGTTCCCGACAGCTGCGTGGCGAGCAGCGTCGACTGGATGCGCGAGAGGTCGACGTCGACCAGCTTGAGCGATGCCTCGATCGCACCGCCGTCGATGGGTACGTTGACACGGCCGGTGGCGCGGCCGCCATTGGCAACCTGCGCGTCGACGTCCGATAGTGCGAGTACGCGGCCGTCCCATGCAAAGCGCGATGCCAACGCCGCGACCGGAACGCGCCCGCTATCGAGCGTGCCGGCCGCATCGTTGCGCGCCGACAGCGTCCCGGCGAACCCGTCGCCATCGGGGCGTGCGGCGAGGGTCAGCGTCAGGTCGGTCGCCGGCAGCGTGGACAGGAATTGCGCGACGTCGACGTTGTGCGCGTCGATATCCGCGGACACCAGTATCGCCTTCGCGAACGGCGTCAGCAGCGCCTTCGCTTTCACGTCGGCATTGCGCCAGTTGCCTTGTGCGCTGACGCCGATGCGCTCGAGCGTGCCGTCGACGGCGAGTGTCGCCCGCGCATCGCGGAAGGCGGCGTCACCGGTGAATCCCAGCGTGCCGCGCAGAGCGAAAGGCGCAGTGGCGGCCAGTTCGGCGTCGCCTTCGAGCGTTCCATCGACGGTGACGAAGCGCAGTCCGCGCACCGCATGCGACACGGCGCCGCCACGGTAGCCAAAGGCGACACCGGTGACGAAGCCACCGCCTTCGCCGCTGCGCCACTCGATGCGCTGGACGCCGATGTGGCGCACCTCGACTTCGAGCGGCAGCGCGAGACTTGCCGGCAGGCCGCCGCCGCCGCCGCCCGAACCCTTGAAGTGGAACTCCAGGTAATGCGCGCCCAGGCCGTGGACGATGAAGCGGCGCGAGACGAGATCGAGCGGCGACCAGGAGAGCGCGATTTCGCGCGCCTCGACATCCATGTCGTCGCCGCGCCACGCGATGCGCGCGACGCGCACCGTCGACAACAGCGATCCTTCGGCGTTTTCAATCGCGAGCCGGCCTTCCGACTGGTCGATCGCGCGGCGCACGACGAAGTCGAGCGCGGCCTGCGTGCCGAGCGCCAGGTAGGCGGCACCGAGCAGCGCGACCAGCGCGAGCAGGCCGAAGAACGCGCGCCTCGCCAGTCGCCGTGCGCGAGAACGCGCCGGCGCCGCCGCTGGAGGCGCGGGCGTCGGCGTGGACGTGTCAGTCGTCAAAACGAAAGTCCCACGGAAAAATGCAAGCGCACGCTGTGCGACTCCTGACCGTAGGCGACGTCCAGCCGGAACGGCCCGATCGGCGTGCGCAGCCTTCCGCCGACGCCATAGCCCAGCGCCGGATCGAAACCATCGAGCGAGTCGGTGGCGTTGCCGGCGTCGACGAAGGCGGCGAGCCCCCACGACGGCGTGATCCAGTGCTCGATTTCGACGCTGCCCACTGCGTAGTAGCGGCCGCCTACGACCGCCGCACCTTGTTGAACGCCCAGGCTCTCGTAGGCATAGCCGCGAACCGTGGTGTCGCCACCGGTACGGAACAGGAAGTTCGATGGAATGCCGATTCGCGACGGCGCGATCACGGCACCGGCGTCGACGCGTGCCGTCAGTGCGTTCGAATCCGACAGCGGCCACCAGGCGACGACGCGACCGACGACGCGGCCGAAGGTCTCGGTCGACGCGCCAGGCAGGCCGACGCCCGTCTGTACGTTCGCCATCCAGCCGCGCGTCGGCGACAGCAGGTCATCGACGTTTCGCCACGTGTACTCGCCGTCGAGGTACAGCGCGTGCGACGAGTCGGTGGACCCGCCTTCCGGAATCTCTTCGTTGACATAAAAACCTAGGCCGAAGGCTGGCGTGCGACGCTCTTCGATCGCGCGGCGGCGTACGGTGACGGCTGCGGTGCGCGTCACCAGGTTCTCGATGTCGGTTCGCTGCAGGGTGGCCGCGTAGGTGTCGATCCAGCCGCCCGACGTCGGCGGTCGCACGAAGCGGATGTCGGCCTGCTGGACCTTGGATTCGAGGCGCGCATTCGTGTACATCTGCATGCCGTGTCCATCGACGTTGACGTCGCTGTATGCGGCGGAGAGCTTGAACTCGGTGTCGGTGGAGTAGCCGACACCGAATTCAACGTGTCGCGTCGGGGCCTCGATCACCGACAGCGTTACCGTCGCGTGGTCGGCCTGTGCGACGTCGGTGTCGATCGATGCCTGCACGCTCGCGAAATAGCCGGACGCGAGCAGGCGGCGCACGTAGTCGTCGAGTGGCTGTGCTCCGTAGAGATCGCCTTCGTGCAGCGTGGCGAAGTTGTGAACGAGTTTCGGCGTATAGCGCTCCAGGCCGCGGACTTCGAAGGTGCCGATCCGGAATGGCGGTCCGCTGGCGATCTTCAGCGACAGATCCGCGCTGCGCGCTTCCGGGTCGATGCGCGCTTCGCTCGCCTCGAGCCTAGCTGCGGCGTAGGGGGACGCCGCGAGCGTCGCCACCGCCGCGGTCTTCGCTTCGGTCCATCTCCCCTGCAGGAAAACATCGGCTTTCGGCAGCAGCCACGTGTCGCGCAGCGTGGCGATCGCCGCGTTGCCTTCGGGCGTTTCGGTAGCCGGCCCGGTGACGTCGATCGCGACGCCGGCGATCCGGGTCGGCAGCCCGGGCGTCACGTGCAGCGTCACCGACACCGGCTGCGTCGAACGATCGACGGTAATGTCGACTCCGGCGGAGAAAAAGCCCTGCGTGGCGGCCGCCTCGCGCGACTGCGGCACCGCGTCGCGCGCCAGACGATCGAAGAGATCCTCGGTCATCTCGTCGAAGTCCTGCCAGCGGACTAGGTCGACCACGGCGCGCAGCGTCGCGGCGATGGCGTCCGGAGCTACGATCTCGACGCGATAGCGGATCGCCGCGTCGGCGCGCAGATGCGCGGCACCTTCCGGCGCCGTCTGGGCGTCAGCGAGCGTGGGAAACGCGACCGCTGACGCGAGGGTCAGCGCGAGGAGCCAGCAGCGCGAGACTCGCGTTCGAGAGGCAGGGAGCGGCACAGTTCGGATTATCGCCGATAGGCGCGCCGGCATCGTCTTGCGGCGCAAGCATCGAATACTCCGAAAGGTCCGTATGCCCGTAGGGACTGGGTACCGGCCACAGCGATTCCTGCGGCTTCCAGCGCGGCAGCAGCGGTAGGCGCGGATTCGAATAGTCGATCGCACGATCGAGATCCTGTCCGAATTGCCAGCGGTAGATCTCGTTGCCGCTCGCGTCGAAGCGCGTTGCGCATCCGGCGAGCGAGAGCGCCACGGCAAGCGCCACGGCGATGCTGCGCAACATTGGGCGGACGGATACGGTCATGATGCTTCCTCGGGTGAATGCAAGCGATCGGCATCGAAGCAAGACGTGCGCCATCGAGGCGGACGCACCTCCGCGATCGTCGCTTGCGAACTCTCTGCCTGTCAGATTCTTCACGTTCGGGCCGACGTTGGCAAGTGCGGCGGCGATGGGCCGCGCCGCCGCATCCGGCTTTTCGACCGCTCATGCCGTCGGCATCAACATGGGTTGCATGGCGCGAACCCGGGCGGCAACGCCGTGCACGGCGTGTTTGACTACGCCGGACATCCGCTTGGCGCTATCGTAGAACGATCGTTCGAAAGTGGGATATAGCGATTCCGATACCTCTGAAATCACCTGCAGAACACCTTCTAAGTCTCTATTTATTAGACAAAAAAGCCATTGTTGCGAAATCGACGCTAAGTCGTTGTTCACAAACCAGAAAAGCGTTGACCGGCCGCGAATCAGGCGCGTATAGTTCGTCGAGGTGGTAAAAAGTGGGTCAAAGTGGGGTTTCGTCTGACGAACGCGTGGCAACCGATGCCCGTGAAGCAGCGAATCCGGCGCAAGCCCAACGGCGAGGAGGGCGGAGGTGGCGGCAGAGGCAGTCGACGCAGCAGCCCCCCAGGGCGGCGAAGGCGTGGCGGGGGCGGCGGTACCGGTCTTCCGCGGCGTCACGCAACTGGCGCTCGATGCCAAGGGCCGGTTGGCGGTGCCCGCTCGGCATCGCGACGCACTGTCTCCAGCCGGGGATGGCCACCTGGTGCTCACCGCCGATCCGTCGCGCTGCCTGCTCCTGTATCCGGTCGCGGCCTGGGAACCGATCCAGGCGCGGCTGATGGCGCTGTCGTCCTTCGATGAACGGATTCGCAGCCTGCAGCGCCTGCTGGTCGGCCATGCCGACGACGTCGAGATCGATGCGGCGGGGCGCATCCTCGTGCCACCGGCTTTGCGCCGTTACGCGAATCTCGACAAGCACGTCGTGCTGGTCGGGCAGGGGCGCAAGTTCGAGCTCTGGGACGACGCGGCGTGGCAACTCGCGACGGCGCAGGCGATCGCGTTCCCGGCCGTCGGACTGCCGTCCGAGCTCGACGGTTTTTCGCTCTGATGGCCGATGATGTGCATGTCCCCGTCCTGCTCGACGAAGCCGTGGCGGCGCTGGCGGTCAGGCCGGACGGCACCTACATCGACGCCACCTTCGGTCGCGGGGGACACGCGCGTGCGCTGCTCGCCTTGCTTGGCCCGACCGGCCGCCTGCTGGGCATCGACCGCGACCCTGCGGCCGAATCTTCTGCGCATGCGCTCGCAGAGAGCGACCCTCGCTTCGTTTTCCGCCGCGCGTGGTTCTCGGAATTGCCCGACGTCCACGCCGAGCTGGCGCTCGCGCCGCTCGATGGCGTGCTCCTCGATCTCGGCATCTCCTCCCCGCAGATCGACGACGCCGCGCGCGGCTTCTCTCTACGTCACGACGGCCCGCTGGACATGCGGATGGACCCCTCCCGCGGCGAGTCGGCGGCCGAATTCATTGCCCGCGCAACGGTGCGCGAATTGACGGAGGTGATCCACGACTATGGTGAAGAACGGTTTGCTCAATCGATTGCAGGAGCAATTGCGGCGGCGCGCGCGCGTGCACCCATCGTGCGCACGCGGCAGTTGCGGGAGGTCGTGGGCCAAGCCATCGGCGCGCGCACGCGGGGTGATTGGAGTCAGGATTCGGCCACGCGCACCTTCCAAGCCCTTCGGCTTTTCGTAAACCGGGAGCTGTCCGAGTTGGCACATACGCTGCCCGCCGCAGTGCCGCTATTGCGCGCAGGAGGTCGTCTCGCCGTGATCAGCTTCCACTCGCTCGAGGACCGCATCGTCAAGCGCTTTTTGGTACGTGCGTCGCAGCCTTTCGCCGGCGACGCGCGTGCCGCGCGGCTGCCGATCGCCACTGCGTCGCTGCCTGCGGTTCCGCTGACGCTGGTCGGCCGCGCGATCCGGCCGGGTCGCGAAGAGGTGCTGCGCAATCCGCGCGCGCGCAGCGCAGTGCTGCGCGTCGCGCAGCGCACCGCCGACCCGCTGCCCGCCGACTGGCCGCACGGTTACGTAGACGCGGAGGCCGCGTGACGCGCGTCAACCTGCTGCTGCTCGCCGTACTCGTCGCCTGCGCGTTGTCGCTGGTGACGTCGCGGCACCAGGCGCGGCGTCTGTTCGTCGAGCTCGAGCGCGCGCAAGGCGTTGCACGCGGCTTTGAAACTGAGTATGGCCAGCTGCAGCTCGAGCAGTCGACCTGGGGCATGCCCGCAAGGGTCGAAAAGATCGCCCGCGAGCAGCTGCGGATGCAGCTCCCGACGTCGGCACGCACCGAAGTCGTCGCGCTGCCGGCAGCACCGGAGGCGACGCGTTGAAGCCCACCGCACACGCGCTGCGCGGCCCCGCGTTGCGCAAGGACGCCGCGGCGGTGCTGGTGCTGCCGCGGCTGCGCGCGCCGGTGGTCTTCGGCGCACTCGCGCTGCTCTTCGTTTCGCTCATCGTGCGCTCCGTCTACCTGCAGTGGATCGATAACGAGTTCCTGCAGTCGCAGGGCAGTGCACGCCACTCGCGCGACCTCGAGGTGCCCGCGCATCGTGGCCGTATTGTCGACCGCTCCGGCGAGGCGCTCGCGGTGTCGACGCCGGTCAAGTCGCTGTGGGCGTTTCCCGACAAGTTCGAGTCCACGCCCGAGCAACTCGCGGCGCTTGCGAAGATCCTCGATACGACTCCGCAGCGAATCAAGGCACGGCTGGACGCCAACGAGGATTTCGCGTTCCTCGCAAGACAGATTGCGCCGGAGACGTCCGCGCGCGCGATGGCGCTGTCGATCCACGGGTTGCACGACCAGAACGAGTACCGCCGCTACTACCCGGGCGGCGAGGTGACCGCGCATATCGTTGGTTTCACCGGCGATCACGATGCCGGACAGGAAGGCATCGAACTCGCGCAGCAGCAATGGCTTGCCGGTGTGCCCGGCAGCAGGCGCGTCATCATCAATCGCCGCAGCGAGGCGGTCGAAGACGTCGCCGCGATTCGTGCGCCGCAGGCGGGGCGGGATCTTGCGTTGTCGATCGATGCGCGGTTGCAATACCTGGCCTTCCGCGAACTCAAGGCCGCGGTCGACAAGCACAAGGCGAAGGCCGGAGGCCTCGTGATTCTCGACGTCGCGACCGGAGAAATCCTGGCGCTGGCGAACTGGCCGACGTACAACCCCAACCGCCGCGACAAGGTGGCACGCGACCGGATGCGCAACCGCGCGCTGACCGACGTCTTCGAGCCGGGCTCGACCCTGAAGCCCTTCACGATCGCCGCAGCCCTCGACGCCGGACGCATTCGTCCGGAAACGGTCATCCAGACGGCGCCGGGTACGATGACCATCGGTTCGGCGACGATTCACGACGCGCATGCGGAAGGCGCGCTCACCGTCGAGCAGGTAATCCAGAAATCGTCGAACGTGGGTGCGGCGAAGATCGCGCTCGGGCTGCCGCGGGAAACGATGTGGCAGATGTTCTCCGAGTCCGGTTTCGGCGCGTCGCCGCAGACCGGTTATCCGGGCGAAGTGGCCGGGCGGCTGCGCCCGGCGAAGTCGTGGCGGCCGATCGAGCAGGCGACGATGGCCTACGGCCACGGCATCTCGGTCAATCTCGTACAATTGGCGCGCGCGTACACGATCTTCGCCACCGACGGTGAACTGAAGCCGGCGACTCTGTTCCTGACCGACGGACACGTTGCCGGCCGTCCGGTGTTGAAGCCACAGACCGCACGCGCGGTGCGGCGGATGCTCGAGCTGGTGACGCAACCGGGCGGTACCGCGCCGCGTGCGCAGGTGGTCGGCTACCGCGTCGCCGGCAAGACCGGCACCGCGCACAAGCTCGAAGGACGCGGCTACACCAACAGGTACGTGTCGTCATTCGTCGGCTTCGCGCCGGCGTCGCATCCGCGGCTCGTCGTCGCCGTGATGATCGACGAGCCGACCGCCGGAGGGCATTACGGCGGTATCGTCGCGGCGCCCGTGTTCTCGAATGTTACCGGGGGGGCGCTGCGCATGCTCGGCGTGCCCACCGACGCGCCGATCGACAACGTCGTCCTGCCGCCGGATGGCGGCGAGATCGACGAGGAAACGTGAGCAGGACTTCCATGGCGCCGCAGAATACCATCGACGTTCCCGCGCTGCTGGCGCGACTGGGCGTGTTTCCGCAGCGGATCACCGCAGACAGCCGCCGTGTCGAACCCGGCGTCGCCTTCGCCGCGTACCCGGGTCACGCCACCGACGGCCGTCGCTTCGTGCCCGACGCGATCATGCGCGGCGCCAGTGCCGTGCTGTGGGAGGCGCACGGCTTTGGTTGGGACGCGCAGTGGACGACGCCGAATCTTGCCGTCGAGGGCCTGCAGCAGCGGCTGGGCACTATCGCCGACTTCATCTACGGCAGTCCGTCGCAGCGGCTGTGGATGGTCGGTGTGACCGGCACCAACGGCAAGACGTCGTGCGCGCACTGGATCGCGCAGGCCTTCGCCGCCTGCGGCAGGACTTCGGCGCTGCTCGGCACGCTCGGCAACGGCATCGTCGGCGCGCTGGCGCCCGCGGCGCAGACGACGCCGGACGTCACGGCCCTCCACGAACTCCTGCACCAGTTCGAAGCGGCCGGCGCGCGTACGGTGGCGATGGAGGTGTCGTCGCACGGACTCGACCAGGGGCGAATCAACGGCATCAAGCTCGACGTCGCGCTGTTCACCAACCTGACGCGCGATCATCTCGATTACCACGCAACGATGGCGGCCTACGGCGCGGCGAAGGCAAAGCTCTTCACCTGGCCGGGGCTGCGCACGGCGGTCATCAACGCCGACGACCCGTTTGGCCAGAGTCTGATCGACGCCGCGCGCGCGCGCGGGCAGCGCCTGTTGACCTACGGTATGGCGGGCGCCGACATCGTCGCGACGTCGGTGGCCATCGACCGCCGCGGCATCGTGCTCGACGTCGCCACACCCTGGGGCCGCGCGACGATCGAGTCGAACCTGGTCGGCGCCTTCAATGCGCAGAACCTGCTGGGCGTGCTGGGCGTGCTGTTGGCGAGCGACGTGGCGCTCAGCGACGCAGTGACCGCACTGGAAGATCTCAGCGCACCGCCCGGACGCATGCAACGCTTCGGCGGCGACGGCAAGCCACTGGTCGTCGTCGACTATGCGCACACGCCTGATGCACTCGAGAAATCGCTGCAGGCAGTGAAGCTCGTAGTTGCCGAAGGCGGCGACCTGGTCTGCGTCTTCGGCTGCGGCGGCGACCGCGACCCGGGAAAGCGGCCGCAGATGGGTGAGGTCGCCGCGCGGCTGGCCAATCGCATCGTCGTCACCAGCGATAATCCGCGTGGCGAGGATCCGGCGGCGATCGCGAATGCGATCGTCCACGGCATCCACGAGACCGGGCATCGCCGGTGGTCGATCGAGGTCGACCGGAGCGCGGCGATCGCCGACGCAGTCACCGCGGCGCGCTACGGCGACGTCGTGCTGATTGCCGGCAAGGGTCACGAGTCCTACCAGGAAGTGCAGGGCGTTCGCACGCCGTTCTCGGATGCCGAGCACGCCCATGCCGCGCTCGCGGCGTGGAGCGGCGCATGATGGACACGGCCACCGCCGCGCGCGCAGTCGCCGGCCGCATCGTTGGCGCCAACGTGCGTTTCCTGCGCGTGACGACCGACAGCCGCGCACTGCTCGAAGGCGACCTCTTCGTCGCGCTGAAGGGCGAGCGCTACGACGGGCACGACTTCGTGCCGTCGGCGTTCGAACGCGGCGCTGCCGCGGCGTTGGTCGCCGAAGCGCGTGCGCCGACACTTGCCGGGACGTTGATCACCGTGCCGGATCCACTGGCCGCGCTCGCGCGGCTGGCCGAGCACTGGCGCGCGCGGTTCACGCTGTCGCTGGCGGTCATCGTCGGCAGCAACGGCAAGACGACGGTCAAGGAGATGCTCGCGGCGATTCTGCGCGCGCAATTCGGCGCCGGCGCGGTGCTCGCCACGCAGGGCAACCTGAACAACGCGATCGGCATGCCGCTGACGTTGTTGCGCCTGTCCGGCGCGCACCGCGCCGCGGTGATCGAGATCGGCATGAACCACCGCGGCGAGACGCGCGAGCTCGCCGCCATCGCGCATCCGGGAATCGTCGTCGTCAACCACGCGCAGCGCGAACACCAGGAATTCATGGCGGGAGTCGCCGAGGTCGCGGCCGAGCACGCCGATGCCATCGCGGCGCTGCCGCGCGACGGTGTCGCGGTGATCAACGCCGACGATGCGCACGCCGACCTCTGGCGTCGCGCAGCCGCTGCGGCGGGTGCGCGGGTGATCGCCTTCGGAGTCGAAGCCGATGCCGACGTGCATGCGCGCGCGAGCATCAAGGCCGAAGGCAGCGACGTCGAGTTCGCGACGCCCGCCGGTGCGGCGCATGTGACACTGGCGGTTCCCGGCCGGCACATGGTGGCCAATGCCGCCGCAGCGGCAGCCGCGGCGCTGGCCGCCGGCGTCGGCTTGCCCGCGGTCGTCGCGGGTCTTTGCGGATTTGCCGGCGTACCGGGCAGGCTGGTCGTGGCGCACACCGCGTCCGGCGCGCGGGTGCTCGACGACACCTACAACGCGAATCCTGATTCGATGCGGGCGGCGATCGACGTGCTCGCCGCGACGCCGGGAACGCGCTTGCTGGTGATGGGCGATATGGGCGAGGTCGGCGCGCAGGGCCCCGCCTTCCACCGCGAAATCGGGACGTATGCGCGCGAGTGCGGCGTCGCCCGCCTGTACGCGATCGGCGAGCTTGCCCGCGAATCGGTGACCGCCTTCGGCGCCGGCGCCACGCATTTCGACAGCGCGCAGCGGCTCATCGAGGCGCTGCTGCGCGACGCGCAGCCGGGTGTCGCGATGCTGGTGAAGGGATCGCGATTCATGCGGATGGAACGTGTCGTCGCCGCGCTCACCGGCCGTCCCGCCGCCGGAGTGCACTGATGCTGCTGCTTGCCTCCGAATGGCTGGAGCAGTACGCGCGTGCGTTCAACGTGTTCAACTACATCACGTTGCGCACGGTGCTGGCGACGATGACGGCGCTGGTCATCTCGTTCCTCGTGGGTCCGCGGATGATCGACTGGCTGACGCGGATGAAAATCGGCCAGTCGGTGCGTGACGACGGCCCGCAGACGCATCTCGCCAAGGCCGGCACGCCGACGATGGGGGGTGCGCTGATCCTGGTGTCGATCGTCGTCACCACGCTGCTCTGGGGCAACCTCGGCAATCGTTTTGTCTGGGTGGTGCTGCTGGTCACGTTGGGCTTCGGTGCGGTCGGCTGGATCGACGACTGGCGCAAGGTCGTCTACCGCAATCCGAAGGGACTGTCGGTACGCGCGAAACTGTTCTGGCAGTCGGCGATCGCGCTCGTCGCGTCGATCTACCTCGTGTTCTCGATCTCGGCACCCGACAACACGCAATTTCTGCGCCTGTTCTCCGACTGGGTGCAAGGCGGCTTCAACGTCGACCTGTCGCCGAAGGCGGACCTTATCGTTCCGTTTTTCAAGTCGGTGTCGTATCCGCTGGGAATCTGGGGCTTCATCGCGCTTTCCTATTTCGTCATCGTCGGCACCAGCAACGCGGTGAACCTGACCGACGGCCTGGACGGGCTCGCGATCATGCCGACGGTGATGGTCGGCGGCGCGCTCGGCATCTTCGCCTACGCGATCGGCAACGCGATCTTCGCGCGCTACCTGGGCTTTCCGCACATTCCCGGCGCCGGCGAGCTGGCGGTGATCTGTGGCGCCATCGCCGGTGCGGGCCTGGGTTTCCTGTGGTTCAACGCCTATCCGGCCGACGTCTTCATGGGCGACGTCGGCGCGCTGGCGCTCGGCGCGTCGCTCGGCACCATCGCGGTCATCGTCCGGCAGGAGATCGTGCTGTTCATCATGGGTGGCGTATTCGTCGTCGAGACGCTGTCGGTGATGATCCAGGTGATCTCGTTCAAGACGCGCGGCAAGCGCGTGTTCCGCATGGCGCCGATTCATCATCACTTCGAGTTGAAGGGGTGGAAGGAGAACCAAGTCGTGGTCCGCTTCTGGATTATCACCATGCTGCTGGTGCTGTTCGGCCTGTCGACGTTGAAGCTGCGCTGATCATGCGTTACGAAAACCGCAATGCCGTCGTACTGGGCCTGGGCAAGACCGGGCTCTCGCTCGCCCGCTACCTGGCGCGCGAGGGCGCGCGGGTGCGCGTTGCCGACTCGCGGGCACAGCCGCCCAATGCCGCGCTGCTCGCGCAAATGCTGCCCGCGGTCCCGCTGGCGGCGGGTCCGGTGACCGACGCCACGCTGGCCGGCGCGGACCTGATCGCGATCAGCCCCGGGGTGCCGAAGTCGGACCCGGCGGTCGTTGCGGCGGTGGCACGCGGCGCCGAGCTGGTCGGCGACGTCGAGCTCTTCGCACGCACGCTGCCGTCCGGTCCGAAGGTGCTGGCGATCACCGGCAGCAACGGCAAGACGACGGTGACCGCGTTGACGGGAACGCTGTGCCGCGCGGCGGGTCTTGCCACCGAAGTCGCCGGCAACATCGGTTCCGCCGTGCTCGACGTGCTTGAACTCTACCCCGGCGGCGGAGGTACCAAGCCGTGGCCGGACGTGTTCGTGCTGGAGTTGTCGAGCTTCCAGCTGGAGACGACCAGGTCGCTGTCACCCGCCGCCGCCGCGGTGCTCAACGTCACCGAGAATCATCTCGACCGTTACGCGGGCATGGACGAGTACGGCGCCGCCAAGGCACGCATTTTCGCCGGTGCCGGGATCCAGGTCGTCAATCGTGACGACCCCCGCTCGTACGCGATGCGCATTCCCGGCCGCACCACCGAGTCGTTCGGCGTCGGCGTGCCTTCGGCCGAGGGCGAATGGGGGCTGGTGCGCTTCGACGGCGCTACCTGGCTCGCGCATGGCGGCGGACTGCTGCTGCCGACCACGTCACTGTCGCTGGTGGGTCGCCACAATGCGCTCAATGCGCTGGCGGCGCTGGCGCTGGTATCGACGATCGCGCGCATCGACCGCAGCGTGCTCGACGCGCTGAAAACTTTCGAAGGCCTGCCGCACCGGATGCAGCGGATCACCGAAGCGGGGCGCGTCGTCTACATCGACGATTCGAAGGCGACGACCGTGGTCGCCACACAAGCGGCGCTCGACGGTATCGAGCGTGCGGCGGTGCTGATCGCCGGCGGTGACGGCAAAGGTCAGGACTTCCGTCCGCTGCGCGCTGCGGTGGATGCCGACTGCCGGGCCGTGCTGCTGATCGGGCGTGACGCACCGTTGCTCGCGCGCGCGCTCGAAGGAACGCCAGCGCATGTCGAGACGGTCGGCACGCTGGACGCGGCCGTCGATCGTGCGATCACGCTGGCCGAGCCCGGCGATGCGGTGCTGCTGTCGCCGGCCTGCGCGAGCCTCGACCAGTTCGGCAGTTACATCGAGCGCGGCCAGCGCTTCGCCGAATTGGTGCAGGTGCGGCTGAAGGAGCGAAAGGCGAATGCGTAGGAGCCTCACTGCACACGCGGCCGCGGGCACGCGCGGCCGGTTGACGACGACCGGCAACGCGAAGCCGGCAGCCGCCGGAAGCGGTCTGTCGCGCGGAGCCGGAATCGACCGTGGCGAAACGCGGACGATGGCGGCCCACGACGCGTCGCTGGCGTGGACCACGCTGCTGCTGCTCGCCTTCGGTCTGGTGATGGTCTACTCGTCGTCGATCGCGATGGCCGAGGCCTCCGCGAACACCGGGCAGCGTGCATGGTACTTCCTGGCGCGCCACGCGACATTCGTCGCCGCTGGACTCGTCGCCGCAGTGATCGCGTTCCAGGTCCCGATACGTGCGTGGCAGAGGTTGGCGCCGTGGTTGTTCATCGCGGGCGGCGTGCTGCTGATCCTGGTGCTGGTGCCGGGCATCGGTCGCTCGGTCAACGGTTCGCGCCGCTGGCTTTCGCTGGTGATCGTCAACGTGCAGCCGTCGGAGTTCATGAAGCTCGCGGTCGTGCTTTACGCAGCGAGCTACGCGGTGCGCCGTGCCGCGTTCCTGCACGCCGAGCAGCCGCTGCGGCAGACGCTGCTTCGCGGCTTTGCCCCGCTGTTCGCCGTGATGGTCGTCATCGGCGGTCTCTTGCTGCTGGAGCCCGATTTCGGCGCCTTCGTCGTCATTGTCGCGATCGCCTTTGGCATCCTGTTTCTGGGCGGCCTCGACTGGCGGCTCTTCGGTGGACTCGCACTGCTGTTGCCGGTGGCGCTCGCCGGCATCCTGGTCGCCGCACCGTACCGGATGCAGCGGCTCACCGCGTTCCTCGATCCCTGGTCGGATCCGCTTGGCAAGGGTTATCAGCTTTCGCACTCGCTGATCGCCTTTGGCCGCGGTGAGTGGGCGGGCGTCGGTTTGGGTGCCAGCGTCGAGAAGCTTTTGTTCCTGCCCGAGGCACATACCGATTTCCTGCTCGCCGTGATCGCCGAGGAACTGGGTTTCGCCGGCGTGCTGGTCGTCATCGTATTGTTCATGTGGCTTCTGTATCGGTGCTACGCGATCGGCCGGCAGGCGGCGCGTCTCGAACGTCCCTTCGCCGCGCTGGTCGCGCAGGGAGTCGGTGTCTGGATCGGTGTTCAGGCGTTCATCAACATCGGCGTCAACATGGGTGTGCTGCCGACCAAGGGCCTGACGCTGCCGCTGCTGTCCTTCGGCGGCAGCGGCATCGTCGCCAATTGCATCGCCGTCGCGATCGTGCTGCGGATCGACTTCGAAAACCGCCGGCTGCTGCGCGGCTTCACCGTATGACCGTATGCCGATGACCGTGATGATCACCACCGGCGGCACTGGCGGCCACGTGTTTCCCGGACTCGCGGTCGCCGCCCGGCTCGCCGCGCGCGGGGCGCACGTGTTCTGGCTCGGCACCCGTGACGGCATCGAATCGAAACTGGTACCGCAGCACGGCGTCGACTTCGAGGGGCTGTCGTTTCGCGGCGTCCGCGGCAAGGGACTGCGCACGCTGCTCGTCGGCCCGTGGGCGCTGCTCGCCGCATGCATCGCGGCGCGTACGATCATTCGCCGGCGCCTGCCCGACGTCGTGCTGGGCTTCGGCGGCTTCGCGTCGTTCCCGGGCGGACTCATGGGTACCGCGGCCGGCAAGCCGCTGGTGTTGCACGACGCCAACGCCGTCGCGGGACTCGCCACCCGCATCCTCGCCTACGGTGCGGACCGGATACTGCTCGGTTTTCCGCAGGCGCTCGCGGGACGTCACGCCAAACGCGTCGAGTGGGTCGGCAATCCGCTGCGCGAAGCGATCTGCGCGTTGCCATCACCGGAAGAGCGCTTTGCCGGCCGCACGGGGCCGCTGCGCCTGCTGGTCGTCGGCGGCAGCCTCGGCGCGCAGGCATTGAACCAGCAGGTTCCGGCAGCGGTCGCGGCGATCGAGCCGCGGCTGCGCCCGAGCATCGTTCATCAATCGGGCGCTGCGCATATCGCTGCGTTGCGCGATGCCTACGCCAGCCGCGGCGTCGAAGCCGAATGCGCGGCCTTCATCGACGACATGGCGGCACGTTATGCGTGGGCGGACTTCGTCATCTGCCGCGGCGGCGCGCTGACGATCAGCGAGCTCGCGGCCGTTGGGCTGGGCGCGATCGTCGTCCCCTTGCCCGGCGCTATCGCCGACGAGCAGAGCGCGAATGCAAAGTTCCTGGTCGACGCCGGTGCGGCGCTGCTTTTGCCGCAGGCGGATCTCACCGCCGGCCGCCTCGCCGAAGCGCTGCGCACGCTCGACCGCGTTCGCGCGCTGGCGATGGCGCAGGCGGCGTATGCGCTGGGCAAGCGTGATGCCGCTGCACGCGTCGCCGACGTCTGCCTTGGTTTCGAGGTGCGGCAATGAAGCACAGGGTCAAGCGCGTGCACTTTGTCGGCATCGGCGGCGCCGGCATGAGCGGCATCGCGGAGGTGCTGGTCACGCAGGGCTACGGCGTGTCCGGCTCGGACTTGGCGCCAAGCGCGGTGACGCAAAGGCTCGCGGCGTTGGGTGCGACGATCACCATCGGCCACAGCGCGGGCAACGTCGCCGGCGCCGATGCCGTCGTCGTGTCAACCGCGGTCGCGCCGGACAATCCGGAAGTCGCCGCGGCGCGCGAGCGGGGCACACCGGTGGTGCCGCGCGCGTTGATGCTGGCCGAACTCATGCGCCTGAAGCAGGGCATCGCCGTCGCCGGCACGCACGGCAAGACGACGACGACCAGCTTGATCGCGTCGGTGCTCGCCGAAGGCGGTCTCGATCCCACCTTCGTCATCGGCGGCCGGCTATTGTCCGCCGGCGCCAACGCGCGATTGGGCAAGGGCGAGTTCCTGGTCGCCGAGGCCGACGAGTCCGACGCGTCGTTCCTCTACCTGACGCCGGTGCTTGCCGTTGTCACCAACATCGACGCCGACCACATGGAGACCTACGAGCACGATTTCTCGAGGCTCTCGCGCGCCTTCGTCGATTTCCTGCAGCGCCTGCCTTTCTACGGCGTCGCAGTGGTCTGCGTCGACGACGCCAACGTTCGCGCGATCCTCCCCGACGTGACCAAGCTTCTCGTCACCTACGGCCTGTCGGCGGACGCCGACCTCTCCGCGACCGATGTCGTCAACGTCGCCGGCCGCATGCGCTTTACCGCGAAGAGCTCCGGCGCCGCGGACTTGGCGATCGACCTCGCCGCCGCCGGCACGCATAACGTGCGCAACGCGCTGGCCGCGATCGCCGTCGGCCGCGAAGTGGGTGTCGCCGACGCGGCGATTGCCCGTGCGCTGTCCGAGTTCCACGGCGTCGGGCGCCGCTTCCAGCGTCATGGCGACGTGGCGCTCGCCACCGGCGGCAGCTGCACGCTCATCGACGACTACGGCCATCACCCGGCGGAGATGGAAGCCACGCTCGATGCCGCGCGCGGGAGCTTTCCGGGACGCCGGGTGGTGCTCGCCTTCCAGCCGCATCGCTACACGCGCACACGTGATCTGTTCGAGGACTTCGTGCGCGTGCTGTCGACCGCCGACGTGCTGGTGCTGACCGATGTCTATCCCGCCGGCGAAGCGCCGATCGTGGCCGCCGACGGACGCGCGCTGGCGCGCGCCGTCCGCGTCGCCGGCCGCGTCGAACCCGTGTTCGTCGATGACGTCGCCGACATGCCGGTCACGCTGCGCACGCTGCTGCGCGACGGCGACGTGCTGCTGACCATGGGCGCGGGATCGATAGCAACCACTGCGGCGCAGCTCGTCGGATGATCATGCACGAGCCTTCGCACTTCACCGGTCTGCGCGGAGCGCTCCTGCACAATGCGCCGCTTTCGAAGCGCACGAGCTGGCGTGCAGGAGGCGCCGCCGACACGCTGTACCTGCCCGCGGACCGTGACGACCTCGCTGCCTTCCTGCGCCAGTTGCCGGCGGCCGAGCCGCTGACCGTGCTCGGCCTCGGCAGCAATACATTGGTGCGCGACGGCGGTATACGGGGCACGGTGGTCGTCATGCACAACCCCGGCGCGGCGCTCGCCGTCGCCGACGGCCTGATCTACGCGGACGCCGGAGTCGCCGCCCCGAAACTCGCACGTTTCGCCGCACTGCACGACCGCGGCGAAGCCGAATTCCTCGCCGGCATTCCCGGCAGCGTTGGCGGCGCGCTGGCGATGAACGCCGGCTGCTTCGGCGGCGAGACGTGGCGCCACGTCGCGCGCGTCGAAGTCGCCACGCGCGACGGCCGCTTTGTCGTGCGCACGCCGGCCGACTACGAAATCGGCTATCGCAGCGTGCGCCTGCGCGCGGCAGGCGCGACCTCGGCGTGCGGCGACGAAGCGCGGCGCGCTACAGCGAACGACGGAATCTTTACCGCCGCGTGGTTTCGCTTTCCTGAAGGCAGCGCATCCGCGTCGCGTGCGCGGATCCGGGAGCTCCTGGCGAAGCGCATCGCCACGCAGCCGTTGTCGCTACCCAATGCGGGCAGCGTTTTCCGCAATCCCGAGGGTGACCATGCAGCGCGGCTCATCGAATCCTGCGGACTCAAAGGCCACGCGATCGGCGGTGCGCGCGTGTCGGCGAAGCACGCCAACTTCATCGTCAACGCCGATGGTCTGGCGACGGCCGCCGACATCGAGGCGCTGATCAACTTCGTGCGCGCGACGGTGCGCGAGAGGACGGGCGTGGATCTCGAGCCCGAGGTGCAGGTGATCGGGGTGTCGCCATGACGTCGGTCTTCGGCAAAGTCGCCGTGCTGCTGGGCGGCGCGTCCTCGGAGCGCGAGGTGTCGCTCCTGTCCGGCCACGGCGTGCTCGGCGCCTTGCACGAAAAGGGTGTCGACGCGCACGCCTTCGATCCGGCGCAGCGCGACCTCTGGGAGTTGAAGCGCGAAGGCTTCGAGCGGGTGTTCATCGCACTGCACGGCCGCTTCGGCGAGGACGGCACCGTGCAGGGCGCACTCGAGACACTGCAGATTCCCTACACAGGCAGCGGCGTGATGGCTTCGGCGCTCGCCATGGACAAGTGGCGCACCAAGCTCGTCTGGCAGGCCGTCGGAATTCCGACGCCGCGCTACCGCGTCGTCGACGAGACCGCGGACTGGATGCGCGTGGTCGCCGAGCTCGGACTGCCGCTGATCGTCAAGCCGGCGCGCGAAGGCTCGACGATCGGCATCACCCGCGTCACCCGGGTCGATCACGACGAACTGGCGCTTGCCTTTGCCGCCGCGGCGCATCACGACCCGCTGGTGCTGGTCGAGGAGTTCGTCGTCGGCACCGAACTGACCGCTTCGATCGTCAACGGCCGCGCGCTGCCGTTGATACGTATCGAGGCGCCGCAGGGCAACTACGACTATCACGCCAAGTATTTTTCGGAGGAGACGAAGTACCACTGCCCGGCCGGACTGTCGGACGCGCTGGAGCAGGAAATTCGCTCGACGTGCCTGCGCGCCTTCGACATTGTCGGCTGCAGCGGGTGGGGCCGGGTCGACCTCATGCTGCGCGACGACGGCAGCTACTCGTTGCTCGAGGTGAACACGTCGCCAGGGATGACCAGCCACAGCCTGGTGCCGATGGCGGCAAAGCAGGCGGGGATGAGCTACGCGGACCTGTGCCTCGAAATCCTGCGGGGCGCGCATGTGGGATGACGCGAAACAGATGAATGCGTTGGCGCTGACGCTGCTGTCGATCACCGCGGTCTGCCTCCTGTGGGCCGCAGTGGCTTTCGTCGTTCGCCTGCCGGCCTTCGCGTATCGCGAGGTCGTCGTCACCGCGCCGTTGACGCGTGCCGACGGCGCGCATCTGGAAGCGGTAGTCCGCGAGGAACTCTCCGGCACGTTTTTCACCATGGACCTCGATCGCGCGCGCGCGGCACTCGCCGGCGTGCCCTGGATCCGCAGCGTCGCGCTGCGCCGCCAATGGCCGCGTCGTCTGGAGCTGACGGTCGAAGAGCACCAGCCGCTCGCGCGCTGGAACGAGTCGGCGCTGGTGAACACGCGCGGTGAAGTGTTCGCCGCGACCACGAGTGAAGAACTACCGCTGTTCGAAGGCCCCGATGGACGCGCGGCGGAGGTCGCCGCCCGCTATCGCGCGTGGACGCAGACGCTGCGCCCGCTGGCAATGTCGCTGACGCAACTTCGTCTATCGCCGCGCGGCGGATGGCGGCTGGTGGCGAGCGATGCCGCCGGTGCATTGATGCTGGAGCTCGGCCGCGACGAACCGGACGCGCGGCTCGCGCGCTTCGTCGCCGCGCACGGCAGGACGCTCGGCGCGCTGGCGCGGGCGCGCACGAAGGTGGAGGCGGTGGACCTGCGCTATCGCAACGGATTTGCGGCGCGTATTCCCGCCTTCCGCGAGAAGAACGCGAAGCCGGCTGCGTGACGGATAAACGGCACAAGAGGAAGCGTGCATGGTGAAGGACAGCAAGAACCTGATCGTCGGTCTCGACATCGGAACCTCGAAGATCGTCGCCATCGTCGCCGCCGTGGGACCCGAAGGCGAGTTCGACATCATCGGCATGGGCACGCAGCCGTCGCGCGGGCTCAAAAAGGGCGTCGTCGTCAACATCGAAGCGACGATGGCGTCGATCCAGCGGGTGCTGGAAGAGGCCGAGCTGATGGCCGACTGCCAGATCAAGGAGGTCTACACGGGAATAGCCGGCAGCCACATCCGCTGCTACTCGTCGCACGGCATGGTCGCGATCAAGGAAAAGGAGGTCACGCAGGCCGACATCGACCGGGTCGTCGATACCGCGAAGGCGATTCCGATTCCCAATGACCAGCAGATTCTGCACATCGTCTCGCAGGGCTTCACGATCGACGGCCAGGAGGACGTTCGTGAGCCGCTCGGCATGAGCGGTGTGCGGCTCGAAGTCGACGTCCACATCGTCACCGGGGCGGTATCGGCGGTAGAGAACATCAGCAAGTGCATCCGCCGCTGCGGCATCGAGGTGCGCGACATCATCCTGCAGCCGTTGGCCTCTGCCACGGCAGTCCTTTCCGACGACGAGAAAGACCTGGGTGTGTGCCTGATCGACATCGGCGGCGGCACCGCGGACATCGCGGTCTACTCGGGCGGCTCGATCCGGCATACGGCGGTGATCCCCATCGCCGGCGATCAGGTAACCAACGACATCGCGATGACGCTGCGCACGCCGACGAAGGAGGCGGAGGAGCTCAAGGTCCGCTACGGTTGCGCGCTGCGCACGCTCGCCGATCCCAACGACATTATCGAAGTGCCCGGCGTCGGTGAGCGCGCGCCGCGCAAGTTGTCGCGTCCGATGCTGGCAGAGGTGATCGAGCCGCGCATCGAGGAGCTCTTCCAGTTCGTCCAGTCGGAGGTCCGCCGCAGCGGCTTCGAGGAAATGATCTCGTCGGGCGTCGTCCTGACCGGCGGCTCGGCGCAGCTCGCCGGCATCACCGAACTTGGCGAAGAGGTGTTCCACATGCCGGTGCGAATCGGCGTCCCCGTCTACGCGGGTGCGCTCGCCGACGTCGTGAAAAGCCCGCGCTATGCGACGGCGATCGGGCTGCTGCAGGAAGGTCGCGACCAGTTTTTGCACGGGCAGGCCGCACGCGCGCAGGTCACCGGCATAGGCGGTGCCGCCGAGAGGATGAAGCAATGGTTCAAGGCGAATTTCTAGCGGTTCGCAGGAAGCAGCGGGGAAAAGACGAACGCGGTTCGGGAAGTCGGCAGTTCATTTCGACAGGAGAAGGAGCACACCATGTTTGAGATCATCGATCAGGTCCAGGAAGACGGCGCGATCATCAAGGTCATCGGGGTTGGCGGCTGCGGCGGCAATGCGGTCGAGCATATGATCGAGCGCGGCCTGTCGGGCGTCGAGTTCATCTGCGCCAATACCGACGCGCAGGCGCTAAAGCGGTCGACTGCGGCCACGCAGCTGCAGCTGGGCTCGACGCTGACGCGCGGGCTTGGCGCCGGCGCCAAGCCGGAGATCGGTCGTGACGCGGCGATGGAGGATCGCGACCGCATCGCCGAGATGATCACCGGAGCCGATATGCTGTTCATCACTGCCGGCATGGGCGGCGGCACCGGCACCGGTGCCGCTCCGGTGATCGCCGACATTGCGAAAAGCCTGGGCATCCTCACCGTCGCCGTGGTCACGCGGCCATTCCTTTTCGAGGGCAAGCGGCAGAAGGTCGCGCAGAGCGGAATCGAGGAGCTGGCGAAGAAGGTCGACTCGCTGATCATCATCCCGAACGACAAGTTGATGACGGTGCTCGGCGAAGATGTTCCGCTGCTCGCCGCCTACGCCGCGGCCAACGACGTGTTGCACGGTGCGGTCTCGGGCATCGCCGAAGTCATCAACAACGCGGGGCTGGTCAACGTCGACTTCGCCGACGTGCGCACGGTGATGGGCGAGGTCGGCATGGCGATGATGGGCTCGGCATCGGCGAGCGGCGTCGAGCGCGGTCGCATCGCCGCTGAGCAGGCGGTGAAGAGCCCGCTGCTCGAGGACGTCAACCTGGCCGGCGCCCGCGGCGTGCTGGTCAACGTCACCGCGTCGATGGGCCTCAAGATGAAGGAGTACTACGAGGTCATGAACACGATCAAGGAATTCACCGCCGACGACGCGATGGTGATCGTGGGCACGGTGATCGACGAAGCGATGGGCGAAGATCTGCGCGTCACGATGATCGCGACCGGATTGGGCGGCGGCGCCGTTTCCGCGAAGCGTCCGCAACGGCTCGAGGTGGTCGAAACCGCGGTCATCGAGCGTACGGGTACCGACGGCTTGGGCATGCATGTCGAGCAGATCGACTACGAGCGGCTCGACCAGCCGGCGGTCATGCGCAAGGGACGTTCGGCGCCGCCGGCCTCGTCTGCGTCGGCCTTCGACGCGTCGGAGATCCCGGCGTTTCTGCGCAAGCAGGCCGACTGACGCCGGCGGCTTCCATGCTCCGGTTGCCGCGGCAGGGGGGATGCGCAAGCGCGTCGGCAGCGTTCTTCGCGAAGAACGCGTCGGCGGCTTCTCCGCGTGCTACAATTCGCCGTTAACCCGTTGAACCAACGGGACTTTGCCGACGATGCTCCGACAACGCACGCTGTACAAGCCGACCAGGACCACCGGAGTGGGCCTGCATACCGGCGCGCGGGTGGAGATGGCGTTGCGCCCCGCCCCCGTGGATGCCGGCATCGTCTTCCACCGCACCGACCTCGCGCGCCCTGCGGACATCCCGGCGATCGCCACCAACGTCGGCGACACGCGGCTGTCGTCGACGCTGACGGCCGACGGCGCCAGCATCTCCACGGTCGAGCACCTGATGTCCGCGCTCGCCGGGCTCGGCATCGACAACCTGCACGTCGACGTCGCCGGTCCCGAACTGCCGATCATGGACGGCAGCGCAGGGCCGTTCGTGTTCCTGTTGCAGTCGGCGGGCATCGTCGAGCAGAACGCGTTGAAGCGTTATTTGCGGGTCACGTCGACGGTGGAGGTCAGCGACGGCGACAAGTGGGCGCGATTCGAGCCCTTCTTCGGTTTCCGGCTCGATTTCACCATTGATTTTCCACATCCGGTGTTCGGCTCCGAGAATCGCAGCGTGGTCGTCGATTTCGCCGTCGACTCCTACGCGAAGGAAGTGTCGAGGGCGCGGACTTTTGGCTTCATGCAGGACGTGGAGGCGATGCGCGCTGCCGGCCTGGGTTTGGGCGGGAGCTTGCAGAATGCAGTGGTGCTGGACGAATTCAAGGTCCTGAACAGCGAGGGCCTGCGCTACGACAACGAATTTGTCCGCCACAAGGTGCTCGATGCCATCGGCGACCTGTACCTGTTGGGGCGGCCGCTGATCGGCCAGTACACGGCGTACAAGTCGGGCCATGCGCTCAACAATCGGCTGGCGCGGGCGCTGCTTGCACGTCCCGACACCTTCGAGATCATCACCTTCGCCGACGAGAAGACGGTGCCGACCGCATTCCACGACTGGACGCTGAAGCCCGCCTGACGCGGCGTGTCGCGTCAGGCGCACAGCGCGCACGACCGTGCTGATCGTACGGCTTCTGCTGTTCCTCTCGATCGGAACGATCGTCGCTGCTGCGCTGCTCTACCTCTTCAAGCGCGACCGGCGCTACTTGCACTTTATTGTGTTGGTCGGCAAGTTCACTATCTATTTGCTGGCCGGCGTGTTGCTGTTCTTCCTGTTCGAGCGCCTGGTGTTGATGGCCTGAACAGAGCGAAACGGGTCCGAACGGGTTCGAAAAGACCTGATCAGCTGCGATCTACATCCTGACAAGGGCAGAAGCGGGCGGAGGACGCCAGGCAGCGGCTTATCCGCCGCGTCGCGCCAGACGTTCCACCGCGTCGCGCAGCGGGCCGGCGCCAAGCTTTGCGGCGAGCGCCCTCAGTGGTACCGCATTTACTTTAACTCTATGATTTAATGGAATTTCGTCAGATGTTGGCGCGTCAACCCGCACTTGCACCCGAACCCGTAATTCAGTAAAGTTCCACCCTTCCCGCCGAAGGCCGGCGAGGAGTTCGGGTGAACGCTGGCGGACCACCGCGGCGATCGCGCCGGCAGCGACCACCAGCGACAATTGCGGCGGCGCGGCTTGCGCAACCCGCACGCGATCGGCCAGCGCCCGCGGTAACAGGCGGCGCACGGCGGTGGTCAGTTGGGACTCATGCTGCATCCGGTCGTGCCACGCGGCTATCTGCGTGTCGGTGGCAAGGATCCGGGCGAGCGGTCTGATTGGAACGGGTTTCGCCATGCTCGTACCGCACTGCGGTTTCTGGTGTCGTGCGCGCTGCGTGGTTGGAGGGTACACGATTGAACATCATTCTGGTCGCTGACGCCAACGCCCCTGCGCGGACGCTCATACTCGATTGGCGGCACTGGGTGGGAGGCGGTACGGCGCTGCTGGTGGTTTTCCTGCTGTTCACCTTTGCGTTCAACTTCGTCACGCTGCGTTGGGCGGCCGCCACGCAGCATCCGTGGCTGGCCACGATCGTGCTCGCCGACCAGCGTGAGGAAGCGGCAAAGCTGAACGAGCGCGTGCAGGGTCACCTGAACGCGATGGCGATGCGGCTGGGCGAGTTGCAGGCGCAGATGCTGCGCCTCGAAAACATCGGCGACAGACTCGCCAAGACCGCAGGCTTGAAGCCTCAGGAACTGCCGTCGTTGGCGCCACCCGGCCGCGGCGGCGCACCGTCATCGCTGCCGTCGCGCAATCTGTCGATGAACGAATTCTCCGAAATGGTCGACCGGCTTGCGCATCAGATGGACGGCCGCTCGGACCAGTTGTCGGTGCTGGAGGCGCTGCTGGTGCAGGATTCTGCCAATCGGAAATTCATGCCGACCTTGCTGCCGGTCACCGACGGCTGGTATTCATCGAACTTCGGCTACAGGATCGATCCCTTTACCGGCCAGCAGTCGATGCATGACGGCATCGATTTTCCCTCCGAGGCGGGCACGCCGATCGTCGCCGCCGCCAGCGGCAAGGTCGTCACCGCCGAATGGCACTCCGCCTATGGTAAAATGGCCGAGATCGATCACGGAAACGGACTGGTCTCGCGCTATGCGCATACATCGAACCTGCTCGTGAAGGAAGGCGACCTCGTCGTGCGCGGCCAGCGCATCGCGACGGTTGGATCCACCGGACGGTCCACCGGGTCGCATCTGCATTTCGAGGTCAGGCTGAACGGCGTGCCGCAAAATCCGGCGCGATTCCTGCAATCAACCCACCCGAGTTGACCACCGCGTTGACCACGGCCCGAAAGCGGTCCAGCAACAGGGGTGAGGCGGTTCTCACCCCTTGTTTTTTGCACCGGCGGCCGAATGTGGTCTGAACGCCTTTCGGCCACGCGGCCATTCCGATGATTTCCAATATTCTCACCCGCATTTTCGGCAGCCGCAACGAGCGACTGCTCAAGCAATACGCGCAGGCCGTTCGGCAAATCAATGCCCTCGAGCCGGCGATGGCGGCGCTTTCCGACGACGCGCTCTCGGCCAAGACCGTGGAGCTGAAAGGCCGCGTTGCCTCCGGCGAGACGCTGGACACGGTCCTGCCCGAAGCCTTTGCGGTCGTGCGCGAAGCAGGCAAGCGCGTGCTCTCGATGCGCCACTTCGACGTACAGCTGGTCGGAGGCATTGCGTTGCACAACGGCAAGATCGCCGAAATGCGCACCGGCGAAGGCAAGACGCTGGTCGCGACCCTTCCCGCCTATCTGAACGCGCTGTCGGGCAAGGGTGTGCACGTCATCACCGTCAACGACTACCTGGCGCAGCGCGATGCCGATTGGATGGGCCGTATCTACCGGTTCCTCGGCCTCACGGTCGGCGTCAACCTGTCGCAGATGAACCACGAAGACAAGCAGGCCGCCTACGCATCCGACATCACCTACGGCACCAACAACGAGTTCGGCTTCGACTATCTTCGCGACAACATGGTGTTCTCGCCGAGCGAGCGCGTGCAGCGCGGACTGAGCTATGCGATCGTCGACGAAGTCGACTCGATCCTGATCGACGAGGCGCGCACGCCGCTCATCATCTCGGGCCAGGCCGACGACAACATCGAGATGTACTACCGCTTGAATGAGCTCGCGCCACAATTGAAGCGGCAGGCGGAGGAAAAAGGACCGGGCGATTTCTGGGTCGACGAGAAGGCGCACACGGTGCTGCTGTCGGAGGAGGGCCACGAGCGCGCCGAGGCCATCCTCGGACAGGCGGGATTGATCCCGCCGGGATCGGGCCTCTACGACGCGCAGAACATCGCGCTGATGCATCATCTGTACGCGGCGCTGCGCGCGCACTCGCTTTATCACCGCGACCAGCACTACGTCGTGCAGAACGGCGAGGTCGTCATCGTCGACGAGTTCACCGGCCGCCTGATGTCCGGCCGCCGCTGGTCCGATGGATTGCACCAGGCGGTCGAAGCCAAGGAAGGCGTGCCGATCCAGCGCGAGAACCAGACGCTGGCGTCGATCACCTTCCAGAACTATTTCCGCATGTACGGCAAGCTCGCCGGCATGACCGGAACCGCCGACACCGAGGCCTTCGAGTTCGAGCAGATCTACCATCTGGAGACGGTCGTTATCCCGACGCACCAGCCGATGGTCCGCCGCGACGAAAACGACCTCGTGTTTCGCACCTTCCAGGAAAAAATCGACGCGATCATCGCGGACATCAAGGATTGCCACGAGCGCGGTCAGCCGGTCCTGGTCGGGACCACATCGATCGAGAATTCCGAGCTTCTTTCGCAGTACCTGACCAAGGCGAAGCTGCCGCACGAGGTGCTGAACGCCAAGCAGCACGCGCGCGAGGCGGAGATCGTCGCGATGGCCGGCAAGTCCGGTGCGACCACCATCGCCACCAACATGGCCGGCCGCGGGACCGACATCGTGCTGGGGGGCATGCTGGAGCCGCTGATCCTCAAGCTGCGCGATGACGAGTCGCTGCTTGCCGACGAAAAGGACCGCGAGATCGCCCGGATGCGCGCCGAATGGAAAGTCCGCCACGACGAGGTCCTCGCCGCCGGAGGGCTGCACATCGTCGGCACCGAGAGGCACGAATCCCGACGCATCGACAACCAGCTGCGCGGCCGCGCCGGCCGCCAGGGCGATCCCGGGTCGTCGCGTTTCTATCTTTCGCTCGAGGATCCTCTGCTGCGCATCTTCGGCGGCGAACGGCTGGGCACCATCATGCAGAAGCTCAAGATGCCGGAAGGCGAGCCGATCGAGCACCCGATCGTCAACCGCTCGATCGCCAAGGCGCAGAACCGCGTCGAGTCGCGCAACTTCGACATTCGCAAGCAGCTTCTCGAATACGACGACGTCGCCAACGACCAGCGGCGCGTCATCTACCAGCAACGAAACGAATTGCTCGAAGGCGATGATGTGGCGGACACCATCCGCAACATGATTCGCGGGCAGGTCGACGACACGGTCAAGCGTCACATTCCGCCGGATTCGGTCGAGGAGCAATGGGATGTCGCGGGTCTCGAGGCGGCGCTCGCCTCCGAGTATCAGATCGCGGCGCCCATCGCGCAGTGGATGGAAAGCGACGCCGAGCTGACCGACGAGACGGTGCGCGAGCGTGTCGGCGAGCTGGCGATCAAGGCATGGACCGACCGCGAGGCGATGGTCGGCACCGAGCTGCTCCGGCAGTTCGAACGCAGCCTGATGCTGCAGACGCTCGATCACCAGTGGCGCGAGCACCTCTCATCGCTCGATCACCTGCGGCAAGGGATCCACCTGCGCGGCTATGCGCAGAAGAACCCGAAGCAGGAATACAAGCGCGAGGCCTTCGAGCTGTTTTCGGACATGCTCGACCGCATCAAGCAGGACGTCGTCAAGGTCGTGCTGACGGTGACCGTGCGCTCCGAGCAGGATGTGCAGGCGGTCGAGGAACCGGTCGCGGTCTCCAACGTCAAGTACCAGCACGCGGGCTACGACGAAGCGCTGGCCGCCACCGCCGGCGATGGCGACGTCGCCGTCGCGCCGCCGCCGCCGTTCACGCGTGCCGGCGAGAAGGTCGGCCGCAACGACCCCTGCCCCTGCGGCAGCGGCAAGAAGTACAAGCACTGCCACGGGAAGTTCTGATCGTGTCCCCCGTGGCGTTGGGGCCATGCGTGACGCCTGCTTCCCGGATATTGTCGTCCCCGCGAAAGCTTGCCCTCGACTGCTTGAATCGGAGGAGGGGATCCAGTGTCTTTGCGGCGACGCCGCTGGGCCCCCGCTTTCGCGGCGGCGACGATTGCTTGCGGCTTTGCATCCGCTCGTAGCTCCTGCGTAGCCATGCCGGTCCGTCTCGCCGCTCCCGCACCCGAGTCGCTGCTCGCCGTTCCCGGCGTCACGCTCGGCGTCGCCGCGGCGAAGATCAAGAGCTGGGATCGCGACGACGTGCTGCTCGTGCTCTGCGAACCCGGCACCGTCGCCGCCGGCGTATTCACGCGCAACCGCTTTTGCGCGGCGCCCGTCGTCCTTTGCCGCCGCCATCTCGAGCGACAGCACGCGATGGGCAACGGTATGCGCGCGCTTATTGTCAACGCCGGCAACGCCAACGCAGGCACCGGTGAACAGGGAGAAGCCGACGCCCACGCCGAATGCGTGGCGCTCGCGCAACTCCTCGATTGCGCGCCGGAAGACGTGCTGCCGTATTCGACCGGCGTGATCATGGAACCGCTGCCGGTCGACCGGATCATCAATGCGCTGCCGGCAGCAAAGGCCGCGGCTCGCGCCGATGGCTGGTTTGCCGCCGCGCAGGCGATCATGACCACCGATACGGTGCCCAAGGGCGCGTCGCGGCGTGTCGACGTCGACGGCGTTCCGGTGACGGTGACCGGAATTGCCAAGGGCGCGGGCATGATCCATCCGGACATGGCGACGATGCTTTCGTTCATGGCCACCGATGCGCCGATTGCGGCGCCGCTGCTGGCCACCATCGTCCGTGAAGTCGCCGACGTCTCGTTCAACGGCGCGACCGTCGATGGCGACACGTCGACCAATGACAGCTTCGTCCTGGCCGCCACGGCAAGGGCCCGGCTCGCGCCCATCACCTCCGCCGGCGACCCGAGGCTCGCGTCGATTCGCACTGCGATCGAGGAATGCGCGGTGGCGCTGGCGCAGGCGATCGTGCGCGATGGCGAAGGTGCGACGAAGTTCATCGCCATCCGCGTCGTTGGCGGTAACACGGTCGACGAATGCAGGCGTGTCGCCTTCGGCATCGCGCATTCGCCGCTGGTCAAGACGGCGTTTTTCGCATCGGACCCCAACCTCGGGCGCATCGTCTGCGCGATCGGCAACACGGCGGCGGCGGACACCGATCCCGCGCACGTCTCCTTCTGGCTCGACGACGTGCTGGTCGTCGATCATGGCGGCCGTGCCGCGTCGTATCGCGAGGAGGATGGCCAGCGCGTGATGAGGCAGGACGAGATCACCGTCCGCGTCGATCTTGGCCGAGGCCGGGCAGCCGCCACCGTGTGGACCTGCGACTTGTCGCACGATTATGTGACCATCAACGCGGAATACCGGTCTTGATGAGTGGCGAACTCGCGGCGTTGATCGAGCGTGCCGAGCGCGTGCTGGCGCGCGTCGAGGCATTGCTGCCGTCCGTGGCGCCGGACCCCGACTGGAAGAAAATCACCGCAGCGCGCTGGCGCAAGCGGGCAGGCCGCGGCTACCTGCAACCGGTCGCGCACCCGCATTCGATTCGCCTTTCCGACCTGGTTGCGGTCGACGACCAGAAGCACGCAATCGACCAGAATACGCGACAGTTCGTCGCCGGAGCGCCGGCGAACAACGTGCTGCTGACCGGCTCGCGCGGCACCGGCAAGTCGTCGCTGGTGAAGGCGATGCTCGGCAAGTACGCGGCGCGCGGCCTGCGGCTGATCGAAGTCGACAAGGAGGACCTGGTCGATCTCCCCGACATCGCGGAGCGCGTCGAGGGACACCCGCAGCGCTTCGTCGTGTTCTGCGACGATCTCTCCTTCGACGCCGGCGAGGCCGGGTACAAGGCGCTCAAGGTCATGCTCGACGGTTCGATCGCGGGCGCGGCGACCAACATCGTCATCTACGCGACATCGAACCGCAGGCACCTCCTGCCCGAGTACTTCAGCGAGAATCTCGAAACCCGGCACGTGGGCGAGGAAGTGCATCCGGGCGAATCGGTCGAGGAGAAGATTTCGCTGTCGGAGCGTTTTGGCCTGTGGATCTCCTTCTACCCGTTCACTCAGGACGACTACCTCGCGGCGGTCGCCGGCTGGCTCGAGCACTTCGGCGTCAAGGCGGCGGGCAGCGCGCGCGACGCCGATGCGCGCACGCGCGAGGCGCTGCAATGGGCGTTGCAGCGCGGTTCGCGCAGCGGGCGCGTCGCTTGGCAATACGCGAAGAATCTTGCCGGCGTGCAGGCGCTGCGTTCGCGTCGGCCTCGGTGACCGGCGCCCTGCTGCGCGTCGCGGCCGCGGTCCTGCTGCACGCCGACGGCCGTGTGCTGCTGGCGCAGCGCCCGGCGGGTAAGCCGTATGCCGGTTATTGGGAATTCCCCGGCGGCAAGCTCGAAGCCGGCGAGACGCCGCGCGCGGCGCTCGATCGCGAACTGCGCGAAGAACTCGGCATCACCGTGCGTGATGCCTCGCCATGGCTGGTGCAGGAATTCGTCTATCCGCACGCGCACGTCGAGCTCAATTTCTTCCGCGTGCACGCGTGGGACGGCGAATTGCACGGCCACGACGGGCAGGCCTTCGCATGGCAGACTCCGGGGCGATTCGACGTCGCGCCGTTGCTGCCGGCGAACACGCGCATCCTGGCGGCGCTGCTCCTGCCTTCGATCTGCGGCATCAGTTGCGCCGCCGATTCCGACGAGGACCGCTTTCTTGTGCTTGCTGCCGCAGCCTTCGAGCGCGGCCTGCGTCTGGTCCAGGTGCGCGATCGCGAATGGCCGCTCGCGCGGCGTCTCGACTTGGCGCGGCGGGTGGTGGCGCTCGCCCGCCCGTTCGGTGCGCAGGTGCTGTTCAACGGCACCGAGGACGAGGCGCACGAGGCCGACTGCGACGGCGTGCATTGGACCGCCGCGCGACTGGCGGCGGCGTGCCAGCGGCCGCAGCGGATGCTGGCGTCGGCGTCGTGTCATACGCGCGACGAACTCGCGCATGCTGGTGCGCTTGCGCTCGATTTCGCGTTGCTGGGACCCGTAGCCGCGACGCCGACGCATCCGGCTGCCGCGACGATCGGATGGAATGGATTTGCTTCGCGCGTCGCCGCCACGCGACTGCCGGTGTTTGCGCTGGGCGGACTCGACGCCAGCGATCTGCGCACGGCAGTCGCGCACGGTGCGCACGGTGTCGCGCTGCGCCGTGCCGCCTGGCCGCAGGCGTAGGCGTGAAGCCACATGACGACGCCCTGCTTGGCCATGAACACCCGCAGCCCACTGATCGTATCCGCGGTGTCGTCTTCCGACCGGCGACGCCATGTCGTGACAGGCGCAATCGTCAACGTATGGTCATCGGCTGCGAAATCCTCTAGCCTTCGCCTGGTTTGATGACGAATGCATTGGAGAGCCGCAATGGCAAGGCCCGTACCGAATTTCCTTCACGCGATGGCGTCGCTGCTCGCGGCGCTGTTATTGCTGCAGATCGTGCCGGCGCATGCCGCGCTTCCGGTCGGGCCCGAGTTGTCGGTCGCCAGCGGCGGACTCTGGCGCGACGTCGAACAGCGCGACGTCCAGGCGGCGGGTGAGAGGACGACCGAGCCCGAGCGCTACCGGCTGGTGGCACTCGACCACGACGTTTTCCGCGAACAGTTTTTCAAGGCGCCGATGGAGGGCAGTGCCGCGGCGCTGCGCGAGGCCATCGTCGTCTCGCTGCCGATGCCCGACGGCGGCGTCGCACGCTTCTGGATCCAGGAGACGCAGGTGATGGCGCCCGAGCTGGCCGCCAAGTTCCCCGACATCAGGACCTGGACCGGGCAGGGAATCGACGATCCTACGGCGACCGCGCGCCTCGACTGGACGCCGCAGGGCTTTCACGCCATGGTGCTCTCGCCGGCGACCGGCAGAGTCTTCATCGACCCCTACCGCCGCGGCGACACGTCGCTCTACATCAGCTACTTCCGGCGCGACCTCGTGGCCCCCGAGCGATCCGGAATCTTCGAGCTACCACCCGAGGATCCGGGCGGACAGATGAGCGCGAAGATCAACAAGCTGATCGCGATATCACCGCAGCTGACGTCGGGTACGCAGCTGCGCACCTACCGGCTGGCGGTTGCGGCGACCGGCGAGTACACGGCATTCTTCGGAGGCACCATACCTCTCGCAATGGGCGCGATCACGACGGCAATCAACCGCGTCACGGGCATCTACGAGGTCGAGGTGGCGGTACGGCTGCAGCTCGTCGCCAACAACGACCTGATCGTCTATACCAACGCAGGCAGCGACCCTTATGCGAACAACGATGGCTCAACGATGCTGGGCCAGAACCAGACGAACCTGGATTTGGTGATCGGCAGCGCCAACTACGACATCGGCCACGTGTTCAGTACCGGCGGTGGTGGTGTCGCGACGCTGGGCGTCCCTTGCAAAGCATCATCGAAGGCACGCGGCGTCACCGGCAGCCCCAGTCCCAATGGCGACGCCTTCTGGGTCGATTACGTCGCGCACGAAATGGGCCATCAGTTTGGCGGCAATCATTCGTTCAACGGCAACGCGGGCTCCTGCGGTGGTGGCAACCGCAACGGGTCCACCGCCTACGAGCCGGGCAGCGGCTCGACGATCATGGCCTACGCCGGCATCTGCGGCGCGCAGGACCTGCAGGCGCACAGCGATGCCTATTTCCACTCGGTCAGCCACGACGAGATCGTCGCCTACACGACGGTAGGCACGGGCAACGGTTGTGCGGCGATCACGATTACCGGCAACAACCTGCCGGTGCCGTCGGTGCCCGCAGGAGGTTTCACCATCCCCGCCAACACGCCGTTCGCTCTCACCGGCTCGGCGACCGACGCCGACGGTGATTTGCTGACCTACAATTGGGAAGAGTACGACCTGGGGGCGGCGGGCCCGCCCGGGGTCGCCACCAAGCCGCCATTCTTCCGTTCCTGGAACGCGACCGTCGGTCCGACGCGGACCTTTCCACGATTGTCCGACCTTCTCGGCAATTCGCTGGCGACCGGCGAAGTGCTGCCCAACGTCACGCGCGCGCTCAATTTCCGGATGACGGTGCGCGACAACCGTACCGGCGGCGGTGGCGTCGCCTACTCGACACTTGCCTTCAACGTGACCGCTGCGGCCGGGCCTTTCAAGGTCACTTCTCCCGACACCGCCATCACGTGGGCAATGAACAGCACGCAGTTCGTCACCTGGAACGTCGCCAACACGACCGCCGCTCCGGTCGGCTGCGCCAACGTCAACATCGAATTGTCCAATGACGGCGGACTTACGTTCCCGGTGGTGCTCGCGGCAAATACGCCCAACGACGGCTCGCAGTCGGTCACCGCACCCAACGCGGCGACGACGACCGCGCGCGTCAAGGTCAGCTGCAGCAGCAACGTATTTTTTGACATCTCGGATACGAACTTCGCCATTGGCAGCAATAGCGGACCCATCGTCACGACCAACGCCGCGACTGCCATCGGCACCGCCGGCGCGACGCTCAATGGCATTGTGACCAGCAACGCAGCGGTCACGACGGTCAGCTTCCAGTACGGTCCGACGCTAGCCTACGGCAGCAGCATCGCGGCGGCACAGAGTCCGCTTGCAGCAGGTGCCGCCGGCGCCGCCGTGTCGGCGGCAATCGGCGGACTCGCCTGCAACACGCTCTATCATTACCGCGTCGTCGGCGCAAACGCCGACGGAACGGCCAACGGTTCGGATCGGACCTTCACCACCGCGAGTTGCGCAAATTCGGGGTTAGGGATCGCCACCATCGTCGCCAATCCCTACGGTCCGGTGACCGTCGAGGGCGCCACGCTCAATGGCAACACGATCTCGAACTTCCAGTCGAATGCCGTCATCCAGCTGGGGTCCAATCCCGGCGCCGCGGGCTCGTTCGCACAGATCGACTGGCAGGGCCTCAATCTCGCTCTCGGTGCCAAGCTCACGATCCGCTCCGGCGCAGCCGGTCAGTCCGTCGTGCTCAGGAACACCAACGGCGTGGCCAGCACGATCAACGGCACGCTGGTCGGGCAGGGTGGCAACAGTGCGGCGCCTCCGGCGCTCCGCGTCGCGAATCCGGCCGGAATCAACGTGGCCGCAGGTGGCGTCATGCAGTCGTCGAGCGGACTCGTCCTCGATGCGCTGGGCAACACCTGGACCAGCGGAGCGAACATCGTCAATGCGGGCGTGGCCGATGGCGGTACGCAGCTCGACCTGCATGCCGCGAAGATCAACGGC
>JADYZP010000022.1 GCA_020853025.1 Burkholderiales bacterium
CGCGGCTACAAGTTCTCGACCTATGCGACGTGGTGGATCCGGCAGGCGATCACCCGCTCGATCGCCGACCAGGCGCGCACCATCCGCATTCCGGTGCACATGATCGAGACGATCAACAAGATGAACCGCATCTCGAGGCAGATCCTGCAGGAAACCGGCTCCGAGCCCGATCCCGCGACGCTCGCCGAGAAGATGGAGATGCCCGAGGAGAAGATCCGCAAGATCCTGAAGATCTCCAAGGAGCCCATTTCGATGGAGACGCCGATCGGCGACGATGACGATTCGCACCTGGGCGATTTCATCGAGGATCAGTCGACCGTCGCGCCGTCGGATGCGGCAGTCAACGCATCGCTGCGCGACGTATGCAAGGACATCCTCGACACGCTGACGCCGCGCGAGGCGAAGGTGCTGCGGATGCGCTTCGGCATCGAGATGAACACCGACCACACGCTGGAGGAAGTCGGCAAGCAGTTCGACGTCACGCGCGAACGCATCCGGCAAATCGAGGCAAAGGCGCTGCGCAAGCTCCGGCATCCGTCGCGCAGCGAGAAGCTGCGGAGTTTTCTCGAAGGCGAATAGGCCGCACAGGCGTTTGCCGAGTCTCGCGCCGACAGGTCGAAGGTCGCGGTTCGACCTGTCAATGCGCGGTCGCCGTCCGCGCTGCGGCCAACGCGCTTGACACCGGCATCGAGGCTCCCGTACCTTCCACGGCACCCCATCGAAGGTGCCCACATGAACGCGATTCCCCGCTGGTTGTTTGCTGCCACCCTATGCTGCCTGGTGGCATTCGCGGCACCGCTGGCGAGCGCACAGGCAGGCTACCCGTCACGCCCGATCAAGCTGGTCGTGCCGTACCCGCCGGCCGCGCTGACCGATCTTCTCGCGCGCGCGATCGGCGAGCGCCTGGGCGCTGCACTGAAACAGCCGGTCGTGATCGAGAACAAGCCCGGCGCGGGCACGCTCGTAGGCGCCGAGTTCGTCGCCAAGCAGCCGCCTGATGGCTACACGCTGCTGATGGCGACCAGCACGACACTCGGCATCAGTCCGGCGTTGTATCGATCGTCGCCGGTGAACCCGGTAAAGGACTTCGCACCGGTGTCACCCGTGGGTACCGTCAATTTTTTCCTGATCGCCAATCCCGCGTTTCCCGCCAGGAACGTCGCCGAAGCGATCGACACGATCAAGCGCAACCCAGGCAAGTTCAACTATGCGTCGGTGGGCAGCGGCAGCCCGCACCATCTGTTCATGGAAGCGCTGAAGACAAAATACGGACTCGTGATCCAGCATGTCCCCTACAAAGGCACACCGGCCGCGTTAACCGATCTCCTGGGTGGCAACGTCCAAGTGATGTTCTCCGACGCGACGGTGGCCGTACCGAATATCAAGGCCGGCAAGGTGACCGCGCTCGGCACCTCGGCGGCAAAGCAAACGGCGCTGCTCCCGGATGTGCCGCCCATCGCGGCGACGGTGGCCGGTTTTGACTGGCAGGCATGGCAGGGAATCGTCGCACCCGCTGGAACGCCGAAAGAGATCGTCGCGAGGCTGTCCGACGAACTGCAGAAGATCCAGGCGACTCCGGAATTCCGGGAACAACTGCTGAAATTCGGCATGGAACCCTTCCCGCCGCAGACCTCGGCCGAATTCACGGCCATGATCGCAGCCGAGCAGCCGTTGTGGGCGAAGGCGATCAAGGACTCCGGTGCGAAGGTCGACTGAGAGCCGCAGGGCCGCCCCAAGGCATAGGCTTCCCTTCCCTACTTCGACCATCGCGTTTCGACACAGGAGCACACGTGGCTAGTCCGGTCATCGATGTCCACACCCACTGCCTGACCGAGGAGTGGTTTTCCCTGCTGCAGCAACACGGAGGCCCGCGCTATACGGTGCAGGCCGTCTCCGGCGGTCTGCGCGCGATTCATCTCGATGGTGCGCCGTTCATGACCCCGGTGCCGCCGATGTTCGACTACGACCTGCGCCTGAAGACGATGGACGAGTGCGGTGTCGATATCTGCATCGTTTCGCTCACCTGTCCCAACTGCTACTGGGGCGGCCCCGAGATCAGCTTGCAGGCGGCGACGATCATGAACGACGACATGGCGGCCGCGCAAACCGCGCACCCGAACCGCCTGCGCTGGTTCGCGTCGTTGCCGTGGCAATACCCGGAACTGGCGCTGGCCGAACTCGAACGGGCGCACGCTGCGGGCGCCTCCGGCGCGATGGTGCTGGCGAATATTGGCGGCGTACCGCTGACCGATCCGACTTTCGCGCCGATCTGGGCGGCCATCGACGCGAAATCGCTGCCGGTACTCGTGCATCCGACGGCGCCGCCGGGTGTGGCGGAAATGGACATGTCGCGCTTCCAGCTCACCGCATCGATCGGTTTCACCTTCGATACGTCGCTGGCGACCGCGCGCATGATCTACGACGGCTTCTTCGAGCGTTACCCGCGCCTCAAGATCATCGCAGCGCATGGCGGCGGTGCGTTGCCGTACCTGATCTCGCGCATGGACCAGTGCTTCGACAACATCCCGGCATGCCGCGAAAAAATCCAGCGGCGACCGAGTGAATTCCTGCCGCAGATTTACGCGGACGCCGTCGTATTCGCACCCGAGGTCCTGGAACTGTGCACAAAAGTCTTTGGTGCCGACAACGTGATGTACGGCTCCGACTATCCGCACACGATCGGCGACATGCCGGGCTGTCTCGCGCGGGTGAACGCTTTGCCTGAGAACATGCGCGACAAAGTGCGTGGACGGACGGCGCAGCGCGTGTTCAAGCTGTAGCCGAACGGCACGTGCAACACGGCCGCCGGATGCGGATCACTGCAGCTCGAGCTCGGCCTTGACCTGTTCCGGATCTTGCGGGTCGGCGCTGATGGTGAAGCCCAGACCCTGCGAAAAGTGGATCATGTTTCTGTTGGCGCGCAACACCGCGCCAACCAGTCGCTTGAATCCCTTTTTCTTGGCGCAGGCGATCAGCGACTTCATCAGTAGCGACGCGACTCCGCGGCCATGCCAGGCGTCGGCGACGACGACGGCGAATTCCGCGCTTTCGTGATCGGGATTGGCGATATAGCGCGCGATGCCGATGATCGCCATGCCACCGGGCGCGCGCGTGTCCGGTACCAGCGCGAGCAGCGCAACCTCCCGGTCGTAGTCGACCTGCGTGAAACGGCCGAGCATCGCTGGTGTCAGCTCGTGCAGGCGGTAGAAGAAGCGGTAGAAGCGCGTCTGCTCGGAAAGGTCCGCGATGAAACGTCGTTCCATCTCCGCATCTTCCGGGCGGATGGGACGCACGAAGAGACGGGTGCCGTCTCGCAGCATCACATGTGCCTCGAGTTCGACCGGGTAGGGATGGATCGCCATGTGGCGATAGCCCGGCCCCGAAACGCGCTTCGGCTCGACGGCGATGCGGACCGCGGGTACCTCGGCGCGCTCGCCTACCACAACGACCGGATCGAGCGCCAGTGCAGACACCCACGGCAGCGCACAGGCAACTGCCGAAACGCGAAGGACCACCTGCACCAGTGATTCGGCAGGCGCCTGAACGCCTGCCGCGACGAGCAGGTCCATCGCCAGTCGCCGGTTGAGCGGCGGCAGCATCACCGCGCGCAGCGGCGGTACGGCGACACCGTGCATGCTGACACCTGCCGCGATCACCGGTCCGAACACCGGATCGGTTGCCAGCGTGATGGCGCAGGCACCGGCCACTCCGGATGGGATCGCGCGCTGGACGACCACCGGCGCATCGGCAGTGGCGACCCGCCCTGCCGCCGCCTGTAGCTCACGCCATGCACGCGCGAGTGCGCGGCCATTGCCAAGTCCCCTGCGCTCGATCGGCGGCGACGCGCCTTCGAGCGTCAACGACACCGGATAGTGCAGCCGCCGCGCCACCGCCTGCGCGTCGGCGAGTGCCGTGACCCGCGTCAACGGCGCGGTGACGATACCGAACGCTGCCAGCAGCTGCTGCGATTCGCCCGGCGACAACACGCCTCGCCCTTCGGCGAGCGCGAGCTCGCGTACTCGTTCGGCGAGTTCCAGGTCGGGTGGCGCCGGATCCGGCTGCGGCGATGGCACCTCGAGCAGCCACTCCTGGTTGCGGCGGTACGAAGCGAGGAACGCGAACGCATCGACCGCGTTTTCCGGCGTGTAGAAATTCGCTATACCGCCGGCCTCGAGTGCGTCGTGCAGCTCGGGGCGATTCACCGCGCCCAGCCACGCACCCAAAACCGGCTTCAGCGAATCGCGCGCAACCGCAGCGACGGCATGCGCCGCCTCGATTGCGCCGATGATCGGGCGCGGGACGTGCAACGCGAGCACGGCGTCGGTATTGGGATCCGAAAGCGTGGACGCCACCGCGGCGGCGAACCGCGACGGCGGCGCGTCACCGCGCACGTCGACCGGATTGCCGCGCGCGATCTCGTTGGGCAGCAGCGCGTCGAGCGCGCGTTCGGTCGCGACGGCGAACCGGGCCAATGCAACGCCAGCGGTCTCGGCGCTGTCGGCTGCGAGTATGGCGGGCCCGCGCCCGTTGGATACGATCGCCAGGCGATCGCCGCGCGGAATCCTGCCGCGCGCCAGGATGCGCGCTGCCGCAAATAGCTGCGTGTAGGTACGCACGCGCACGGTGCCCGCACGCATCATCGCGGCGTCAAAGACCGCATCCGGCGCGATCGAGAGCCTGCCGGCCTCGTCGGTTCCCGGCACCTGTTCATGAGAGCGACCGGCCTTCAGCACGACGACAGGCTTGGTGCGCGCCGCCTTGCGCAACGCAGACATGAACAGGCGCGCGTCGCCTACGGTCTCGACGTAGAGCAGGATGCCGTCGGTCACCGGATCGTTCACCAGTGCTTCCAGCAACTCGCCGAAGCCGACGTCGATGCCGCCACCGAGCGATGCCACCGTCGAGAAGCCCATCTGGACCGGACCCGCGAAGTCGAGCATCGCCGTGCAGACGGCACCGGACTGTGCGACCAGCGCCAACCGCCCGGAACGCGCGATCGGCGCGCAAAACGTCGCGTTGAGCCCTATGTCGGTCCTGACGACGCCGAACGCCCCCGGCCCCAGCACGCGGATGCCGCGCTTGGCGGCGATTGCCGCGACGTCGCGCCGCCAGCTTCGGCTGAGCTTCGGATCGGATTCCGGAAACGTCATGATCGCCGCCGACTGCATTCGCGCTCGCGCATCGGAGAGAATGCCCGGGACGGCGCTCGCTGGAGCAGCGATCACCGCAAGATCGATCGGTTTGCCGATCGCGGCAACCGACGCATACGACCGTTGCCCGAAGACGCGCCGGTGGTTCGGATTGACCGCGTGGATGCTGCCCTGGAATCCGCCCGCGAGCAGGTTCTCGAAGACGGTGCGGCCAACGGAGCTTGCCCGCTCGGAGGCACCGACGAGCGCGACCGATTGCGGCTTCAGAAGTGGGGCGAGATAGTGCTGCACGCTCGGTCGAAGAAATGGATCCGCGTCCCGAGTCTACTACACCGCGAATCCTTCAATCTCCGGCAGAAAGGCGCGATGCATGCTCCGCTATAATCGCGCAGCACGATGGTCGTACAAGAAGCAGTGAACGAAGTCCCCGTACCGGGCCCGTAGCTCAGATGGTTAGAGCAGGGGACTCATAATCCCTTGGTCGCTGGTTCGAATCCAGCCGGGCCCACTTGGCATTTCAGGTCGCTTCCAATCGCCACTTCGTCAATCCGATCGTAGACCGGCGTCTTTGCCGCCATCGAGCGCGGCCAGGATGGCGATACTTGCCGAAGTCCCGATACGGGTCGCGCCGGCATCGATCATCGCGCGCGTGTCGGCCAGCGTACGGATGCCGCCGGAGGCCTTGACGCCGAATTGCGGCCCCACTTCCGAGCGCATCAGTGCAACGTCGGCAAGCGTCGCGCCGCCGGAGGCGTGAAACCCGGTCGAGGTCTTGACGAACGCGGCGCCGGCGTCGCGCACCAGCCGGCAGGCGAGCCGCTTTTCGTCGTCGGTGAGGATCCCGGTTTCGAGGATGACCTTGACCGACGCGCCGCCTGACGCCTTGACGACCGCATCGATGTCCGCTGCGACGAAACGCGCATCGCCGCCCTTGAGCGCGCCGATGCCGATCACCATGTCGATCTCGGTCGCGCCGTCGTCCACGGCTCGACTCGCGGCGTCGGCTTTCGTCCGCGTATGCTCGCAGCCATGCGGAAAGCCCACCACCGAAACGACTCCGGAAGCGGTGGTCCCGAGCGCGGCGACGGCGCAGCGCACCCACACCGGCTGCACGCAGTAAAAGCCGATTCGCCATTCGGCGACGACCCGCGCTCCCGCGCGCACCTCGGCTTCGGTGGCCTCCGGCTTCAGCACCGAATGGTCGAGCAGCCGCGCGAGCTCATCGACCGTCATCGTCGCGCTTGGGTTCATCGTGCCGCCGGCAACCATCGTCACTTGGACTTCATTTCGCGGCGTGCGCGCGCGATCCGCTGGTCGAGCGACGCCGCGAGCGCCGCTTCATCTTTGAATTCCGGCGTCGTGTCGGGGACACCCTGGTAGTAGACGAGCAGCACCGGCACGTCGGAGGCCTTCACCGCCGTAGCAGCCGCCGAATAGAAGCGCCATTCGGTGCGCGGCAGATCAGCAAAGCGCGCGCGCGGCAGGCGAACCAGAAGCGTACGCTTGATCGGTGTCGGCGCAACCAGCGTCTGCGACGCCTTGGTGAAGGGGTCGACGCCGGTAACCGCGAGCGTGCGATATACGTTCGGATCGACATCGACGCGCACGACGACCGTTGCCGCCGCGTCGTCGACGCCGCGCAGCACGCCCCAGGCGAGCGCCAATCCCGGTTGTGCATAGGCGTCGAGTGAGCCGTGCACGTCGGCCGGCGGTGCTGCACGCAGCTCCACGGGGTTGCCGGCGATGCAAAGCGTGAGCAGCAGGCCGGCGACGAATGGCAGGCCGCTTAGCGAGAAATTGGCGTTGATCATGAATGGCCTTTCGGTTCGTCGTCCCAGACGAGAATTGCGACATCATCGGCAAAGTGCAACGCGACCTTTGCCTGCACCGGAAGCAGGTCGTCGGGTCCGGCGTTGTAGCGCACGACCTGGAGCTGCTCGCCAGCACATTCCACCACGTATTCGATCTTTTCGCCGAGGAAGCTTCGCGACACCACGGCGCCGACCAACTCATCCGTCTTGCCGACCACCTTGGCCAGAGAGATGGCCTCCGGCCGCAACAGCAGCCGTGGGTTGCCTCCACCCGCCATGCCGGCGCGCGGGTGGGCAAGCAGGAAGCGATGGCCCAGCGCATCGACGGCGATGCGCCCGTCAGCGGCATCGTGCACGCGGGCGTCGATCAGGTTGGCGCGTCCGATGAACTGTGCGACAAAGCGCGTCGCCGGGCGATGATAGAGATCCTCGGCGCTGCCTGTCTGCACGATCGTACCGCCCTGCATCACGGCGATGCGATCGGAAATCGCCATCGCCTCCTCCTGGTCGTGCGTCACATAGACGGTCGTGATTGCAAGCCGCTGCTGCAGAGCGCGAATCTCGTGACGCATCTCCACCCGCAACTTCGCGTCCAGGTTCGACAGCGGCTCGTCGAACAGCAGCACGCGCGGACGAATGACGATCGCGCGCGCCAGCGCAACGCGCTGCTGCTCGCCACCCGACATCTGCGCCGGAAACTGCGATTCGTAGCCGGCCAGCCCGACCAGCTTGAGTACGTCGGAGACCGCGGTGCCGATCGCGCCGCCCGCCTGTCCGCGCACGCGCAGTCCGTAGGCGACGTTCTCGAACACCGACAGGTGGGGAAACAGCGCATAGTTCTGGAACACGAAGCCGATGCCGCGCTGGTTGGCGGGCAACAGCGTCACATCCTGACCGCCAAACACGACGCGGCCGCCATCCGGAATTTCGAAGCCGGCGATCATCCGCAATGCAGTCGTCTTGCCGCAGCCGGACGGTCCGAGCAGCGTCAGGAACTCGCCGGGCGCAACATCGATGGTCACGTCGCGCGCCGCATAAACCTCGCCTTTGACCGCGTGCGTGAAGCGCTTGGACAGGCGATCGGCGCTGACGCCGATGGCGTCGTGTGCGCCCGCCTTCATGTGGCGAGCAGCCCGGTGACGGCACTCGCGCCGGCCGCGCGCAGCCGTCGCAGGACGCGGCCGATCGCGAAGATCACGATGAACACGATCGCCACGACGACCACCGAGAACGCCGCAGCGACCCCGAGCGCCAGCTCGGTCATGTTTTCGAGGATCTTGACGGTGACGAGGGTCCAGCTGAGCGACACGACGAATATCGTGGCGCTGATCGCCGTCATCGAGCGGATGAACATCACGCCGAGTCCCGCGAAGAACGCGGGCAGAATCAGCGGCAGCGTGACGCGACGAAAGGTCGTGCTGCTAGAGGCGCCGAGGCTCTCCGACGCCTCCTCGAGGCTGCGGTCGAGCTGCTGCATCATCGCGATCGTCGTGCGAATTCCGGTCGCGCCGTAACGAAACACGTAACAGGCGATGATGATCAGCGCGCCGCCGGCCAGCACGATCGGCGGATCGTTGAACGCGATCAGGTAGCCGATACCGACGATCGTTCCGGGCAGCGCATAGTTGACCATCGACGTGATCTCCATCGTCGTCCGGCCAACGAAGCGCTTGCGGGCGACGAGGTAGCCGAGCAGCACGCCGTAGAAGCCGCCGAGCGGCGTCGCGATCGCGGCGATGATCAGCGTGTCGCCGAGCACGCGCAGCCCCTCGGTGAACACGACGCGATAGTGCTGCAGCGTGAACGCCTCGTTGGCGCCGAAGGCGACGACCAGCGACGCGTAGAGCAGCAGCACATACAGATAGACGATGAACAGCGTCACGGCGACGCAAAGCGACACCAGCGTCCAGCGCGCGACTGGGGTGACGCTGTCGAACGGCGCCTGCCCGGCGCCCTTGCCGGTCACCGTCACGTAGTGCCCGCGGCCGACCCAGTAGCGCTGCGCGACGAACACCAGCAGTGCCGGCACCAGCAGCATCAGCGACAACGCGGCGCCGCCGCGCAGGTCGAACAATCCGGTGATCTGCAGAAATGCCTGCGTCGGCAGCACCGGAAACTGGTTGCCGGCCAGAATCAGCGGCGTGGCGAAATCGGCAAGCGATGCGGCGAACAGCAGCAGGAACGAATTGGCAAGTCCAGGAATGCACAGCGGCAGCGTCACCGTGCGAAACACGCGCCAACGCGACGCACCGAGCGACAGCGCCATGCCTTCGATGTTGGAATCGATGGCGGCGATCATCGGCCGCAGCGCCAGGTAGGCGATCGGGAAGTAGGTGGCCGCTTCCGCCGTCATCGTGCTGGTCATGCCGTAGACGCCAGCACCCTTGATTCCCAGCAGGTCATAGGTGATGAGACCACGCGCACCGAACGAAAAAATGTAGCCGATGGCCATCGTGAAGGGCGGCGACACGAGCGGCAACAGCACCGCAACGTCGATCAGCCGGATCAGCGTGGGCGAAAGCCGGCAACGCGTCGCGGCGAACGCGAAGATGAAGCCGAACGCGGTTCCGATTACACCGACCAGCGTTCCCAGCAGCAGGCTGTTCCAGAACGCGACGACCTGGTGGCGGTCGGTCAGCACCGCGGCGATGCCTGTCAGCGTGAAATGCCCATCCTCGACGAACACCCGCGCCAACAGCATCGCGATCGGATAGACGATGAACAGTGCGATCAGCACCCACAGTATTGCGATCGCGAGCGCCAGCGCGGGCTCGGCGCGCAACCGCGCGCCGACACCCGGCCGCATGGCCAATGCCGCAGCCACCAATCTGGCCGCGGATCAGGGGTTGAGGACTTCGGCTATCCAGCGATCGACCACCTGCTTGCGGTTGGCGCCCGCGTACTTGGCATCGATCGGGAAGATCTTCGCACCCTGCAGCACGGCGGCGAGGCTGGGTTCGACCTTCACTTCCGGGTTGGCGGGAACAAAGTTGATCTTGTACTTGGCGAAGAGACTCTGCATTTGCGCCGATGTCGCCCAGTCGATCAGCTTCTTCGCGGTATCGGGATTCTTCGCGCCCTTGATCAGCGCGATCGCTTCGGCCGACGTGCCGATGCCTTCCTTGGGAAAGCTGATCGCAACGTCATAACCCTTGGCTTTGGTGTCGAGCGCATCGACGATGAAGAAGATGCCGCCTCCAGCCTGGCCGATGCCCACCGGCAGCGTGCCGCCGCCGCCGCTCTTCGTGTAGAGCTGGACGTTCGGCCGCAACTGCTTCATGTAGGCGAAGGCCTTGTTCTCGTCGCGGCCGTTGACTTCGAGAATCGAGAAAATGCGCGTGACCGCGGTGCCGGACGTGCGCGCGTCGGCCATCTGCAGCATGTTCTTGTACACCGGGTTGAGCAGGTCCTGCCACGATGCCGGCGGGGCGAGCTTGTGTTCGGCGAGGAACTTCTTGTTGGTCATGAAGACCAGTGGATCGTCGGCGATGGCCACCCATTGACCGCTCGACTCACGGAAGCGCTCGGGCAGCTTGTCGAAAGACGGCGGCTTGTACGACTCGAAGATGCCCTGCGGAACGCCGGCGGCGAAAGTCTCGACGGGTCCGCCGAACAGGACGTCGATACGCGGATTGTTCTTTTCGGCAACCACGCGAGCAAGCGCTTCGCCCGACGAAAACCGCACGAAGTTGACCTTGACGCCGGTCGCTTTCTCGAACTCCTCGAACATCGGCCGCGCCCAGTTCTCGGGCCAGATCGAGTAGACGTTGACCTCGGCGGCCGTGGCAGCTGGCGCGCCCAGCAGAGCGAACATGCAGACTGCCAATGCGGCGGCAGCGGCGCGAAAGGCACGCAAACCGCGATCGATGAATGCCATGAAGAGTCTCCTTTGAGAATGCCCCGTTTCGCTTGCGGCGGCCCTTCGTTGGCGGGGCCGCTTGGTCGGGGAACGCCGCTAGTCTAATCGCTACAGCGGGTCGCCGCCAATCGCGGCGGTGTTCGCGAGAAGCGGTGCAGCAGCGTTATAAGATGTATTCTTCGCGCATATTACAATCGAAGTCCCGGTCGCGGCGGCTGCCCGCAGCAACCGCTGCGCGCACCCCCCATTCGAAGAGGTGAAAACGATGACGATCCCGTTTCCCGGTCACTCCGCGCCAAGCGCCGGTTTCGAGGTACCCCTCGAAATGCTCGAGGCCTGCCACCATCGAGTGCAGCATCAGTGCGAAACCTTGCTGCGCTTGCCGGCGCATCTTGCCGCGCACGGCGCAGACGCCGACGCGCGCCGCGCAGTCGTTGCGGTGATGCGTTACTTTGACACCGCGGCGCAGGACCACCACGCGGACGAGGAGACCGACCTGTTTCCGGCGCTCATCGAATCGATGGCCGGTTCGGACGCGGTGTGCCTGCGCTCGATGATCGAAGGCTTTTGCACCGAACACCGTACGCTCGAAGCGCATTGGCGGCGCTTGCGTGCGCTGCTGTCGGCCATCGCCGAAGGCGAGCGTACGACTCTGGCCGAAGCCGACGTGACGCCGCTGACCGAACTGTACGCGCGGCACATCGCCCGCGAGGAGGCCGAGTTGCTGCCGATGGCCGCGCGCCTTTTGGACGACGATGCGCTCGAACGGATCGGCAGCGCGATGCGCAGGCGTCGCGGCATTGACTGCGCCGACTGAGCCAGACGATACAGCTCGTCGACGGCGATGGTTTCCGTTCCGCGAATTCGGCGCTATCCTCTACCGCACCCGCGCCCTGTTCGTCGCTGATGACGGAGGCTGGCGACAGCTGTCCACGTCCTGGGCGGAACCGACGGCGTGTCCACGAGACCTGAAGGACTACGCGTGAGCCAATGCTCCCCACTCAAGCTCCACGTGCCCGAGCCGACGGGACGTCCGGGGCGCGAGACCGATTTTTCGTATCTGAACCTGTCGCCTGCGGGCGCGGTGCGGCGTCCGGCGATCGACACGCCGCCGCTCGCGACCGTCGACGTCGCCGATGCGCTGGTGCGCGTCCTCGACGACGACGGGCATGCGGTGGGCCCGTGGGACCCGAAGGCAGACCCGCAGCTGCTTGTTGCCGGGCTGCGCGCGATGCTGAAGACACGGAGCTTCGACGCGCGCATGGTGGTCGCGCAGCGGCAGAAGAAGATCTCGTTCTATATGCAAAGCCTCGGCGAAGAGGCGATCTGCATCGGACAGGTCCTGGCGCTCGAGCCCGACGACATGTGTTTTCCGACGTATCGCCAACAGGGCATTCTCATTGCTCGCGGCTACGGTCTGGTGGACATGATGTGTCAGCTTTTGTCGAACGATCGCGACCCGGTGAAGGGACGGCAGATGCCGGTGATGTACTCGTCGCGCCGACATGGGTTCTTCTCGGTGTCGGGCAACCTCGGCACGCAGTACGTCCAGGCCGTGGGCTGGGCGATGGCATCGGCGATCAAGGGCGACACGCGCATCGCATCGGCGTGGATAGGCGATGGCGCCACCGCCGAAGCCGATTTCCACAGCGCGCTCACGTTTGCGTCTGTGTATCGCGCGCCGGTGATCCTCAACATCGTCAACAACCAGTGGGCGATTTCGTCGTTCCAGGGCATTGCGGGTGGCGAGGCGGCGACCTTTGCGGCGCACGGCGTCGGCAACGGCATCGCCTCGCTGCGCGTCGACGGCAACGATTTCCTGGCAGTGCTCGCGACGTCGCGGTGGGCGGCGGAGCGTGCCCGCTGCGGCTTCGGACCCACGCTGATCGAATGGGTCACCTACCGCGGGGGCGCGCATTCGACGTCGGACGATCCTTCCAAGTACCGGCCCGCGGACGACTGGCAGCGCTTTCCGCTGGGTGATCCCGTCGCAAGGCTCAAGCTCCACCTGCTCGCAACCGGCGCATTGACCGACGACCAATGCACCCGGATGCAGCAGGAAGTGGACGAGGAAGTGGTCGCGGCGCAGAAGGAAGCCGAGAGCTACGGCAGCCTGGCATCGGGCCACGTCCACGACGCCTCGACGATGTTCGACGACGTCTACCGCGACGTGCCGGCGCACCTTGTACGGCAGCGCGCTCAGCAGCAGGCTTGACGATGGCCTCGATGACGATGATCCAGGCGATCCGTTCGGCGCTCGACGTGATGCTCGAACGCGACGACAACGTGGTGATTTTCGGCCAGGATGTCGGCTTTTTCGGCGGCGTGTTCCGCTGCACCGACGGCTTGCAGAAGAAGTACGGGACTTCACGCGTCTTCGACACGCCGATTGCCGAGGGCGGCATCGTCGGCGTCGCGGTCGGCATGGCGGCCTACGGCCTGCGCCCGGTTGCCGAAATCCAGTTCGCCGACTATTTCTATCCGGCGTATGACCAGCTGGTGTCCGAGGCGGCGCGCGTGCGCTACCGCTCGGCCGGCGACTTCACGGCGCCGATCACCGTCCGCATGCCATGCGGCGGCGGCATCTACGGCGGGCAGACGCACAGCCAGAGCCCGGAGGCGCTGCTGACGCACGTCTGCGGGCTGCGCACGGTGATGCCGTCGAATCCCTACGACGCCAAGGGCCTGCTGATCGCCTCGATCGAATGCGACGACCCGGTGATCTTTCTCGAGCCCAAGCGCATCTACAACGGTCCCTTCGACGGACATCACGACAAGCCGGTCGTGCCGTGGACCGGCGTGCCGCAGTCCGAGGTGCCCGACGGTCACTACACGGTGCCGCTCGAGTCGGCTGCCATCTTTCGGCCGGGGACGGCGCTGACGGTCCTCACCTACGGCACGATGGTCTGGGTGGCCGAAGCGGCGGTGCGCGAGACCGGCATCGACGCGGAAATCATCGACTTGCGCAGTCTGTGGCCGATGGATCTCGACACCGTCGTCGATTCCGTCACGAAAACAGGCCGCTGCGTGATCGTCCACGAAGCGACGCGCACCAGCGGCTTCGGTGCGGAATTGACGGCGCTGGTGCAGGAGCATTGCTTCTTCCATCTGGAGGCGCCGATCGAGCGCGTCACCGGGTGGGACACGCCGTATCCGCACGCGCAGGAGTGGGCGTATTTTCCCGGCCCCGAACGCGTCGGCGCAGCGTTGCGTCGCGTGATGGAGACGGCATGAACAATTCTTCTCGCCATGAAGAACTGACGTGAGTATTCACGTAGTGAAGGTGCCGGACATCGGCGAAGGCATCGCCGAGGTTGAGCTCGTCCTCTGGCATGTGCAGGAGGGTGACGCAATCCGGGCGGATCAGGCGCTCGCCGACCTGATGACGGACAAGGCGACCGTGGAAGTGCCGTCGCCGGTGGCGGGCCGCGTGTTGGCACTGGGGGGGGCGCCCGGCGACAAACTTGCCGTCGGAAGCGAATTGATCCGGCTCGAAGTCGAAGCCACGGACGCCTCCTATTCCGGCAATGCCGCCGCCTCCCGCGCTGCGCCCAAGACCCCATCGGCCACTGCAGCCGAAAATATCGACGACGAGCCGCATGCGTCCGAGGCGACGGTCGCCGCGGCCACACCGACGTCGATAGGCAAGCCGCTGGCGTCGCCGTCCGTTCGTCGCCATGCGCGCGAACTCGCGATCGATCTCGCGCGCGTACCCGGGACTGGCCCCGATGGGCGCATCGTCCATGATGACGTCGTGCGCTACGCGACTGGCAGTGCTGAAAACTCTTCGTCCACCGAACGCTACGCGAAGCGCAGCGGCCTGCATCCGGTGCCGGTGATCGGACTGCGCCGGCAGATCGCGCTGCGCATGCGCGACGCGCTGCGCATCCCGCATTTCACTTATGTCGAGGAAGTCGACGTCACCGAGCTCGAAGTGCTGCGCGCGCGCCTCAACGACGGGCGCGACAGGCAGCGCGGGCACCTGACGGTGCTGCCGCTGCTGATGCGCGCCATCGTGCTTGCGGTGCGGGATTTCCCGCAGATGAACGCGCGCTTCGACGACGACAAGGGCATCGTGACGCGCTACGCCGGCGTGCATATCGGTGTCGCGACGCAGACCGAAAGCGGGCTCATGGTACCGGTGGTGCGCCATGCCGAGGCGCGCGATCCATGGTCCAGTGCCGCCGAGGTGGCGCGGCTGGCGGAAGCAGCGCGCACAGGCAGGGCGACGCGCGACGAACTATCGGGCTCGACCATCACCATCACCAGCCTGGGGCCGCTCGGCGGCATCGTCACCACACCGGTGATCAATCCGCCGGAAGTGGCGATCGTCGGTGTCAACCGGATCGTCGAACGGCCCGTCATTCGCGCCGGCGCCATCGTGCCACGAGCGATGATGAACCTGTCGTCGTCATTCGACCATCGCGTCGTCGACGGCCAGCAGGCCGCGCAATTCGTGCAGGCGCTGCGCCGCACGCTCGAATGCCCGGCACTGTTGTTCGTCGATTAGCGGCAACCTGTCCTTGTGCTGTCGGCCGGCAGCGCAAAGGGCATCTGATCGGTCAGTCGTCGGCCATCGACGCTAACCGGATGCGGTGTTCACGGCGACCGTGTGCTCGATGAGCGGCGTGCTGACGAGCTCCGGCGCCGGCGGCAATCCCGTGACGTCGAGGATCTCCTGCTCCGACAGCGTCTCGCGAGTCAGCAGCGACTGCGCCAGCGCGTCGAGCGACTTGCGATGCCCGACCAGCAGCGATTTCGCCTCCTCGTGGCACTCGTTGATGATGCGCTGCACTTCGACGTCGACCAGCCGCGCCGTCTCGTCGCTGACCAGCTTGTCGCTGGCAAAGACTCCGGCACCGCCGAGGTAGGGGTTCTGCCGGGGTGCGACCTGCACCAAACCGACGGCGTCGCTCATGCCCCAGCGCGCGACCATGTTGCGGGCGAGCGTCGTCGCCTGCTCGATGTCGCTCTCGGCGCCGGTCGTGCGCGTGCCGTACACCACCTCCTCTGCGGCGCGACCACCGAGCATGCCGATGATCTTCGCCCGCAGGTAGGCCTCGGGATAGTGATAGCGGTCGGTCTGCGGCCGCTGGTAGGTCACGCCGAGCGCCTGCCCGCGCGGAACGATGGTCACCCGATGCACCGGGTCGGCGCCGGGCACGACGAGACCGAGGATAGCGTGGCCACTCTCGTGATAGGCGATGCGCTCGCGGTCCTCGCGCGTCAGCAGCAGCGGACGCTCCGGCCCGAGCACGATCTTCTCGAGCGAATCGAGGAAGTCCTTGTGCAGTACCTCGTCGCGCTCGAGGCGTGCAGCGAGAAGCGCGGCCTCGTTGACCAGATTCCTGAGGTCGGCGCCGGAAAATCCCGGCGTCGCCGAGGCGATGTCCGCCAGCGACACGTCGCGAGCAAGGGGAACCTTGCGCGTGTGCACCTTGAGGATGGCCTCGCGGCCCACCCTGTCGGGCAGGTTGACCACGACCCGGCGGTCGAAGCGCCCCGGCCGCAGCAGCGCGCGGTCGAGTACGTCGGGCTGGTTGGTGGCGGCGAGCACGATGATGCCCTCGCGTCCGGTGAAGCCGTCCATCTCGGTCAGGATCTGCTGCAGCGTCTGCTCCTGCTCGCTGGCGCCGCCGATCGCGATCTGCCCGCGTGCACGGCCGATGGCGTCGATCTCGTCGAGGAAGATGATCGCCGGCGCGCTTTCGCGCGCCTGCTTGAACAGGTCGCGCACGCGGGCTGCGCCGACACCTACGATCATCTCGACGAACTCGGCGGCGCTCATCGAGAAGAAGGGCACGCCCGCCTCTCCGGCCACGGCGCGGGCGAGCAGCGTCTTGCCGGTACCAGGAGCACCGATCAGGAGCACCCCCTTTGGCGAAGTGCCGCCGAGACGCGTGTACTTCTCCGGAGATTTCAGGAACTGGACGATCTCGATGAGCTCGTTTTCCGCCTCGTCGATGCCGGCAACGTCGTCGAAGGTGACGTGTCTGTCCGCGTCGATGTCGTAGCGGCGCGCACGGCTGCGCCCGATGCCCATGATGCCGCCGAGCCCCATGCCCCCGCCTTCGCGCGTTGCGCGCCGGTACAGCCACACGTAGAAAGCTATGATGATGATTGCCGGACCAAAGCCGTAAAGCAGGGTCATGAGCAGACCGTTGTCGCGAATGGGTACGGCGCTGATCTCCACCCCATGCTGGATCAGGAATGCCTCCAGCCCCGGATCGACGAATGCCGGCAACTCGGTCGTGAACGTGTCCGCGCTGCGCGGCGCGGGCGGTGACATGAGGCCCGGTCGCTCCGCGGCCTTGATTTCCGCGGCGCTCCTGTCCTCGGGCGGCCAGGTAATGGCGGCCTTGAGGCGCCCTTCGATGCTGGTCCCCCGGCTGTAGATCGACGCGACGTTACCGTTGGCGGCCTGCTCCTTGAAGGTCGTATACGGTATCGTCAGCGGTTCACCAGGCCCCGGAAACAACGAGCGCACGATGAAGTAGTTGACGAGCAGGATGATGGCGAAGACGATCCACGATCTGCGCGGCGGCAGCCGCGGCTCGGGCGAGGTTTTCGCCTTGTCTACAGGCGCCTGCGGATTGCTGTCAGCCATGTAGCCATCTTTCGCGGTCGTGGCGCAAGTAATACCACAATTCGCGGTATCGACCGCGATTGCGCATCGCGCATGGCAACACCCGCATCAGGAAAAGGCCGATCCCCCGGATGCGGCGCGACGAAGAACTGCCACGGATTGACGCGACACGAGCCCCGCCCGCATTATCGCGGCCACGGCAGGAATTGAAACTCACCTTGCTCTCACCGGCAACGATCGAATGACCCACAATCCCCTGGTCTGGCTGGGCCTGGGCGGCGTCGCGCCCGACGACAATGCCGTCGCACACGATTGGCAGCGGCGCCTGCACTGGATCATGGTGGCCATCGCACTGATGTCGGTGCCGGCCTACCTGCTCGCCACCGCCGACCTGGGTCTCGTCTGGCAGCGGATTTCTTCGTTTCTCGACGTGGTCATCCTCGTTGGCTTCTTCGCCGAGTTGGTGTGGATGATGCGTGTGTCGAGCTTTCCGGCTCGCTACCTGTTCGAGAACTGGTTGAACGTGGTGATCATCCTCGGTGCGGCCGCCGCGGCGCTCGGCGCGGCAACCGACTGGATCGCCATCGTCCGCGCGATGCGCGCGGCAGTCGCCGTGCTGGTCGTCGTCCGCACCACCGCGGAAATGCGCTTCCTGTTCACGCGGCGCGGCGCGCCGATGCTGATCGGCGTCGCATTCCTGACCATTCTCACGCTCGGCGCGCTGTTCTACTGGCTCGATCCGGGCATCAAGTCGTTCTGGGAAGGCCTGTGGCTCGCCTTCATCACGGGGGCGACGGTCGGCTACGGCGATATCGTTCCGACGACTGGCGCCACGCGCTTGCTGGCCGCCTTGACGGTGCTGATCGGCGTCGCATTCATGACGCTATTCACCGCCAACGTCGTGACATTCTTCATCGGCGGGGAGGAAACGCGCAACCGTGAAAGCCTGCAGCGCGACGTCGTCGCCTTGCGCGGTGAGATCGAACTGCTTCTCGACGCCGAGGAGTTGCGCCTCACGCTCGAACTGCACAAGGAGATCCGCGATCTGCGGCAGGAACTTGCCGCATTGCGCGCGGAGATCCGTTCGCTCTCGCCGCCGCCGAAAGACCTCGACGCCTGACGACATCGGCAACGGTGGCGTCGCCAGATCCATCGGCTGCGTGTTCGCGTCGTCGTATGGCCGCGATCTCGTCGCCGGTTGGACTGCGCGTGGCACCCTTGCTTATACACCCAGACGCCTCGCCAATTCGACCGGCTGTGCAGCAAGCGCCGCCGAGCGATCCTCGAGCACGACCAGCCCCTTCTCGAGGACGACGACACGATCCGTGTTGGCGAGCACGGTGCGGAAATTGCGATCGACGATCAGCGACGCGATGCCGGTCGCCCGGATCGTGCCGATGATCCGCCAGATCTCCTGCACGATGCGCGGCGCCAGCCCCTCGGTCGCCTCGTCGAGGATCAGGACGTCGGGATTGGTCGACAGCGCGCGTCCGATCGCGAGCATCTGCTGCTCGCCGCCGGACAGCTGCTGGCCGCCATGGTCGAGGCGCTCGCCCAACCGTGGAAAAGTGTCGAGGATTCGCGGCAATGGCCAGTCGTCGCGGCCGCCGGTTCCCGGTCGCGCGGCGACCATCAGGTTTTCCCGCACCGACAGATTGCCAAAGATCGCACGACCCTCGGGCACGTAAGCGATTCCCGAACGCGCGACACGATCCGGCCGCATGCGAGCGCCGTCCTGGCCGCGGATCTCGATACGTCCGCGCGACGCGCGCAGATGACCCATGAGCGTCCGGATCAGCGTCGACTTGCCCATGCCGTTGCGGCCGAGGAGCCCGATCGCCTCGCCGGCGCGGATCGTCAGCGACACGCCGCGCAGCACGTGCGCCTCGCCGTAGTGGACATGAACATCGCGGGCGCCGACGAGCTTCGCGTCAATCGACATGGACTTCACCGAGATAGGCGGTCTGGACTTCGGGATCCGCGCGCACCGCCGGCGGCGCACCGCTGGCGATGACCGAGCCGTTGACCATGACGGTGATCCGGTCCGACACGCGGAACACCGCGTCCATGTCGTGTTCGACCAGCAGCACTGCGCGGCCCGCCTTCAACCCAGCGAGCAGGCCGAGCATGCGCTCGGTTTCCTCGGGACCCATGCCGGCCAGCGGTTCATCGAGCAGCAGCACCTTCGGGTGCGTCGCCAAGCACATGGCGATCTCGAGCTGGCGCTTCTCGCCATGCGACAACGCTCCGGCAATCCGGCTTTCGAGTCCGGCGAGTCCGGTCTTCTCGAGCGCCTCCGCGGCGGCAGCGTTGCTCATCGGGCAGTTGCCGGCGGCGGTCCACCAGTTCCACGGCACGGGCCACCTGGCCTGCGCGGTCATCCGGCAGTTCTCGAACACCGTGAAACGCGGAAAGATCGTCGTGCGCTGGTAGCTGCGGCCAAGACCTGCACGTGCGCGCTTCGGCTGCGACCAGGTCGTCACGTCGGCGCCCAGCAGCTCGACCGACCCCGAGGTAATCGCGATCTCGCCGGCGAGGACGTTGATCAGCGTCGACTTGCCTGCGCCGTTGGTCCCGATCACCGCGTGGATCTCGCCCTCGGCCAGGTCGAGTGAAACATCGGACACCGCGGTCAGCCCGCCGAAACGGCGCGAAACGCCACGGGCACGCAGCAACACGTCGCGCCGTTCAGGCATCGCGCGCTCTCGCGGCGCGACGCGAGCGCCAGGCCCGTAGTTGCGCGGGCAGCCCGATGAGTCCTTGCGGCATGAACGCAACCGACGCGATGATCGTCCCGCCGAGCAGCAGCTGCCAATGCTGCGCGAAGTTGCCGAATACCACTTCCCACTGGAAGAAAAGCTGCAGCAGGGCAAACGCGAAGGCACCCAGCACAGCGCCGGAGAGCCGGCCCATGCCGCCCAGGATCAGCATCAGCAGCACGGCCCCCGACTCGTGCCAGGAGAGCATTTCCGGATTGACGAAACCATCCTTGACCGCGACCAGGAACCCGGAGAGACCGGCCAGCGCGCCGGCCAACGTGAAGGCCGCGAGCTTGTACCAGAAGGTCGGGAATCCCGCGGCGCGCATCCGCTGCTCGTTGCTCTTGATTCCCGCCAGTGCGCGGCCGAAGCGGCTTTCGAGCAGGATGGCGAGAAAGGCAAAGACCAGGACCAGGCAGCCGAAAACGACGTAATAGTAGGTCCGCGGGTTTCCGAGATCGACGATCGTCCAGCCGGCAATCGCGACGGCCGGCTTCACGTTCAGGTAGATCCCATCGGTGCCGCCGCCCAACGGCGTGTCGTGGAACACGTAGTAGGCCATCTGCGCGAAGGCCAGCGTGACCATGATGAAGTAAACGCCTTTGGTGCGCAGCGACAGCGCGCCGACCGCCAGCGCGTAGATCGCCGCGCAGACCATCGTCGCCGGCAGCAGCCAGAAGAAATTCGCGGCAGTGTACTGCGGCGACAGCAGGAGCGTCGCGTAGGCGGCGATGCCGAAGTACGCCGCATGGCCCAGACTCACCAGCCCCGTCGCTCCCACCAGCAGTTCCAGCGACAGCGCGAAGATCGCAAGGATCATGACCTTGGTCGTGAACTCCAGGTAGAAGCCGGTCACCAGCAGAGGAAAAGCGGCGAAGGCCGCGGTCACGACCAGCGGCGCGGCGAGTCGGGCGCGCGCGGACATCGTCTTCGGCCTCAACCCTGCCGGAAGAGACCTTCCGGTCTCCACAGCAGGATCGCTGCCATCAACAGGTAGATGGTGATGCCGGCCACTTGCGGGAACAGCACCTTGCCGAAGGTGTCGACGATGCCGACCAGCAACGCGGCGAGAAAGGCACCGCGCACCGAGCCGATGCCGCCGATGACCACGACGACGAAGCAGACGATCAGCACCTGCGCGCCCATGCCCGGATACACCGAGGAAACCGGTGCGGCGATCATCCCGGCCAGTACCGCCAGCGCAACGCCGGCCGCGAAGACGACGCGATACAGAAACTTGATGTCGATGCCCAGCGACTGCACCATTTCACGGTTCGAACCGCCGGCGCGCACCATCATGCCCAGTCGCGTGCGCGCGATCACGAAATAGAGCAGCGCCGCCACGGCGAGGCAGACGCCGGAAATGACGAGGCGGTAGACGGGGTAGGCCATCAGATCACCGAGCTGGATGCTGCCCGAGAGCCAGCCGGGGACCGGCACGCCGTGCACGTCGTTGCCGACCAGGATGCTGCGCAACTCCTCGAAGACCAGGATCAGGCCGTAGGTCATCAGCACCTGCTGCAGGTGATCGCGCTCGTACAGATACGAGATGAACAGCCACTCGAGCAGATAACCGAAGATCACCGCCAGGACGAGTCCGGCGGCGAGCGTCGGCAGGAACGCGCCTCCGAAGACCGGTGCCAGCGAAAAGGCCAAGTAGGCGCCGATCATGTAGAAGCTGCCATGGGCGAGGTTGATCACGCCCATGATGCCGAAGATCAGCGTCAGGCCGCTCGCGACCAGGAACAGCAGCAGCCCGTACTGCACCGCGTTCAGGCACTGGACGAGAAAGGTCGCGAAATCCATCAGTACGCTCGACCGTGGACGCGCGGCGGCAACGGCGGAACCGGCGGGCGCGATGCGTGGCGCGGCTGCGCACTGCGAGCCACGCGACGCATCACGAATTCGTCACATCGTACAGCCGCTCCCCGGATCGGCCCGCGCCTTGACGGCGACGCCGATCACCTTGTTCTCCTTGCCCTCGACGCGGCGCAGGTAGATGTCCTGTACCGGGTTGTGATTCTTGCCGAGCGTGAACGCTCCGCGCGGACTGTCGATCTTCGCGGCGGCCATCGCCTTGTAGAGGTCCGGCTTTTTCGAGAAATCACCCTTGACCGCGGAAAGCCCGATGCCCAGGAGCTGCGCGGCGTCGTAGCCCTGCACCGCGTAGACGTCCGGCTGCATCTTGTACGCGGCGGCGTACGCGGCGCGGAACGACTTGTCTTTCGGCACGGTGAGTCCGTCGCCGTAGTGCAGCGTCGTCAGCAGGCCCTGTGCCGAGTCTCCCTGCGCTTCCAGCGTGCCGTCGGTCAGAAAGCCGGCGCCGTAGAGCGGGATGGTCTTGTTCAAGCCGGCGGCCGCATAGTCCTTGACGAACTTCACCGCACCGCCGCCCGCGAAGAACGTGTAGACAGCGTCCGGCTTCGCGGCCGCGATCTCGGTCAGCAACGCCTGGAACTCGACGTTGGGGAACGGCAGCGTCAACTCCTTGATCACCTGCCCACCACCTTTTTCGAAGCCTTCCTTGAAGCCGCCGACCGACTCGTCACCGGCTGCATATTTCCAGGTGATGGTCATGACCTTCTTGTGGCCGCGTTCGGCCGCGACCACGCCCATCGCGTAGCCAGGCTGCCAGTTGGAGAACGACGTACGGAAAATGTTGGTCGCGCACATCGGACCGGTCACCGCGACGGCACCGGCGTTCGGGATCACCAGCAGCGTGCCGGTTTCCTTCGCGACCTTGGCCATCGCCATCGCCACGCCGGAGTGCACGGTGCCGACGACGACGTCGACGTTGTCGCGCTTGATGAGCGTGTTGATGTTGTCCGCGCCCTTGGCCGGCTGGGACTCGTCGTCGACCTTCACGTATTCAATCTCGCGACCGCCCAACTTGCCGCCGCGTTCGTTGACGTAGAGCCGGAAGCCGTTCTCGATGGCATTGCCCAGCGCGGCGTAGGTGCCGGAGTAGGGCAGCATGAAGCCGACCTTGAGTTTGCCGGTCTGGGCAAGTGTCGGTGTGGCCGGAGCGGCCAGCACGGTGGCGATGGCCAGTGCACTCAGCAATGGATACTTACGCATGTTGTTCTCCTCGGAAACGGACTTGTTGTGCGACGACGGCCTGGCACGGGGCGGGCACCGTCGACCTCATATTTCGGGCCGCGTGACCCGAACCATACCGCAACGCGCCTGCGCTGCGAAGAACGCGTTTGCCGGGGGGCTCGCAGCGCTCATCGCGCATCGCCGGTGGTGCTGGAGGACACCCGTTGGCGCCGCAGGAAGTCCACGACAGTCGCGGTGAGTGCGGCAGGCTGATCGCGATGCGGCGAATGGCCGCAGGCGTCGAACTTGGCGAGTTCGGCCCGACGGATGTGGCGCGCCAGTGCGTCGACCTGCGCCATCGTCCCGTATTCGTCATCGACTCCCTGGATCGCCAGCACCGGGCAACGAATCGCCGGCAGCCGGCCCTCGATGTTCCAGTCGCGAAACGCTGGATCGAGCCAGATGTCGTTCCAGCCCCAGAACGCCGAATCGGGATCGTCGTGGTAGCGCGCGAGACGCTGCCGCAAGTCACGGGTTCGGTAGGTCATGCGTGCGGCATCGATACTGCGAATGCTCTGATCCTCGACAAAGATGTGCGGCGCCACCGCGATCACCCCCGCCGTACGCAGCGGAAATTCGGCCGCGAACAACAACGCGATCGATGCGCCGTCGCTGTGGCCGAACAGCCAGGCTGGGCGCACGATGCCCAGCGCTTCGAGCAGCGCCGGCAGCAGTTCGTGCGCCTGCCGGTGCATGAAGTCGACGGGCCATTTCTCGCCCTTCGCGCGCGGCGTCGACCCGCCGTAGCCGGGGCGCGAATAGACGAGGCCGCGCATGCCTGTCGCCGTGCACAGCGCCTGCGGGAAGTCTCTCCACATCGAAAGCGAGCCCAGGCCTTCGTGCAGAAAGATGAGCAGCGGCGCGTCGCGATCACCGCTGCCGATCCACGCGTACTCGATCTGTAGCGAACGACCGCCGATCCAGAGCGCAGCAACGCCTTCCGCACGGGGTGTGTCGGTAGCCACAGGCGTGGCCCGCACGGTCGCTGCCTTCACTGCGCGGCGCGCTCGCGCAACTTGAAACGCTGGATCTTGCCGGTGGCGGTCTTCGGCAACTCTGCAAGAAAGCGAATCTCGCGCGGATACTTGTACGGCGCCAGCTGGTCCTTGACGAAGGCACGGAGCGCGTCGGCGAGCGCGTCGTCGCCCTGTCGCTCATCCTTCAGGACGACGTAAGCCAAGGTCCGCGTGAGCCCCTCCTCGGATTTACCGACGACGGCCGCCTCGAGTACCGCGTCGTGGCGCATCAGCGCGGCCTCGACCTCGAAGGGCGACACGTACTGTCCGGCCACCTTCAGCATGTCGTCGCTGCGGCCCGCGTAGGTGTAGTAGCCGTCGGCGGCGCGGACGTACTTGTCGCCGCTCCTCGTCCATTCGCCCTGGAAGGTCGCGCGGGTCTGTTCGCGATTGCCCCAGTACAGGAGCGCCGCGCTCGGGCCGCGGATGTAGAGGTCGCCGATTTCGCCGTCGGCCACCCGCTGGCTGTCCTCGCCGCGCAGTTCGATATCGTAGCCGGGGACGGGTGTTCCGGTCGTGCCGTAGCGAACCTCGCCCGCACGATTGGACAGGAAAATGTGCAGCATCTCGGTCGAGCCGATCCCGTCGAGCACGTCGCAACCGAAGTGCGCCGCGAAACGTTCGCCGACTTCGCGGGGCAGCGCCTCGCCCGCCGACGCGCAGCGCCGCATAGCGACATCGGCCCTGCCCGGCAACTCGGGTGCCGCCAGCATCGCCGCGTAAAGCGTGGGCACGCCGAAGAAAATCGTCGGCCGGCGCTCGACCAGGCGCCGGAACACCGACTGCGGCGTCGGTCGCTCAGCCATCAGCACGGTCGTCGCGCCGACCGACAGCGGAAAAGTCAACGCGTTGCCGAGTCCGTAGGCGAAAAACAGCTTGGCCGCCGAAAACGCGACGTCGTCCTCGCGAATGCCCAGGATCGGCCGGCCGTAGGCCTCGGCCGTCCAGTACAGGTTCGCATGCGTGTGCACGGTGCCCTTCGGGCGTCCGGTAGACCCCGACGAATACAGCCAGAACGCGATATCGTCGCCGCCGGTGGCCACCGGCGCCGGTGCCGTCGGCGCTTCGGCGAGCCAGTCCGCGAACGCGCGCGCCACCGCCGGAAGTGCGGCGGCGGGTCGCGATACGATCACCTGCCGGACCTCGTGCGGGCAACGCGCCATCGCCTGCTCGAACGTCGGCAACAACGCGCCGGACACGAACAACACCTGCGCGCGACTGTGTTCCAGCATGTACGCATAGTCATCGACGGTGAGCAGCGTGTTGACCGCGACCGGAACCACACCGGCGTGCAACGCGCCAAGGAACGCCACCGGGAAGTCGATGGTGTCGTGCAGGCAGACGAAGATGCGTTCCTCTCGCCGCACCGATAGCGCTGCGAGTCCTGCGGCGAACCGGCCCACGCTCGCCGCGAGTTCGCCATAGGTCAGCGATCGATCGTCGTCGATGTAGGCGAGCTTGTCCGGCCTCCCGGCGTTGAGCTTCGCGATGTGCTGCGCGAAGTTGAACCGGGACGGCGGCGCCACCGCGGGCATTTCCATCGTCTTCCTCCTCGACCCAGAGCGGGACGTCCATGTTGCAACGAGCGGGCGAATTTGTCGAAGTTGATTGTTTTCGAGTTTTCGCTTCTGCTGCTTTAGATGCAACTTAGTGCATATTGTAAAGCGCTATAATGCCGCATTCAAGGTTGATCGAAGCGTCTTGCTATCAATTTCGCGATTGACATGAATCAAATTACCGATACGGCGCAGCTTGCTACCGATACGACCCAGCCTGCCGACGGCAAGGACCCGTTCCTGCGCGTGCTCGGCGAGCGTGTGCGGCAGTTGCGTGCGCGTCACGCAATGACGCGCAAGACCCTGGCTCGGGCGGCAAGGGTTTCCGAACGCCATCTCGCCAACCTCGAGACCGGCCAGGGCAACGCTTCGGTGATGCTGCTGCGGCAGCTGGCACAGGCACTGCAGTGCTCGATTGCCGAACTGGTCGGCGACGACGCTGTCGCGTCGCCGGAATGGATGCAGATCCGGCTGCTGCTGCGCGGGCGCGACGAGGCGGCGCTGCAGCGCGCCCGGCACAGCCTGGCCGAGCTTTTCGCCGTGCGCGTCGAGGATCCCGCGCGCAGCGGCCGCATCGCCTTTGTCGGCCTGCGTGGCGCCGGCAAGTCCACGCTCGGTCGCATGCTGGCCGAAGATCTCGAGTTGCCCTTCGTCGAACTGAACCGCGTGATCGAACAATTGGCCGGCTGCGGCATCGGCGAAATCCACGCGCTCTACGGCGAGGCGGCGTATCGCCGCTACGAATTGCGTGCACTCGAGGATGCGATCGCCGGCAGCACGCAGGCGGTGATCTCGACCGGTGGCGGACTCGTGTCGGAGCCGGAGACCTTCGACCTCCTGCTCGCGCGCTGCTTCACCGTCTGGCTGCGCGCGTCACCGGAGGAACACATGCGGCGCGTGATCGCGCAGGGCGACCTGCGGCCCATGGCCGGCAACGCCGAGGCGATGACCGATCTGAAGCGCATCCTGGCCGGACGCGAAGCGTCCTACGCCAGGTCCGACTTCTGTTTTGACACCGGCGGCAAGACGCTGGCCGCGGCGTATCTAGAGCTGCACGCGGCGCTCGCGCCAAGGCTCGGTGTCGCCGCGTAATCGAAAGGGAAGGAGCACAATGACGACGGACCCAAAGGTGGATTACCGCACCGATCCGACCCGCTATCGGCATTGGCGGCTTGGCTTCGCCGGCCCGATCGCAACGCTGGCGATGGACGTCGCCGAGGATGGTGGCGTGCGCGACGGCTACAAGTTGAAGCTCAATTCCTACGACCTGGGCGTCGATATCGAACTCGCCGACGCCGTGCAGAGAATTCGCTTCGAGCACCCGGAAGTGCGCAGCGTCGTCGTGACCAGCGCGCGCGATCGCGTCTTCTGCTCCGGCGCCAACATCTTCATGCTGGGCTTGTCGTCGCACGCGTGGAAGGTCAACTTCTGCAAGTTCACCAACGAAACGCGCAACGGGCTCGAAGACTCGAGTCGGCATTCGGGATTGAAGTTCCTGGCCGCCATCAACGGAGCCTGCGCGGGCGGCGGTTACGAGCTGGCGCTCGCCTGCGACGAGATCTACCTGGTCGACGATCGCTCGTCGACGGTTTCACTGCCGGAGGTCCCGCTGCTCGGCGTGCTTCCCGGCACCGGGGGACTGACCCGCCTGACCGACAAGCGCCACGTGCGGCACGACCTGGCCGACGTCTTCTGCACGGTATCCGAAGGCGTGCGCGGCCAGCGCGCGAAGGATTGGCGACTGGTCGACGCCATCGTCAAGCCCGGAGAGTTCGCCGCCGCGGTGCGCGAGCGCGCGCTGGCGCTGGCGCAGCAAAGCGACCGGCCGGCCGACGCACACGGCGTGGCGCTGACGCCCATCGAACGTCGCGACGACGATGCCGGCTACCACTACGAATTCGTCGACGTCGCCATCGACCATGCCGGACGCAAAGCGGAATTCCTGCTGCGCGCCCCCGCTGCCGCGCAGCCCGGCGACATCGCCGGCATCGAGGCCGCTGGTGCACGCTGGTGGCCGCTGCAATTCGCGCGCCAGCTCGACGATGCGATTCTCACGCTGCGCACCAACGAACCGGACCTCGGCACCTGGCTCTTCCGCTCGGCCGGGGACCCCGCCGCCGTGCTCGCCGTCGATGCGGTCCTTGACCGGCACGCGCAGCACTGGCTGGTGCGGGAAACGGTCGGCCTGCTGCGTCGCACGCTGGCGCGTCTGGACGTGACGTCGCGCACGTTGTTCGCGCTGGTCGAGCGCGGGTCGTGCTTCGCCGGCACGTTGCTCGAGGTCGCACTTGCCGCCGATCGCACCTACATGCAAAGGCTTCCCGACGACGCGGCGGCGGAGCCCACGCTGGCAGTGACGTCACTGAATTTCGGCACCTACCCGATGGTCAACGGCCAAAGCCGACTGGCGCGTCGGTTCTACGACGAGGCTTCGCCGCTCGCCGCCGTCGAGCGCACGATCGGTACGTCGATCGCCGCCACCGACGCCGTGGCACTCGGCCTCGTCACCGTCGCGCCGGACGACCTGGACTGGGACGACGAGATCCGCATCGCGCTCGAGTCGCGCGCGAGCATGTCGCCCGACGCGTTGACCGGACTCGAGGCCAACCTGCGTTTCGGCGGCCGCGAAACGATGGCGACCCGGATCTTCGGCCGCCTGTCCGCATGGCAGAACTGGATCTTCATCCGCCCCAACGCGTCCGGTGACGACGGTGCGCTCAAGGTCTACGGCAAGGGCGGCAAGGCGAAATTCGACTGGCTGCGGGTTTGACACTGCGCGTTTGCGCGTACGAGGACATCAGGAACATGGAAGCGATCAACTACAGCGAAAAGATTCCCAACAACGTGAACCTGGCCGGCGACCGCACGCTGCAGCGTGCGCTCGAGCCATGGCAGCCCAACAACCTGAAATGGTGGTCCGAAATGGGACCGGATTCGGCACAGGCCTTCGACGTCTACCTGCGCACGGCGGTCAGCGTCGACCCGTCGGGTTGGGCGCACTTCGACCATGTGAAAATGCCGGACTACCGGTGGGGCGTGTTCCTGACGCCGGCGGCCGAGGAGCGCAGGATTCATTTCGGCGAACACCTGGGCGAACCGGCGTGGCAGGACGTCCCGGGCGAGCATCGCGCCAACCTGCGGCGGATCATCGTCACGCAGGGTGACACCGAGCCGGCGTCGGTCGAGCAGCAGCGCCACCTGGGGCTCACCTGCCCGTCGCAATACGACCTGCGCAACCTGTTCCAGGTCAACGTCGAGGAAGGCCGCCACCTGTGGGCGATGGTGTACCTGCTGCATCGGTACTTCGGTCGCGACGGCCGCGAGGAGGCCGAGGCGCTGCTCGAGCGGCGCTCGGGCGACGCCGATCACCCGCGCATCCTCGGCGCATTCAACGAAAAAACGCCCGACTGGCTGGCGTTTTTCATGTTCACCTACTTCACCGACCGCGATGGCAAGTACCAGCTCTGCGCATTGGCCGAATCGTCGTTCGACCCGCTCGCGCGCACGACCCGGTTCATGCTGACCGAGGAGGCGCACCACATGTTCGTCGGCGAGTCCGGCGTCTCGCGCATCATCGCCCGCACCTGCGAGGTCATGAACGAACTGAAAACCGACGACCCCGCACGCTTGCGCGCCGCCGGGGTCATCGACCTGCCGACCATCCAGCGCTACCTCAATTTCCATTTCTCGGTGACCATCGACCTCTTCGGCGCCGACCAGTCGTCCAACGCCGCCACGTTCTACGCGGCCGGACTCAAGGGCCGTTTCGAGGAGGGCAAGCGCAACGACGACCACCGGCTGCACGACGCGACCTACAAGGTGCTCGAGGTGCGCGACGGCCAGCTGGGCGAGCGCGACGTGCCGATGCTCAACGCGCTGAACGAGGTGCTGCGCGACGACTACATCCGCGATTCGATCGGCGGCGTATCGCGCTGGAACAAGGTGATCGAGAAAGCCGGTATCCCGTTCCGCCTCACGGTTCCGCACAAGGCCTTCAACCGCCGGATCGGCACGCTGGCCAACATGCGCGTCACGCCCGACGGCCGCGTCGTCGACGACGCCGAGTGGCAGGCGCACGAACGCGAGTGGCTGCCCAGTGCCGAGGACCGCGCGTTCGTCGCCTCGCTGATGGGCCGGGTCACGGCACGCGGCAAGTTCGCGAACTGGATCGCCCCACCGGCGGTCGGCGTCAACAAGCAGCCGGTGGACTTCGAATACGTGCGCTTCAATTGAACGCTGCGGGCCGCGATCCGGGTGAGGTGCTGCGCCAGCACCTGATCGATCCGGAAATCTGTATTCGCTGCAACACCTGCGAGGAGACCTGTCCGCTCGACGCGATCACGCACGATGCGCGCAACTACGTCGTCGACCCGGAGATCTGCAAGGCGTGCGGCGCGTGCATCACGCCGTGCCCGACGGGCGCCATCGACAACTGGCGGCAGGTGCTGCGGGTCAACGTCTACACGACCGCCGAGCAGCTGACCTGGGACACGCTGCCGGCGCCGATCGAGGTCGCCGCCGCCGCGGACGACGACGACCTTCCGCCGGAAGTCGCCCGCATCACCGCACAAGCGAGCGAGGGCCAGGGCGGCCACGTGCCGCCGCCGTGGTCGGCAGCGCATCCCTTCGTCAACCTGTATCCGCTTTCGCGACCGGCGGTGGCGACGGTCTCCGGCAATTTTCGGCTGACCGGCGACGACGCCTCGAGCGACATCCGGCATATCGTCCTCGATTTCGGCGCCACCACTTTTCCGGTGCTCGAAGGGCAGACCATCGGTATCGTGCCGCCCGGCACCGACGCGCAGGGCCGTCCACACCACATTCGGTTGTACTCGGTGGCAAGCCCGCGCGACGGCGAGCGGCCGCGCTACAACAACGTCGCACTGACGGTGAAGCGCGTGACCGAGGACCACAGCGGCATGCCGGTGCGGGGTGTCGCCTCCAATTTCCTCTGCGACCTGAAGCGCGGCGCCACCGTCAACGTCGTCGGACCCTTCGGCAGCAGCTTCCTGATGCCCAACCATCCGGGAGCCAGCCTGCTGATGATCTGCACGGGCACCGGAGCGGCGCCGATGCGCGCGATGACCGAGCACCGCCGGCGGCAGATCGCGCAGCGCGAAGGCGGCAAACTGATGCTCTTCTTCGGTGCCCGCGTGCCGGAGGAACTGCCCTACCACGGGCCGCTGATGAAACTCCCTCGCGATTTCATCGACATCAACCTCGCCTTCTCGCGCGTACCGGGGCAGGCCAAGCAGTACGTGCAGGACCGGATTCGCGCGCGCGGCGACGACGTGGTTCGCCTGTTGGCGAGCGACCAGTGCCACGTCTACGTCTGCGGCCTCAAGAGCATGGAGGAAGGCGTCGCGCAAGCTTTCCGCGACGTCTGCCGCCGTCACGGGAATGACTGGGACGCGATGCTGCCCCGCCTTCGCGAACAGGGCCGCTTCCACCTCGAGACCTACTGACGCCACACATGCGCTTCGCCGAGCTCACCGTCGGCCGTGTGATCGAATGCGGACCCGCCTCGCTGACCGAGCGCGAGATCGTCGACTTCGCCCGCCGCTACGATCCACAGTGGTTTCATACCGATCCGGAGCGCGCGCGAAGCGGACCCTGGCAGGGGCTGATTGCCAGCGGCTGGCAGACCTGCGGCGTCGCAATGCGCATGGTCTGCGATGACATTCTCTCCGGCTCCGAGACCTTCGGCTCGCCCGGCCTCGCCTACCTGAAATGGGACAACCCGGTTCGTGCGGGTGACGAGTTGCGCGTCGTGGCCGAAGTGCAGGAAAACCGCATCGCGAAGCGCCGGCCCACGCTGGGCATCCTGCGCTGGCACTGGCGGATGACCAATCAGCGCGGCGAAGCGGTGCTCGAACTCGAAGCGACGAACTTCTTCGACCTTCAGCGCGATTCCGGCTTCAACGCCAGCGCCCGGGCATAGACGGCGTCGCGCGCAACGCCGGTGACCGCTGCCACCACGCGCGCGGCGCGCGCCGGCGGCAGCTCTTCCAGGAGCGCGGCAAGCCAGCGCAGGCCTTCGTCGTCGAGCGCGGCTGCGTCACCACGCGGCACGGCGGCCGGCGCGTCGACGATCAGCACGAATTCGCCGCGTTCGCGATTCGCGTCGGCTGCAAACCACGCCGGCGCTTCGGCAAGCGGCATCGCCCTTATGGTCTCGAAAGCCTTGGTCAGTTCGCGGGCGACGACGAGCATGCGCTGTGGACCAAGCCGCACCAGCAAGTCGTCGACCGTGGCACGGACGCGGTGCGGCGCCTCGTAGCAGACGAGCGCCGCCGGCAGGCCGGATACGCGATCGAGCAATCCGCGCCGCGCCTTGGCTTGCTGCGGCAGGAAGCCGGCGAAGAGGAAAGTGTCGGCGACAAGTCCGGCGGCCGACACCGCCGCCGCCACGGCGGAAGGGCCCGGCACCGGCACCACCGCGTAACCGGCGTCGCGCACGCCACGCACCAGCCGTGCGCCAGGATCGCTGATCGCCGGCGTGCCGGCATCGCACACCAGCGCCACGCTGCGGCCATCACGCAGTAGAGCGGCAATCGAGCGCATTCGCTGCGCCTCGTTGTGCGCGGTCAGCGACAGCGTGCGCGTCGCGATGCCGTAGTGACGCAACAAATTGCCGGTCGTGCGCGTGTCCTCGGCGGCGACGACGTCGGCGGTCGCCAGCACGTCGAGCGCGCGCAGCGTGACGTCGCGCAGGTTACCCAGCGGAGTTGCCACAACATATAATGTCCCGCCCTGCGCGCGGAATGTGACCGCGGCGACCGCGCGGCTGCCAAGCCGCCAGGAATCCGTATCGTGCCCTTCCATCGCCATCCGCCATCGCTCCCGATGCCCACCTCGATTGCCGGCTCGAATGCCGTCTTGCGATCTGCTCGCGTCGTCGCGATCGTGACCGCGGCGCTGCTCGGCGCGTGCCTCGTCGCTTCCTGCGCGAGCGTGCAGCCGGGAGGGCGCGCGAGCAGTCCCGCGCCCGGCACCATCATATCGGTACCGGCGCCGGCTGCAGTCGCGAAGGCGCCAGCGGCGGCCGCGCAGGCGTCGCCGCAGGCGACGACGACGCCGCTGGTCGAGACGCCTGCCCCTGCAGGAGCCACGGAGGGGTCGGTCACGGCAAAGCCGGCGACGACGCCTTCGGAGCTCGCCGCTGCGTCGCCGCCAGCGCTGGCCACCTCGCCACAAGGTGTCGCGACCAGCATTGCACTTGTGCTGCCACTCGACGTCGCCGCCTACGCGCGCGCGGCCGACGCCGTTCGCGAAGGTTTTCTGGCGGCCGCAGCGTCGGCGGGAGCGCTACCGACGACCCGCGTCTTTCCCTACGCCGAAGACGGCGTGCTGACGGCGTTCGAGGCTGCGCGCACCTCGGGCGCGCGCGTCATCGTCGGACCGTTGACACGCGACGATTTGAAGCTGGTTGCAACGATGGCGCTCGAGCTGCCGACCACCATCGCGCTCAATCAGCTCGACGAGGGCACCGCGATGCCGCAGAAGCTGTACTCGCTGTCGCTGTCGATCGAGAGCGACGCGAAGCTGATCGCCCGCAGAATACGCGCCGAGCCCCCGCCCGGTGCTGCGTCCGATACGCGGTTGAAGGTCGTGATCGTCGGTGGGCAGACTCCGCTGTTGCGACGTTTCGCCAGCGCATTCGCGCAGGATTGGACGGCGCTCGGGGGCGCCGTGCCCGACTTGTATCGGTTCGACGGCACCCCCGATGCCATGGCGGCAATGCGTCGCGAAATCGGGAAAACGGCGCCCGACGCCGCGCTGCTGGCGCTGGACGGCGGCAGCGCCGCGCTCGCCAAGCCGTACCTGGGAACCGTTCCCGCGTACGCCAGCGGCCTGGTGTTCGAGCCGGAGTCGCAAGCCGTCGTTCGCGACCTGGACGGCCTGATGCTGGTGGAAATCCCCTGGATTGTCGATCCGAACGCACTGCAGTTCGCAACGCTGCCACGGCGCGAATTCGGCAGTTCGGCGCTGACCCGACTCTACGCACTCGGTCTCGACGCCTTTCGCGTCGCTCAGGCATTTCGTGAAGTCGCGCCCGAGCATTTCAAGCTCGAAGGCGCGTCGGGCACGATCACGCTCGTCGACGGCCGGCACTTCGTGCGCGAGGGAACCATCGTGGTGTTCCGCGAAGGCCGGCTGACGCCTCTCGATGTCCCGCGCTGAGAGATCGGCCACGACGCGAGGCGCCGCACGCGGCGAACGAGCCGAAGCGCTCGCCGCCGATTACCTCATGCGGCAGGGATTGACGCTGGTCGCGCGCAATTTCCGTACACGCCTGGGCGAGATCGACCTGATCGCGCGCGACCGCGACGTGCTCGTCTTCGTCGAAGTGCGCCTTCGCTCGAGCAGCGCATTCGGCGACGCCGCTGCGAGCATCACGCACAGGAAGCGCGCGCGACTGGCCGCCGCCGCCCGGACCTACTTCGCGATGATCGGACACGAACCGACATGCCGCTTTGACGCGATCCTGTTGGACGGTCTCGACCCCGAACGCATCACGTGGGAGCGCAATGTCGATATGGCGTGATCGTGGTCGCGCATCGCGCGCAGGTCTGCGGCGACGATCCTCCTGCAGTCCCTGCTAGAATCCGACGCCATGGTCGACCACCTGCAGCGTATTCGCGAACATTTCAACGACAGTGCGCGGTTGAAGCTCGACGCGCGCGACGCCATGGCGCCCGAGATCGCCCGCGCGGCCGGCCTGCTCACCGAGTGTCTGCTCGCCGACGGCAAGATCCTTTCCTGCGGCAACGGCGGTTCGGCGGCCGACGCCCAGCATTTCGCGGCCGAACTCGTCGGACGCTTCGAGCGCGAACGGCCCGAGCTTCCCGCCATTGCGCTGACCACCGACACGTCGCTGCTGACGGCGATCGCCAACGATTATTCGTTCGAGCAGGTGTTCGCCAAGCAGGTACGTGCGCTGGGCGCCCGTGGCGACGTGCTGCTGGGCATATCGACGTCCGGCAACTCGGGCAACGTCATCGCTGCGATCGAGGCCGCGCACCAGCGCGAGATGCGCGTGATCGCGCTCAGCGGCAAGGGCGGCGGGCGCATCGCTGAACTTCTGCGGCCCGCCGACGTCCACCTGTGTGTGCCGCATCCGCGAACCGCACGTATACAGGAGGTTCACCTGCTGGTGATCCATTGCCTGTGCGACATCATCGACACCACGCTGCTCGGAGACGAGGAATGAGCGTTCGGACGCTCGTCGCGGTGCTGCTCGTGCTGGGAATGCAGGCGACGCTCACCGGCTGCCTGCCGTTGGTCGTCGTCGGCGCCGGTACCGCGGCGATGGTCGCCACCGATCCCCGTACGACCGGCACCCAGCTCGACGACGAGTCGATCGAGTTGAAGATCGTCGCCGAGACCACCCGGCTCTACGGCGAGCGGATCCATCTCAACGTGACCAGCTACAACGGTGTCGTGCTGCTGACCGGCGAAGTTCCGGACCAGGGCGTCTGGGCGAGCGTCGGAGGCATCGCGAAAAAAGCGGAGAAGGTGCGGTCCGTTCAAAACGAACTGGTCGTCGCACCGAACGCGCCGATGGGGTCGCGCTCGAACGACGCGTACATCACGTCGAAGGTCAAGGCGCGCTTCGTCGAGGCGAACAAGTTTCCGCCCAACGCAGTGAAGGTCGTCACCGAGCGCGCGGTCGTCTATCTTATGGGATTCGTCAGCACGGCGCAGGGTCAAGCCGCCGGCGAGGTCGCCGCGACCACCGAAGGTGTCGCGCGCGTCGTGAAGATTTTCCAGTACACCGGCAAGTAGTGGCGCCGGCGCCGTCCACCTTCGTGGCGACCGCCGCACCGTGCTACGCGGACAAGGTCGCGACTGCGGACGATGCGCTGGCACGCATCGCGCGACTGCCGCGTCCGCTGGTGATGACCAACGGCGTGTTCGACCTGCTGCATCGCGGCCACGTTGCCTATCTCGAAGACGCGCGCGCTCTCGGCGCATCGCTGGTCGTCGCCGTCAATTCCGACGCCTCGGTACGCCGGCTCGGCAAGGGCGACGATCGTCCCGTCAACGCGCTCGCCGACCGGATGGCAGTGCTGGCCGCACTTGCCGCCGTGGACCTGGTGGTGCCGTTCGACCACGACACGCCGCGCGACCTGATCGTCGCCGCGATGCCCGATGTGCTGGTCAAGGGGGGCGACTACACGGCACAGACGACCGCGGGCGCGGCGGAAGTCCTGGCCGGCGGCGGCCGCTTCGCCGCGATTCCCTTCCGCTTCGAGCGGTCGACGTCGTCGCTGCTCTCGCGCATTCGCGGCGGCTGAAAGTGCGGCGCCGTTTTGGCGCCTAGCGCCTATAGCGGTTGAGAAAGTCGGCGACGATGCCCCTCTGCGAGCGGTCGATCGCGGCATCGAGGGTGCGGTCGCCGGGATCGTATTGCTTCGCCTTGCGGAAGGCGACGATCGCCTCCTGGTGATAGCCCTGCGCCTGCAGTGCGCTGCCCAGGCATCGGTAGGAATCGGCGTTGGCAAGCTCGAGTTCGGTCCACGCCTTGCACAACTCGCCGGCACGGCGCCAGTTGCCTGCACGCAGCATGCGTGGACCTTCCGCACTGACGACGGCGATCCTGGCGCGGCGTTCGGCAAACATGACGGCGACGTCGACATCGATCGGTTCGCTGTTCGGAGCTTGCGGCGCCGACTCCGGTGGTGCCGCTGGTGCCGGCAGCGCGGTGATTGGCGCCGTCGCACGCGCCGCAGGTGGCTTCGGAGCCGAGGGCGGCAACCCCGAGATGCGTCCGGCGCCGCCGGCAAAGCCACCGGTCAGCGTGCTTGCCGACGGCACGGCGTCGGCAATCGTCGTCCGCGCCCAGGCAATCGAGTCGGCCATCGGCTGGTGCCAGGCCACGCCGTACAACCACAGCATCGCGGCCAGCCCGCAGACCCCGGTAACCGTGTTGAGCACACCCGGCGGCCCGTGGGTGACCAGCACGTCCTGCGCAAAGTCCCAGTCGGTCTCCTGGTTCTGTGCCAGTTTTTCGTAGGCAACGGCGACCAGCACCGGTGCCAGCAGCGGGAAACCGCAACCCACGCCTTCCCACCAGACGCGGAATGAACGGCGCAGTGCACGATCGAGCTGCGCGCGAGTGTCGCGCCGCGCATACGCGTCCGAAATCGAGAACTGGAGGAACACGCCGAACAGCCACTTGCCGGGTGTTGTTCCGATGGAGGCAATCAGCAGCGCCTCGATCGGCACCCACGATCCGGTGATCAGCACGGGCGCCAGCAACGGGTGCCCGATCCAGAACACGAGGTTTACCGGGACCAGACCGGCCCCGCGCAACTCCGACAGCAGCAGCGCCAGCACCAAGCCCCAGATCGCGTAGTCGAAGACGCGGGCCGCCAAACGCTGCCACGCCCGTGGCTCGCTGGTGCGGCCGGATTTCGCGCGCTCGAGCTCGGCCATCCGCAGCTGGAAGATCCAACTCGCGTCCTCCTGCGGCTGGTTGGTGCCGAGGAAGACGCTCTTCTCGCGCCGCCAGTTGAGAATCGCAAGATCGGTTTGCGGTACCAGCCCCGCCTGCGGCGTGCCTCGGCGCCGCCTCAAGTACGCGACGCCGTGCACGGCGCCGTAGACCAGCGTGAGGACCAGCAGCGTGATGGTCAGCCAGACCAGCACCTGCTTGGCGACAAGAATGGTGTCCGCGGGTGTGACGAAGACGATGGCCGCAGCGATGAATGCGCCGAAAAATGCGCATAGCGCGATGGTGACGATCGGCGAGCGCCCGAAGGACGCGACGCGCTCGGTCAGGCCCGGATGATGTGGATTGCGTTCGGTTGCGGGCTCCACGGCGTCGAGTCCGGTCTCGAGCTCGGCGTCCATGGCCTCCTGCGACTTCTTGTGCTCGGGCTCGGCGATGGCGCCGACATCGGTCTGCTCGCCGGCTTCGGCCACCGCGTTGCTCACCACGTGCGCGATGCGCTGCTCGGTGGTGCCGGCCGAGATCGCGAGTTCCTGGTCGTAGCGGCCCCGGCGCTCCGGATCGGAGAGGATCCGGCTCGCGTGATTGATGAAGCGCAGCGCTTCCTCGACGTTGCCCTGGCCGTCGCGGGTTCCCGCGTAGTATTTCCGGATCAGCCGGCGCAACGCGGCGCGCACGTCCTCGTCCGAGGAAGTGGACGTTATGCCGAGCGCTTCGTAGAGCGTTGCCTTCATGCCGCCGGTTCGCCAATGATCATCAATTATGCCGTTGGAATCTTGGGTGAAAAGCCCCCATAAGGCAATACGGCATTAGCAAAAACCGGGCCGCATGAGGAATGGGCACCCTCGGGGCCGGGTGGCGCCGGCGAGACGAGGTGCCACCGGATGCGAAAACGGCCCGCGCGCGGGCCGTCACAGGAACGCGGCGGCGTACCGCCGCCGCTTCGCTTTCGCCAGGCCTATTCGGCCTTCCTGGTTCCCTTGTGCGTGAGCTTTTCGCGAATCCGTGCCGACTTGCCGGAGCGATCGCGCAGGTAATAGAGCTTCGCCCGGCGAACATCGCCGCGGCGCTTGACTTCGATCGACGCAAGCAGCGGCGAATAGGTCTGGAACGTCCGCTCCACGCCTTCGCCGCTGCTGATCTTGCGCACGGTGAACGCCGAGTTGATGCCGCGGTTGCGCTTGGCGATGACCACGCCTTCGTAGGCCTGCAGTCGCTTGCGCTCGCCTTCGACGACGCGGACGTTGACGACGACGGTGTCACCCGGGGCGAATGCCGGGATCGTCTTGCCCAGGCGGGCCATTTCCTCGTTTTCCAACTGCTCGATGATGTTCATTTCCGCTTTTCCTTTCGCTTTCGCACAGCGCAGGGACGCTGCCCTGATGTGCGCGGTTTCGTTGTTTTCAGTCCTGCTCTGCTTGGCCCAGCAATCGGACCTCGTCGTTGGTCAGCGTCCGGCCCACCAGCAGGTCCGGCCGCCGCTGTCGCGTGCGCTGCAGCGACTGCTGCAGGCGCCAGCGGCGTATCTGTTCATGGTGCCCGGATAACAATACGGCAGGCACCGCCTCGCCTTCGTAGATCTCGGGTCGCGTGTAATGCGGACAGTCGAGCAACCCGTCGGCAAACGAATCCTCGCGCGCCGATTGCGCGTCGTGCAGCACCCCCGGCAGCTGGCGCGCGATCGCGTCGATCACCATCAGCGCCGGCAACTCACCTCCCGAAACCACGAAGTCGCCGACGGCGATTTCGTGGTCGACCTCGCGCTTGATCAACCGCTCGTCGATGCCTTCGTAACGTCCCGCCAGCAGCACATACCCCGCATCCGCATCGCCCGCCAGCTCCATCACCCGTGCGTGCGTCAGCGGCTCGCCGGCCGGCGACAGATGGATCACCCGAGGCGCCACAATACCCTGCGCTCGCTGCGCCGACTTCGCCGCCGCAATCGCCTGCGCCAACGGCGCCGCCAGCATCACCATGCCCGGACCGCCGCCGTAGGGCCGGTCGTCGACCGTCTTGTGGGGATCCGTCGTGTAATCGCGCGGATTCCAAACACCCAGTTGCCACAGTCCCCGCTCCAGCGCCCGGCCCGTCACGCCGACCCGGGCGACCTTCTCGACCAGCTCCGGGAACAGCGTGACGACATCGATTCTCACGCTGCGCCATCCATTCAAAAATCCGCCTGCCAGTCGACATCGATGCGACGGGCACCGATGTCCACGCCGTCGATGTACGCGTCGACGAAGGGGATAAGGAGCACCGCGCCCTCGTCGGCGACGACACGCAGAACCGGATGCGCGCCGAAATCCTGCACCGCAGCCACCTGTCCCAACGCCATGCTCTGCCGGTTGATCACCGCAAGGCCGACGAGATCGGCCCAGTAGTACTCGCCTTCGCCCGCAGGAGGCAATGTCGACTTCTCCACCCCCACGTCACCACCTGACCATTGCGCCGCCGCCTCGCGGTCGCAGAGTCCCGACAATTGCGCCAGCAATGTTGCGCCATGCTGGCGTCCGGAGACGAGCGCATGCGGCTGCCAAGGCCCGTCTCCGCCGCGCCGGCGCATCCACCACCGTGTGTGCGTCAGCAGCGTCTCCGGCGCCGACGTCAGCGGCAGGATTTTCAGCCAGCCCTTGACGCCGTAGGGCGCGGCGACGCGCCCCATCACGACGATGTCAGCGGCGTTCAGGCCGCCTCGGCAGGCGCCGCAGCCTTGGGTGCGGCCGCCGACCTCTTCACCAGTCCCGCCACGGTATCCGACAGCTTGGCGCCGCGCTGCTGCCAAAAAGAAATGCGGTCGGACGCCAGGCGCAGTCCTTCCTCGTTCGCATTGGCGATCGGGTTGTAAAAGCCGACGCGTTCGATGAAACGTCCATCGCGCCGGCTGCGCGAATCGGCGACGACAATGTTGTAGAAGGGGCGCTTCTTGGCGCCGCCACGGGCAAGGCGTATGACGACCATGATGGTGAGTATCCGGTGGGGCGAAAAAAGACGTTGATTATACGACGATTTCCGGCGCCGCCACAAGCCGGACCCGGGCCCGCCGTGCATGCCGCCATGGACGAGGCGATCATAAAAATCAAAGGCTTAGCTCGATCGCTTCGCGCCCGCTACACTGGCGACGCGCTGCCCACCGCCCACCCCGACTGCCGTGCTCAATCCTCTCCCCTTGCCCAAAGCGCGCCTCGAAGCGCTGACCGACGGTATTTTTGCGGTGGCGATGACGCTGCTCGTCCTCGACTTGAAGCTGCCCGAGCACGTCGGAAGCGATCCGCGGCAGGTCTTCGCAGCGCTGGGCGCGCTGCTGCGGCACGTCGACGACTACGTGATCAGCTTCGCGGTCCTCTGCGTATTCTGGCTCGCGCACTTGCGCCTGCTGCGGCGCCTGCGCGATGTCGATGCCACCATCGGATCGCTGAATCTGGCGTTCCTGCTGTTCACGACCTTCGTGCCGCCGCTGACCGCATTCATCGGCGACAATCCAGAACTGCCGCTTGCCGCCATGCTCTACGGTGCCAATCTGCTGCTGCTCCTGACCTGCGAGGCACTGATGTGGCGCCACTCGGCGCGGCACCTGTTCAACGAGTCGGTGCTCGATGCGGTTGCCGTCTGGCGGGTTCTGCGGCGACGATTCCTGTTTGCAGCGGCGGTGATCGTCGTTGGCATCGTTGCGGCATTGGTCGAGATCGAGCGCAACACCGCGGTCGGCTACGCGTCGTACGTGTACCTGCTGCTGATCGGCGCGAACATTGCAAGGCGCAACCCGCTGCAACGCCGGGCCAAGCCGCTCCACGACGCATGAACGGCGCGCGCGCATGGACCTCCGGTAGGTCGCCCTACCGCGGAGGTTAACGCAATCCCGGCAACATCCCCTTCATGCCGCGCAGCATCTTCTGCATGCCGCCCTTGGCAACCATTTTCATCATCTTCTGCGTTTGCTCGAACTGGTTGAGCAACTGGTTGACTTCCTGAACCGAAACGCCGGCGCCCGCGGCGATGCGGCGCTTGCGCGACGCCTTCAGCAGGTCCGGCTTCGCGCGCTCGGCCGGCGTCATTGAATCGATGATGCCCTCGATGCGGCCGATGCGGCGCTCGTCGACCGACGTGGTCTGCGCGGCGCGCGCGAGCTCGGCCGGAAGCTTGTCCATCATTCCGGCGATGCCGCCCATTTTTCGCATCTGCCCGATCTGTGCCTTGAAGTCGGTGAGATCGAAGCCCTTGCCCGACTTCACCTTCTTGGCGAGCTTCTGCGCCTCGGCGACATCGACGTTTCTTTGCACGTCCTCGATCAGCGACAGCACATCGCCCATGCCGAGAATGCGCGACGCCATCCGTTCCGGATGGAATACCTCGAGCCCATTGATTTTTTCGGCTATACCGGCGAACTTGATCGGCGCACCGGTCACGTGACGCACCGACAATGCGGCGCCACCGCGCGCGTCGCCGTCGAGCTTGGTCAGCACGACGCCGGTCAAAGGCAACGTATCGCGAAAGGCCTTTGCCGTGTTCACCGCGTCCTGCCCCTGCATCGCGTCGACGACGAATAGCGTCTCGATCGGATGCACGGCGGCGGACAGCTCGGCGATCTCCCGCATCATCGCCTCGTCGATACCGAGCCGGCCCGCAGTGTCGACGATCAGCACATCGTGGTAGTGGCGACGCGCCCAGTCGAGCGCCGCGGTGGCGATGGCGACCGGCTGCTGGCTCGCGTCAGAGGCGAAGAAATCGACGCCGACCTGTCCGGCCAGCACGCGCAACTGCTCGATTGCCGCCGGGCGGTAGACGTCGGCCGAGACCAGCAGCACCTTTTTCTTCTGCTCGGCGGACAGGAGCCGCGCAAGCTTGCCGGCGGTCGTCGTCTTGCCCGCACCCTGCAAGCCGGCCAGCAGGATCACCGCCGGCGGCTGCGCGGCAAGCGACAGCGGCACCGCGACGCCACCCATCAGCGCGGTGAGCTCGCGGTGGACGACACCGATCAGCGCCTGGCCAGGAGTCAACGAGCCGACGACCTCCTCGCCGACCGCCTTTTCCCGGATCGCCGCGACGAACTCGCGAACGACAGGCAGCGCGACGTCGGCTTCGAGGAGCGCCAAGCGCACCTCGCGCAGCGCGTCGGCGATGTTGTCGTCGGTCAGGCGCGCCTGCCCGCGCAAGCCCTTGACGACCCCTGACAATCGTTGCGTCAGATTTTCGAGCATTGGTAGTTCCGGGGGCTGGCGCGCGACAACTGGGCCGCGGCGAGGTTCGGGTAAACTGGGGAATCGCCGCGCGTGCCTTCGCGCGCCGGCCGAATTCCTCCAGAAACCGTGATTTTACTGTACCTCGTCGTCGCCGCCCTGTATGGCGTTGCCGCGTGGCTACGCAGCGCGAGTTCCCCGGTGGGCACGCGCGCCGGCGTGGCGACCGTGCTGATTGTGCTGGCGCTCGTCGCGCAGGCGATCACGCTCGGCAATTCGGTGTTCACGCCCGACGGCCTCGACCTCTCGTTCCAGCATGCGCTGTCGCTGGTGGCCTGGCTGACGGTGCTGGTCGCGCTGACATCGGGTGTGCTCACCAAGTTGCCGGCGGTCGGCGCGGTGATCCTTCCGGTCGCCGCCGTGTGTGCGCTGGCGCCGCTCGCGGGCGGCAGTCCGCATCGCTTTCCCTATGCTGGAGCGTCGTGGGCGACCGTGCATATCGCGATCGCGCTGGTCGCCTACGCGCTGCTGGTCGTGGCGGCGCTGCAGGCGCTGCTGCTCACCGGTCTCGAAAAACGCCTGCGCCGCGGACTCGCGCTGCCCGAGGACGGCAGTGCCGTGCCGTTGCTGACGCTCGAGCGTTTCTTGTTCCGGCTGGTCGGCGCCGGATTCGTGCTGCTCACGCTGACGCTCGCCAGCGGCCTCCTGTTTTCGGAAGAACTCTTCGGTCGGCCGGTCACCTTCAACCACAAGAACCTGTTCTCGGTACTGGGCTGGCTGACGATCGGCATGCTGCTGTTCGGCCGCTGGCGCTACGGCTGGCGCGGCCGGCGCGCGCTGTACTGGATACTCGCCGGCACCGCGCTGCTGGTGCTTGGGTATCTCGGCAGCAAGTTCGTGTCCGAGATTGTGCTCGGACGCTGATGGCGCGACCGCGTATTTGACAGCGACGCTGCCGGCGTCGAATACTGGGCCGTCGCTACCGCCTTGCCTGCCCATTGGACGATTTCCCGCTCGCTTCGCTCGTCTTCGCACTCGCGGTGCTGCTGATCCTGTCGGGATTCTTTTCCATCGCCGAAACGGCGATGATGGCCGCCAACCGCTATCGCCTGAAGCACCGCGCCCAGCGCGGCAACAAGGGTGCCAAGCTAGCCGTCGCACTGCTTGCGCAGACCGACCGCCTGCTGGGCGTCATTCTGTTCGGCAACAACCTGATCAACGCCGGCGCCGCGACGCTGTCCGGGGTCATCGCGGCGCGGCTCCTGGGCGGCGGCGAATTCGCGCTGGCGGCGAGCACCGTCGCGGTCACCTTCCTGATCCTCGTCTTTTCCGAGATCACGCCAAAGGTAATCGGCGCCACGCACGCGGATCGCATCGCACCGCTGGTCGCCTTCGTGCTGACGCCGATGCTGCGCGTGCTGACACCCGTCGTCTGGTTCGTGAACCTGTTCGTGCAGGGACTGCTGCGGCTGCTGCGCATCCGGCCGGCCCCCGACGGCGGGACGCCGTTCACACTCGAGGAGTTGCGCTCGCTGGTGCTCGAAGGCAGCGCGTATTTCCGCGGCAAGCACAAGACGATGCTCGCCAACCTGATGGACCTGGAGGCGATCACCGTCGACGACGTGATGACGCCGCGCAATCGCATCCATGCGCTCGACCTCGCCGAGAAGCCGACACTGCTGAGGCAGCAGCTAGCGACGTCATACCACTCGCGCGTTCCGGTATACGACGAAACGCTCGACAATATCGCCGGCGTGCTGCCGTTGAAGTCGGTGGTCAATCTCCAGCTCTCGGCGGGGGAACTCAACGCCGAGCGGCTGCGGCCGCTGTTGCGCCCCGCGTACTTCATCCCGGCCGGCACGCCGCTCTTGACCCAGCTGACCCAGTTCCAGAACGACCGGCAACGGCTCGGGCTGGTCGTCGACGAGTACGGCGAGCTGCAGGGCCTGGTCACCATCGAGGACATCGTCGAGGAGATCATCGGCGAGTTCACGACGCAGGCGCCGGGCGGTACCGAGGTTTTCCGCCGCGAGCCCGACGGCAGCGTCGTCGTTGCCGGCATGTCGATGCTGCGCACGCTCAATCGCCGGCTCGGCACTCAATTTCCGCTGGGTGGCCCGAAAACGCTGAACGGGCTCATTCTCGAACATCTGGGCGAGATTCCGGATGCCGGGCGGGCCTTCGCCCTGCACGGCCAAATGCTGGAAATCCTGCAAACTCAGGATCGGGCGGTAAAAGTGGTCAAACTGATGCCTCCGGTCGGCCGCGCGGCGACGTCTTTACAAACACCTGTCGAGAAGGCATCATCGACTCACTAAGTTTTATGCCGATGGAATAGCATGCGGTTATGTTGCCGGAGCGCCTCTGCGGGCATGTTGCTTGCTTGATTGCTGATCCAGTATCACGATTCGCTAGCGGACCCTATACCCACGTTCATGGCCACGCACGCCGCCACCGCTCCCCGCAACATCAGCGGACTTGCGCGCGCGCTTGCGCAAAACGGCCTGATGTCCGAATACGAGGCCGAGGCGCTACAGTCGCAGGCGCACGCCGCGAACGTCAGCTTCGTCGAACAGGTGCTGATCGGCAAGCGACTGACCGCGCAGCAGCTCGCCGTGTTCGCGTCACGCGCCTTCGGCACGCCGCTGCTCGACCTCGCGAGCTTCGACTTGGACCAGATCAGCAAGGAACTGGTCGACGTGAAGATCGCGCAGGCGCGCCGTGTGCTGCCGCTCTTCAAGCGCAGCAACAAGCTCTTCGTCGCCGTCTCGGACCCAGCCAACCTGCAGGCGCTGGACGAGGTTCGCTTCAAGACCAACCTCGTCCCGGAACCCATTGTCGTCGAGGACGACAAGCTGGGCCAGGCGATCCTCAAGATCGTCGAGTCCACCGGCGCGACGCTGAAGGACATGGCCAACCTCGAGGACATGGAAATCGGCCTCGAGGACGGCGCCCCCGCCCCGGCGATCGAGGACGAATCCGACGTCGAAGACGCGCCGATCGTCAAGTACATCCAGAAGCTCCTCACCGACGCGATTTCGATCGGCGCCTCCGACATCCATTTCGAGCCCTACGAGCGCTTCTACCGCGTCCGCTATCGGGTCGACGGCATCCTGATGGAAATCGCGCAGCCGCCGCTCGCCATCAAGGACAAGGTCGCCTCCCGGATCAAGGTCATCTCCAAGCTCGATATTTCGGAGAAGCGCGTCCCGCAGGATGGCCGGATGAAGATCGTGCTGTCGAAGTCGAGGTCGATCGATTTTCGCGTGTCGACGCTGCCCACGCTCTACGGCGAAAAGATCGTGATGCGGATCCTCGATTCGGCGGGCGTGAAGCTCGGCATCGAGGCGCTGGGTTACGAGCCCGACCAGCAGGAAGCGATGATGTTCGCCATCGGGCGACCCTACGGGATGGTCCTGGTAACGGGGCCGACCGGCAGCGGCAAGACCGTATCGCTCTACACTTGCCTCAACATCCTGAACCAGCCTGGCGTCAACATCGCCACCGCCGAGGATCCCTGCGAAATCCAGCTCCCGGGCGTCAACCAGGTCAACGTCAACGACAAGGCGGGACTCACCTTCGCGTCGGCGCTGAAGGCGTTCCTGCGACAGGATCCGGACATCATCATGGTCGGCGAGATCCGCGATCTCGAGACCGCAGATATCGCGATCAAGGCGGCGCAGACCGGGCACCTCGTGCTCTCGACGCTGCATACCAACGATGCGCCGACGACGCTGACGCGGATGCTCAACATGGGTGTCGCACCGTTCAATATCGCCTCGTCGGTGATCCTCATCACCGCGCAGCGGCTGGGCCGCAGGCTGTGCACGCAGTGCCGGAAGCCCGAGGACATCCCGATCGAGGCGCTGCTGCGCGCCGGCTTCACCGAGGAGGACCTGGACGGATCGTGGCAGCCGCTCGGGCCCGTCGGCTGCGACCACTGCAAAGGTACCGGCTACAAGGGCCGCGTCGGCGTCTATCAGGTGCTGCCGATCACCGACGAAATGCGCCAGGTGATCATGCGCAACGGCAACGCGCTCGATATCGGCGAGCAGGCGCGCAAAGAAGGCGTTCGGGATCTTCGGCAATCGGGCTTGCTGAAGGTCAAGGCGGGCATCACGTCGCTCGAGGAAATCGAGGCGATCACCAACGAATGACGGGCGACGCCTGATCCGTCTCGCAAGGAATCCGAACCATGGCTACCGCTACCACCACCGCCCAGCGCCGCGACGTCAAGGAATACACGTACATCTGGGAAGGCGTCGACCGCAGCAACCGCCAGGTCCGCGGCGAGGCCAAGGCGGCGTCGGAAACCGTCGTCACGACCAACCTGCGGCGCCAGGGCATCCGTGTCGTGAAGATCAAGCGACAGGCGTTCCGCGGCGGCAGCAAGGTCACTGAAAAGGACATCACGTTCTTCACGCGGCAGCTCGCGACCATGCTGAAGGCCGGCGTGCCGCTGCTGCAGTCCTTCGAGATCGTCGCCCGCGGGCACAGCAACGCGCGGTTCTCGCGGCTGATGATGGACGTCAAGAACAAGATCGAGACCGGCTCGTCGATGGCGCAGGCGTTCCGCGAGCATCCGAAGCACTTCGATCCGCTGTATTGCAACCTGGTCGCGGCCGGCGAGGCGTCGGGAACGATCGACGCAGTCCTCGACCGGCTCGCGACCTACAAGGAGAAGATGCTCGCCATCAAGAGCAAGATCAAGTCGGCGCTGTTCTACCCGATTTCGGTCATGGTCGTGGCGGTCGTCGTCGTCTGGATCATCATGATTTTCGTGATCCCGTCGTTCAAGCAGGTGTTCTCGAGTTTCGGCGCCGATCTGCCGGCGCCGACGCTGATCGTGATCGCGATCTCCGAATGGGTCGTCTCCTGGTGGTGGCTGGTGTTCCTGGTCATCGTCGGCACGATCATCGGTACCGGAATCATGTACCGGCGCTCGGCGGCGTTCCGCTTCGGCTTCGACCGGCTGATCCTGAAGATTCCGATCATCGGCGGAATCCTCGAGAAGGCGACCATCGCGCGCTGGACCCGCACGCTGCAGACGATGTTCGCGGCGGGAGTGCCGCTGGTCGAATCGCTCGACGCCGTGGGGGGTGCGGCAGGCAACGCCGTCTTCGCCGCCGCGACGAAGAAGATCCAGACCGAAGTCAGCACCGGCACCAGCCTCACCAACTCGATGAGCAACACCGCGCTGTTTCCGACCATGGTGCTGCAGATGATCCAGATCGGCGAGGAATCGGGCTCGTTGGACAACATGCTGGGCAAGATCGCCGATTATTTCGAGCGCGAGGTCGACGACGCGGTCGCTGCGCTGTCGAGCCTGCTGGAGCCGATCATCATCGTCTTCCTGGGCGTTGTCATTGGCGGCCTGGTCGTGGCGATGTACCTGCCGATCTTCAAGCTCGGCGCGGTGATTTAACGCGCAGCCGTTCGGACGCGACCCAGGGCCGATGCCCCCCTATCTGCTCGACCCCGTGGTGGCCACGGTGCTGGCCGCGGCGGTGGGTCTGTGCATCGGCAGTTTTCTCAATGTCGTGATCCACCGCCTGCCGCAGATGATGGAGCGCGGCTGGGCGCAGCAATGCGCGGAGCTGAAGGGCGAAACGCCTCCGGCGCTGCCGCGCTACAACCTCGTCGTGCCGCGCTCGGCGTGTCCCGCCTGCGGCCACCGGATCGGCGCGCTGGAGAATATTCCGGTGCTGAGCTGGCTGCTGTTGCGCGGCCGGTGCAGCGGCTGCGGGACGGCGATCTCGCCCCGCTATCCGCTGGTCGAGATCCTGGGCGGCGCGTTGGCTGCCGCTGCCATCTGGAAGTTTGGCCCAACGTGGCAGGGCTTGGCCGCGTGCGTGCTGCTGTGGACGCTGCTGGCGCTCGTTTGCATCGACTTCGACACCCAGCTGCTGCCCGACGATCTCACGGTGCCGCTGCTGTGGGGTGGGCTCGTCGCCAATCTGTTCGGGCTCTTCGTCGGCCCGTCCGAAGCGGTCATCGGCGCCATCGCCGGTTACCTGACGCTGTGGTCGATCTATTGGCTGTTCAAGATCATTCGCGGCAAGGAAGGCATGGGCTACGGCGATTTCAAGCTGCTGGCGGCGCTGGGTGCGTGGCTCGGCTGGAAGGTGCTGCCGCTGATCGTGCTCGGTTCCTCCGTCGTCGGAGCGTTGATCGGCATCGGCCTCATCGTCTTCAAGGGCCGCGACCACAACATTCCGCTCGCCTTCGGCCCCTACCTTGCGATCGCCGGGATGATTGCGCTGTTCTGGGGTCCTGCGTTGGTGAAGATCTACTTTCCGGCCTAGCCGGGGCCCCAGCCATGACCTACGTCGTCGGACTGACCGGAGGCATCGGTAGCGGCAAGACCGAGGTTTCGCGGGCATTCGCGGCGCTGGGTGCGGACATCGCCGACGCCGACGTCGCCGCGCACGCAGTGACGGCCAAGGGCGAGGCCGGGCATCGCGCGGTGTGCCAAGCCTTCGGTGCGCAATGCTGCCGCCCGGATGGCGAACTCGACCGCGAGTGGCTACGCCGGCGCGTGTTCGCCGACCCGGCGCTACGCGCGCAGCTCGAGGCTTTGCTGCATCCGCTGATACTCGCGCGACTCGACGCCGAAATCGGCGGCTGGCGGGCGCCCTATGGCCTGCTCAGCGTGCCGCTGCTGCTCGAGCGTGGAACGCTGCTGCCCAAAGTGGCGCGGGTACTGGTCGTCGATTGCCCGGAAGACGAGCAGGTACGCCGGGTGATGGCCCGAAGCGCGATCGGCGAGGACGAAGTACGCGCGATCATGGCGACCCAGCTTTCACGTCCGCAGCGGCTCGCACGCGCCGACGATGTCATCGACAACGCGGGCCCCCCCGCCGCGCTCGCGCCGCAGGTCGCGCGCCTCGATAACCTCTATCGCGAATGCGCCGGGAAGTCGCGTGCACTTGAACCGGCCGGCGGTTCGCCGGACAATGGACCGCTACGCGATTGCGCAATCCACAAGTGATTCGCTACGAACATCCTTTGAACGAGCGTGTGCGCACGCTGATGCGCCTCGAGGATCTGTTTGCGCGCACCGGGTACTTCGTCGCACAGGATGCCGCACAGGACCACCATGCGGCGCTGCTCGCGCTGTTCGAGATCAACGACGTCGCCGCGCGCGCGGACCTGAAGACCGACCTGCTGCAGGAACTCGAGCGGCAGAGACAGGTGCTGGGTCCGTTGCGCCAGAACCCGCAGATCGATCAGGGCGCACTCGACGAGTTGCTCGACCAGATCGACGCCGTGAACGCGAATCTGCTCGCGCAGGCCGGCAAGGTCGGCGCGCATCTGCGCGACAACGAGTGGCTGATGGCGATCAAGCAGCGCACCGCCATTCCCGGCGGCGTCTGCGAGTTCGACCTGCCGGCGTACCACTGGTGGCTGCACCAGGATCCGGGCACACGGCGCAACGACTTGCGCGGTTGGATCGAGCCCTTCGCCCCGATCCGTGCCGGATCGGCGATCATCCTGAAGCTGCTGCGCGACAACGGCCGCGCCGGCCGGCACGTCGCCTATCGCGGCGTGTTCCAGCTGATGCTGACGACGACCAAGGTCGCGCAGCTGTTGCGCCTGAAGGTCGCGCGAAACCTCTCCTGCGTTCCCGAGATCAGCGCGAACAAGTACGCGCTCAACATCCGCTTTCTCGGCGTGTCAGGCATGGACCGCGGCACCGTGTTCGACCGCGACGTCGAGTTCGAGCTGATGTTCTGCAATCTCTGACGTTCGTCAAAGCGGCCGCGGGCTCACCGATGAGCCGCTGCCCGCTCCATCTGGACCTCGGCGATGAGACTCTCCGCATCCCGGTAGATCGACGCCACGGCCAGCACGCGGCCGTTTCGCTTGTAGCGCATGGCGCAGTCGCGGCCGGCGACGTCCCCGTCGACCTCGATCGTGTCCCACGTCTCGGCGTGCCCGACGTAATTGATCGGGACGTCGTAGTGCTGGCTCCAGAAGAACGGGACCGCGTCGAACGCCTGCTGCGCGCCGAGCATGTTGCGTGCGGCGGTTTGCCCTTGGCGCCCGGCCACGACCCAGTGCTCGACGCGAATCGGCGCGCCGCTGTGGGGATCGGGCCAGCGGGCGATGTCGCCTGCGGCGAAGACACCGGGCGCGCTCGTTTCCAGGAACGCGTTTACCATCACGCCGCGGTCGATCGCGAGGCCCGCGTGCTCGGCCAAGGCGAGGCGCGGCCGCACTCCGACGCCGGCGACCACCAGGTCGGCGTCGATCTGCGCGCCGCCCTTCAGCAGCACCTGACGTTCGTCGACGGCGATGGCCGCGTCTTCGAGGTGGAAGACCACGCCGTGCTCCTCGTGCAGATGTTGGACGAAGTCGCCGAGCTCCGGGCCCAGCACGCGTTCCATCGGACGCTTCTCCGGCGCCACCACACGCACGTCGAGGCCGCGGGCGCGCAGCGCCGCCGCGACCTCGAGGCCGATGAAACTCGCGCCCATCACCACGGCGCGCCTGGACGCGGTCGCGCGCGCGATGATCCGGCGACAGTCGGCGAGTGTGCGTAGCGTGAAGACGTGTGGCAGGTCCATGCCCGGCAACGACAGCCGGACGGGCTCGGCGCCGGTCGCGAGCAACAGCCGGTCGTAGGCGAGCCTGCCGCCGTCGGCAAGCGTGACTTCGCGCGCCGCGACGTCGAGGCCGGTAACAGCGGTTCGGAGGCGCAGATCGATGTGCTGCTCGGAGTAGTAGGCGTCGTCGCGCAGCGGTACCCACTCTTCCGGCGCGGTACCCGCGAGGTAATCCTTGGACAGGTTCGGGCGGTCGACCGGCGCTGCATCGTCGTCGCTCACCATGACAATGCTGCCTGCGTAACCCTCGCGACGCAGCATCTCCGCCGCGGCGAAGCCCGCCGCGCCGCCACCGACGATCACGATCTTCTGCGGTTTCTCGGCGGCGTTCGCCAACGTTCGGCGAGGCTCGGGCGAGCTCTTTTCGCGCACGAACACCTTGCCGTCGCGAACTTCGGTGGCCCAGCAGGCGACGGGTGCGAACGCCGGCGCACGCAACGCTTCGCCCGTACGCAGGCTGAAGCAGGCGTGGTGCCACGGGCAGCGGACGGTGTCGTCGACCAGCAGGCCCTCCGCCAGCGGGCCGCTGTAATGCGTGCACGTGGCGCCGATGGCGAAGAACTCGCCACCGCGCCGGGCGAGCAGCACCGCCTCGTCGCCGACGTGCCCAGCCAGCATCGTACCCTCGCCGAGCTGGTCCTGCGCCACGCCCTGGGCAAGGTCGGGCCCCGTCGGTTCCTTTTGTGCATCGCTCATATCGCGCCTCCGATCAGGCACCATGCTACCGCCAATTCCTTCCGGCGGCGCGTTAAGCGAATGTGCTGCGCGCGTTGCAGCCGGCGGCGCCAAGACGCCGTGCCGCGTTGGCGCGCGCCCACAGCCGCTGGCGTTACTTCCTCCGCCGCAAACCAAAATGGGTCAGCGACTTCCAGGCGTTCACGGCCCGAACATGTTCACCGGCAGATTGTTGACCAGGCACGTCCAGCACTCGCCGCTGGCCGCGGCGCCGACCAGGATCGAGTAGGTGTTCAGATGCGGCGCCGTCGCATCGGCGGACGCGTAG
>JADYZP010000023.1 GCA_020853025.1 Burkholderiales bacterium
AAGATCAAAAGCCAGAGCAACCGGACGACAATTTCAAGGTGGTCTGAGATGGTCGGCCCCGAGGCCGACTCTCACCGGCTTGAGCCGTCGAATGAAGCCATCGCCTTAAGGCGATGGTCGTTCACCGCCGTAGCGGCCGCAGGCTCGACCTTCGCCGGCTGGTCGGGCGCGTGCTCGGGTGCGGGCCCGACGTGCGCGGTGACCATGTCCGAGGCCCGAACCGTCGGCGCGGCCTTCGTCGACAACGCGCATTACACGCTGACCGTCACCGGAGGTACCGGCGGCGTCGTCACGACCACGCCCGGTGCCATCGATTGCGGCACGCGCTGCATCGCGGGCTTTGCCGCGGGCGCCGCGGTGAGCGTCATCGCGCATCCGGACCATGGCTACCGCTTCGCGGGGTGGAGCGGCGCCTGCAGCGGGACGAGCACCTGCGACCTCACGATGAATGCCAACGCGGCGGTGCAGGCGACGTTCGCCCCGGTTGCCGCGGGACAGTTCGCGCTGACCGTGCACGACTTCGGGGAGGGCGCGATCGTCAGCGTGCCCGGCGGAATCAACTGCGGGACGGCCTGCAGCGCCGCCTTTGCCTCCGGTACCGAGGTCACCTTGCTGGCCACACCCGCGCCGGGCTACCGCTTCTCCGGATGGTCGGGCGCGTGCTCCGGTGCGCAGGCCTGTGTTGTGTGGATGGACGATCTCGCCAACGTCAGCGCGTTGTTCGCACCCATCCCGGTCCCGGTGGCAACGGCGCCGATTCCGACGCTCGCCGAATGGGCGATGGCGTTGATGGGCCTGCTGATCCTCGGCATCGGATGCCTGCGACTGAGCACGAATCCCAGGACCTTGAGCGTGCGGAGCATATCGGCGTCTCAGCGATAGGATTGGAAGACCTTGCTGGTCCCGTCCGCCAGGACGAGCAGCACGTCGTAGGGGTCGCGCCGACCACCGTAGGCGGGCCCGTCCATGCCCGGCGATCCAACGGGCATGCGCGGCACCGTCAGGCCGACCGCGGCCGGCTTCTCCTGCAGCAGACGGCGGATGTCGCGAGCGGGCACGTGGCCTTCGATCGCGTAGCCGCCGACGCTGGCGGTGTGGCAGGAGCCATATTGCAACGGGATGCGAAGCCGCGTACGCGCCGCCGCATTGCCCGAATCGTGCGAACGCACGGTGAAGCCGTTGCTCTGCATGTGCGTGATCCAGTCCTTGCAGCAACCGCAACTGGGGTCCTTCCATACCTCGACCGAGGTGTCTGTCTGCGCCCAGGCCTGCGGTCCGGCCAACCATACGGCGGTCGCCACTGCGCCACCGACAAATGCTCTGCGTTTCATCGTTTGCTCCTCATGTCATTGATTTGCGGCGATCACGATCGCCCCTTGCATTCCCGCCTCGAAATGGCCGCCACCTGCAGCTGCGTTGCCTCGACCTGACGCTGCGCGACTTCCTGCGCCAACGGCAGCGTCAGCAGCGACATCACGCTGAACATCACCGTCCGCTCGATGGTGGTCACTTCGCTGTTGCGCCGGTTGTCAAACGTGAACTATGGATTGGGCAGGCGCCCGGCTTGCACGAGGTCGGCCTCGCTGATGCCCAGCTCGGCCAGGCTCGCCTTCAGGCCTGCGTTGTTGAGCAAGGCGATGCGCGCCGCGGAGTCGACCGTGAGCAGTTCGTGCAGCAGGTCGCGGGTCGCGCCGATTCAGGCGACGCAGGTTCGGGGCGGACGGAAGAGTTTGTCGCCGGCATGGAATGCGAGATCCGGCTCGACGAACGAGGACACCCGCAGTGCGGTGTCGGAGGGAGGTGTCACTTCATGGGAAGCGGCAGGTATCGCGGCGGATGAAAAGGAGCATTCGCTGCATAGCTTGCACTTGCCTGCCGCGTCGTGCGCCTGAAAGGGGCCCGGATCGGCGATCGAGCCATGCTGCACGCTGGCGATGTCCGACGCGTAGGGGAGATGTCCGCTGGCCGCCGCATCGTGGCCAAGGTGCGCGCGCCCGGCGTCCTGAGCTGGATGCGTGTCTGTTACCCGGTGCGACCCGGTCGCGCCCAGCGCTGCCTGAAACGGCACCGTGACGAGCAACAGGAGCAACAGCACGCGGCGAACCCTGATCATCGGATGAGTCTAGCAGAACAATCGGCGGCCCAAGGAGACCGCCAGAGGCCGCCGATAGTTCCCAATTCGGCCCTGGCAGCATGCGCCTCCGCCCCCGGCCCAGCCTCGTTCCGAAGCCCTCGAGCGCAGACAAACCGCACCATGAGGGAGGAGGGGAGCCCAACCCTGGTTTGCAGTGAATTGCCCGCGGCAGGTGTCGGGCTTGGCCGGACCAACCAGGGCAGACAGCGTGTTGATCTGCGTCAATCGCCGCACCGCTGCGCGGACTAGATTCGAACTTCGATGTTCGTCGCAAGGTCGAATTAACCGGAATAGCTTCGGCCGGCGCGCGCACGTTCCGGCATGACGGAGCTGTGTGTCGTCGGCGCACAATGCATGGCATGGGCACGCCCCGTTGCCCGGATTTTCCAAAGGAGATTGCAATGAATGCCTCAACGGTCAAGTCCGGATCCGAAACCGGCCGCAGGGAGAACTACCTGAAGAAGCGGACTCTCGCTGCCGTGCTGGCGGCAGTTGCGATCGCAGTGACGATCCCGTTCACCTACGCCCAGATGGGCGGCGGCGGACCTGGAATGATGGGCGGCTATGGACAGGGGCAGCGCGGCAACGGCCCCGGGATGATGGGTGGCTACGGCCAGGGTCAGGCGGGTTACGGACCCGGCATGATGGGCCGCGGCATGATGGGCGGCTACGGCATGGGCGGCGGCATGATGGGTGGCTACGGGATGGGCCCCGGCATGATGGGTGACTACGGCGCCGACTTCGGCGGAGCGCTCAACCTCACCGACGATCAGCGCGAGAAGATCACCAAAATCCAGGAGGGCCTGTCCACGAAGCACTGGGACCTCATGGGCAAGATGCAGGTGCAGCAGTTCAAGTTGCGCGAGCTGATGGCCTCGGGCAAGGCCGACGATGCCGCCGTTGGCAAGGCGTACAAGAGCCTGGTAGAACTCCGGCAGCAGATGTGGACTGCGGCGAGGGATGCGCGGAAACAGGTGGACGCTGCGCTCACCAAGGAACAGCGAGAGGAGCTGCAACAAGGCCGGGGCCGCGCAGCGAAATAGACACCAGGGGTTGCGCCCCCTGGAGGAGAGCCGCTGCCACCGCAGGCGCCACTGCCGCCGGAAGGCATCGAGGAAATCCGTCGCGCGTTGGTCGCCATCGAGGGTACTGTAGCGAATCCCCGGATCGCGCATCCGACGCTCGACCCGCAATTCCGCACCCATGCCAACCAGCCGCAGCATCGAATTCTTCGACCGGCAGTTCGAGCAACAGGCCCGCGATCGCGACCTCGGCCTCAATCCGTTCGAGATCGCCGCCCTTCCGCACCTGAGCGGCCGGGTGCTCGACTACGGTTGCGGCATGGGCAATCTGGCCTTCGCCGCGGCCATGCGCGGTTGCACGGTGCTGGCGCTCGACGCCAGTCCGGCGGCGATCGGCCATATCCGTCAGCGTGCGGCGGCGGAAGCGCTGCCTGTTCAGGGTATCCTTGCGGACCTGCGCGATCACCGGATCGACGAAAACTTCGACGCGATCGTCGCAATCGGGCTGCTGATGTTCTTTGATTGCCCGACCGCATTCCGGGTGCTGTCCAGCCTCCAGGCGTGCGTGCGCGAAGGCGGCGTGGCCGTCGTCAACGTGCTGACGGAAGGCACGACGTTTCTCGACATGTTCGACGCCGAGGGATACTGCCTGTTCCCGAAAAAGGAACTGGAGTCCCGCTTTGCCGGCTGGCAGATTCTCCATTCCGAATTCAGCGATTTCGACGCGCCCGGCGGAAAGAACAAGGCCTTTGCCACGCTCATCGCCCGCAAGCGGGTTGGACAACATGCGGCCGCCTGATCGAGATCGGCCGCTGCCCGCTTCCCGGCGTGAAATCGTTCCAGCAGGGCACGTTGGCCGGCGGGTTGAGGATCCCGGAAGCGATGATGATCGACAAGTGCGCGCGGCGGTGGAAGCGCAGGCGCACGTCGCTTTCGGTGATGCTCACGTCCGTCGGGGTGTCGGTCAGGTCGCGGAAGATGCGGCGGGCCTGGGCTTATACTGCCTTGTTGGGCAACGGGAGGGTGCAAATGTACGAACGGTTGCTGGTAGCTGTCGATGGCTCGACCGTCGCCGAATCGATCCTTCCCTATGCGCTCGGAATATCCCGGGCAACGGGATCGCAACTGACGCTGTTGCGCGTTGTCGACGGCGACGGCGAACGCGCCGAGGCGTCCCGCTACGTCGATGCTCTCGCCGCCGAACTGAAGGTCGAGAGTCGATGTATCAGCGCCGACCGCGATGTCGCGTCGGCAATTCTCGATGAGGCCGCGCGGGTACCCGGGACGCTCGTCGCCATGACCTCGCAAGGGCGTTCCGGCGTGTTGGGGGCAGTGCTCGGCAGCGTCGCAATGAACGTGCTGCGCGGTAGTCGCGGCCCCATATTGGTGTACCGGCCGCACGAGCGTCCTGCCGGAGACCGGGGCGTGCCGGTCAAGGTCGAGAGGATCGTCATCCCGGTGGATACTACGCCGGGCGACGAGTCGATCGGCGCACAGGCGGCAGAAATGGCGCGTTGGCTCGGCGCTCAGCTGGTCGTGATTTCGGTTCTCGGCTCGCGCGCCCGGCCGGCCGCCGGCACTCCCTCGGGAGACCTTATCGAATCTTCCTATGTGCATTCGCGCGCTGTGGCTCTGGGCAAGGAATATGGGGTCGAAGTCAGCTGGGAAGTACTTCACGGCGATGAACCCGAGAAGGCTATCGCGGATTTCGTAGGCAACGATCGGGGCGCGATCCTCGCAATGGTCACGCGCGCCAATGCTGCACCGGTTAGGGCGGCACTGCTGGGCAGCGTCACGACCGGGTGCCTGCGCAAGGCCGGCGTACCCATTCTGATGCGCTTGCCATGAGGGGTCGCTGACAGAGTCCCGGGGAAGATCAGCGCCGAGATGCGAGGCCTTTGGCGGTGGCCTGTGGCCGATTCCGCCCGGATGATTAACGCAACGAGGAGTCTCGACATGTCTCTCAAATGGTACCTAAGGCCGCGTCTCGTGACGTTGAAGCCGGCCACCTCCGTGCTGGAAGCCGCGCGTGCGATCGAGCACAACAACATTGGCGCAGTGATCGTGCAGGATAAGGGAAGCGTCGTCGGCATCATCACCGATCGGGATCTCGCCGTGCGGGTGCTGGGCCGAGGGCTCGACCCGCACACCACCACCGTTGGCGAGGTGATGACCACGGGCGTCGCGACACTCGCATCGACAGACACCCAGATCAGCGCTATCCGGCTGATGCAGAAGCGGAACGTTCGGCGCATACCTCTGGTGGAAGGCGGGCGTTTCGTCGGCATCGTCACGCTCGATGACCTGCTCCTCGACGAGGCTGCGCCGATCGATCGACTGGCCGAGATCATCCAGACCCAGATCGGTGACGGGGGGCCCGCGGCCAGCGCCAGGTCCCGCTCGAAAAGGCGGACCACCGCCCGTGCCGAAGCAACTTATGGGCGCCTGCTCAACCAGGTCTGCGCCGAAACCGCGCTCGAGAGAGGGGGTGAGGCGGAGACCGCGCTGGAGATCGTTCTCGAAGCACTGGTACGAAGGCTCATACCGGACGAGGCCGACCACCTCATTGCCCAGCTTCCTTCTCTGCTGCAGCCGTCGCTGTACGCGCTTCCACCCGGTCCGGACAAGCTCATCACCCGGGAGACGATCGAGCAGGAGCTCGTACGGCATCTTGGCGTGGAGCCATCCCGTGCCTCGAAGCTCCTCGTCGCCATCGGGTCCACCATCGCACAGAGCATCAGTGCCGGCCAGATGAAAGACGTGCAAGGCCAGCTTCCGGAGGGATTGCGCGAAGTGTTTTCGGACGCGTCACCGGCCGCTTCGTGACCCCGGCGCCACCTCGACGCTCACGCGGTGCGTTGCGCGCTCGTCGACGATCGGTATCGAAGCGTCGTTCTGCGTGACGCCGTCGAGGGTGACACGCGTGTCAGCGCCGCCGTCGTGCGTCGCTTGCGTTACCGCAATTTCGTAGACCGCCTCGCCGCGGCGGTAGTCGATGCGAAAGCCCGGCCAGTTCGCCGGCAGGCACGGCGCGAAGCGGAGGCGACTTCCCTCGCGCGTGATGCCGAGCAGCGACTCCACGATGAGGCGATACATCCAGCCGGCCGATCCCGTGTACCAGCTCCAGCCGCCGCGTCCAACGTGCGGTTCCAGCGCGTAGACATCGGCGGCGATCACGTAGGGCTCGACCTTGTAGGTCGCGACCCCCGGCGCGGTGCGCGCGTGCGTGACCGGATTGATCATCGTCGCCAGTTCCCACGCCCGCTCGCGGTCGCCGAGCGCGGCGAACGCCATCGCGGTCCAGATCGCCGCGTGCGTGTACTGGCCACCGTTCTCGCGGACGCCAGGCACGTAGCCACGGATGTAGCCCGGTTCGAGCACTCCACGATCGAACGGAGGATCGAGGAGCTGGATTATGCCGTGGTCGCGACGCACGAGCTGCTCGTCGACGGCTCGCATGGCCATGCGCGAGCGTGCGGGCTCTCCGGCACCTGACAGCACCGACCAGCTTTGCGCAATGGAATCGATCCGGCACTCGTCGTTGACTGTCGATCCCAGCGGGGTTCCATCGTCGAAGAACGCGCGCCGGTACCAGTTGCCGTCCCAGGCGTGCTGCTCGAGGTTGCGGGCCAGCTGGCTCCGCTCGACGGCGCAGCGGTCCGCGAACGGCGCGTCGCCGCGTCGCTGCGCCACCGTCGCGAACTGCTCGAGCACGTGACACAGGAAGAAGCCCAGCCACACGCTTTCACCGGCACCCTTGATGCCGACCAGATTCATGCCGTCGTTCCAATCGCCGGAACCCATGAGCGGCAGGCCGCGTTCGCCGAATCGCAGGCCGTGCACGATCGCGCGCACGCAGTGATCGTAGAGTGTTGCCGATTGCCCCGACCGGCCGGGCAGGTCGTAGTACGAATCGTCGCCCGGGCGCACGGGGCGCCCTTCGAGGAAGGGCACCGTTTCCTCCAGCACGCCGGTGTCGTCGGTGGCCTTCACGTAACGTGCCGCCGCGAGTGGAAGCCACAGGTAGTCGTCGGAGCACCGCGTGCGCACGCCGCGGCCGGTCGGCGGATGCCACCAGTGCTGCACATCGCCCTCGACGAACTGGCGGCTGGCGCTGCGCAGCAGTTGCTCGCGCATGAGCGAAGGCACGGCGTGCGCCAGCGCCATCGTGTCCTGCAGCTGGTCGCGGAAACCGAAGGCGCCACCCGATTGGTAGTAGCCGCTGCGCGCCCACAGCCGGCAGGCGATGGTCTGGTACAGCAGCCAGCCGTTGGCCATCACGTTGATCGCGATGTCCGGCGTGTCGACCTGCAGCGTCCCCAGCGTGCGCCGCCAGTGTGCATGCACCGCCTGCAGCGTGACGTGCGCCCCGGCGGGTCCGCGCGCGCGCTGCACGAGGCTCGCCGCGTCGCCGATGGTGCGCCCCAGCCCGAGCCGGAACACGATCTCGCGTTCCTCGCCGTCGGCGAGGTCGAATCCGACCTGCAGCGCCGCGCAGGGGTCGAGGCCTGCGCCCACCTTGCCGGACAGGTGGGTGCGCTCGAGCGCGGCCGGCGCCGCGAGCGTGCCGTTGCGGCCGAGAAACTCGCTGCGGTCACCGGACACGCTGCGCGTCGGATCGTCGACGTCGAAGAACGCGACGCGGTCGGGAAACTCGGTGTTGTAGGCATTGCGTGCGAACACGGCGCCGTTGCGCGGATCGATCTCGGTGATCACGTGCATCGTGGTCTTCGGGCGAAGGTCGCCGAGCACCCACTCGACGTAGCCGGTGGCGCTAAGCCGACGCGCACGACCGGATGCGTTGCGGACCTTCAGCACCGAATACTTGACCGGTGCGTCGATGGCCACGTACGCCCACAATTCGGTGACGATGCCGTCCTCGCAGTGCTCGAACACGCTATACCCGAAGCCGTGCCGCGTGACGTAGGGACCGGTGCCGCGACGAGGCAGCGCCAACGGCGACCAGTGCTGGCCCGACTCCTCGTCGCGCAGGAAGAAGGCCTCACCGCTGGCGTCGGTCACCGGGTCGTTGTGCCACGGCGTGAGCCGGAACTCGTGCGCGTTCTCACTCCACGTGTACGCGGCGCCGCTCTCGGAGATCACGCTGCCGAAATCCGGATTCGCGAGCACGTTGCTCCACGGCGCAGGGGTCGGCGTCCCGGGTTGCAGCAAGATTACGTACTCGCGGCCGTCGGGGGTGAAGCCGCCGGTGCCGTTGTCCAGAACCAGCTCGCGAGCGGGGGGCACCCACTCGCTCGCCGCGGGGTCGGGGAGGGGACGCGTCGCCGACAGTCGCGGGACCCGCACCTCCGGCGTGCCGCGGGGCGAGACCTGCTCCGCGAGGCTGCCGCGCCGATCGGTGACGATGGCGCGCGCCACCGATTGCAGCAGGCTGCGGTCGTCGTCCGCGATCTGTTCCGCGCGGCGCACGAAGATGCCCCCAGGCCGATCCATGACGTGCGCTTCGATCCCGGCCGCTATCAGCCCCATGATCTGGTCCTGCAGCACTTGCCGGTAGCCGCCGCGATCCTCGTTCCAGATCAAGAGATCCACCGCGAGGCCTTTCAGACGCCAGTACGCGTGCGCCTGCACCATCCGGCGGACGAGCTCGATGTTGTTGGCGTCGCCGATTTGCAGCAGCACGATCGGCAGGTCGCCGGAGATCGCATAGCTCCAGAGGTCCGACTGGCCGCGACGGTTGCGGATGAGCACGCGCGGCTCTGCACGCAGCGATGCGTTCGTGTAGATGACGGCGCCTGCGAGACGCGCATAGAGCTGCGCGTCGGACTCGGTGGCGTTGATCTGGTGCAGCGTCACCCAGCTGTGCGTCCACGCGAGATCGAACACGCGGTCCGCGAGATGGCGATCCTGGTACTTGCCGGCGAGTGCCACCGCGGTCTCCCGCGTTTCTGCGACGCCGTACACCAGGTCGAGCGTGGCCGTTTGCCGGGGATCGAGCGTGATGCGGTGGCGGATCGCCATGACCGGATCGAGGACCGAGCCGTGCGCTCCGGACAGGCGTCCCGGCGCGTCCATCGCGCGCGGTGCCGCGACCGTGCGCCCGCGGCCGATGAACGCCATGCGATCCGTCTCGAAGGAAACGTCGACCGAATCAACGCCATGCGCTGCCATGAGATGGAACGTCCACGGCGGCCGCTCGTCGCGCGAGCGCGGCCGGCGCGTGCACAGGATCGCGCGGCGTTGCACATCGATCTCCGTCTCGACGAAGAGATTGGAGAAGGCCGGGTGCAAGGCGTCGGCGGCGGGCGGCGCGAGCGCGACCTCGGCATAGCTCGTCACCTCGATCGTGCGGCGCGTGCGCGCACGATTGGTGACGCGCACCCGCCGCAGCTCGATGTCGTCCTCCGGCGAGACGACGATCTCGGTGTGCGTCTCGAAGTCGCCGTCGCGCCGCCGGAATTCCGCACGCGCTTCGCTGAATATGGCCTCGTAATGCGCGGGACGCTGCCGCGTGGGCTGGTGGGCAGTCGACCAGACCTTGCCGTCCGCGACGTCCTGCAGGTAGCAGAACGTGCCCCACTGATCGGTCGTGGTGTCCTCGCGCCAGCGGTTGACGGCGAGGTCCTTCCAGCGGGAGTAGCCGCCGCCCGCGCTGGTGACCATCACGTGATAGCGGCCGTTCGACAGCAGTTGCAATTCCGGCACCGGCGTGTTCGGCGTTGTGAGAATGCGCACGGGTGCTTCCGGTCCTTCGGCCACTGCGCGCCGCTCCGACAGCTCGGCGGGGTGCACGAGGAAGGTGGCCACCTTGGGGATGCGCTCCTGCAACAACAGCAGCGTCGCCTTGAACCGCGGGTCCGAGGTGAAGCGCCTCTGCATCGGCCTCCCGAGCAGCACCTGTGCCACGGCGAGCAGGATCATGCCCTGATGGTGCGCCATGAACGAGCGGACGATCGCGCTCGCCTGCCCGCGCGGCAGGCGCGAAGGCGTGTAGTCGATCGCCTCGTACAGCCCGAACCGGCCGGCGAGGCCGTCTTCGGCGAGGCGTTCCAGGTTCTGGCAGGCTTCGTTCGGCGTGATCATGAGCGCGAGCGCCGACGCGTACGGTGCGACGACGAGGTCCTCGGCAAGTCCGCGCTTTAAACCGATGCCGGGAACGCCGAAGGCGCGGTACTGGTAGTTGAGCGCGGCGTCGAAGGCGTTGTAACCGCATTCGGAGATACCCCACGGCACACCGCGCTGGCGACCGTAGGCGATCTGGCGCTGCACCGTCGCGCGGCACGTCTGGTCGAGCAGCGTGCCTTCGTACGTCGGCATCACCAGCTGCGGCATCAGGTACTCGAACATCGAGCCGCTCCACGAGACCAGAACGCGCTGTCCGCCCGCGCCGGTCAACAGACGTCCGAGCGCGAACCAGTTCTCCTGCGGGATGAGCCCTTGCGCGATCGCCACAAAGCTGCCCAACCTTGCCTCCGATGCGAGCAGGTCATAGGAGCTCGCGTCGCGCCGGTGCTCGTCGACGTTGTAGCCGATGGCCAGCAGATGCCGGGACGCGTCGTACAGCAGGCCGTACTCCATGCGGGACAGCTCATCGCAGAGCAGCACCAGGTGCTCGATCTCCGCGATCCGCGCTTCAGCGCGGCGGCTCGCTTGCGCAATCGCAGCGGCGAAGTGGTCGAGCCACGCTTGCGCCGGCGCCGACGTGTCCTCCCGTGCCTGGCGGCTGGCGATTTCCGGGCTCAGGTCCCGCTCGAGCGCGGCCACTTCGCGCAGTGTCGGGATGCCGCGCTCGCGGCGGAACTCGGCAAGCTCTTCGGGTGCGGGCGGGAGCGCGCTCCACGGCGCGACGAACACGAGCTCCTCGCGCACGGCATCGAGCTGACGTTGCATCGCCTCGGTCCAGAACGCGGCATCGCTGGCGGCGGCGACCTCGTCCTCTGAAGCGAGCACGGGAGCGAAATGCGCGACGACGTCGGTCGTGCTCGTCGCCAGCCGATCGAGCCAGTACCGGAATGCTTCGACGGTGACCGGGCGGGAGTCGTATGCGGTTTTCAGCTCCTGGTGCAGGCGCAGGAGCGGCGGTGGCGCCGCACCGCCGATCGCGTCGCCGAGCGTGCGCAGCGTGTCGGCCAGGCCCTCGAACCACCGCCAGCCGACGATCGGATCGTCCACCGTCGCCATCAGGCCAGGCCGCAGCGTGAGCAGGTGGCCCGCGAGATTGCCGCTATCCACCGTCGAGACGTAGGCAGGCGGCAGCGGTTTACCCGAGCGGGTGTCGTACCAGTTGAAGAAATGCCCGGCGTGGCGTTCCAGCGTCTGCATCGCGTCCAGCGTGTAGGCGGTGCGCCGGACGAGTTGTCCGCCCGGGATGTAGCCCATGTCGTACGCGGTGAGGTTGCCCAGCAGCGCAAGCCCCATGTTCGTGGGTGACGTGCGGTGCGCGACGGCGGCGACGGGATGCTCCTGCACGTTGTCGGGCGGCAGCCAGTGGTTGTCCGCGGTCACGTAGGTTTCGAAGTACGCCCAGGTGCGTCGCGCCAGGTCGCGCAGGAACTGCGTCTCCCGCATCGTCAACCGTGCCTCGTGGCGCACTGGCGGGCGGCCGATCCACCACGCGATGCCGGGCGAGACGAACCACAGAAACAGAAACGGCGCGGCCAGCGCGATCGCCTGCGGCGCGAAGGCGACGATCGCGATCGCCGCCCCAAGCGCGATCACCGGGGCGATCCACATGGCCGTGACTGTCGCCGCAAACGGCGAGTCCAAGGCGCTGCCCTTGCTGCGGACCCGGTCGGCCTCCGCAACCGCAGATGGCTTCCATTCGAGCAGCCGTCGCCGCGTGACGAGCGTGCGCCATGCCACCCGGGCCATGGCGTCGAGGTTGACGGTCGCCTCGTACGGGAGGAACGCGAGCGTGAGCGCGGCCTGGGCGGCCTGCCGGCCCAGCGCCGCGAACGTGGCCGACACATGTTGCAAAATTGGCATCTCGCCGGGCTTGCGCAGCAGTTCGACGATCATCGCCGAGGCGGGCGCCACGGTGATGAGCGCGATCACCGCCAGCGTCCACAGCCACGCGTGCGGTAGCAGCGCCCAGGCGAGCAGGAGCAATAGCGTCAATGCCGGCGCGACAAGACTGCGGCGAAGATTGTCCGCGATCTTCCACACCGACAGTGCCGATAGCGGGTTGCGCACGCGCCCGCGCACCGGACCAGGAACGAACGGCAGCAGCCAGGCGAGAAGCTGCCAGTCGCCGCGCATCCAGCGGTGGCGCCGATCCATGTCGGCCGCAAACGTCGCTGGATATTCCTCGTAGAGCTGCACGTCGCTTACGAGTCCCGACCGGGCGTAGCAACCCTCCAGGAGATCATGCGAGAGGATCCGGTTCTCGGGCAAGCGGCAAGCTAGCGCGCGCTCGAAGGCGTCGACGTCGTAGATGCCTTTGCCGATGAACGAGCCCTCGCCGAACACGTCCTGGTAGACGTCCGACACCGCGCGGGTATAGGGATCCACGCCGGGATCGCCGGCGTGCAGGCGCGCATACCACGAGCGATTGGCTCCGGACACGCCGATGCTCACGCGCGGCTGCAGGATGCCGTAGCCTTCCGCCACCAGGCCTCGGCGCTTGCCGCCGACGTGCGGGTGCGGGCGATTGAGCGGGTGCGCCATCACGCCGACGAGCTGCCGCGCCGCGTCGCGCGGTAGCTGCGTGTCGGTGTCGAGCGTGATCACGTACCGCACGCCGGTCAGCGCCGCCATGTCGCCGACGATCAGCGCAAACCGGTCGGCCGCGCCGCCGCGGAGCAGCGCGTTGAGATCGGCGAGCTTGCCGCGCTTGCGCTCGTATCCCATCCAGCGACCTTCGACGGAGTTCCAGCGGCGAGGCCGGTGGAACAGGAAGAAGATGCCGCCTTGGTGATCATCCGCTGGCGTTTCGCCGTTCGCGCCGTATTTCGCATTCAGGCTCGCGATGCCCGCACGCGCCGCAGAAATCAGCGCCGCGTCCGCGGGCAGCGATTCCGCCAGGGCGTCGGGAAAGTCCGTCAGCAGCCCGAAATGCAGGCATGGGTCGCGGTTCGCGAGAAAGCGGACCTCGAGCGCTTCGACGAGAGCCTCGATCCCTTCGATACGGTCGAGCATCGTGGGCACGACCACGAGCGTGCGCGAGGGCGGCGGCAGTCCGTCCGCGAAATCCATTCGCGGCAGCGCATTCGGGGCCACGAGCAGCGTGGCGAGCCAGTTCACCATTCCCACGGCGAGCTGGCTCGTCCCGAGCACGAGCAGGATCGCGAGGAGCGCGAGCCAGGCGTCGGCGATGCCGTCGCCTGCCGCCTGGGCGAGCAGGAGGGTAGTCGTTCCCGCGGTGAGCGCCGCGATCACGCCGAGATAGAGCAACAGCGGCATGCGCGTGCTGGTTCGGCGCAGCGCCTCGCGCAGCGAGAAGCGCACCCGCGCCTCCTGCTCGAGCTGCCGCCGCCCCTTGTCAATGAGGTAGTAGCCGACGTGCGCTTCGCGGGGAGGATCGCCTGCGGCGGCCCCCATGGGGTACGCACAGGCGAGCTGGCTGGCCTTGCGCGCGACTTCACTCTCGGACAGATCGCTGCGCTTGGCGATCGATTCCACCGCATGCCGGTAGCGGTCGCGCGTCGCGAAGTCCATGCGGCCGTACAGCCCGTGCGGATCTTCGCGCAGTAGGTGGTCGACCTCGCTCATCGTCTCCACGAACTCGCGCCAGTCGGTCGCGCCCAGCAGGCGGAGGCTGCCGATCGTGTTGCTGATCGAAACCTGCTTGCCGGCCTGTTCCTGCGCCTCCGCCTGCACGAGCTGGTCGATGGAGGTGGCGGACTCCGAGAGCCGTTGCTCGATCCACGTGAGCGGCAGCGCCAGCGCCGCGCTGTGGCCCTGCAGTCGCCGCGCGAGCTCGGCCACGAACGAGCTCACCATCGGCGGATGCGAACGCGCCATGTCGGCGATCACCAGGATGAGGCTCGTTGGGTCGCGCTCGGCAACGTCCAGCATCTGGTCGGCCCACGCCTCGGCGCGATTGCGGCCCGCCGTACCCGTCGCGACGCGCGCGGCAATACGCCGCAGGTTCTCGATCAGCGCGAGGCGCAGCATGATCGGCAATGCCCACAATTCGCCAAGCTTGAGCGGCGCGGTCGTTTGATAGGCAGCGACGAAACGCGACAGGCTTTCCACGTCGAACCGGCCGTCGCCGTGCGCGATCGCCTGGAAGGCGAGATCGAAGACGCGCGGCAGCCGCGCGGAGGGTCCGGAGGCAAGCCGGGGCAACTCGCGGCTGTAGCCCGTGGGCAGGTGACGCTTGGCCGTCCGGATCTGCTCTTCGATCAGGTAGAAGTTGTCGAGCAGCCACTCGGCGGCAGGCGTGATCCGGCGCCCTTGGGCAACCGCCGTTGTGAGCAGGCCGCAGACATCGTCGAGAATGCGCTCGTTCGTGGCGAGCCGCGGCAGCAACTGGTCCGGCACACGGTGCGGCAGGAGACGGTGCGCCGCCGCAAGATTCCGGCCATGCTGCTCCATCTGGTCCGCGCTGAAGAGCTCGGCGCGCAGCGGCGGCGGCTCGTCGGCGTATCGGTCAAGCGCGTGCGCGCGGCCGACCCGCGCAGACATGGTGCGCCCCCACTCACCGATACTGTGTCTCATTGCGCGCTGCAATTTGGCTATCGCTTTCCTCCTGCGAGGGAGTCCGTGGGGGTCATTCCGAGGCTGGCGGTTCGCAGCCGGCAAGTCGGCATGCTAACGCACAAAGGATCGCCGATCGCGCCAGGACCACGAGGCGATCCCGCGCTCAGTTCAATTCGCGTCGTGGCTGGCCACTCGTCCGGGACGAAGGCCGGTGCGCGCACCGGGCAGCATACGCACCAGTGTGTTGTCTCGCAGCACGTAATGGTGGAAGAGCGCTGCCAGCGCATGCACGCCGATCAGGTAGTACCCGAATGTGCCGATGACCTCGTGGATGTCTTTGACGGTGCTCGCCAGTCCCTTGTCGCGTCCGATCAGCGCCGGCCATTCCAGTCCGAAGAAGGGAATCGGCTTTCCAGCCGCGCTCAAGGCGAGCCAGCCGAGCAAAGGCATGCCGATCAAGAATACGTAGAGAGCGGCGTGCACCAGGTGCGCCGATTGCAGTTGCCAGCGGGCAGCCGCCGGCTCGATGCCAGGCGCGCGCCCCGAGAGGAAACTTAGGGCGAGGCGCACGCCCACCAGCACGAACACCGCGAGTCCGAGCATGAAGTGCCAGGTCTTGAAGGCGGCGCGAAGATCGCTCCCCTTCGGCGCCAGGTCGTGCAGGTTGATGGCTGCGTAGACGCCGATCAGCAACAGGAGCATCAGCCAGTGCATGCCGATCGACAGCGAACCGTAACGGCCACGAGTATTCTTCCAGCTCCAGTTCATGACTTTTCTCCTTGGGCAATCCGGAATTTGCGGGACAGTCGTCCCGAATCCTGCCGGCGACACGCGTTGAGCTGAGCCGCGGGGGCGTCCGGTTCTCGAACGCCCGGACGCGCAGGCCGGTAGGGCGCAATGCTGATGCATCGAGCCTGAATCGACGCTGAACACGACGATGTGCCGGCGTGCCGCGTCGTGCGGGTCCCGGCGCGAAGGTTCGTGCCCGAGCGTCGCCACCGGTCGGGTCGGCTCGCCGTTCGAGTACAGCCGTTCGATCGGCTGCCGATTGCACCGACGCGTTCAGTCTCGTTTCAGGATCGAACCCCGATACTTCGCCTGCCCGCTCAGCGAGCGGCAGATAGTTACTCGCGAATCCACCAAGGAGCCTGACCATGAAAATATTCCGAACGACACCGATCATCGCGGCCGCCCTGGCCGCTACCGTGGCCTCGACGGCACTTTTCTCCACCGGCGTGGCGAACGCCGATAGTCGCCTGCGCCAGAACGAAGTGCGACAGTTGCGCGAAAGTGGCAAGATCCTGCCGATGGAGGAGATACTCACGCGACTACGCAAGATCCAGCCCGGCCAGGTGGTCGAGATAGATCTCGAGCGGGACAAGGACACCTACGTGTACGAAGTCAAGGTGATCGACGACAAGGATGCGATCCACAAGCTGGAACTTGATGCAGGCACCGGCGAAGTGCTGCGTCGCAAGGAAAAGTAAGGCGTGCGGTTGCTGATCGTTGAAGACGATGCGAAGCTCGGCAACGGGCTTCGCTCCCGGCTGGTCCGGGAGGGCTATGCCGTCGACCTCGCCGACAACGGAGTGGACGGTGGCCACCTCGGCGCGACCGAGCCCTACGATGCTGTCATTCTCGATCTCGGCCTCCCCGACCGCCCCGGGCTTGCCGTGCTGCGCGAGTGGCGCGCCGCCGACAACCTGGTGCCGGTCCTCATCCTCACCGCGCGGGACGGCTGGAGCGAGCGCGTGGAAGGTTTGCAGGCCGGCGCCGACGACTATCTCGGCAAACCGTTTCATCCCGACGAGTTGCTGGCGCGCATCCAGGCGCTGTTGCGCCGCGCCGCAACGGCGCGCTCGCCGCAGCTTCGTGCCGGAGGGTGGCGCCTCGACGAGGCGCGCCAACGTCTCGTCGCCGACGATGAGACGCCGCACGGACCGGTCATGGAACACGCGTTGACCGCCACCGAGTTCCGGCTGCTGCGTTATTTCATGCGCCATCCGGATCAGATCCTCTCCAAGAGCCGATTGGCCGAGCATGTTTACGATTACGATGGCGAGCGCGACAGCAACGTGATCGAAGTCTATGTCGGGCGGCTTCGCGCCATGCTCGGCGCCAATCGCATCCAGACGCGACGCGGGCAGGGCTACCTGTTCCGGAGCGGTGATTGAACTCGCTTCGAAACCGGCTGTCGCTCGCCGCGTCGCTGGTGCTGCTCGTTGCGGCGGCATTGCTCGCCGTCGGCCTGCAGGAGTTTCCCCGCCGGCTGGTCGAAGACTACGTACTGTCGCGACTGCAACGCGATGCCGACCTGCTCTATGTGCACATTCACGACGCCGCGGATCCCATCGAGGCGGCACAGGGAGCTGCCGGTACGGTCTACGAGCTGCCGCTGTCGGGGCATTACTTCCGGATCAGCCACGGCGACACCACGATCCGTTCGCGCTCGCTGTGGGACGAGGAGCTGCCGCCGGTCACGCTCGACGCGTCGTCGGAGCGCGTGCTGCGTCTGCCGGGGCCTGCGCACCAGTCGCTGCTGATCCTGGCGAAGCGCTTCTCAGCCAGTGACGGCGGCTGGCTGGTTGTCGTTGCAGAAGACGTGTCGGGGCTCGATGCGGCGATCGCCACTTTCCGTCGCTGGCTGCTCGCCGGTGCAGTGCTCGCGTTGGCGCTCTTGTTGTTGCTGCAACGCTGGCTCATCGTTCGCGGCCTTGCACCTCTCGATGACGCGATCGTCGCTTGCAATCGCCTGGAACGCGGCGAGATCACACCCATTGTCGCGAAGGCGCCGGCCGAGGTTCGTCCGATGCTCGATGCGGTCAATCGACTCGTGCATTACCAGGCGCAACGACTGGCCCGTGTGCGGCATACGGTGGGCAACCTCTCGCATGCCCTGAAAACGCCGCTCACGGTGCTCACGCAGGCCGCCGAAGAAATCCGGACATCGGGAAACGCGGCGCTCGCGGCGACGCTGCAAGCGCAGCTCGATGTGATGCGTGCGACGATCGAACGCGAGCTGCGCCGTGCCCGCCTTGCCGGCGCCGGAGGCGCTGCCGGAGGCGGATTCGAGGCGCGCGCGCAACTCGAAGATCTGGTCGGTGCGCTCGAGCGACTTTATCGGGAGCGCGATATCACGATCGAGATGGCGGTACCCGAGAGGCGCTTCCCCCTGGACCGTGAGGACATGCTCGAGTTATTCGGCAACTTGCTCGACAACGCATGCAAATGGGCACGCAGCAGAGTCAGAATCGAGATTCCCCCTGGTCTTGCCGACGAACTCGTCTTCGTCGTCGAAGACGACGGCCCGGGCTTGGCGCAGGAAGCGCTGGAACATGCTGGCGCGGCCGGGATGCGCACCGACGAGCAACCGTCCGGCCATGGACTCGGGCTGGCGATCGTCGGTGACATCGTTGCTCAATACGGCGGGACAATCCACTATGCGCGCTCCGCCTTGCTTGGCGGATTGCGGGTCGACGGACGCTTGCCGTTCGGCCAAGCCGCATCAACCTGATCGCGGTGGCCTGCATCGACTTCGCCCTCCGGAGTCGATGGCCGTTCGCGGCCGATGCCGGCGGCCTTGCGTAACGGTCGAGAGCGCTGGTGAGCAGCTGCTGGCCACAGCGCAGGCGGCGGTCGCGGCCGGCGGCTCGATGCAATGTAAGCAACGGATTACTCGGACGCACTTCGAGCCAAGGTTGTAAGGCGACGCCCCTTCCGCTAAAATCACGCGTTGTTTGCAGGCGCGTAGCTCAGCTGGTTAGAGCACCACCTTGACATGGTGGGGGTCGTTGGTTCGAGTCCAATCGCGCCTACCATCGATTTCGCTTGGCAGCATCGAACAATGCAGGATAACCAGACATGGTTATGACACCGCTGACGTGCCCGGAAACCGCAGACCCCAGGTAGCGCATCCGCACGCCCTCGTCGAATCGTATTCCTAAGAAAAGTGCGGCATTGCGTCCGCACTTTTTCGTTTTCGGAGTCTCCAGGATGATCAACGTCAAGCTGCCCGACGGCGCGGTCCGTCGATTCGAAGCTCCTGTTTCGGTCGGCGACGTCGCCGCTGCCATCGGGCCGGGCCTTGCCAAGGCCGCGCTGGCCGGCCGCGTCGACGGCCGCGTCGTCGACACGTCCTTCGTCATCGATCGCGATGCCGACGTCGCGATCGTTACCGACCGCGACCCAGAGGGGTTGGAGGTGATCCGGCACTCGACGGCGCACCTGCTCGCCTACGCGGTCAAGGACCTTTTCCCGGACGCGCAGGTGACGATCGGCCCGGTGATCGAAGACGGCTTCTACTACGACTTCGCATACAAGCGCCCGTTCACGCTGGAAGACCTGGCGGCAATCGAGAAGCGGATGGTCGAACTCGCGAAACGCGACGAGCCGGTCGTGCGCTCGGAAATGCCGCGCGACGAAGCGGTCAGGTACTTCCAGGACATGGGCGAGCACTACAAGGCCGAGATCATCGCGTCGATTCCATCCAACGAGCCGATCTCGCTCTACCGGGAGGGCGGCTTCGTCGATCTCTGCCGTGGGCCGCACGTGCCGTCGACCGGTCGCCTCAAGGTCTTCAAGCTGACGAAGATCGCCGGTGCGTACTGGCGAGGTGATTCGCGCAACGAAATGCTGCAGCGGATCTACGGCACCGCCTGGGGAAAAAAGGAGGATCAGGACGCCTATCTGCACCGTATCGAGGACGCGGAGAAACGCGACCATCGCAAGCTCGGCCGCCAGCTCGACCTCTTCCACACGCAGGACGAGGCGCCGGGTATGGTGTTCTGGCATCCGAAGGGTTGGTCGATCTGGCAGGTGGTCGAGCAGTACATGCGCCGGGTCTACCAGGACAACGGCTACCAGGAAGTGCGCGCGCCGCAGATCCTCGATCGTGCGCTCTGGGAGCGTTCCGGGCATTGGCAGAACTTCAAGGACGACATGTTCACGACGCAGTCCGAGAAGCGCGACTTCGCGGTCAAGCCGATGAACTGCCCTGGGCACATCCTCATCTTCAACTCCGACCTGCGCAGCTACCGTGACCTGCCGCTTCGCTACGGTGAGTTCGGCGCCTGCCACCGCAACGAACCGTCCGGAGCGCTGCACGGCATCATGCGCGTGCGCGCGTTCACGCAGGATGATGGCCATATCTTCTGCACCGAGGAACAGATCCGCAGCGAGTGCGTCGCCTTCAATCGGCTGGCGCTCGACGTCTACCGCGATTTCGGGTTCACCGACGTCGCGATCAAGCTGGCGTTGCGTCCGGAACAACGGCTGGGTGACGACGCGGCGTGGGATCGCGCCGAGAACGCGCTGCGCGATGCGCTGCGCGAGTGCGGCGTAGCGTGGACGGAACTGCCCGGCGAAGGCGCGTTCTACGGCCCGAAGACCGAATACCACCTGAAGGACTCGCTCGGGCGTTCCTGGCAATGCGGGACGATGCAGGTCGACTTCCAGATGCCTGGACGGCTGGGTGCCGAATTCGTCGCCGCCGACGACACCCGGCAGGTGCCGGTCATGCTGCACCGCGCGATCGTCGGCTCGCTTGAACGCTTCATCGGGATGCTGATCGAGCACTACGCCGGCGCATTGCCGCTTTGGCTTGCACCACAGCAAGCGGTCGTGCTCAATATCACCGACCGCTCCGCGGCCTACGCTTCGCAGCAGGTGGCCGCCCTCAAGGCGGCCGGATTCCGGGTCTTCGCCGATTTGCGCAACGAGAAAATAACCTATAAGATTCGCGAACATAGCCTGCAAAAGCTACCGTACCAGCTCATCGTGGGCGATAAGGAGCAGCAGGCTGCCACAGTGGCCGTGCGTACCCGCGGCGGCGAGGATCTGGGGGCCATGTCTCTGGATACCTTGCTGGAGCGCCTCCGCAAGGAGGTTGCGGCGCGTCGCTAATGCCATGATTTCGTGTTGAAATCCTGGTCTGGCGCGCCTCCCCGGGGCATGGCCGTTTTTTGTCGTCAGAGGAGAATGGACAATAGCTCTCGATAAGCATCAGCGAATCAACGCGGAGATTTCCGCCCCCGAAATCCGCTTGGTAGGTGTGGAAAGTGAGCCACTCGGGATCGTCTCCTTGGCCGAAGCGCGGGCCATGGCGGAGGCGGCGGAGCTCGACTTGGTCGAGATCGCGCCCACTGCCAAGCCGCCGGTATGCCGGATCATGGATTACGGCAAGTTCAAGTACCGCGAAGCCAAGAAGCAGCACGAGGCAAGGCTCAAGCTGAAGCAGATCCAGGTCAAGGAAGTCAAGTTCCGGCCTGGGACCGACGAAGGCGACTACATGATCAAGCTACGGAACCTTACGCGGTTCCTGTCGGAGGGCGACAAAGCCAAGATCACGCTGCGCTTTCGCGGGCGCGAGATGGCGCACCAGGAGTTCGGTGTGCGCCTGCTCGAACGCATTCGCAACGATCTCGAACCACATGCGGTGGTCGAGTCGTGGCCGAGACTGGAGGGCCGGCAAATGGTGATGCTGCTGGCCCCGAAGAAGACCGTGCTGGCCAAGCCGGTCGCCGCAGACAAGCATCCCGCAACCAAGCCTGAGGACGGTGCGGCGCAGCCCGCGAAAGCCTCTCCCGTGAAAGCCAGGGAGAGCACCACCGAGAGCAGCAAACAAGAGAGTTGATGAAATGCCGAAAATGAAGACCAAGTCGGGCGCGAAGAAGCGCTTCCGCGTGCGCGGAAGCGGCTCGATCAAGCGCTCGCAGGCGTTCAGGCGCCACATCCTCACCAAGAAGTCGACGAAGTCCAAACGTCAGCTTCGCGGCTCCGCCGAAGTCCATAGCTCCGACCTGGATTCGGTCAAAGCCATGATGCCGTACGCGTAGGGAGCGAACCATGCCAAGAGTAAAACGTGGTGTGACCGCGCGCGCGCGGCACAAGAAGGTCCTGGAGCAGGCCAAGGGCTTCCGCGGCCGCCGGTCGTCCGTCTACCGCATCGCGAAGGAAGCGGTGATGAAGGCGGGCCAGTATCAGTATCGCGACCGCCGGCAGAAGAAGCGTGAATTTCGCCGGCTGTGGATCGCCCGCATCAACGCTGCTGTCCGCGAGCTCGGGATGACGTACAGCGTTTTCATCAATGGTCTGAACAAGGCGTCGATCGACATCGACCGCAAGGTTCTGGCCGACCTCGCCGTGCACGACAAGGCGGCATTTACGAAGATCGCGGAGCAGGCCAAAGCCTCTCTGGCCTGATCGAAGCCGCGAAAGACGAGGGAGGCGCGAATGCCTCCCTTTTTTTTTGAGGACAGCATGTCCGACCTAGCGATGATCGTCAGCTCCGCCCGCAGCGAGTTCGAAGGCTGCGCGGACGCAGCCGCGCTCGAAAACGCGAAGGCCCGGTACCTCGGCAAGACAGGCGCACTCACCGAACTGTTAAAGGGCCTCGGCCGGCTCTCCGCCGCTGAACGTCCGGCCGCGGGCGCCGCGATCAACGTCGCCAAGAAGGAACTCGAGGCCGCACTCAACGCCCGCCGCGCGGCGATTGCCGAGGCGAATCTCACGCAGCAACTCGCCGCCGATGCGCTCGACGTGTCGCTGCCCGGCCGCGGCCGCGGCATGGGCACGCTGCATCCGCTGTCGCGCACGCTGGAACGCGTCGAGACGCTGTTCCATTCGCTCGGCTTCGCGGTCGCCGACGGCCCGGAGATCGAGGACGACTTCCACAATTTCACCGCACTCAATACGCCGGAAAATCACCCTGCCCGTTCGATGCAGGACACGTTCTACGTCGAGGGCGGCATGGTGCTGCGCACGCACACGTCGCCGATCCAGGTGCGCTACATGGAAACGCATGCGCCGCCGATCAAGATCATCGCGCCGGGACGCGTCTACCGCGTCGACAGCGATGCAACCCATTCGCCGATGTTCCACCAGGTCGAAGGATTGTGGATCGATCGCGACGTTTCCTTCGCCGATCTGAAGGCCACGATCGGCGAATTCCTGCGCCGCTTCTTCGAGCGCGACGACCTGCAGGTGCGCTTTCGCCCTTCATTCTTCCCGTTCACCGAGCCGTCGGCCGAGATCGACATGGCCTTCGGCGACGGTGGCTGGCTGGAGATCGCCGGCTCCGGACAGGTGCACCCGAACGTCCTGCGCGCGGTAGGTATCGATCCCGAGCAATACCAGGGCTTCGCCTTCGGCGTCGGCCCGGATCGCCTGGCGATGCTGCGCTACGGTGTCAACGACCTGCGCCTGTTCTACGAAAACGACTTGCGCTTTCTGCGCCAATTCGCATGAGTCCGCGATGAAGTTTTCCGAAAACTGGCTGCGCACGCTGTGCAACCCGCCGCTGTCGAGCGCCGAGTTGTGCGATCGCCTCACGATGTCCGGCCTCGAGGTCGAGGAGGCCGTATCCGCCGCGCCGGATTTGGCCGACGTCGTGGTGGCGCGATTGATAGCGGTCGAACCGCATCCGAATACAGACCGCTTGCGCGTATGCACGGTCGACGTCGGCACCGACGCGACGCTGCAGATCGTCTGCGGCGCACCGAACGCCGTGGCCGGCATGCATGCACCCTGCGCGCTCGAAGGCGCGGTGCTGCCCGGCGGCAAGGTGATCGGGCGCGCGACGATGCGCGGCGTCGAGTCGCGCGGGATGTTGTGCTCGGCGGTCGAGCTCGGAATCGGCGACGACGCGAGCGGCCTGCTCGCGCTCGATCCGTCGTTGCCGCCGGGGACTGCGCTGTGCCAAGCGCTGGCGCTCGACGATACGCTGATCACGCTGAAGATCACGCCCAATCGTGCCGACTGCCTGTCGCTGGCCGGCATCGCGCGCGATGTCGCGGCAGTGACCGGCGCGCCGCTGGCACTGCCGGCGATCGCCGCGACCCCGGTGGACTTCGACGGCCGGCGGCCGGTGCGCATCGACGAGCCCGCGGCCTGTCCGCGCTTCGTCGGGCGGCTGATCGACGGCATCGATCCGAAGGCGCCGACACCGGAGTGGATGCGGCAGCGGCTCGAGCGCAGCGGCCTGCGCGCGATTTCCGCCGTCGTCGACATCACCAACTACGTGATGTTGGAACTGGGTCAGCCGCTGCACGCCTACGACGACCGGCTGCTCGATGGGTCGATCGTCGTCCGCTTTGCGCGCGAACGCGAGCAGCTCACGCTGTTGAACGGCCAAGTGCTCGATCTCGAGTCCAATTTGCTGATGGTCGCCGACGAGGCGAAGGCCCTGGGGCTCGCCGGCATCATGGGCGGAGAACACTCCGGAATCGCCGACGACACGACACGCGTCTATCTCGAGGGTGCGTTCTGGAGTCCGGCGATCATCCAGGGCAAGATGCGCCGGCTGGGCTTCACCAGCGACGCCGGCTACCGCTTCGAGCGTGGCGTGGACTTCGAAGGCTGCGCGCGCGCGGTGGAGCGTGCGACGCAGCTCATCATCGCCACCTGCGGCGGCCGCGCCGGTCCAATCACCGACGTCATCTCCGAGCGCGACCTGCCGAAGCGCGCAGCGGTTCGCGTTCGCATCGCGCGCGTCGCGCGGCTGCTCGGCGTGACGCTTTCCGACGCAACGATCGCCGAAGCGTTCACGAACCTCGGCCTGCCATTCACCCGTGATGGCGACGACTTCATCGTGACGCCGCCGGCGCGCCGCTTCGACCTCGCGATCGAAGAGGACTTCGTCGAGGAAGTCGCACGCATCCACGGCTACGACCGTATTCCGGCGGCGCCTCGCGCACACGTGCAGCACATGCTGCCGGAACCGGAAGGCACGCGCTCGCGGGCGGTGGTCAAGCGTGTACTGGCGTCGCTCGACTGGCAGGAAATCGTCACCTTCGGCTTCGTGTCGTCGGTCACCGAATCCGCCCTCGACCCGACTGCGGCTCCGATCAAGGTGCTCAATCCGATCGCTGCGCAATTCGACGTCATGCGCACGACGCTGCTGCCGGGACTCATTGAGACCTTGAAGACCAACGTCAACCGCAAGGCGTCGCGGGTTCGTATCTTCGAACTGGGCCGCACGTTCACCCGCACCGGTGCCGGGGTTCACCAGCCGCTGCGGCTGGGCGGTCTGGCCTTCGGGTCCGCCGACCCCGAGCAATGGGGTGAGCGGCCGCGCGACGTCGATTTCTTCGACGTCAAGGGCGACCTCGAAGCGTTGGCCGCACCGCGGCAGGTGGTGACGCTACGGTACGCGCACCCCGCGCTGCATCCCGGCCGCGCGGCGAAGATTGTCGTCAACAATTGCGAGGCCGGTTGGCTGGGCGAGCTGCATCCGCGTTTGCTGCGCCAACTCGAACTTCCGCGCGCGCCCGTCGTCTTCGAAGTCGACCTCGACGCGCTGACCACCGGGGCCGTACCTGTCGGAACGGCGGTTTCCAGACAACCGGTCGTCCGCCGCGATCTGGCCGTTGTCGTCGACGAGGCCTTGCCGGCGCAAGTACTGCTCGAGGCGCTGGAGCAGGCACGCCCGCCGCACGTCATCGCGCTTGGGCTGTTCGACGTTTACCGCGGCCGCGGTTTGATGGAAGGTCGGAAAAGCCTTGCGATTCTGGTGCTTATGCAGGATACTTCCCGTACTTTGACGGACGCCGACATCGAGGCCACCGCAGCGCAGCTGCTTGCGGTGGCGCACGAAAAATTCGGCGCGACGCTACGCCAGTAGGGTTTTCGATGACGCTGACCAAAGCCGAACTCGCCGATCTGCTCTTCGAGCAACTCGGTCTCAACAAGCGCGAAGCCAAGGACATGGTCGAGCGCTTTTTCGAGGAGGTCCGCATCGCGCTCGAAGCCGGCGAATCGGTCAAGCTTTCCGGCTTCGGCAACTTCCAGTTGCGTGAGAAACCGCAACGCCCGGGCCGCAATCCGAAGACCGGCGAAGAAATACCCATCACCGCGCGACGCGTTGTCACGTTTCACGCGAGCCAGAAATTGAAGGCCATGGTCGAAGCCGCGAGCCATGCCGGATCCCACGCGAGCTAACGCCGACCTGCCGCCGATCCCCGCCAAGCGTTATTTCACGATCGGGGAGGTCAGCGATTTGTGTGCGGTGAAGCCGCACGTGCTTCGGTACTGGGAGCAGGAGTTCGCGCAGTTGAAGCCGGTCAAGCGGCGTGGCAACCGCCGCTACTATCAGCATCATGAAGTCCTGCTGATCCGCCGCATCCGCGATCTCCTCTACGAGCAGGGGTTTACGATCAACGGCGCGCGCCATCGCCTGGAAAGCGAAGCCAGCGAACCACGCGCCGCGGCGCGCGCGACCACGGCCACCGCCACCGTCGTGGCGGTCGCTCCCGAGAATACGCTCGAGCCCGCCGAAATCCGGCAGGAACTCGAGGAAATTCGACAGCTACTGCGCTCGTCGTGAGCCCGCACTGCCGTTATAATTCACAGTTCGGTCGGGGCGTAGCGCAGCCTGGTAGCGCACCTGCATGGGGTGCAGGGGGTCGGAAGTTCGAATCTTCTCGCCCCGACCATTCCCTTCCAGCGACGGACTCGCAGCCGGACTCCGCGGCGGAGACAGCGGTCGCCTCCTTCATCTGGATCAATCGCCAGCCCCGCGCCTGGAGTACGCTACAACTTCGATTTGGCGGAGTTGGCGAAGCCCTCCCGCGGATTGCGCCCAATTGGACTGCTTTGTGGATACATGGGTACAGGGCCGCAATGAAAACGGCATTGTTCTTGCTTCCAATTTGGATTCCTACGCCATGAAGCGACTAGGGGGGAAACCCATGAGCGCCCAACTCCGAGCGGTAATGCCGGGATCGGGAGTCGTATCGGAACTCGCGTTCGCGCGCGCACAGCGCAACACCGTGCTGATCGTCGACGACCTTTTCTCGAGCCGATTGCTGCTGGCCGAGATCGTGCGCCAGATCGACGGCAAGCTGAATCTCGAACTCTTCGACACGCCGTCGCGAGCGTTGGAATTCGCCCGCAACAACCGCGTCGACATCGTCCTCACCGACTACAAGCTGCCCGAGTTCGACGGCATCGAGCTGGTCAAGCAGATCCGTGCGCTGCCGCACTGCGTCGACGTGCCGATCGTCGTCATCACCGTCGTCGACGACCGCAAGGTGCGCTACGATGCGCTCGAGGCCGGCGCCACCGATTTCCTGATCAAGCCGCTGGACGAGCATGAGACGCGCGCCCGTTGCGCCAATCTGCTCGAATTGCGCCGCCACAAGATCGTCCTCTCCGACCAGGCGCGGGTGCTGCAGTACCAGGTTGATAAGTCCGTCTCCGAAATCCACGAACGCGAACTGGAAACCCTGGCCAAGCTCGCCAAGGCCGGCGAGTTCCGTGACCGGACTACCGGAAATCACCTGATGCGGATGGCCAGGTACTCGGCGCTGATCGGCGCGCACCTGGGCTTGGGCGCCGAGACGGTCCACGTGCTCGAAGTGGCCGCGCCGATGCACGACATCGGCAAGATCGGCATCCCCGATTCCGTGCTGCTGAAGGAAGGGCCGCTGACGCGTGGTGAGATCGACGTCATGAGGACGCATCCGCGCATGGGCTACGACATCCTGAAAGGCAGCCCGTCGAAGTACCTGTCGATGGGCGCGATCATCGCGCTCGGACACCACGAGAAATACGACGGCACCGGTTATCCCAATGGCCTCCATGGTGAGGACATCCCGCTGGTCGCGCGCGTGGTGGCGGTCGCCGACGTCTTCGACGCGCTGATCAGCGAGCGACCCTACAAGCACGCCTGGAACATGGACGAGGGGACCGACTTCCTCAAGGGCGAGCGCGGCAAGCACTTCGACCCGACGTGCATCGACGCGTTCCTTGCCGACCGAATCAAGCTGCAGGAGATCATCGAGGAGTTTGGGGACTAATGGTGATCCGGGATCGACCTGCCGAAGGGAAACGCTCATGAAACGACTCGCGACTCTGCTTCCCGGCGTCCTCGCGCTGGCGCTTCATGCGCCGCTCTTTGCGCAATCCGAGAAGTCCGCGCCCGCGGCAGACCCTGCCACGCCCGTCGCCACCGCCGCGGTCGGATACAAGACGGTGGAGCCGAAGATCGTCAAGGACTATCCGTTGCCGTCGAGCGTCGACCCTCGGGTGTGTCTCGAATTTCCGACCAGGGCGCAGATCATCGCCTGTGCGGAGCGATACCGGCCCGGAAAGCGCCGAGCAGGCTGACGCCCGCCGCATCACGCAGCACGATTCCGGCAGCGCCGGAAACGACTGGACTCGGGCCGCACGGTAGAATCGTGGATGGCCAAAGTCGACCGAAGCGTCTCCGTTGCGCGCAGCAGTCTCCCCCACCTCGCGCTGGCCGTGCTGACCGCTGCAATTGCGCTGCATCACGGATCCGTGCAGGCAAAGCCCTCGCAGTTGAAACCGCTCGAGTCCTGGTCGGGACGCGTGCCGCTCGGCGTGCCGCCGCCGCTGCAATCATCGCTGGCGAACCAGGAGGATTTTCGTCGCGTCTGGGCGCAGTGCCAGGTCAAGGGCACCGTGCCCACGATCGATTTCGATCGTCGCCTGGTGCTCGTCGCCGTGCGTCGTGGCAGCGTGGTCAGGTTCCAGCGCCTGACGCTCGACAGCGGCAACCTCCGCACCGGCGTCGTCGAGACGCCGGACATGCCGCCATATATGACCTGCACGATCGTACTCGTCGACCGCGCGGGCACCACGAAAGTGAACGGTGCGCCAATCGGCCGGTGAGGGCCGCGCGCGTGCGGAAAGCCGGAGACAGCGATGGAACATTGGAAGAAGGTGCTGGCAGGATTGATTGCGATCGCGGCGGGAATATTCTATGTCACCCATTCGCATGCAGCGCCGCCGCGGCTCGATGCCGCTACGCGCGCAGGTATGCATCAACCCTCGGCCGGTGATTCGTCGGTCGTCTTTGGTTTGGTTGTGACTTCACCGCGAAAGGCGCGACGACTATCGCGCGATGCCGAACGCGTCGATCCCGGGGTAGCCGCTGCGTGCGAGGGCGAACTTGCGCGCGTGCGTTCCCCACGGCTTACCGCCTGCGAGCGCCGCCTTGAACGCGCCGGGATGCTCGATCCACACGCCACCCATCAGCGTCACGCCGCGCGCGAACAGCGCGTCGGGTAGGCAGCTCGCACCGGGGCCAATCATTGCGAAGGCGCGTGCGTGGCCGCAATGCGCGAGTACGGCGTCGAGCGTGTCGTTGAGCAGCACGGTGCTCGTCGAGAGCACCTTGTCGCAGCCTTCGAGTTCACGCGGATCGAGCGTGATGTGGAAACCCTCGCGCGTTCCCGCCAGGTCGGGGCGCAATTCGAGCACGGTGAGCCGCGCACCGCTTGCCGTAACCTGGGCCACAAGTGGCGGGAAGTAGCCAATCATCCCGATGTGTTCACCCGCCTGCGGCGCGAGGCCGCCGATCGAATCGGTCGCGTCGGGTGGGACAAAGCCGGCGCGGTTGTACAGGTGGCGCGTCAGCGCATTGACCGCGGCGAATCCCATTGTGCGCATCGCGGCGTCGGTGCCGGCCCAGTGGCGCGCGACGGCGAGTGCATCGACGCCGACAAGGCCCATACCTGGCGCACCGGCAACCCTTTGGCCAGAGCCTGGTGCGCCACAGGCGAGTCTGCCAAGCGTGCCGTCGAGCAGCACGTAGCTCAGGCCGAGCGAGCCGTCGTCCAGCTCGAGCGCGCAGAACTCGCCCTCGCGCGTTTCGTTCCACGGCATGGGTGGCAGGTGCAGCGCATGCACGCGCGGCACCGGTGCACCGCGCAACGCGTCTTCGAGCATTCCCAGAGTTTCTCCAGCGATCTTCATGCCTGCGATGATCCCAAAAATTTTCGTTGAGTGAAGTGTATTACGCCACGCCATGGAATCGGCAAAGGCGGTTTTGGGGTTCCAAGAGGCCGCTTCAGAATATGATTTCAGCGGAACGGCGCTCCTGCTGCCGATTGTGGATTACCGGTGATCCGGTCGATCTTGGTGGCGAGGTGGCGTTGCTCGGCCAGCAGGAACACGATGTAGAGGAATACCAGTATCAGAGGAATACCAGTACCAGTATCGCGCTGACGAGAATCGCCGTGGTTAGGCTGCGCAGTTCAGAGGCCCGTAGTCGCCGGTGCCATCGACTCCCGCCTCTCCGCCGATGGTCGTCGGGATAACGGCGGCAGGCAGCATCGGTCTTTAGCGCCGCACGCTCAGGTAGAGCACGCCGAGCAACAACGGCTGGTGCAACATATAGACGGCGAGGCTATGGCGGCCGAGCCAGGCGAGCGGCGATGGCACCCGCGGCAGCCACGCGATGGCATGGAAATCGGTACGGACCAGCGCGTGCCCTGCGGCAACGCCGATCAGCATGACGCCGATCCACGGAAACAGCGGCACATAGTCCTCGGTGATGGGCTTCACCGTTGCGAAACCCAGCCAGCCGGTCGCTCGCTGATCGAACCACGGCGACGTCCACAGGTTGCCGGCGGCGATGGCCGCGACGCCGGTGACCAGCGCAGCACCCGGATGCGCGGCCAGCGGCCGGATCAGCACCAACGACAGCGCAATCGCATGGAGCACGCCGAACCAGATGTAGCTTTTCGGAAAGATCAGGTAGCTCGCCGTGCTGACCAGCAAGGCGCAGGCGGCGATCCTGGCGACGTGCCGCCAGAAGCCGGCGCGCCCGCGCGGCGAGCGCTCGGCGAGTACGAGGCTCACGCCGGCGAGCAGCAGGAACGACGACAGGATCGCTGTGCGCGAATGCAGCCAGAACGGGTCGTGGTAGAAGTCGGAGCCGGTAATCCGCAGGTAGGCGAGATCGAAGGCGAAGTGGTAGGCGATCATCGCGACCAGCGCCAGTCCGCGCATTCCGTCAATGGCGACGACGCGGTCCTGCTCCCTCGGTGGCGCTGCACGCCGCCTGCTCATTGCAGCTTGCCGCGCCATCCGACGTGAACTTTGCCGCTATCGTCCGCGCGGCCAATCATGTGCAGCGCCAGCGCGACGTGCGCAGGCGCCGCAGGCGTCGCAACGACACCGGCGTCGATGGCGACGGTGCCGGACACAACGGCCACGGTGCCATCGATACGCACATCGCCGCCTGTGTTGGCTATGCGGCCGGCGAGCCGATCCTGCTGCGGCGCCAGTGCGATCTCGACGGTTCCCAGTTCGGTGGCGAAGCCCGCCACGACCAGTCGCGCGTCGCGCCAGCGCGCGTTCAGCGTGCCGCTACCGCGCTCGCCGTTCCATTCGAAGGTGGGGCTCGTGATCTGTACATCACCGCCAAGAATCACGGTGTCGCGCTGCGGTAGCGCGCCGGACAGCGCGTGCGCCGGAAAATCGATGGCTACATCGCGCAGCCCTGCATTGTCGTTGTCGAGCGTGATCGTGCCCTGCGGTACCCTTGCTCCGGCGGCGGGAGAGAGCGTGACTTGCAGCGCGCCTGTCGCAAGCGCGCGTGGCGAGACGCTCCACCGCAGCGGCATCTGCCACGTACTGCGGGGATCGGTAAGCGTGCCGCTGCCGCTCCACACAGTGCCTGTCGCGTCCGTGATGCGCAGGCGCCCGCCGGTCATCGCCGCGACGCGATGATCGACCAGCGTCGCGGGCGCGAACCCGGCGAGCGCCGCAAGCAGCACACCGAATCCGACGACGGCGATCGCGGCTTGGCGCATGCGGCGTTTTAGCGGCCGAGCGTCAGCTCGGCGCGCACGATGCCAGGTTCGACGCGTGCGGTCAGCACCGCGTCGACCACGCGCAGTGCATCCGCCGTGGCCAGCGTCGCGAGCAGTGCCGGCAAGGCGTCGAAGCGGACCGCCGCAAAGGTCATCCGCACTCGACCGTCCTGCACATCGAGCGACGTGACTTCGGAGCGCAGCCCGCGCTCGCCAAGTACACGTTCCACTGCCGACCTGGGGTCGGCGGACTTCACCGGCACCGTGACCCGCTGCAGCGCCACGAGGTCGTCGGCCTGCGCACGCGCCGCGTCGAGGGTGCTCTTCGCGCGCGGAAGATCGCGCTGCAGGCGCGTGATGTCCGCATTCATCGGCTGCCACAGCCAGGCCCATCCGGCGGCGAACAGCACGACGAGCGCCGCGACACCAAGCAGCGTTCGCTCGCGCTTCGACGCCCGGTCCCAGGCGTTGGCCATGGACGGGGAGAGCGTGTGGAGCCAGTGGATCATCCGGCGCACGCCATCAGGGTCTGTCGGCGCCAGGCGCCAGTGTCGTGCGCAACCGGGTGCCCGCGGCGTTGGTCGCTTGCAGAGAGGCGAGTCCGGCGGCGGAGAGGTTGCGGTCGAGCGTGCCGGCCACACCCACGTCGAGTTTGGCGAGATCGAAAGTCCAGGTGCCCGGCGAATACGTCGCGGTCTTCAGCGTGCCGGGCGCCAGCACGGATAGCGCCGGTGCGGCGCGGGCCAGCAACGGCAACGCGTCGGCGGGGGCCGCGAGTCCGGCGCGATGACGCGCATCCGTGAATTTGCGCCTGAGCGCAATCGTTGCGGCTTCCGCGTCGGCCGCATCGCTGATGCCGGCGTCGCGCGCGATGTCGACGATGGCGCTGGCGGTTCGCCACGCGTCGACGCGCAGCCACGCCCACTGCGCGAACGTGGCGCCGACGTGCAGCACGAGCGCAGCGAGCGCGAAGCCCGCTGTCCAGCGAAAGCGAGAGATTGCCGAGCGTTTGGGCGCCGTCGGCTGCCGCGAGAACTCTCCCTGCAGGAGATCGGTCGCAGCGGCGAGTGCACGACCGTCCTGGTCCCAGCGCCATGTGGCTCCGCGCTTGAACGACGCGCCACATTGCGCAGACCACGCGGCGAGTCGTGCTTCCTCGACCGCAAACGCGACGTCGACGTGCAGGTTCGCGCCGCCGACACGCACGGCCTGTGCAAGCGCGAGTGCGAGTTCGGCAGGGAGCGGTCCGTCGGCCTCGGGCGTGCCGACCGCGAATGCGCCGCCGTCCGGCTTGCGGATGAACCCTCCTTCGTGCCCCGACACATACCAGCGCCAGCCACCCGCGGAAGGGAGCGGCGCCGCGGCCGGCTCGGCGATCACCCGCGTGAATATCTTCCGCAACCTAGCCATCAGCGCACGCGACGCGATCGCGACTTCGACGACACCGTCCCGCCGGCGCGCGGACGCTACCAGGTGTTGCTCGTGTGCGGGACTCGCGAGTTGGTCCTCCAGTGCGAAAGCGGCAGCCGAGGCGACGCGATCAGCGGGCATCGGCGGCAGCGCGACGCCGATCAGCCGCACGGCAGACGCCGCCAGCACCGCTTCGACGCGATCGGCGTCGGGCCACGACGCCGGAGCACCGCGGCCGCTGCGCACTGGCCGGTCCTGCGCGTCGAACAACGTCCACGATGCGTCGTGTGACGGCGAGGTCGCGGCGGCCAGCAGGACACGCAGTGTGGACATGGGCGTCGGGTCGGTGAATCTGCGGACGGTTAGTGTACAAGGCGGCTGGAGGACGCCCCGGACGCGGCGCTCATTCCAACGTCTGCCAGACGACGACAGGCCAGTTGCGGCCGTCGCGCTTCAACAGCGCGCGGGCCTGGGCGATGGCGTCGCCCTGTTGCGAGCGCACGCCGACCAGGAAATAGCTGCTGGAAGTCGCGAAGATTGCGCCCTCGGGTGGTGCGACACCCGCCGGTAGTCGTTCGCGCAATTCGGCAGTCGTCGTGAAAGGCTTGCGTGCGCGCTCGGCGATGAAGGCGGCGAGCGTGTCGCCGGTGAACCCGGGGATCGCCGCCGCGATCACGTCGGCGCCGGCGGTGTTGATGTTGAGCGCCGTGCCCGATGGCAGCGCGATGACGTCGTTGGCGATGGCGGTCCAGGCGTCGGCGCCGACGCCGCGAACGGCGGACATTTCGGCAGCGCGCAAGAGCGGCGCGTTGGCGGCGCGCGCGGTCGGTGATACTTGCGCGTAGTCGCCATCTTCGGCGCCGTTCGCACGCCGGAACGAATCGCCGTCGATCCAGTCGGCGAGCGCGTCGAGCATCCGCGCGTCGAGCCCATGCCTCGCGAAGAGCCGCGCGACGCGCAGGCGTTCGGCATTGGCGGCAGCGCCGTCCATCACCAGGTTATTGAGATTCAATCGCGCTTGCGCATCCTCGATACGGCCTTCGATCGTGCCGTTGGCGATGGGCGTCGGCGGCAGCGGATAAGTCCACGGCTCACCCAGGTAATCGAGCGTACCGGTCCTGGCGTCGTCGTGCAGGATCTGCCGCGCCCACTGCACGCCGGCGAGTGCCAGTGATTGCGCCTGTACCTGGTCGCGGCGGTTGCCGACCTCGGCGAACCAGCGTTGCTGCTCGGCCGCCAGGGCGACCGCAACGGTCGCGGCGAGTGCCGCGACCAGCATCGCAAGCACCAGTGCCGCGCCGCGGGCATGTCGTCTCATCGCAGCGCGAACCAGCGATCGATGTGCGCGCCGTCGGCGAGCACCAGCGACAGGCGCACGGCGCGGGGGATGTCATCCTCGCCCAGCGACGGCCAGCGGTCGCGCCAGCCGCCGTCGCGCGCCAGGTATTCGAGACGGAAGGAGTCGATGTCGGCAACCAGCGGATAGACGAGCGGCTGCGTGTTGTCACCGTGGTCGAGATGCGGCCAGTAGGCGAGCTCGAGGATGCCGTTGCGCAGGCGATAGCCGACACGCTGGCCGGCGGGTGCAGGCTCGATGGCGAACTCGCTTCCGGCGCGGGTGAAGACCAGCGCGCTTTGCCCGCCTTCCACCAGGCCGAGCCACGCCGGTTCGCGGTCGACGCCGCTGCGCACCGCACGCGGCACCGCCTGCCGGACATCGGCCTCGAAGCGAATGAACAGCGTCTCGAGCGTGCGCCAACGCGCCGCCTCGCTGGACAGCCGCGCCTCACCTTCGGTCAACGAGGCCGTCGCGCGATACGCGAGCACGGCGATGACGCCGAAGATCGCCAGCGCGAGCAGCGCTTCGACCAGCGTGAATCCGCGTGAAGGCGGCGCCATTACCGATGAGGTGCCGGGTTGCCGAGAAACCCCACCAGCCGCGCCAACGTGTAATCGGGCGAATGCGGTTCCGCGACGGTGATCTCGAACTTCCGAAACGCCGAATTGGGTGTGGTCGTCACGTTCGCCTGCCAGACGAATTGCGCGCCCGCCTGCTGTGCGGCACCCGAATAGTTGCCCGGCGCCGGCCAAGGCGAGGCAATCTGCGCGGCGGCCAGGCGGTTTTGCGCTACCCACAGCGCCAGCGTGCGCGCCTTGAGCGCGGAAGCCGTGTCGGTGGCCTGCGCCAGCGCACGCATTCCCGCGGCCAGCGCGATGGCGACGATCGCCAGCGCGACCAGGATCTCGACCAGCGTGAAGCCGCCGCGTCGCTTCATCGCGGGCTCACGGTGATCGCGATGCGGTTCAGCGGATCCGCTGCCAGCACGACGCGGGCGTTGCGTGCATCGAGCACGAAACTGAAGGGCTCGTTGCGACCGGTGGGCCGCAACGGCACGATCGCCCGGAGGTCGAGCGCGACCGCGCCGTAGGTCGACGGCGTCAGCGTCATCGCGGCGGGCAGCGTGTGCGGCGACAGCACATCGTCGTCGCTCAGCGGCAGCCACTGGTCACCGCCGGCAGGGCGACGCCAGAACCGCCACGCGCGGCCGTCGGCCGACACGCCGAGCGTCTCCGCGCGCACCTGGGCAAGCGCCGCGGCGTGTTCAATGGCACCGGCAAAACGGTGCGCTTCTCGGGATGCCCGGTCGCGATCGCTAGCGTCGTAGGCGACGATTGCAACGCCGCTGCCGATGGCGAGTATCACCAGCACGACCAGGATTTCGACCAGCGTGAAGCCCGCCGGGGCGGGACGGCGAAGACTCGGCTGGGCTAGAGGTCCCACGAGCCGATGTCGGCGTCGATGCCGGATCCGCCGGTCTGGCCGTCGGCGCCGAAGCTGAACACCTCGATCTCGCCGCGCACGCCCGGGTTCAAGTAGACGTAAGGCCGCCCCCAGGGATCCTTCGGCAATTTTTCGAGATAGCCGCCGCTTTTCCAGTTGGGCGGCAGCGGAGGCGACTCGGGTTTGGCGATCAGCGCGGTGAGTCCCTGTTCGCCGGTCGGGTAGCGCTGGTTGTCGAGGCGGTAGAGCTTCAGCGCCTGCATGATCGCCGCAATGTCGCTCTTGGCGGCGATCGCGCGCGCCTCGTCGGGACGCTCCAGCACGCGCGGTACGATCAGCGCCGCGAGCACACCGAGGATCACGATGACGACCATGATTTCGATCAGCGTGAAGCCGAAATCGCGACGGCGCATTTTGGGTGGCTGACGGTGACGGAGATGCGACATCGGACGATTATAATGCGCGCTCGCGCAGCTGCCGCATCCGATGCCGCTTCGCCGTGCAAGGCACGCAGCAGACGCGTCGCATTTTCACCATGATCGCCCGCACCTTCCGCCGTATCGCTCTGCTCGTCCTGATCGGCGCGGCGGCAGCCGGCGGGTACGCGTGGCGACTGTACACGCAACCGCTGCCGCTGCCGGATGCGCCCTACGCCTTCGAGGTGCGTGCCGGCAGTTCGCTGTCGACGGTGGCGCGCGAGTTGGCGGCTGCCGGAGCGCTACCGCAAGCCTACGCGTTGGTGGCATTGGCGCGCTGGCGCGGCGTGGACCGGATGATCAAGGCCGGCAGCTACGAGATCGACACCGGCATCACGCTGCCGCAATTGCTCGCCAAGCTGACGCAGGGCGACGTCATGCAGACGTCGCTGGTCATCGTCGAAGGTGCGACTTTCGCCGATGTCAAACGCGCGCTGCGTGCGCATCCAGGCGTCAGAAACACGCTGCTCGACCTCCCCGACGCCGAAGTGATGGCGAAACTGGGCATGCCGGGCGCCCATCCCGAGGGGCGCTTTTTCCCGGATACCTATTTTTTTGCCGCAGGGAGCACCGATGCCGCGTTGCTCGGCCGCGCGCGACGTGCTCTCGATGCGCGGCTTGCCGCCGCGTGGGAGCAGCGCGGCGCCGATCTGCCCTTTGCCTCGCCCTACGAGGCGCTGATCCTGGCCTCGATCATCGAGAAGGAGACCGGCCGCGCCGTCGACCGGCCGCTGATCGCCTCGGTGCTGGTCAATCGGCTGCGCCGCGGCATGCGGCTGCAAGCCGACCCCACGGTAATCTACGGACTGGGGGAGCGCTTCGACGGCGACTTGCGCCGGCGCGATCTCGAGGCCGACACGCCGTACAACACCTATACGCGCGGCGGCCTGCCGCCGACGCCAATCGCGCTGCCGTCGCAGGCGGCGATCGACGCGGTGCTCAATCCGCCGGCGACAGAGTACCTTTACTTTGTCGCGCGCGGTGACGGAACGTCCAAGTTCTCGGCGAGCCTCGCCGAGCATAATCGAGCCGTGGCAACATTCCAGAAAGGCGGCCGATGACGGCGCTCGCATCGTTCTCTGGCCGTCCCTCTCGATGAATCCGAACGGCCGCTTCATCACTCTCGAAGGCGTCGACGGTGCCGGCAAGAGTACGCACGCCGTGTGGCTGACGCAGGCGATTGCGGCTGCCGGCCATCCGGTGACTGCAACCCGCGAGCCGGGAGGCACGCCGCTCGGCGAAAGGCTGCGCGAATTGCTGCTCAACCATCCGATGACGCATGACACCGAGGCGCTGCTGATGTTCGCGGCACGGCGCGAACACGTGGAGCAGGTGATCCGTCCGGCGCTCGCGCGCGGCGACTGGGTCGTCTGCGACCGCTTCACCGATGCCACCTACGCGTACCAGGCGGGCGGCCATGGCGTGTCGCGAGCGCGCATCGCCGAACTCGAGGCCTTCGTGCACGGCGATTGCCAGCCCGACCTGACGATCCTGTTCGACGTTCCACCCGCGGTGTCGCGCGAGCGCTTGCTGCGCGCGCAGGCCGCCGGTCGCACCCTCGACAAGTTCGAAAGCGAGCAGCAGGCATTTTTCGAGCGCGTGCGTGCCGCGTATCTCGAACGCGCGGCGGCGGATCCGCAGCGCTTTCGCGTCGTCGACTCGTCGCGGCCACTCGAGCGGGTGCGCCGCGATCTGCAGCGCGTGCTGGAGTCACTGTAGCGATGGCCGAAGACGAAGCCGCCGTTGCGCGTCCGCAATGGCCGGAGCTCCTGCCGTGGCAGCAGGTCCCGGCGGCAGCGGCACTTGGATCGCGCGCGACCTGGCCGCACGCGCTGCTGATCGGCGGTACGCGCGGGCTAGGCAAGCGCACGCTGGCGATGAACTTCGCGCGATCGCTGCTTTGCGAGGCGCCGGACGCCGGCGGATCCGGCTGCGGCGTCTGCGCCAGCTGCCATTACATGACGGTCGGCGCGCACCCGGACTTCCAGTGCATAGAGCCGCGAAAGGTCGAAGACAACGGCGACGTCAAGGAGCTCGACGCGATTCCGGTCGACCACATACGCGCGATGATCGGAGCGCTGCAGTTGACCAGCCACCGGCGGCAGGCCAAGGTGGTCGTGATCGACCCGGCCGAAGCGCTGAATGCGTCGGCGGCGAATGCGTTGCTGAAGACGCTCGAGGAGCCGCCCCCCGATACCTACCTGTTGCTTGTCTCGCATCAACCGGGGCGCATGCCGGCAACGCTGCGTAGCCGCTGCCGGAGGATGCAGGCCCCGATGCCGGACGCAGACAGCGCGCAGGCGTGGCTTGCGGGTCAGGCAGTGGCCGCTCCCGGGAACGTGCTGGCGCAGGCGGGAGGGGCGCCACTGGCTGCGCTGGCGATTGCCGATCCGCAGCGGCAGCGCGAGCGCGCGCATTGGCTGGAGGCGCTGTCGAAACCGAAGACCGTATCGGCGGTGACGCTGGCAGCACGAATCGATGCCGTGCCAAAGGACCAGCGCAAGGCAATGCTGGGGCAGTGGATCGACTGGCTTGGCGACTGGACCGCCGATCTGGCGCGCGTGGCTGCCGGCGGCGCGCCGGCGCGCAATCCCGACTTCGCCTCGGAGCTCGCCGCCATGGCCGGCAGGGTGGCGCCGATTCCGCTGTTTCGCTATCATCGCTCGCTATTGCGGCAACGCGCGCTGGTCGCGCACCCGCTGCAGCCGCGTCTCGTTGTCGAGATGCTCCTGATCGGATACCGGGATCTGTTTCGCTGACTATGGTCGACAAGAAATTGCCTCCGGCAGCACCCAGCGCGGGCAGCGTACGCCCTGGCGTGCTGTCGCTCAATATCCGCGAAAAGGCCGCGCTCTACGCCGCGTACATGCCGTTTCTCAAGGGCGGCGGCATTTTCATTCCCACGTCGCGCCAGTACGCGTTGGGTGAGGAAGTCTTCATGCTGCTGTCGCTGATGGACGATCCCAACCGGTTGGCCGTGCAGGGCAAGGTGGTGTGGCTCACCCCCGAAGGCGTGCAAGGCAACCGGACGCAGGGCATCGGCGTACAGTTCACGCTCGACGAAACCGGCTCCGCCGCCCGCGCGACCATCGAGCGGATCCTCGGCGAGACGCTGGCGTCGACGCGTCCAACGCACACGATGTAGTTCTCGGCTGTCAGTTATCAGTTGTCGGCTTTCAGCAGTCAACATTGTGCTGCTTGCGGACAACTGAAAGCGGACAGCTGACAGCCGAAAATGTACGTCGACTCGCACTGCCATCTCGACTTTCCCGAACTCGCCGACGAGCTGCCGCAGCTGCTCGCGGCGATGCGCGAGCACGAGGTCAGCCACGCGCTGTGCATCGCCGTCGAACTGCCGGCGTGGCCGAAGGTCGTCGCCATCGCACAGGCGCACGCCAATCTCTACGCGACGGTCGGCGTGCATCCGGACTATGCCGACACTCCGGAACCAACGGTGGCAGGGCTGGTGGCGAGGGCGGCAACGGCCAAGGTTGTCGCGATCGGCGAGACGGGACTCGATTATTACCGGCAGGAGGGCGATCTCGAATGGCAGCGCGAGCGATTCCGGCGGCACATCCGCGCCGCGCGGGAGGCCGCCAAGCCACTGGTCATTCATACGCGCGCCGCGGCCGCCGACACGCTGGCCATCATGCGTGACGAGCGGGCGAACGAGGCAGGCGGCGTCATGCATTGTTTCACCGAGACCTGGGAGGTGGCGCAGCGCGCGCTCGACCTCGGCTTTCACATTTCGGTTTCGGGTATCGTCACGTTCCGCAACGCGCACGAGATGCAGGATGTCGCTCGCCGCGTACCGCTTGACCGCCTGCTGATCGAGACCGACAGCCCGTATCTGGCGCCGACGCCGTTTCGGGGCAAGCGCAACCAGCCCGCGTGGGTGCGTTACGTCGGCGAGGAGGTCGCGCGCCTGCGCGGTGTCGCGGCCTCGACCATCGCCGATGCGACGTCTTCCAACTTTTTCCGTCTGTTCAACATTCCGATCGATGACCATGTCGCTGCCCATGCCCATACCGCTGCCTGAGTGCCTCTTCCGCGCCATCCGGCGCACCCTTGTCGCCGTCGTCGTTGCCGCGGCATCCGCCACTTCCGCGATCGCCGACATTCACGAGGACTTCCTGATCGCCGTCGTCAACGACCGTGCCGCCCAAGTCCGCGAACTGCTCGCCAAGGGCGTCGACCCGAATTCGGTCAATGCGCAGGGCGAACCGGCGCTGGTCATCGCCGCGCGCGCCGGCTACGGCGCGACGGTCGACGCGCTGCTGGCCGCGAAAGCGAATGTCGACGCGCGCAGCACCTTCGGTGATTCGGCGATCATGGTCGCCGCGCTGGGCGGTCATCTCGAGGTGGTGAAGAAACTGCGCGCCAAGGGCGCCGCCATCGACGGCGCCGGGTGGACGCCGCTGATCTATGCCGCCACCGGTGGCCACGACGCGGTCATCGCCTACCTGCTTGCGGAGGGCGCCACCATCAACGCGGTTTCACCCAACGAGACCACGGCACTGATGATGGCCGTGCGCGAGGGCAAGGGCGATACGGTGACGCTGCTGATCGCAAAGGGCGCCGATGTCAACCGGCGCAACCAGAACGGCGCCAGCGCGCTGTCATGGGCACTGCGCGGCAACGAGCAGGCGATGGCCGAAAAGCTGCGCCGCGCCGGCGCGAAGGAATAGCTAGGGCAGCGGAATTTCGACTGGCGCACTCGGCGTCTCCGCCGGCGTCGCTGCCGGAGGCAGCGTGCCCGCCGCCGCCGACGCGATCAGGTTCGGCACCAGCGTCGGCAGCACGCCGACCAGGCGCCGGGCGCCGTTGAAGTGCCGGCGCCAGTAGGACTCCGACAGCCGCGCGACTTCCACCTCCTTGCCGCGGGAAGGCGCGTGGATGAACAGGTTGTCGCCCAGGTAGATGCCGACGTGCGAGTAGCGGAAGCGGCGGGTGTCGAAGAACACGAGATCGCCCGGCTCGAGATCGTCGGCGCCGACTTTCGCACCCAGCCCGCTCAATGCCCTGGATGCGCGTGGCAGCGACACGCCGGTCACTTGTGCGAAGACGTAGCCGACGAGTCCGCTGCAGTCGAGGCCGCGGTCCGGGGTGTTGCCGCCGTAACGGTAATTGACGCCGATGAGGCCGAGCGCATACAGCGCGACGTCCTGGGCGCCGCTCCATACCCGATCCGCGGTCAGTGCAGTGGAGCTGGCAAGCGCGGGTACCGCGGCATTGGATTGGGCATGCGCGGCCGGGGCGAACGCCACCGCAGCGGCGCATGTGGCGATGGCGACGGCGTGACCTGCGCGCGCTGCGGACATTCGGCCATTGTCGCCGAATCGGCGCGGCTGAGCAACGGCGTCGGGCGTGGCGGATCTCGTGGCCGAGCGTCGATCGGACACGCCCGGTGCGTGCCTCACGACGCTTGCGCGTTGCGTAGTCGCGTGTTGCCTTTCGCCATCCGCTTGCCCGACTGCACGGCGGCACGCCGTCGCCTCGCCTCGCGCGGATCGGCGCGCAGCGCGCCTGTGATTTCCACCCGATCGCCGTCGGCGAGCGGCGTGTCCTGGTCCGCCCTCTGGCCGTGGATGGCGTAGGCGATCGTCGGTTCCGAGAGGCCGTAGCGCTCGCACAATCCGCTCGCGGCAACCGCATCGAGCAGGCTCGCGCCGGCCGGCATCGACAGCGGCACGATCGCCTCCACGTCAAGCGCCGCGTAGGCAACGGTGACCCGGATCATGGCGCCGGCGATCCGCCGTAGACCGCCTCGGCGCGGTGGACAAAGGCGTCGACAAAAGTGTGGGCGATGTGGTTGAACACCGGGCCGACGATGGTCTCCAGCGCGTGGGTCTTGAATTCGTAGGCGAGCAGCAGCTCGACCTTGCACGCCGCGTCCGCCAGCGGGCGAAAGGACCATTCGCCGTGCAGGTGCCGGAAAGGCCCGTCGCGCAGCGTGATGCCGATGGACGCCTCCGGCACGTTGACGTTGTCGGTCGTGAAATGCGCCTTCACGCCATGGTAGTTGATATCGAGTCGCGCGGTCTTGCCATTGTCGCGTCGTTCCAGTATCGCGCTGCCGCTGCACCAGGGGAGGAATTCCGGATACTTCGCCACGTCGTCGACCAGGTCGAACATCTGTGCCGCTGCGAACGGGACGAGGACGGATTTCTGGACGCTCTGCATGGTCGGCGAAGGGGGGTTGCTAGAATGATCGTTCGTGCGCCGGCTGCGCATAAGAAACTGGGCAAGGCATGAGCATTGTCGAAAACCGCAAGGCCTTTCACGACTATTTTATCGAGGAACGCTTCGAGGCAGGCATAGCGCTCGAAGGCTGGGAGGTGAAGGCGATCCGTGCCGGCCGCGCGCACCTGAAGGAGGCCTACGTTGTCGTCAAGGGCGGTGAACTCGTTCTGCTGGGCGCGCATATCACGCCGCTGACGCAGGCGTCGACGCATGTGCGCGCCGACCCGACGCGCACCCGCAAGCTGCTGCTCCACCGCGACGAGATCAACCGTCTGGTCGGCAAGGTGGAGCGCGCCGGGTACACGCTGGCGCCGCTCGACCTCCACTACAAGCGCGGCCGCGTCAAGCTCGAGGTCGGCCTTGCCAAGGGCAAGAAGCAGCACGACAAGCGCGAAGCGATCAAGGAACGCGAGTGGAATCGCGAGCAGCAGCGGCTGCTGCGCAACCGGACGGGCAGCACCCGCTCGCGCAGCACAGCCTGACGACGGCGGCAGGTCAGCGCAGGTCGGCGCAGACGGCGGCAGCGGCGGCAACACCGCTGCGCACGGCTGCCTCCAGCGTCGCCGGATACACGGTGTCGACGTAGTCGCCGGCGACGTAGACGCCGGGCGCCAGTCGCGGCCCGGCCGGCGTTGCCCGGCGCGGCGTACACGCATAGGTGGCGCGCCTTTCGGCGATCACCTGCGACCACGCGCAGCGCGGCAGCGCGGGTGCTGCGCGCCGCAGTTGCGCGTCGACGGCCTGCACCAGTTCCGCCTGCGGCACCGTCGTTTGCGGACCTCCGGCGCTGATCGTCACCGACACCAGTTGCGCGAGCGGCGGAAGCCGGCGCCGGTCGCCGCGGGCCAGCACATCCGGCCGGTCGATCAGCCATTGCCCGGGCGCGTCGTCGAGCCGCGCGATCGGAGCAGGCAGCTGCACGCGCGTCGCGTAGCCGAGCCAGACGGTGACGATCGCCTCGTAGTCGAGTGTATCGAGCACATCGATCGCCGCCGCCAACGGCGGGTGCGCCGACAACGCTTCGCGCGCGAAGGCCTGCCGCAACTGGTGCGGCCCGACGGCGACCACGACTGCGGCGGCGCGTTCCGCGCGATCGCTCACGGCGAGGGTGACGCCGCCGCTGTCGGCCGCCACGATTTGCGCGCGTGCGTCGATGCGCACGTGGCCGCCGTGCCTGGCGAGATGGCGTGCGGCAGCCTCCGGAAACAGCGTTGACAGGTCGGTGGCGGGCAGCAGGAAGTCGCTGGCGCCGCCGGCGCCCGCGAACGCGGCGCGCAGCACGTTGGCGAAGACCTGCGCGGATGCCGCGGTCGCGGGCGTGTTCAGCGCCGCGATGCACAGCGGCTCCCAAAGCAGGTGCGCGACGCGCGGCGGCAGCGGCGCCAGCATACCGGCGACGGTTTCCTGCGGTGGCCGCGCGAAGCCCGAGCGCTCGAGTTCGCGAAACCACGCGATGTTGGCGACGCGTTCACGCACCGACAGCGCCCGCGCGCAAAGCAGTCCGACGAGCAGGCCGAGCCTTCCCGGCCCGCGGCGCGCCCGGAGCGTCAGCGCGTCGCGCTGCCGCGGCCCGAAGGGCACGATGGCAAGCGGCAGACGCAGCAGTGTGCTGCGCGCGTCCGCCTCGTCGTGGACCCGCGCCAGCATCGCCAGCGTTGCCGTGTACGCACCGAGAAGAAGGTGCTGGCCGTTGTCGATCGGCAGACCATCGCGCTCGACCCGGCGCGCACGTCCGCCAAGCACCGGCGCGGTTTCGTAGACCGTCACCGGAATGCCGTGCGCGGCCAACTCGACCGCCGCCGCACACCCAGCCCAGCCGCCGCCGATGATGGCGACGGGTTGTCGATGACGCATGGATCCCGGCACGTCGCTCACGCCGCGCGCGACGTCCGCCACGCGATCCACAGCTTGCGCAGCGGCGTCAGCGACGTGCGGCGATCAAGCACCCGATAGCCGTCGCCGGCGATTTCATCCAATAGCGTCCGGTAGATCGCAGCCATGATGAGGCCGGCGCGCTGCGCCTTGCGGTCGACGCCAGGCAACTGCGCCATCGCCTTCGCGTACCACGCTTGCGTGCGCTCGACTTCGAAGGCCATCAGCCGGCGAAACGCAGCGTCGGGTTTTCCACGCAGCAGCGACGACGGTGCGACGCCGAAGCGCGCGAGATCGTCCTGCGGCAGGTAGATGCGGCCGCGGCGCGCGTCCTCGCCCACGTCGCGACAGATGTTGGTCAGCTGAAAAGCGATACCGAGGTCGCGGGCGTAGCCGCGCGTGGCGGAATTCGAACAGCCGAAAATTTCCGCGGACAGCAGGCCGACCACGCCGGCGACTCGATGGCAGTACAGCTCGAGCGCCGGAAAATCGACGTAGCGAGTTTGCTCCAGGTCCATCGCCATGCCGTCGATGACGCATTGGAAATGATTGGCCGGCAGTGCGAATTCGCGCACCACCGGCACCAGCGCCAGCGCCACCGGATGCTGCGGTGTTCCATCGAAGACGCGGGCGATTTCCGCTCGCCACCAGGCGAGCTTGGCGCGCGCGACTCCCGGGTCCGGCACTTCGTCGACGACGTCGTCGACCTCGCGGCAGAAAGCGTACAGCGCGGTGATCGCGCGGCGGCGCGGAGGCGGCAGGAACAGGAAGCTGTAGTAGAAGCTCGAGCCGCTTTGCGCCGCCTTCTGCTGGCAATACGCGTCGGGGGTCATGCCGGCGCGCCGCGGTACGAAACGAGCGCGTGGTAGGCGATCGCGCACCAGTCGCGCTTTCGCAACACCGGACGTCGCGCGAAGACGTCGCCGCCGGCGGCGTCGATGCGTGCGAGGATGCGCAGTCCGCCCTCGATCACCGCCGACAGTTCGAGCCCGAGCCGCCACGGCAGCGCGCGCACCAGCGGTCGCCCCGTCTTGAGCAGCGTCCGCGCGCGTGCGGTCTCGAAAGCGAGCAGCGCGCGCCAGTGCGCGTCGACGCGCGCCTGCGCGATATGCTCGATGGTGGCTCCGAAGCGGTCCATATCCTCCTGCGGCAGATAGACGCGACCGATACGCCAGTCGCCCGCGATGTCCTGCCAGAAGTTGGTCAGCTGCAGTCCCGTGCAGACGGCATCGCTCGCCGCGATATTGGCCGGCGATTGCGCGTGATACAGCGCGAGCAGCAGGCGCCCGACCGGGTCGGCCGATCGGCGGCAGTAGTCGCGCAGGTCGGCAAAGGTCGCGTAGCGGTGGACGCTGACGTCCTGCCGGAACGCCGAGACGAGATCGTGCATCGGCGCGATCGGCAAGCCGTGCTGGCGCACCGCATCGGCCAGCGCCGGAAAGGGGAACCGTGACGGCGTGCCGCCCGCCGCGATCTCGATCAGCGCCGCGTCGAAAGCTGCGAGTGCTGCGAGGCGCTGCGGCGGCGGGACGTCACCTTCGTCGGCAAGGTCGTCCGCGGCGCGCGCGAAGCGGTAGAGGGCGACGACGGCGGGCCGCAATCGCGCCGGGACGAGCACCGAGGCGACGGGAAAATTCTCGTAATGGCGGACGGTCACGCGATTCAACGAAATGCGGCGAAAAGCACAAGGTATCGGACGGGGGCGGAGCCGGTAGCCCGGGGTGCGGGAGCGAGCCAGACTTGCTATACTAACCCGTTCGGCGGAAGCGGCTTTCCCCATCCAGCCGGTCGCTCGCCTTTCGCGAAAGTGGCGGAATCGGTAGACGCACCAGCCTTAGGAGCTGGCGGGGCAGCCCGTGGGGGTTCGAGTCCCCCCTTTCGCACCACCTGAAAAAATTCCGGCGAGGATCGCAAGCACATGCAAAGCACGTTGGAGACGTTGGGCCAGCTGGAACGCCGATTGAGCGTCGCGGTACCGCTCGCGCAGATTGAAGGCGAAGTCGGACGCCGGTTGACCAGGCTTGCCAGGACCGTCAAGGTGCCCGGCTTCCGGCCGGGCAAGGTGCCAATGAAGATGGTCGCGCAGCAATACGGCGCGCAGGTGCGCTCGGACGTGATTTCCGACGCTGTGCAGTCGAGCTTCAACGAGGCGGTGCGCGAGCAAAACCTGCGCGTGGCCGGATATCCGCGCATCGAGCCCAGGAACGACGGTGCGCCGCCGGCTGACGGTGCGCTCGAATTCTCCGCGGTGTTCGAGGTCTATCCGGAGATCGTCCTCGGCGACATCGGCACGGTGGTCATCGAGCGGCCCGTCGTCGAAGTCACGGCCGCAGACGTCGACCGTACGCTCGACGTGCTGCGCCGGCAGCGCGCCGAGTACGACAGCGTCTTCACCGGCGCCGAGCGCGACGACCGCGTCAACGTGGATTTCCGCGGCGTCATCGACGGCGTCGAATTTCCGGGCGGCCAGGCGAAGGATTTCGCGTTCACCGTCGGCGAAGGAAGAATGCTGCCGGAGTTCGAGGCGGCGGTGTCGGGGATGGCGGCGGGCGAGTCGAAGACATTCTCGTTGACGTTTCCGGCCGACTATCACGGCAAGGACGTCGCCGGGAAGACGGCGCAATTCACGATCACGGTCAACGAGGTGTCGCGCCCGAAGCTGCCGCCGCTCGACGGCGCATTCGCGACCGCCTTCGGCATGAAGTCCGGGCGCGTCGAAGACCTGCGTGCCGAAGTCGAGTCGAACCTGAAGCTCGAATTGAAGCGCAAGCTCGAGGCGGTGTTGAAGGACCAGGCGATGAAGGGGCTGCGCGCGAACACGCAACTGACGCTGCCGAAGTCGCTGGTCGACATGGAAGCCGTGCAGCTGATGCGTCGGATGGCGGGCAATCTGCAACAGCAGGGGATGAAGCCCGAGGACATCAAGCTCACGCCAGACCTGTTCCGGACGCAGGCGGAAGACCGCGTGGCGCTCGGGCTCATCCTGTCGGAGCTGGTTCGCGCGGAAAACCTGAACGCGAGGCCCGAACAGGTGAAGGCGATGGTGCAGGAAGCCGCGCAGACCTACGAGCAACCCGAGGCCGTCGTCCGCTGGCATTACGAGAAGCCGGAGCGGTTGAGCGAGTTCGAAGGGCTGGCGGTCGAGCACAACGTTCTCGAATGGGTGATCGCGAAGGCGAAGGTCAGCGACGTGCCGACGTCGTTCGAGGCGTTGATGACGCCGCCGAAGTCCTAGCGTGTTCGGGCGGCTCGCCGATCAGCGCGTGGCGCGCCGGCGAATCGACGCTGGAGTGGCGCGGGCGTTGCTTCGCTTTATTCGTGTCGACCGCAACCGCATCGCGCGCCAGGCGCCGCGCGTGAGCGCGCGGCCGTGACTGTACCCCACAAACTCGATGTCGTTATCCGCAAGGAACCCTCAACGTGAATTATCATTCGACGATGCAAACCGTAACGACAGACCCCACCGCGCTCGGCCTGGTGCCGATGGTCATCGAACAGTCGGGGCGCGGCGAACGCGCCTACGATATCTATTCGCGCCTGTTGAAGGAGCGCGTCGTGTTTCTGGTCGGGCCGGTCAACGACGCCACCGCCAACCTGATCGTGGCGCAGATGCTGTTCCTGGAATCGGAAAACCCCGACAAGGACATCCACTTCTATATCAACTCCCCCGGCGGCGGGGTGTCGGCCGGGATGGCGATCTACGACACGATGCAGTTCATCAAGCCGGACGTGTCGACGCTGTGCGTGGGGATGGCCGCCAGCATGGGCGCATTCCTGCTCGCCGCTGGCGCCCGGGGCAAGCGCTTCGCGCTGCCCAACTCGACCGTGATGATCCATCAGCCCTCCGGCGGCTTCCAGGGCCAGGTGTCCGACATCGAGCGCCACGCGCAGTACGCGATCGACTTGAAACGCCGCTTCATTACGCTGATGGCGCGCTTTACGGGGCGTCCCGCCGAGCAGGTCGAACTCGACCACGACCGCGACCGTTTCCTGTGGGCGGAAGAGGCGCTGACCTACGGATTGATCGACAAGGTCTTGCAGAGTCGGGTGTCGGACGCGTAGAGTAAAATGAAGGTTCCCCGACAGGTTTCCTCTACAGGTCGTTGAATGGCCGAAAAATCCCCTGGCGACAAGCTGCTGTATTGCTCCTTCTGCGGCAAGAGCCAGCACGAGGTACGCAAGCTCATCGCGGGTCCGTCGGTGTTTATCTGCGACGAGTGCATCGAGCTTTGCAACGACATCATCCGCGAGGAGGGTGCCGGGTCCGAGGCCGCGCGCGCCGACCGCAGCAAACTGCCGACGCCGCACGAAATTCGCCAAAGCCTCGACCAGTACGTCATCGGGCAGGAGCCGGCGAAGAAAATCCTGTCGGTCGCCGTTTACAACCACTACAAGCGCCTCGATGTCGGCATCAAGGACGACGACGTCGAACTCGCGAAGTCGAACATCCTGCTGATCGGCCCCACCGGCTCGGGCAAGACGCTGCTCGCGCAGACGCTGGCGCGACTGCTCGACGTGCCCTTCGTCATCGCCGACGCGACGACGCTGACCGAGGCCGGCTACGTAGGCGAGGACGTCGAGAACATCATTCAGAAGCTGCTGCAGAAGTGCGACTACGACATCGACAAGGCGCAACGCGGCATCGTCTACATCGACGAGATCGACAAGATCTCGCGGAAGAGCGACAACCCGTCGATCACGCGCGATGTCTCCGGTGAAGGCGTGCAGCAGGCGCTGTTGAAGCTCATCGAGGGCACGATCGCGTCGGTGCCGCCGCAGGGCGGCCGCAAGCACCCGAACCAGGAGTTCGTGCAGGTCGACACGACGAACATCCTGTTCATCTGCGGCGGCGCCTTCGACGGCCTCGAAAAGATCATCCGCCAGCGTACGGCGAAGACAGGCATCGGCTTCGGTGCCGAGGTGGTGAGCCCGGACGACCGCAAGAACATGGCGCTCGTCCTGCGCAATACCGAACCCGAGGACCTGATCAAGTTCGGACTGATCCCGGAGTTCGTCGGCCGCCTGCCGGTCGCGGCGACGCTGGACGAGCTGGACGAGGCGGCGCTGATCCAGATCCTGGTCGAGCCAAAGAACGCGCTGTTGAAGCAATACCAGAAGATGTTTCGCATGGAGTCCGTCGAACTCGAGATCCGCGAACCTGCGCTGCGGGCGATCGCGCGCAAGGCGCTGGCGCGCAAGACCGGCGCGCGGGGCCTGCGCTCGATTCTGGAGCAGGTGCTGCTCGACATCATGTACGACCTGCCGTCGCTATCCAACCTGTCGCGGGTGGTCGTCGATGAATCGACAATCACCAACGATGGCAAGCCGCTGCTGATGTTCGCCGATCCGCCGAAGGTGGCGTCCGCGCATTCGTAATCCCCTGACTTGCAAGGGAAATCGATGGTCTTTCCGCGGGCGGCTTGACAGGCTCGCCCGGCGCCCCCATTTCCCTTGATGCACCTCTCTTTCGGAAGAACACCATGGCCCAAGACGCCCAACTCCCCGCCGACATGTCCGCACTGCCGTTGTTGCCGCTGCGCGACGTGGTGGTTTTCCCGCACATGGTCATTCCGCTGTTCGTCGGGCGGCCGAAGTCGATCAAGGCGCTTGACATGGCGATGGATGCCGGCAAGCACATCCTGCTGGTCGCGCAGAAGCAGGCCGCAAAGGACGACCCGGGCGCCGCCGACCTCTACGAGATAGGCAGCATCGCGACCGTCCTGCAGATGCTGAAGCTGCCCGACGGCACCGTGAAGGTGCTGGTCGAGGGCACGCAGCGCGCCCGTGTGCACGCCATCGTCGACCGCGGCGAATACCTGGTCGCGCAGGCGGTGCCGCTGTCGGGTGACCCGGGCAGCGCGAACGAGGTCGAGGCGATGCGGCGCGCACTGCTCGCCCAGTTCGATCAGTTCGTCAAGCTGAACAAGAAGATCCCGCCAGAGATCCTGACGTCGATGTCCGGCATCGACGACGGCGGCCGGCTGGCCGACGCCATTGCCGCGCACCTGCCGCTGAAACTCGAGCAGAAGCAGCAAATCCTCGAAATGGGCGAGGTCGGCAAGCGACTCGAGCACTTGCTCGGCGTCATCGAGGGCGAAGTCGATATCCTGCAGGTCGAGAAGCGCATCCGCGGCCGCGTCAAGCGGCAGATGGAGAAGAGCCAG
>JADYZP010000024.1 GCA_020853025.1 Burkholderiales bacterium
GTTTCAAGAAGTGCTTCAGCCCATTCGTTACCTCCTGGACCGCCCCTTGTGCTTCCGGCCGGAGCGAGAGGTGGCCGGGTCGGATTTCCACCGACGGATCAACCGTGCCTTTACAAGGCACACACAACAACGCCGCCGAACGCGACGCGCGCCTGGCGGTGGTCGGACGCAAGAACTTCTACGGCTCCGGCGCCGAATGGTCGGGGCACTTGGCGGCGACGATGTACGGCTTGCTGATGACGGTCAAGCTGTGGCGGCTCAATGCGCGCACCTGGCTTACCGCCTACCTGCAAGCCTGCGCCGACCACGGCAATCGCGCGCCACCGGACATCAACGCCTTTCTGCCCTGGGCCATGGATGCTGCGCGGCTGGCCACCCTGCGCGCTTGTCCGCTGGCTGCGCGTCCCTTCACTGACGGCATCGACAGCTCATGAGCATCTACTGCGGACGCGAGTTCAGCGCGGACGATATGCAGACGATCAAGCGCCTGATGGAGCAGGATCCGTCCCTCAAGCGCACACCTCTATCGCGCCAGCTGTGCGAGTTGTTGCACTGGACCAAACCCAACGGCGAGCTCAAGGACATGACTTGCCGCGTGGCGCTGCTACGCATGCAGGCCGATGGGCTGATCACACTACCGGCTTCGCGAATGCCTGGTGGGCGCGGCCGACCGCACTTCCCGCCGACCGCGGCGACCGATGCGCAAACACCACTGCTGCAGCCGGTGCACGCGCTTGGTGCCTTGACGCTGCGCGCGATTACCACTACCGCGGTCTCGCGTCTGTGGAACGAGTACATCGCGCGCTACCACTACCTCGGCTACACGCCGCTGTCGGGCAGCCAGATGCGCTACAACGTCTTCGCCGGCGATCAACTGGTCGCCCTGATGAGCTTCGGCGCCAGTGCCTGGAAGCTCGCCGGGCGCGACCGCTTCATCGGCTGGCCAGAACCAAAGCGACGCAAAAACTTGCAGCTCGTCGTCAACAACGCTCGCTTCCTGATCCTGCCCTGGATCCAGTGCAAAGGGCTCGCCTCGAAGATCTTGTCCAAGATCGCCAGACAACTGCCTCACGATTGGTATCAGCGCTACGGCTATCGCCCAGTTCTGTTCGAGACCTTCGTCGAGTCCCAGCGCCATCGCGGCACCTGCTACAAGGCTGCCAATTGGGTCCATGTCGGCCAGACCGCCGGACGCGGCAAGAAGTCGACGGTCCACCACCCAATCATCCCCATCAAGGACATCTGGCTCTACCCCCTGCAAAAGAACTTCGCCAGCGTGCTGTGTGAGTAGCAACTGGCTACGGGTTCACCGAATGTTTACGAACCTGGAAATCGGAACTTCGACCAAGCATTTGTTGCAGAAGGACAAACTCGCTCGATGGTGGCAGGAACTTCAGATTAAAGGTTGTGTATGACGTGAAGTGAGAGGGCGGCGTATTCTTGATGGTCGACCAAGACTATAAATTTTTTTGCGCAGAAGTGAATGGGTCGTGAGTCACGATAATGTTCTTATCTTTAAGAATCCTGCAGTGCCGAACGAGGTTCAGGACGCGCTGACCGAAGTGCTTCGAGAGGGAGCCCGGACGTTGCTGGCGCAGGCGATTGAAGCGGAGGTGGCCGAGTTCCTGGCTGGGCATGCCGACAAACGCGATGCGGCCGGTCGGACGTGCCTGGTGCGCAACGGCCGCCTGCCGAAACGCATGGTCCAGACCGGCATCGGCTCGGTAACGGTTGCGCCTGCCACCATGCGCGTTGTAATGGGCTCTTCGCGCGGGCACCAGCACGCTGGCCAGTGCCGCGATCAGCGGATTGGTCGTCACGATCGCCGCGACGAACGCGACAGGGGCCACGCTCAGTGCGGTGAACATGTGCAGCACGGCGCCTTCATTCAGCAGCAGGCCGCCACCGCCTCGCGGACGTCGACCCTACGTGCCGGCATACTCGGATGAGTGCAGCAGTGGGCGGCAATCTCGCCACGGGCTTGCGACTTGCGCCGGCAAGAACGCATTTGCCGGGATGATTCAGAGCATGAGCTGCCGAATGGAGCCGCAAACCGAAACCAGTTGCGGGCCATTCATGCGACCGATGATCTGGCGGACGACCGACCCCATGACCTGCTGGACGCCTGCCAATCCGAGGTTCGCCGACTGTTCCACGACAAACCCCGGCTTGGCACGCTTGAGCGGCTTCATGAAGTAATAGTCCATCCCGTTGCTCGTCAACTCGATGACCAGTTGTGCCAGAGCGTCGCGGTGGGTGGTGGCATCCTCGGCCTGTTCGAGCGCCGTGAGCAGCGTAAGTGTTTTCTTGCGCAGTGCCGTGGAATGATGGAAGCGAAGATACGGCTCGACCGGTACCGACGGTTTCGATGCCCGATTGGACGACGGCCTGCCGGTCGCGGGTGGTGAGCGTTTCGAAGTGGAGGCCATGAGCGTCATGATACGGCGCGGCGCGAAAAAATGACTGCTCCTTGCCGGAGGTTCTGTGCACCAACAGGCGGCATTCACGCCTGGTCGGGCGGCGTTGCATCCGGAGGGGGTCGGCCCGTTCAACCGCGAAAGGGTAGTGCGGCCCCTATCGCCATGAACAACCCGCCGCAGAACTGGTTGAAGCGCCGCCCGACTCGACCGAGCCATGGACTGATGCGATGAGCCGTGCCGGCGATGGCCGCCTCCGTAGCGATCTCGATTGCTGCGAACGTTCCGGCCATGATGACGAACTGGACAACGAGACTTCGAGCGGGGTCGATGAACTGCGGAAGAAAGGCAGCGAAGAAGAGAAGTGCCTTGGGATTCGTCAGTGCGGAGAGTGCCCCCTGCCGGAACAGCGACCCGCCCGATCGGGGTTCCGTGGAACGCGTTGCCTCGAAGCCTATCGGCGGCGACCGCCATACCTGAACGCCGAGCCAGACCAGGTAGGTACCGCCCACCCACTTCATGACCGTCAGCCACACGAGCGAGGTCATGAGCAACGCGCCGATGCCGAACATCGAGAGGGCGATGATGGCGACGAATCCGAATGCGCCTCCGAAGATGGTGTAAAGCGTCTTGCGCCGACCGTGCAGTGCTCCATGCGTCAGGGCAAGCAGCCCGTTGGGTCCGGGCGATAGGGAAAGCCCGGTGGCCGCCAGGAGGTAAATGAGCCAGGTGTTGAGATCCATGGACTCGATGCTGACCCGCGCCTACGCACGGGTCAAGGCGAATGGCAAAGCGTTGGCAGACTGGATCAAGTGCGCTTTGAGAACCAATCGCCGTGCGCTGCAAGGTGAGTCCCAACGCTCCGGTTCAGCGGCGGCGTGAAGCGCCTTCCGCTGCAATCGATTGTTAGCCAGCGATTGCGCGCCGGACGACGATGGTCTGTCCCGTCATCTTTCCCTCAATCGCCTGCACGTAGAAGTGTGCCACGGTGGCGGCTGGCGTACCGGCGGTGGGATCCATCTTGTTGGCGAGCAGGGTCTCGGTAACCCAACCGGGACTCACCGCGTTGACGCGGACCCGGCGAGGAGCTTCGAGAGCCGCCGCCCGCCCGAATCCTTCCAGCCCCGCATTCACCAAGCTGATAGCCGCGCCGCCAATGATGGGGTCTTGGGCCAGCGTACCGCTCGTCAGCGTAATCGAACCGCCGTCGACGACCGCCGCGAGACCGAACCTGATCACATTGACTTGCCCCATCATCTTGCTGCGGAGGCTCAAGGCAAAGTCTTCATCGCTAAGGTCCGGCAAGGGGCGGAAGGCCGCTTGACCAGCCGCAGAGACAATGGCATCCACTCGGCCGATTCTGGCCATGAGCGTTCGGATGGACTCCGGCATTTCGATATCCACGGTATTGGCGGTGCCGGAGCGAGCGGCGACAAGAACTTCGTGCTGCGGCGCGAGGGCTGCGGCAATCGCCTTTCCGATGGTCCCGGTGCCGCCGATAATCAATATGCGCACAAGCAACTCCTTTATCGCGACTAAACGGATAAAGCCTGGCTAACGTTGGAGTTCAGCCTGAGCTTTCCTCTTGTACTCGTCCCAATGCGCCGAGGATGTACCCATGAGTCCTGACGCTGGAGTTAAGCGGCGGCGAAGCCGTCCGCCTAGAACGAATGGAGTTTACCTGCCGCCGTAACGATCTTGATTCATGCCGCGGAGGCGATGGTGGCAGAAAACGCTATTTGTTGCCAAGTTCGTGCGGATCTCCATGAGAGGGAGTCGATCGGCGAGATTTTACGCGCGTGGCCGCCGGCAACGCCCATCAGCGTGCGCATCGCGCCGCACGCCGGGCTGGCCGAAGCTCGCGACGGCGACTATTTCGGGCCGGTCCTCAATCGCACGGCCCGTCTCCTCGCTGCCGGGCATGGCGGCCAGATCCTGGTCTCACAAGCTACCTGCGACGTCGGACTCCAAGCGCTTTCGAACCACGCCGCGCTGCGTGCGCTGCCCGAGGAGGGGCTCACCATCCGCCGTGAGCTTGGCGACCGGCGGGGCATCGCGCTGGCGATGGGCAACCCCGCGCATCTTTCCTTTTCAGGGGAGCACTTCGACGAAGCGCACACGCTCGTCGTGTAAAGCCTCAACATCGCAGCGTCGATCGGGGAGCGACGCCAGATTTCCTACGGTCTCGCCGGCGTGCTGGCGGCGTCGACGTTCGGGCCCGGCCCGACCATCCGTAGCGCGCCGTTGTCCATGAGCCGCTTCACCTCGGGCGAGGCCAGGATCGCATGCTTGGCCGCGAGGCGAAGGCGGTCCACCGCCTCGTTGTCGAGCACGAACGACGTCGGCAGCGTATTGAGGTAGGCGCGCTCGGCCCTGTCGGGGAGCGCCTCGAACGACACCTCGATCACACGGATGTTGATGTCCGGTGCGCGCATCACCGACTGCAGCTTCTCGCCGAGGGCAGGGTAGGGCCTGATCGCGTCGCGCACCTCGCGCAGGGCTGCCCAGCGGGCCTGGATGTCCTTGAGCGTTTCCACGGTATCGTAGGAATAGCGGTCGATGGGCGTTCCGGTGGCCTTGATCAGCACATCGAAAAGACCGGGTGAATCCTCGTGCTTGCTCCAGTCGTTGGGCGGTGTCGCCAGCGAGTTCACCACGAAAATGAAGATATTGCGCACGTGATCGTAGGGCGTCTTCTCGCCCACGGCATGCAGCGCTTCGAACGTCGAGAGCACGTCGAGCACGCCGCGCATGCCGACATTGTCCGACACGCCGCCATCGACGAGGTGCAGGTAGGGACGCTCCTTGCGGTCGGCGAAGGCCTGCAGCTCCTGCAGCCGCTTGACCGTGCGCGCCGCCGGTCGCGGCGGATTGTGCGCATCCATGAAGAGCTTCGTCCACGGCGGCGGCTGATACCCGCAGGTGCCCCCATAGTTGTCAATGGTGATCGATGAAAGCACCACGGGAACCGCGGACGACGCCGCCGCCGCACGCGCCAGCCGGATGTTCGACAAGTTGGTGCAGAGCACATCGAAATTCTCCGGGTTGAAGATCAACCGGGTTCCGTCGGAGAGATCAGTGGCGCTCACCAGAATGCGCGGCCCGTCGCGGCGGAGATCGTTGTACGTGGCGCCCTTGAACAGGATCTCGTCGTAGTAGTTGGCCGCAAGCTCCGAGCGTCCCCAGCCCTCGGAGCCGAGCGAAGGCCAGTTGAAGGGATTCAAAGCCCTCCGGACCAGCGCGCCCTGCACGTTGCGCTTGAGGAAGCCCGTTTCGTAGATATCGAAGAGCTTGTTGCCGTACAGGCCGAACGCGAGTGCGGTGAAGCTCCCGCCCGAGATGCCGGTGATGACGTCGACGGTATCCAGCACCCGTACGAGACGGCCGCCCTTGGTGGTGACCTGCATGTCGCGCAGCGTCTCCAGCACGCCGTAGGAGAACGCTGCCGCGCGCGTGCCGCCACCGGAGAAGGCAAGGATGACGAGCGTGGCGTTATCCTCGGCAAGGTCGGACCGGCGCTCGATGCGATAGGCCTTGCTGACGTCGTAGCGTTCGATCGGTGGATTGACTGGTCGCGTGGCGCATCCGGCGAGCACTGCCAAGGCGACGACCAGCGCGGCGAGATGGCGCAGCCGCCGCGGCGCGCGGTTCTGCGGGTTCTGGCGCCAGGGACGATCGCGATCGCTGCACCTGGACGACGTGGCCTCATGCGGTGTTGGGCGGCTGGCGCGGTTCGAGTTCGCCTGATACGGGGTCATGTGGCTCAGATTCCGGACGGAGAAATTGCGCCCTCGCGCGAGGACGGTCAGACGCCCACGTGCGAGGGCGGTCGGTTATGCGGCGAAAGGATACCGCGCGACAACATCGCCTTCCATGGTACGTAGATAGAAAAGCGCTCCAAGCGACGGTCTTCCGCGGCGCGCCAATGGAATACCGGCGTGTGGTGATCGAGGGGTTGGGGAGACAACAGCCGATCAGCAAGCCCGGAGGCTGAAGAGGCCGGGCCCCCGGCGCGCTCGGTCGCATCGGCGATGCGAGCGCAAAGCGATGAACGATCCGGCCGGACGCCTTGGCTCAACTCCGGTCGTGGCGGCGTGCGACCCAGAACTTCGCGCCGTCCTTGCCGTAGCGCTCGGCGTGTAGAACCTTGCGCTCAAGGGTGAATTCGTCGCCCGATACGATATGGCGAACATCGTCTCCGACCGTGAGCCAGAACTCGCCGGCGACGACGCGTGCCCAAAGCGCGAACGGATGCGCGTGCTGCTCGACCTCCATCAGGGGCGCCCATGTGCGCTCGATGACCTCGTCGTATCCCTGCGCCCGCGCATCGCGGGTGAACGCTTCCAGCGTCGGTTCCTTCATCTGACGACTCCTTCGCAAATACACCATTTCGCACAGTTTCGAGGCCGGCGCGACGCGGCAACCGCGCCGCGAAGAAGGCACACCTCCGACTTCGAACTATTGCACGAGAAGTGCGGAGCCGGACATGGGGGTCTGACCCTGTTTGCGCGTGATGTATGAAAAATGTGCAGCCGAAAACGCCCGACCGATGGAGGTTGGGCGTTGAAGGGTGGTGGAGACGAGGAGGATCGAACTCCCGACCTTCGCATTGCGAACGCGACGCTCTCCCAGCTGAGCTACGTCCCCACGAGGGGCACGATTATAGCCGGAACCAGCCGCACCGGGAATGCCGGCGGCATTGGCCGGCCCGGCATTGCCGGGGGCCAACGCGCTGCCGGGCGCCGTGCCAGAATCCCGCATGCAACCATTGCGCGCACTCGACGACGTCTATGCGGGTCCGGCGCGCTACGTTCTGCGCGCGTGGCTCGTCGCGGTGCTGCCGTCGCTCGTGTTCTTCGGTGTGCGCGTTGGGCTGGGGTCGGCGTCGTTGCATCCCCCCGCCGTCGCCGACGTGGCGACATTCGCCGCCTACAGCATCCTGGTCGCGCCGGTCATCGAGACGGCGCTGATGTTTCCCGTTGCTCTGCTGCTACGGCGGTTGCCGGGGCAAAGCGACTGGCCGCGGGTGCTGGCACTTGCCGCGCTGGCGGCGCTGGTGCACGGCTTCGGCGGGTCGGCGTGGCAGGTGGTGGGCGTGTTCTGGCCCTTTGTCGTGTACTCGGCGGCATTCTTCGCGTGGTCCCGGCACTCATATCGACACGCACTGCTGATCACTGGCGCCATCCATGCGCTCTACAATGCGACGTTCTTCCTGGTCGGTGTTCTGGCCGCCGCGCTCGTCCCCAACTGATCGCATGCCGCGATCCGGCCGGCCGAATATCCATAAGTGGAGTACGGTTGATTTGGCGCGGTGTCGGCCGTAGTTTTCGTGGCATCGAGCGATACCGCGCCACTCTCACTGCGGCCCTCTCCCGCCAAGGCCTGAGAGGGAGCAGCCAATGGAACAACTCGTCGACCTAATCGCCCACTTCGGCCTCGCGTTCGTCTTCGTCAACGTCCTGCTGCTGCAGGCGGGGCTGCCGCTACCGGCGTATCCGACGCTGATCATCACCGGCGCCTTGGCCGCCAACGGTGGCGCCTCGGTGCCGAATCTGATCGCTGTCGCGATCGTCGCCGCGATGATCGCCGACCTCGGCTGGTATCTGGCCGGGCGCCGCTACGGTGGCCGCGTGCTGGGCACGATGTGCCGCATCTCGCTGTCGCCGGATTCGTGCGTACGGCAGACCGAATCGATTTTCGCGCGCTGGGGTGCGCGTTCGCTGATGGTCGCCAAGTTCGTTCCCGGGTTTGCGGCGGTTGCGACGTCGATGGCGGGCGCGCTGCGGGTGCCAATCTGGAAATTCGCGGCCTTCGATGCGATCGGTGCTGCGTTTTGGTCGGGACTGGCGGTCGCGCTTGGCTACGTATTCAGCGATGCGATCAACCAGGTGCTCGACGTCTTCGAAACGCTGGGCAAGGTCGGGTTGTGGCTGATCGCCGGCGGCTTCGCGCTCTACGTCGTCGTCAAGTGGTGGCAGCGCGAACTCATCATCCGGCAGTTGCGGATGGATCGCATCGGCGTCGACGAGCTGCACGAGCTCATCCGCGCACAGCGCGTAGGCATGGTGATCGACGTCCGCTCGCCGATGGCGCAGGCGGTGACCGGGCGCGTTCCGGGAGCGATCAGCGTGGATCCGCAGCAGATGCACGTCGAGCTGCTGACGATCGAGCCGGCGAGCGAAGTGATCGTCTATTGCGCCTGTTCCAACGAGTACACGGCGGCAAAGGTCGCGAAAGCGCTCATCCGGCGAGGCTTTACGCGCGTGCGCCCGTTGCTGGGTGGCATCGACGCGTGGATCGCGGCGGGGCACGACGTCGAACGGGTCATGGTGCCCGATGCTACAGTAGCGTCGATCACCATGGAGAAGGGCACGACATGAGCAAGGACGCCATCGACTCCCCCGACGGAATCAAAGCGCAGGCGCATCAGATGTTCTCCAACCCGCGTGCCGGCCTGATCGAGGTCGAGGCGACGCTGGTGCTGCCTGCGGGCGCCGGCTAGGACTTCGACCGGCGCGCAGGAGCGGGGAAAAGCGCGACCGATGGATGAGTGCACCGGCGAAGCCCGGCGATAAGTCCGCTCCGGCCAAGCCCACCGGCCGCGGCCTCGCCGACCAGTTGGCGAAGCTGGGCTTGGCGCGAGACGCCGATCTTGTGCTGCACCTGCCGCTGCGCTACGAGGACCACACGCGGCTGGTGCCGCTCGCCTCGCTATCGCCCGGCCTCGCCGTGCAGACCGAGGGCGTCATCGTCAACACCGATGTCCAGTACCGGCCGCGGAGGCAGCTGGTCTGCCTGATCGCCGATCCCCGGCAACGCGATGCACAGCTTGTCCTGCGCTTCTTCACCTTCTATCCGAGCCAGCAGAAAGCGCTGGCGCCGGGTAATCGCCTGCGCGTGTTCGGCGACGTGCGCCCCGGGCATTTCGGCCTCGAGATCGTCCATCCTCAGTTCAAGGTCGTCGCCGAGGATTCGCCGCTGCCCGACCGGCTGACGCCGGTATACCCGACCACGGCGGGGCTTTCACAGGAGACGCTGCGCAAGCTCGTCGCGCGCACGCTCGCCGCCGATCCCGCTCTGACCGCCGAGACGCTGCCCGAATCGATGGTGGCACGACGCAAGCTGTGGAAGTTCGGCGACGCGGTCGCCTTCCTGCATGCGCCGCCGCCGCGCTTGTCCGAATTGACGCAGCGCGCGCTCGACGCGCGCACGCATCCGGCGTGGACGCGCCTCAAGTTCGACGAGCTGCTGGCGCAGCAGCTGTCGCTGAAGGCGCATCGTCGAGCGCGCTCGCAGCGCCGCGCGCCGGTGCTGACCGGCAGCGGTGCGCTGACGCGGCGGCTCCTCGAGCGCGTTCCGTTCACGCTGACGCGCGCGCAGCAACGCGTGTGGCGCGAGATCGCGCACGACCTGAAGCGCGCGTCGCCGATGCAGCGGCTGCTGCAGGGAGACGTCGGCTGCGGCAAGACGATCGTCGCCGCGCTCGCCGCGCTGCAGGCGATCGAGTCCGGCAAGCAGGTCGCGTTCATGGCGCCTACCGAGATTCTTGCCGAGCAGCACTACCGCAAGCTCGTGTCCTGGCTCGAAGGCATCGACGTTGCGGTCGCGTGGCTGTCGGGATCGGTGCCGGCGAAGGAGCGCAGGAAAGCGCGCGAGGCGCTGGCCAGCGGAGCGACGCCCTTCGCCATCGGCACCCACGCGCTGTTCCAGGAAGGTGTGGAGCTGCCGAACCTCGGCCTCGCGATCATCGACGAGCAGCACCGCTTCGGCGTGGCGCAACGCTTGGCGCTGCGCGGCAAGGGGCAGGCGGAAGCGCACCAGCTGATGATGAGCGCGACGCCGATCCCGCGCACGCTGGCGATGACCTTCTACGCCGACCTCGACGTATCGGCGATCGACGAGATGCCGCCCGGACGCATGGCGGTGGCTACGCGCATGGTCAACCAGAAACGCCGCGCGGAGATCGTCGCCTGGGTCGGCAAGGCCTGCGCCGAAGGGCGGCAGGCGTACTGGGTCTGCCCGCTGATCGAGGAATCCGAAAAGCTCGAATTACAGACGGCGGTGGCGCTGCACGCCGAGTTGACTGCCGCGCTGCCGACGCTCGCAGTGGGACTGCTGCACGGACGGATGAAGCCCGACGAAAAGACGGCGACGATGGCCGCTTTCGTCGATGGACGGATCGCCGTGCTGGTCGCGACGACGGTGATCGAAGTGGGGGTCGACGTTCCCAACGCGTCGATCATGGTCATCGAGCACGCAGAGCGCTTCGGCCTGTCGCAGCTGCACCAGTTGCGCGGCCGCGTCGGGCGCGGCGCCGCGGAGTCGACCTGTGTGCTGCTGTTCGAGGAGCCGCTGGGCGAGGTCGCGAAAATGCGTTTGAAGGTGATTTTCGAGAACAACGACGGCTTCGAGATTGCTCGCCAGGACCTCGTAATCCGCGGGCCGGGCGAGTTTCTGGGGGCCAAGCAGTCGGGCGTGCCGCTGCTGCGCTTTGCCGATCTCGAGCGCGATGTGGCGCTGATCGAGCAGGCGCGCGACGCGGCCGAGACGCTGCTGGCGCAAGAGCCGGAGGCCGCCGCCGCGCACCTCGAGCGCTGGCTGGGCGGGCGGGCGGAGTTCATCAGGGCCTAGCCGGTGGGTCCCGAGGCGGTCGCCTCCCCGTGTTGCCGGGATCCGGGGGCCGATTTCCTGATTTGAATCAATCTATTGATCGCGTTCCGCATCGCGTTTGGGTAGAATCGTCCGCTACAGCTAGAATTGCCGTCCCATGTCGCTCTACACGCTCGGTCTCAACCACACGACGGCACCGCTCGAGGTGAGGGAGCGGGTCGTGTTCACGCCGGATGCGTTGGCCGACGCGCTGCGCGACCTGGTCCGCGCACGGCGGGTGAAGGAGGCGGCAATCCTTTCCACCTGCAATCGGACCGAGGTCTATTTTCAGGGCGGCGATCCGGAGCCGGTCGCCGACTGGCTGGCGGGCTTCCACAACCTGCCGGCGCAGTCGCTGTCGCCCCATGTCTACACGCTGCCGCGCGACAAGACGGTCGCGCACGCGTTTCGTGTGGCGAGCGGGCTCGATTCGATGGTGCTGGGCGAACCGCAGATCCTCGGCCAGATGAAGCAGGCGGTGCGCTCGGCGGAGTCCGCCGGATCGCTGGGCCTCGTCCTCAACCGGCTGTTCCAGCGCACCTTTGCGGTAGCCAAGGACGTGCGCTCGCAGACCGATATCGGCAGCGCGTCGATCTCGATGGCGGCGGCCGCGGTCAAGCTGGCGGAGCGGATCTTCCCATCGATCGCGGAGCAGCGACTGCTGTTGATCGGCGCCGGCGAAATGATCGAACTCGCGGCGACGCATTTCGCCGCCAAGTCGCCGAAGTCGGTGACCGTCGCCAATCGTACGCTGGAACGCGGCAGCAAGCTCGCCGACCGCTTCGGCGCCGACGCGATCATGCTCAACGAGCTACCGGAGCGCTTGCACGACTTCGACATCATCGTTACCTGCACGGCGAGTACGCTGCCAATCGTCGGCAAAGGCATGCTGGAGCGTGTGGTCAAGCAGCGCCGGCACGCGCCGGTGTTCATCGTCGACCTCGCGGTTCCGCGCGACGTCGAGCCGGAAGTCGCCGAACTCGACGACGTGTTCCTGTATTCGGTCGATGACCTGTCGATGATCGTGCAGGGCAACCTGCGGATCCGCCGCGAATCGGTCGTGCAGGCCGAGCGGATGATCGCCGATCAGGCCGAACACTTTCTGCGCTGGCTCGAGGGGCGTAGCGTGGTGCCGACCATCACCGCGCTGCATGGTCATCACGATGGGCTGCGTATCGCCGAATTGGACCGCGCGCGCAGGATGCTAGCCGCCGGCACCGCACCCGAACAGGTGCTCGAAGCGCTCGCCCGCGGGCTCACCAACAAGGTCCTGCACGGGCCGCTTTCGGTGCTGAACGCCGCCGGCGAGGCCGAGCGCGCCGAGCTGATCGCCGTGCTCCAGCGCATCTACCACCTGGAAGAGCCGGACCGCGGCGAGCCTTAGCTGCTGTCGCGAAGCGGCGTCATGATTGCGCCGCCGGCATGACAACAACGGAATCGGGGTGCGAGCGACATCGAGCTCGCGGGCGACGTTCCCGGTCTTCGTTGTCGAATCCCCTTCGTTGCAGCTTTCGATTCCACTGCCTTGCATTGCGTTTGCAATCCCGATTATGAAACAGTCATTGCGCATCAAGCTTGGCCAGCTCGCCGCGCGCCTGGACGAACTGAACGGGCTGCTCGGCGCGCCGGACGTCACTGTCGACCTCGACCGCTATCGGGCGCTCTCCAAGGAGCACTCCGACATCGGTTCGGTGGTCGAGCGCTTTCGCGAATTCGAACTGGCCGAAGCGGACCTCGCGACGGCGAACGAACTCGCCGATGATCCTTCGATGCGCGCCTTCGCCGAAGAGGAGAAGGCCGCCGCGCAGATGCGCATTGACGCGCTCGAGTCCGAACTGCAGGCGGCGCTGTTGCCGAAGGATCCCAACGACGAGCGCAACGTGTTCGTCGAAATCCGCGCCGGTACCGGCGGCGATGAATCGGGGCTGTTCGCCGGCAGCCTGCTGCGCATGTACGTGCGCTACGCCGAACGTCATCGCTGGCAGACCGAGATCGTGTCGGCGTCGAATGGCGACATGGGCGGCTACAAGGAGGCGATCCTGCGCATCGTCGGCGACGGCGCGTACTCGAAGCTCAAATTCGAGTCGGGCGGCCATCGCGTGCAGCGCGTACCCGAGACCGAGGCGCAGGGCCGCATTCATACCTCCGCCTGCACGGTGGCGGTGATGCCCGAGGCTGATCCGCTCGCCGACATCGCGATCAATCCAACCGAGATCCGCATCGACACCTTCCGCGCGTCGGGTGCGGGCGGCCAGCACATCAACAAGACCGATTCCGCCGTGCGCATCACGCACCTGCCCACCGGCCTCGTCGTCGAGTGCCAGGACGACCGCTCGCAGCACCGCAACCGCGCGCAGGCGATGTCGGTGCTCGCCTCCCGCCTGCTCGACCGGCAACGGCAGGAGCGCCACAGCAAGGAGGCGGCGCACCGCAAGTCGCTGATCGGGTCGGGTGATCGCAGCGAACGCATCCGTACCTACAATTTTCCGCAGGGCCGGGTGACCGACCACCGCATCAACCTGACGCTGTACAAGATCGACGCGATCATGGACGGCGAGCTGGACGAAATCGTGACGGCGCTGGCACAGGAGTTCCAGGCCGAGCAGCTGGCGGCGTTGGCCGGGGAGCCGATGTGACAGACGCGATGCGGAAAAGAAAGCCCAACGCTCCGATTCCCTGGTTGGAGACTCTGCGACTCGACATGCGCGTGTTCACCGCCGGGCGCCGGGCATACGCGTGACGCCGACGGTGGGCCAGGCGCTGGCGCAGTCGGGGCTGGTGCCGGTCGACGCACAGGTGCTGCTGGCGCACGCGGTCGGGCGCAACCGCGCGTGGCTCGCCGCACATCGTGACGACGTACTGACCGGTGCGCAGGCGACGGACTTTTTCGAGCTCGCGCGCCGCCGCCGCGACGGCGAGCCGGTCGCCTACCTGACCGCCGTGCGCGAATTCTGGGGGCTCGAGCTGCACGTGTCGCCGCAGGTCCTGATCCCGCGGCCGGAAACCGAGACGCTGGTCGAGCTTGCACTCGAATGGCTGCCGCATGATGCCGCGGCGCGCATCGCCGACCTCGGCACCGGCTCGGGCGCGATTGCGCTGGCGCTGGCGAGCGAGCGTCCGCAGGCGCTCGTCGTCGCCACCGACGCGTCTGCGGCGGCGCTGGAAATCGCGCAGGAGAACGCACGCCGGCTCGCGGTTCGCAACGTCGTGTTCGCGCGTTCCGACTGGTACTCGGACATCGACTCCGCACCCTTCGCGATGATCGTATGCAATCCGCCCTACGTCGCGAGCGGCGATGCGCACCTGTCCGAAGGCGACCTGCGCTTCGAACCAGCGGCGGCACTGGTGTCCGGTGTCGACGGACTGGCAGCGCTGCGCCAAATCGTGGCCGGAGCGCCGAGCCATCTGGCGCCCGGAGGCGCGCTCGTCGTCGAGCACGGCTACGATCAATCCGAGGCCGTGGTCGAGCTCCTGCGCGCGGCCGGCTTCGGCGGGATCGTCGTGCGCCGCGACCTGGCCGGCATCGCCCGCGTTGCTGCAGGCAGGCTCGTGCGCGACCGGTACCGCGCAGCTCGGCGCGCCGCAGCAGGCTAAGCGCAAAGTCGACCGTCGCGTCGGCGCGATGACGGCGGTTGCCGGACTTCCGGGATTGCTGCGTGGATGCCGCCGCCGCAAGGTTGACGTGATCGGGCGATTCGATGAGGATTCTAGCCGAGCGCGCGGGCCCGCCGGGCCGAAGCAGCGCGACTTCCTCCGCCGACCGCGCCTCTTCGTGCTCCCTTCCTCGCTGCAGATCAGCGTCGTTACGCATCGGCCGGATTTGAAGCTGCTCGAGCGCTGTCTGCGCAAGCTGGCGCTCGCCATCGCCGCCGGCCGCGAAGCAGGCGCCATGCGCACCGTGCATCTGGCGCTGATCGACAACAGCGAGGACCGCGAGAGCGCCGAAGGTGTGATCAGGCTCGGCAAGACGCGTTTCGCCGATACCGGCGTGCACGTGACCTATCTGCACGGCCATGCCAACATCGGCTACGGCGCCGCGCACAACCTGGTGCTGCACGGCACCGGCTCCGACTATCACCTGGTGCTCAATCCCGATGTCGAGCTGGCGCCCGACGCGCTGGCGACCGCGGTGCGCTGGCTCGACGCACACGAGGACGTCGGCGCGCTGGCGCCGCTCGCGAGGACTGCGGACGGACGGCGCGAATACCTGTGCAAGCGCTACCCCGCGATCTTCGACCTGTTCCTGCGCGGCTTCGTGCCGACCTTCGGGCGCCGCCTCTTCCCGCGCCGGCTCGCACGCTACGAGATGCGCGACCTGATGGACGTCGAGCCGCCGCGCGAGGTCATCGGTATCCCGGCGCTGTCCGGCGCGTTCATGCTGGTCAAGCGCTTCGCCATCGACAGTACCGGCGGCTTCGACCCCAGGTTCTTCCTCTATTTCGAGGACTACGACTGGAGCGTGCGCTTGAACCGCGTCACCAAGACCGCGTACGTGCCGACGGTGGAGATCGGCCACCATGGCGGGCACGCGGCACGCAAGGGCTTCCGCCACATTTACTGGTTCGCCAAGAGCGGGCTGCGCTTCTATCGACGGCACGGTTGGAAGTGGTTCTGATGACGCAGCGCGGGACGATCGTCGTCACCGGTGCGCAGGGGTTCATCGGCAGTACCTGCGTCGAGCAGCTGCGGGCGAAGGGTTGGCAAGTGCGGGGTTTGACGCGCACGCTCGATGGCGAAGCCGCGGTGCGCGCCGAGTTGCTGCCGGTGGGCGACCTGGCCGTCATCGACGATCGTTCGCTGGCGCATGCGCTCTCGGGTGCCGCAGCCGTCGTGCACCTAGCCGCGCGGGTGCATCGGCCGCGCGAGGTCGAGGCAACCGACGCGTACCGGCGGATCAACGTCGACCTCACGCAAAGGCTCGCCCGCGCGGCGGTGACGGCGGGTGCCGGTCACTTCGTGTTCGCGAGCTCGGTCAAGGTGAACGGCGAGTCGACGCAGCCGGGCCACCCGTTGCGCGAGGACGATCCGCCCGATCCGCACGACGACTACGCGCGATCGAAGTGGGCGGCCGAACTGGCGCTGGCTGCGGTGGCGCAGGAGAGCGGCCTGCGCGTGACGTCGTTGCGGCTGCCGCTGACCTACGGACCAGGCGCGGGGGCCAATTTCGCCGCGCTCGCGCGTGCCGTACGCCGCGGCTTGCCGTTGCCGTTCGCGGCTATCGACAATCGACGCAGCATTCTTGCCGTGGGCAATTGCTGTTCGGCGCTGGATGTCGTGCTCGGCAGCGACAACTTGCCGGACCGCGGTCGCGCGACCCCCTATTTCGTCGCCGACGCTGAAGCGGTCGCGACGCCGGAGCTCGTCCGCGCGATCGCGCAGGCGATGCGCGTCGCGCCGCGGCTCTTTGCACTTCCACCTGCGCTGCTGCGCTTCGCCGGCGTCTGCGTCGGCCGCGCCGATGTAGTCGAGCGCCTGCTGGGCTCGCTCGAAGTCGATACGACGGCGTTTTGCGCACGCTTCGGCTGGGCGCCGCCGGTGTCGCGCGCGCGCGCAATGGCCGCGGCGGTCAGCGCGGCCGCGCCGCTATAATCGAACTCCCTGCGGGTCGCGCTCCGGCCGGCATCGATGAAGGTCACCTGTTCATGTCTTCGCGCTCCGGCAACCGTTTTCCCGAAAAACTGCGCAGCGTGCGCATCACGCGTGGCTTTACCCGGCACGCCGAAGGCTCGGTACTCATCGAGATGGGCGAGACGCGCGTGCTGTGCACGGCGAGCGTCGAGGAGGGCGTGCCGGCATTCCTGAAGGGCAAGGGGCGCGGCTGGCTCACGGCGGAATACGGCATGCTGCCGCGCGCGACCAACACGCGGATGAAGCGCGAAGCGGCCGAGGGCCGGCAATCCGGTCGCACGCAGGAAATCCAGCGGCTGATCGGCCGCAGCCTGCGCGCGGTAACCGACCTGGCGGCACTTGGCGAGCGCACGCTGAAAATCGACTGCGACGTGCTGCAGGCCGACGGTGGTACGCGCTGCGCGTCGATCACCGGCTCTTGCGTGGCCGTCGCCGATGCGATCGACTGGTGCCGCGCGCGCGGCCTGGTCATGGACACGCCGCTGCGCGAAATGGTCGCCGCGGTATCGGTGGGGATCGTCGACGGTGTGCCAATGCTCGATCTCGACTACGCCGAGGACTCCGCGTGCGACACCGACATGAACGTCGTGATGACGGCGGGTGGCGGCTTTGTCGAATTGCAGGGCACCGCCGAAGGCGCTCCGTTCACGCGCGCCGAGATGGAAGCGCTGGTGCGCCTGGCCGAGGACGGTATCCGTGAGCTGATCGCAGCGCAGCGGGCTGCACTGCGGCCGTGATAGAGCGGCTGGTCGTCGCGTCGAACAACGCGGGCAAGCTGCGCGAGTTCCGCCGATTGCTCTCGCCGCTGTCGATCGACGTCATCGCGCAAGGCGACCTGGGCATCGTCGAGGCCGACGAGCCGCACTGCACCTTTGTCGAGAACGCGCTCGCCAAGGCTCGCCACGCCAGTGCGCGGGCCCGCCTGCCCGCGCTCGCCGACGATTCCGGGGTTTGCGTGGCCGCGCTGGGCGGTGCGCCCGGCATCCAGTCTGCGCGTTATGCCGGTGAGCCGCGCTCCGACTCGCGCAACAACCAAAAGCTCGTCGCCGCGCTCGCCGGGGTCGCCGACCGGCGCGCCCACTATTACTGCGTGCTGATGCTGGTCCGCCATGCCGAGGACCCGGAACCGTTGTTCGCCGAAGGCCGCTGGCACGGCACGATCATCGATACGCCGCGCGGCGACGACGGCTTCGGCTACGACCCGCATTTTCTCGACCCGACGACCGGACAGACCGGCGCCGAGTTGCCGCTGACGCGAAAGAACGAGCTGTCGCATCGCGGACAGGCGATCCGGGCGCTGGTCGCGCTGCTCGCCGATGCAAGGCGCCTGCCATGAGCGGCCGGCGCGACGTGCAGACGATCAGAATCGCGGCCGATGGCCTCGGCGGACCGAGTTTCCTCGCACTGCCGCCGCTGTCGCTGTACGTCCACATTCCGTGGTGCCTGCGTAAATGCCCGTACTGTGATTTCAATTCACACGAGGCGCGCGGCGAGGTGCCCGAGGACGCCTACGTCGACGCGCTGCTGCGTGACGTGGAATTCGCGTTGCCGGCGATCTGGGGACGCAAGGGAGTCAGCGTGTTCATCGGCGGCGGCACGCCGAGTCTTTTCTCCGCATCGGGCATCGACCGTCTGCTCGCCGGCATCCGCGCGCGGTTGCCGCTGCTGCCGGATGCCGAGATCACGCTCGAAGCCAATCCGGGAAGCTTCGAGCGGCAGAAGTTCGCCGGGTACTTCGCCGCCGGCGTCAACCGACTGTCGCTGGGCATCCAGAGCTTCGATCCGCAGCAGCTCACCGCACTGGGCCGCGTGCACGATGCCGACGAGGCACGCCGTGCGGCCGAGTCGGCGCTGACGATCTTCGGCAACGTCAATTTCGATCTCATGTACGCGTTGCCGCGGCAGACGGTCGCCGGCGCGCTGGCCGACGCGGCCGCTGCGCTCTCCTTCTCGCCGCCGCATTTGTCGTTCTATGCGCTGACACTCGAGCCGAACACGCTGTTCCACCGTCATCCGCCGCCGCTTCCCGACGAGGACGCGGCGGCCGACATCGAGGACGCCGTGCACGAGGCACTGGCGGGTGCCGGGTACAATCGCTACGAAACCTCGGCGCATGCGAAGCCCGCGCGCCAGTGCGCGCACAACCTCAACTACTGGCGCTTCGGCGACTACCTGGGCATCGGCGCCGGCGCGCATTCGAAGCTTTCGCTGCCCGACCGCATCGTTCGGCAGATGCGCTGGAAACAGCCGCAGCAGTACCTCGCGCGTGTGGACGAAGGCAATCCCTTGCAGGAGGAGACCCGCGTTTCCCGCGCCGACATCGGCTTCGAGTTCATGCTCAACGCCTTGCGCCTGACCGACGGCGTTCCTGCCGCGCTCTTCACCGAACGCACCGGCTATCCGCTGGCGCTGGTGTCGCGTCCGCTGGCCGAAGCGGTGCGCCGTGGATTGCTCGATGCCGATCCGGCGACGTTGAAGCCCACGTCGCTGGGCCAGCGCTTTCTGAACGACCTGCAGCAATTGTTTCTCGCTGTGCGTCCGGCGGCAGCCGGACGCGGCATCGCGCAAGGCTGAGGTCCTGCCCGCCAGGTTGTCCCATTTATGAAGCGCGCCAAACAGCACACGCTAGGCAAGCCGCGCAACCCGGTCGCGCGCTCGCCGCTGCTCGGCAAGGGCGGGCCGCACGGCAAGACCGAGGCTGCCAAACGCCGGCAGGCCAAGGTCGACCTGCGCCGCCTCCCCCGTGAGCCGACGTCCGAAGACTGATCCATCGACACTGGCGATCGACGAGTTGCGCCATTTGTGGTGCCGCGAAAGTGTCGGCGGCTGCTATCGTCCAAAGTGGCTGCGCGTGCGCGCGCAGAGCAGGACGCTGGCCGTGCGGATCGGCGCGCTGCGCGCCGGCGGCGGCGACGGGTCTCTCACATCGCGACGTGACGTCCGCCGTCGACGCTGATCGTCTCGCCGGTGATGTAATGCGCATCGGCGAGCAGGAAATGGACGGTATCGGCAATGTCCTCCGGCGTGCCTTCGCGTTGCAGCGGCGTGTGCGCGATGATCCGCTGCCGCGACTGGTCGTCGAATGAATCACCTTCGGGCCACAGCACCGAACCGGGCGCCACCGCATTGACGCGAACCTCCGGCGCCAGCTCGCGCGCCAGCGAGCGCGTGAGGCCAACCAGGCCGGCCTTCGCCACCGAATACACGACGTAGTTCTTGAGCGGTCGATCGGCATGAACGTCGGCGATGTTGACGATCGCACCCCGCGCGCGCCGAAGCGCTGGCGCCGCGGTCTGCGCGAGGAAAAGCGGCGCCATGACGTTGGTACCGACGAGGTCGTGGAATTGCTCGATGGTGATCGCACCGACCGGAGTCGGAAAGAACGACGACGCGTTGTTGACCAGAAAGTCGAGGCGTCCGAATACGTCCAGCGTCTCGGCGATCAGCGACGGCAGCCGACCCGAGTCGAGCAGATCGGCCTCGATCAGCGCGACCGACTCCGGGCGCGTGTGGTTGAGTTCGGCTTGCAGGTCTCGCGCCTCGGCGGCCGAAGTGCGATAGTGCAACATCAGCATCGCGCCGGCCGCATGCACGCGCCGGCAGATCGCAGCGCCGACGCGCCTGGCGCCGCCGGTGATGAGTACGACCTTTCCCTGCACCTTGGGCTCCTGTTCTCTCGAGCAAGCTAGCATATCGCACCGACGCATGCGACCGAAGCCTACGTCCTGTCTTCCCGAGCCCGATGCCGACGCTCTTGCGCACAGCGCGCGGGTCGTCGACCGCGTGGGCAGCGAAATCGAGGATGCCGGCGGGTGGATCAGTTTCGCGCACTATATGCAGCAGGTGCTCTACGCGCCAGGACTCGGCTACTACGTCGCCGGCGCGCGCAAGTTCGGCGCGGACGGCGATTTCGTGACCGCGCCCGAAATGACCCCGCTGTTCGCACGCGCGCTGGCAGCCCCGGTGTCGGCGGGGCTCGCGCGCACCCGGCAACGCGAAGTGCTCGAGCTGGGCGCCGGCAGCGGTGCGCTCGCCGCGCAGATGCTGAACGCGCTGGCCGCGGTGAACGAGGCGCCCTCGCGCTACCGGATCCTCGAAGTGAGCCCGGAGCTGCGCCAGCGGCAGCGCTCGACCATCGAGCGCCAAGCGCCGGCGCAGATCGCGCGCGTCGAATGGATCGACGCGGTTCCATCCGCCATCGACGGCGTGGTCGTATTGAACGAGGTGCTCGACGCGGTGCCGCCGCACGTCGTGGTTCGCCGTGCGGGACATTGGTACGAACGCGGCGTCGTCTGCAATGGCGGACTGCGCTGGGAAGAGCGGCCGTTGGCCGACGCCGCGCTGCGCGCGCTCGCGGACGAACGCTTCCCACCAGGACGGGACTACACGAGCGAGGTCAACCCTGCCGCCGAAGCCTTGGTCGAATTGCTGGCGCAGCGAATGACCGCAGGAGTGCTGCTCGTGATCGACTACGGCTTTCCGCAGCATGAGTACTACCACGAGCAGCGCAGCGACGGGACGCTGATGGTTCACTATCGGCATCGCGCGCACGCTGATCCCTTCCTGTGGCCAGGACTCGCAGATCTTACTGCACACGTGGACTTCACTGCCATCGCGCTGGCGGGCGAGCGCGGCGGCTTGACGCTCGCGGGCTACGGGCCGCTTGCCGCATTTCTGGTCGGTTCCGGAATTCTCGATCGACTGCGCGAATGCGGCGATCCGTCGACGACGGCCTATCTGCGCGAGGCCTCAGCCGTACAGAAGCTCGTCTCCCCTGCCGAAATGGGCGAACTGTTCAAGGTGCTGGCTCTGGCGAGAGACGATGGTATCGTGTGGCCATATTTCGCGGAGGCCGACCGCAGCCACCGCCTGTGACAACGGCGTGCGACTCGCAAGGGCCAATCGCGCAGCGGCGACCGGACCCGGCATCCGGAAATCGCGCAAACGGAGGAGCGCATAGATGGACATTGCAGAGGACAACGACCCGGTCGAGACGCGGGAGTGGATCGAATCGTTGCAGGCGGTCGTTGCCCATCAGGGTGCGGAGCGCGCGCACTACCTGCTGGGACAGCTGCGTGATGAGGCGATGCGCGCCGGCGTGCAGCCGGCGTTTGGCCTCACCACGCCGTACCGCAACACGATTGCGCCCGAAGACGAGGCGCAGTCGCCGGGCGATCGCGAACTCGAGCACAAGATCCGTGCGGCGATCCGCTGGAATGCGGTGGCGATCATCCTCCGCGCCAACAAGGAGTCCTCCGAGCTGGGCGGACACATCGCGAGTTTCCAGTCTTCGGCGCTGCTCTACGACATCGGCTTCGGGCATTTCTGGCACGCGCCCACCGAAACGCATGGCGGCGACCTGCTGTACATACAGGGCCACGTGTCGCCGGGGATCTACGCGCGCGCTTTCGTCGAGGGACGGCTGACCGAGGATCGGCTGCTCAACTATCGCCAGGAAACCGAAGGCAAAGGGATTCCGTCGTATCCGCATCCCTGGCTGATGCCCGACTTCTGGCAGTTTCCGACGGTGTCGATGGGCCTGGGCCCGCTGATGTCGATCTACCAGGCGCGCTTTTTGAAGTACCTCGAAGGCCGCGGCCTCGCCAACACCGCCGCACGCAAGGTATGGGCCTTCCTGGGCGATGGCGAGATGGACGAGCCGGAGTCGCTCGGCGCCATATCGCTTGGCGGCCGCGAGAAGCTCGACAACCTGATCTTCGTCATCAACTGCAACCTGCAGCGGCTGGACGGCCCGGTGCGCGGCAACGGCAAGATCATCCAGGAACTGGAAGGCGTGTTCCGCGGCGCCGGCTGGAACGTGATCAAGGTCATCTGGGGTTCGGGCTGGGACCGCCTCCTGGCCAACGATCGCGAGGGAATCCTGCTGCGACGGATGGAGGAATGCGTCGACGGCCAGTACCAGGATTTCAAGAGCAAGGACGGCGCCTACGTGCGCGAGCACTTCTTCAACACGCCGGAATTGAAGGCGATGGTCGCCGATCTCACCGACGCACAGGTGTGGAAGTTGAGCCGTGGCGGCCACGACCCGTTCAAGGTCTACGCGGCCTACGCGGCGGCCGTCGCGCATCGCGGCCAGCCGACGGTGATCCTCGCCAAGACGGTGAAGGGCTTCGGCATGGGCGAATCCGGCGAAGGCCAGATGATCGCGCATCAGGCGAAGAAGATGACCGTGGAAGCATTGCGCCAGTTCCGCGACCGCTTCGACATTCCGATGCCCGACGATCGAATCGAGGCGATGCCCTTCATCTCGTTGCCGAAGGACAGCCCCGAATACGCGTACCTGCAGCAGCGCCGCGCCGCGCTGGGCGGTTACCTGCCGCAGCGTCGCCGGAAGTCGTCGCCGCTGCCGGCGCCGCCGCTGTCCGCCTTCGAACGCCTGCTGAAGAGCAGCGGTGAGCGCGAGATCTCGACGACGATGGCCTTCGTGCAGATGCTAGGTACGCTGCTGCGCGACAAGGCGATCGGCAAGCATATCGTCCCCATCGTTCCCGACGAGTCGCGGACCTTCGGCATGGAGGGCTTATTCCGGCAACTCGGCATCTACTCGGCGGTGGGTCAGCTCTACCGGCCGCAGGATGCCGACCAGCTCATGTACTACCGCGAGGACAAGTCCGGGCAGGTGCTGCAGGAGGGGATCAACGAGGCCGGCGCCATGTGCTCGTGGATCGCCGCCGCGACGTCGTACAGCAGCAACGACGTGCCGATGATCCCGTTCTACATCTACTACTCGATGTTCGGCTTCCAGCGCTTCGGCGATCTGGCGTGGGCCGCCGGCGACATGCGGGCGCGTGGTTTCCTGCTGGGCGGCACCGCCGGGCGCACGACGCTCAACGGCGAGGGATTGCAGCACGAAGACGGACACAGCCACGTGTTGGCGTCGACGATTCCCAACTGTGTCGCCTACGATCCCACCTTCGCCTACGAGGTCGTCGTCATCGTCCGCGAAGGCATCCGCCGCATGTGCGAGGAGCAGGAGGACGTCTACTACTACGTCACGCTGATGAACGAGAACTACCCGCAGCCGGCGATGCCGGAGGGTGTCGAAGAAGGCATCGTCCGAGGGCTGTATCTGCTGCGCGAGGCTGCGAGGGGAGGCAAGAAAAATGCACGCCCGTGCGTGCAGTTGATGGGTTCGGGCACGATCCTGCGCGAGGTCATCGTCGCGGCCGACCTGTTGCGCGACGACTGGAAGGTGGACGCCGATGTCTGGAGCGCGACCAGCTTCAACGAGCTGCGCCGGGACGCGATGAGCACCGATCGCCACAACTTGCTGCATCCGGGCCAACCGCGCCGCAAGAGCTACATCGAGTCCGCGCTGGAAGGTCATCCGGGCCCCGTCGTCGCCGCCACCGACTACATGCGCATCTACGCCGACCAGGTGCGCAGCAACATCCCGCGCCGCTTCGTGACGCTCGGCACCGACGGCTTCGGCCGCAGCGACTACCGCGTGGCGCTGCGCCGCTTTTTCGAGGTCAATCGGCACTACGTCGCCGTCGCCGCGCTGAAGGCGCTGGCCGACGATGGCGAGCTCGAGCCATCGACGGTCGAAGCCGCAATCGCGAAGTACGGACTCGACGTTGGCCGTCCAGATCCGTGGACCGTATAGGAAACACATGAAACTACCGTCGTCCCCGCGAAAGCTTGCCCTCGAGTGCTCAAGTCGGGGGCGGGGGCCCAGCGCCATTGCATGCGCGACGCTCGATCCGCGCTTTCGCCGGGATGACCCTGTCCGGATGCGCTGCGTTACGCGAATCCTTCGTTGCTGCCGGGGAAACCAATGAGCACATTCGAAGTCAAGGTGCCGGACATCGGCGATTTCCAGGACGTGCCGGTGATCGAAGTATTGGTCAAGGCCGGCGACACCGTGAAGGCGGAGGATTCGCTGGTCACGCTCGAATCCGACAAGGCGACGATGGACGTGCCTTCGCCGCGCTCCGGGGTGGTGCAGGACATCGCGGTCAAGGTCGGCGACCTGTTGTCGGAGGGGGCACTGGTACTGACGCTGACGACCGAGAGCGAGACTTCGGCCGGGTCCTCTCCCCAATCTTCGGCACCCGCTGCGCAGCCCGCACCGCAACCCTCGCCTGCAGGTGCGCGAGGGAGCGAGGCAGCACCCTCACCCCAACCGTCGCCCGCAGGCGGAAGTCGGAGCCCCGAGTCGGTATCGAATCTCCCTCTCCCGGAAGCGGGAGGCGGACAGGACGAGGGCCGTCAAGTGGAGGCGAGCCGGGGCGAGGGCGTAGCCCTTGCCTACGCCGGTCCCGCCGTGCGCAAGCTCGCGCGCGAGTCCGGCGTCGATTTGGCGAAGGTGCGCGGCAGCGGACCGAAGGGCCGGATACTCAAGGACGACGTCGAGGCGGCGGCGCCCGGCGGGCTTTCCGCCCAAGCGACTTCGGCAAGCGGCAGAGGAGGCGACTCGGCGGGCATCGACCTCCTGCCCTGGCCCAAGGTCGACTTCGCGAAATTCGGTCCCATCGACGCCAAGCCTTTGTCGCGGATCAAGAAGATCGCCGCCGCCAACCTGCACCGCAACTGGGTGATGATTCCGCACGTCACCAATCACGACGACGCCGACATCACCGGCCTCGAGGCGTTTCGCGTGCAGTTGAACAAGGAGAACGCGAAGAGCGGCGTCAGGGTCAGCATGCTGGCGTTCATGATCAAGGCCGCCGTGGCAACACTGCAGCAGTTCCCTGAGTTCAACTCCTCGCTCGACGGCGACCAGTTGATCATGAAGCAGTACTACCACATCGGTTTCGCCGCCGACACGCCGCAGGGTCTGGTCGTACCCGTAATCCGCAACGCCGACCGCAAGGGCGTACTCGAGATCGCGCAGGAGATGGGCGAACTGGCGAAGCTCGCGCGCGATGGCAAGTTGAAGCCCGACCAGATGCAGGGCGGCACGTTCACGATTTCGAGCCTGGGCGGCATCGGCGGCGTCTACTTCACGCCGATCATCAATGCTCCGGAGGTCGCGATCATGGGTGTGTGCCGGTCGTTCTGGCGGCAGGTGTCGCACGACGGCGAGACGTCGTCGTGGCGCCTGCTGCTGCCGTTGTCGCTGTCCTGGGATCACCGGGTCATCGACGGTGCCACCGCCGCCCGGTTCAACAACCACTTCGGCGGACTGCTCGCCGACATGCGGCGGATGATGCTGTAATTCCGGCGACACTTCTGGGCAAAGGATTGGCACGATGAGCACGATCGACATCAAGGTTCCGGACATCGGCGATTTCCAGGACATTCCCGTCATCGAGGTCCTGGTCAAGCCGGGCGACAGCATCAAGGCCGAGGACGCGCTGGTGACGCTGGAGTCCGACAAGGCGACGATGGATGTGCCGTCGCCGGTCGCCGGTGTGGTCAAGGAAATCAGAGTGAAGGTCGGCGACAAGGTGTCGGAGGGTTCGTTGATCGTCGTCGTCGAGTCCGCTGCGGATGCGGACGCACCCTCGGCCCTGCCTCCTGCTGCCGGTGGCAGCGGGCACGAAGCTCGACCGTCTCCTCAGCCCTCACCTGCAAGCGGTAAAGGGAGCGCGGCTGCGCCTTCGTCTCCTCTCCCCGCGGGAAAGGAGGCGGCGGTGAGGGCCGAGGCAGCGCCGGAGGCGTCGGGGGTGAAGGCCGATATCGAATGCGAAATGCTGGTGCTGGGCGCCGGCCCCGGCGGCTACGCGGCCGCGTTCCGCAGCGCCGACCTCGGCGTGAAGACGGTGCTGGTCGAGCGCTACGCGACGCTGGGTGGCGTGTGCCTGAACGTCGGCTGCATTCCGTCGAAGGCGCTGCTGCATACCGCCGCGGTGATGGACGAGGTCGCGGCACTCGACGAACACGGCATCGGCTACGGCGCGCCGAAGATCGACATCGACCGGCTGCGCAGCTTCAAGGACGGTGTGGTGAAGAAGTTGACCGGCGGCCTTGCCGGCATGGCTCGTGCGCGCAAGGTCGAGGTCGTCCGCGGCGTCGGGTGCTTTCTCGATCCGCATCACCTGGAGGTGGAACTGACCACCGGCGCCGCAAAGGAGCGCAGCGGACAGAAGAAGGTCATCCGCTTCGCGAAGGCGATCATCGCCGCCGGCAGCCAGGCGATGCAGCTGCCGTTCATGCCCGACGATCCGCGCGTTGTCGATTCCACCGGCGCGCTCGAACTGAAGGCGATCCCGAAGCGGATGCTGGTGGTGGGCGCCGGCATCATCGGGCTGGAGATGGCCACCGTCTATTCGACGCTCGGCACGCGCATCGACGTTGTCGAGATGCTGGATATCATGATGGCCGGCGCCGACCGCGACCTGGTCAAGGTCTGGGAGAAGAAGAACGCGCCGCGCTTCGACAACGTCATGCTGAAGACGAAGACCGTATCGGCCAAGGCGACGCCGAAGGGCATCGAGGTCGGCTTCGAGGGCGAGCAGGCGCCGAAGAAGCCGCAGGTCTACGACCTGGTACTGGTGGCGGTCGGTCGCCGTCCCAACGGCAAAGCGATCGAGGCGGCAAAGGCTGGCGTGGCGGTCGACGAGCGCGGCTTCATCGCTGTCGACCGCCAGATGCGCACCAACGTCGCGCACATTTTCGCGATCGGCGACATCGTCGGCCAGCCGATGCTCGCACACAAGGCGACGCACGAAGCGCACGTTGCCGCCGAGGCCGCCGCCGGGCAGAAGTCGTTCTTCGACGCGCGGCAGATCCCGTCGGTAGCGTATACCGACCCGGAAGTCGCATGGGCCGGACTCACCGAAGACCAGTGCAAAACGCAGGGCATCAAGTACGGCCGTGCTGTCTTCCCCTGGGCCGCGTCCGGACGCGCGATCGCCAACGGTCGCGACGAGGGATTCACCAAACTGCTGTTCGACGAGGCGACGCGCCGCTGCATCGGCGGCGGCATCGTCGGTACGCATGCGGGCGACCTGATCGGCGAGGTATGCCTCGCCGTCGAGATGGGCTGTGACCCGGTCGATATCGGCAAGACGATCCATCCGCACCCGACCTTGTGCGAGTCGATCGGCATGGCCGCGGAGGTGTTCGAGGGCGTGTGCACGGACCTGCCGTCCGCGAAAAAAAAATAGGAGGAAACACCAAATGGCCGAAGACCAGCTGCGCAAGGATGCGCTCGAGTACCACGAGTTTCCCAGGCCGGGCAAGATCTCGATCGCGCCCACGAAGTCGCTCGCGAACCAGCGCGACCTGTCGCTCGCCTATTCGCCGGGTGTGGCCTACGCGTGCACGGCGATCCAGCACGACCCGACGCTGGCTGCGCGCTACACGGCTCGCGCCAACCTGGTGGCGGTGATCACCAACGGCACGGCGGTGCTTGGCCTCGGCAACATCGGCGCGCTGGCCGGCAAGCCGGTGATGGAGGGCAAGGCTTGCATCTTCAAGAAGTTCGCGGGCATCGATGTCTTCGACATCGAGATCGGGGAATCGGATCCCGACAAGCTCATCGAGGTGGTCGCGGCGCTCGAGCCGACCTTTGGCGGCATCAACCTCGAGGATATCAAGGCGCCCGAGTGCTTCTACATCGAGAAGAAGCTGCGCGAGCGGATGAAGATCCCGGTCTTCCACGACGACCAGCACGGTACGGCGATCGTCGCGGCGGCTGCAATTCTGAATGGACTGAAGATCGTCGGCAAGGAAATCGGCAGCGTGAAGCTCGTCTGCTCTGGCGCTGGTGCGGCGGCGATCGCCTGCCTCGACCTCCAGGTGAGCCTCGGGCTCGACCGAAGGAATATCTTTCTCCTCGACAGCAAGGGATTGGTGACGACGACACGCGGCGGCCGCGTGGACGCCGACAAGCTGCGCTACGCGCAGGACGGCGACGCGCGCGGGCTCGCCGACGTGATCGACGGCGCCGATATCTTTCTCGGGCTTTCCGCAGCCGGCGTGCTGACCGCCGAGATGGTGAAGCGGATGACCAACCGGCCGATCATCCTCGCGATGGCCAATCCGGAGCCCGAGGTTCGGCCCGAACTCGCGAAGCAGGTGCGTCCGGACTGCCTGATCGGCACCGGTCGCTCGGACTATCCGAACCAGGTCAACAACTCGCTGTGCTTTCCGTTCATCTTTCGCGGCGCGCTCGACTGCGGCGCGTCGACGATCAACGAGGCGATGAAGCTCGCCGCCGTGCGCTCGCTGGCCGACCTTGCGCGGGCGGAGCCGTCGGATATCGTCGCGCTTGCCTACGGCGAGGCGACGCCGCCGTTCGGTCCCGACTACCTGATTCCGCGCGCCTTCGACCCACGGCTCATCACCAGCATGGCGCCGGCGGTGGCGAAGGCTGCGATGGACAGCGGCGTCGCGACACGGCCAATCGCCGACTTCGACGCCTATCGCGCGCGGCTCTCGCGCTTCGTCTACGAGTCGGGTGCGACGATGGAACCCATCTTCACCGCCGCGCGGCGCGCGCCGAAGCGCGTCGCCTACGCCGAAGGCGAGGACGAGCGAGTATTGCGCGCCGCACAGGCGGCTGTCGACGAGGGCCTTGCCCGGCCGGTATTGATCGGCCGCACTGATGTCATCGCCAACCGCATCCAGAAGCTCGGACTGCGGCTGACGCTCGGCGGCGATTGCGACGGCGTCAACATCCACGACGACCCGCGTTTTCGCGATTGCTGGTCGGAGTACTGGCAGCTCACGCGGCGCAAGGGCGTCACGCGCGGCCAGGCGCAGGAGGAGATGCGCAGCCGGCCCACGCTGGTCGCGGCGATGCTGCTCCACCGCGGCGACGTCGATGCGATGCTCTGCGGCACCGGCAGCAACTCACCCGATCACGCACGCTACATCCGGAACGTCGTCGGCTTGCGCGAAGGCGTGACCACGCTCGCTACGATGCAGCTGCTGATCCTTCCCGGTCGCCAGCTCTTCATTTGCGACACGCACATCAACCACGACCCGAACGCCGATGAGATCGCCGAGATGACACTGCTTGCGGCGGAGGAGGTGCAGCGCTTCGGCGTCAAGCCGAGTGTCGCGCTGTTGTCGCATTCGAGCTTCGGCAGTTCCGACGCGCCATCGGCGCAGAAGATGCGCGACGCACTGGACCTGATCGTCGCGCGCGCGCCCGACCTTGCCGTCGACGGCGAGATGCGCGCGGACACCGCGCTGTCCGCGGGTATTCGCGACCGGGAATTCACCGACTCGCGGCTCACCACCGACGCCAACCTGCTGGTGATGCCGAACATCGATGCCGCCAACATCACCTACAACGCGCTGCGCGTGACTGCCGGCGGCGGCATCACCATCGGCGGCATCCTGCTCGGCGCCGCGCTGCCCGTGCACATCATGACGCCGTCGTCGACGGTGCGAAGGATCGTCAACATGACGGCGATCGCGGTAGCCGAGGCGGGCACGCAGCGCGCCCGGGTGGGCGCGGCAGGCTGAAGCGCGGCGGGTCCGCCGGCGGACCCGCTTCCTAATCGCTCCCGTCCGCATGAGCGCGCGCCGCGCTCAAGCGAACCGCGACCGACCCCGCACAGAACGCGCCGAACACCGTGGCGATGACCGCGGCGCCGAAGACTAGGTCCCGTCCTTCGGCCCAGGCGTCGATGGCCGGCACGACGAACCTCGCCAGCGCGAAGGCGCCGACCAGCGCGCTGATTGCCGCTACCGATAGCGCCAGCACACGCGAAGCGACGACCGCCATGCGGTCCGCCCTACGGATCAGGTGGCTGATCCACATGCCGTTGATGCCGTCCACGCAGAGCATGCCGACGACGAACATCGACGCCACCGCGACGACCTCGGCGACGCCGCCGAAGCGCGTGGTGGCGACCGCGAACAATGTCGCCTGCGATATCGTGTCGAAGGACAGCGCGAACAGCGCGCCGACGGCGGCGATCGCCAGCGGGGAGCGGGCGGCGAAGAAACGCGCGATCCACTTCGAGCGCAACCCGGCCATCGCGACCACTTGCTCCGGGTCGCTGCGCAGCACGGCGTTCACGTTGGCCCAGGCAAGCCAGAACAGAAAGGCGGCAGAGATCAGCACGCCGCTGGTTTCGAGCCACTCGGGCGGTTGCCACGACTTCGCCAGAGTCGCTACCAACAGCGCCACGGCCAGGACGACGCTGCCGTGACCGAGCGAGAACAGGAGCCCAGCCGAACGCGCGAGTACGGGATGGCTGCGCGCGTTGCGCCGCGTCAGGCCGTCGATGGTCGCCAGGTGATCGGCGTCGAAGCCGTGCCGTGCGCCGAGGGCGAACGCCAGCGCGCACAGGGTGATCCAGGTGATCGAGCCATCCGCCATATCACCGTTCCCGCCGGAGTTTGTAGGAACTAATTGTAATGAATGCCTACCACATGGCCTGTTGATCTTTGTCAAAAACCGGACGCGGTTTTCTCCGCCCGGCGCTGCAAACGCGATTCGCCGCTTTGGCTTCGCGACGCGCGCCGAGTCCGCCGGCCGAAACCGCTGCGGAGTCGTCGAGGGGCGAAAGCCATACAATCATTCGCAATTCCCGCCGTCATCGACGACTGAACGAACGACACGCCGACAGAATGAGTCAACCGTCCTACCGAATTAGTGTTGCCCCGATGATGGACTGGACCGACCGGCACTGTCGGTTCTTCCTGCGCCAGGTCTCGCGACACGTGCGGCTTTACACCGAGATGGTGACCACACCCGCGCTGTTGCACGGCGACGTGCCGCGCCATCTCGATTTCGATCCGGCCGAGCATCCGCTGGCGCTGCAGCTGGGCGGCAGCGACCCGGCGATGCTTGCGCTTGCCGCGAAGCTGGGCGAGCGCTGGGGCTACGACGAGATCAACCTGAACTGTGGCTGCCCGTCCGAGCGCGTGCAGACCGGCAGCTTCGGCGCCTGCCTGATGGCCGAGCCGGACACGGTCGCGTTATGCGTGCGCGCAATGCGCGACGCGGTGGCGTTGCCGGTGACGGTCAAGCACCGCATCGGCCTCGATGCTGACGAAGACTATGGTTTCGTTCGCGATTTCGTCGGCGCGGTCGCTGCGGCTGGCTGCGACGTGTTCATCGTTCACGCGCGCAACGCCGTATTGAAAGGCCTGTCGCCGAAGCAGAACCGCGAGGTGCCGCGGCTTCGCTACGAAGTGGTGCACCGCCTGAAGCGCGAGTTCCCTGCACTGACGATCGTCGTCAACGGCGGACTCGCCACGTGGCCGGCGATCGAGCGCGAACTGGCTCTGGTCGACGGTGTGATGCTCGGACGCGCGGCGTACCACGACCCGATGTTGCTGGCGACGGCCGGCTGGCGGCTGTTCGGCGACGAATCGCCGCTGCCGACACGCGCGGGTGTCTTACGGGCGATGCTGCCGTACGTCGCCGCGCAGAGTGCGCGCGGCGTGCCGCTGCGCTCGATCGCGCGCCACATGCTCGGTCTCTACCATGGGATGCCGGGTTGCCGGCGGTTCCGGCAACTGCTTTCCGACTCGGCGCGGCTGGCGGGTGCTGGCCCGGAGCTGCTCGAAGAGGCGCTGGAAGCGGTCGAGCCGGCGTTCGACGAGGCGGGCGGCCGCTCGTTCGCCTCAAGGTCGGAAGCCTGACGATTTTCGAGACTCCGAAGGGTGTCCGGCTCCAGGCCGCCCCGCGATGGCTTGACGGCGCTCGGCCGAACCACTGCGCTCCGACTCGAAGCAGTTTCAGTAGGCGCGCGGATGGCGGACAATGGCGGCCACGTGAGGGGCGTCGTGCCGGGCTTCCTGATGGTGTCGTTCGTCGGGTGGAGTGGCCGCTACATGTCGTCCGCAATGTACGCGCGCACGATGCTCTCGAAGTCCGCATCGGCGCGCATGCCGAGCGCGGGTCCCTGCACCGGCGCGAAGCGGGCGGGCCACGTCGACACGATACGGTCGATCGCCGGTTCGAACTCCCAGCGCACGCGCTGTGCCACCGCGTCACCAGCGACGCGGCGCAACGCGGCGACCATGTCGCCGACGCTCACCGAGATACCCGGCACGTTGATCGACCGCGTCTGTCCGAACGCGGAGGCCGGCGCTTCGTGGCCGACGATCAGGTTATCGATGACCGTGCGCGGCGACTGCACCCACATCGTGGTCGTCGGCGCCACCGGGCAGCAGGTATCGACGCCGGCGAGCGGCTCGCGGATGATGCCGCTGGCAAACGACGACGCCGCCTTGTTCGGCTTGCCGGGGCGAACGGTGACGGTCGGCAGCCGCAGCGAGCGGCCGTCGAGAAACCCCTTGCGCGTCATGTCGTAGACCAGCAATTCACCGATGGCCTTCTGTGCGCCGTAGGACGCCTGCGGCGTCACCGGCGCGTCGTCGGGCACAGGATCGGGAAGCGTCCCGCCGAACACGGCGAGTGAACTGGTGAAGACGAACTTCGGGGGCGTCTTGAGTGACCGGCAGTGCTCGAGCAACATGCGCGTTGCATCGAGGTTGACGCGCATGCCGATGTCGAAGTCCGCCTCGGCCTGACCGCTGACGACGGCGGCCAGGTGGAAGACGGTGTCGGTGTCGGGCGTGACCGCACGCGCGACGCTCTCCCGGTCGGTCAGGTCGCCGGCGATGGCGCGCACCCGGCGATCGTCGGGCGGCGAGGCTGCTGCCACGTCGAGCAGCACGATCGACGAAATCTCGCGCACTTGTCCGCGCGCATCGGTGAGCGTCGCGCGTTGCAGCAGCTTGGCCGCAAGGCGGCTGCCCAGGAATCCGGCGCCGCCGGTGATCACGATGCGCATGAGGGTCGCCTGCAAGGATGGCTGCCGTCATCATAGCTGGCTGCGTGCTAGAATTTTCGGCCATTGGGGTGCGGAACCATCGCCGCATTCCGGTTCCCACCCGCCCGCAGCCACAAATCTTCGACCTTCCCATGTCCCCACAGCACGCGCCACGCCGCCTGACCATCGCGACCCGCGAATCCGCGCTGGCGCTGTGGCAGGCCGAACACGTGCGCGCGCGCCTCGCCGCGATGTATCCGGCGACCGCGATTGCGCTGTTGCCGCTGACGACGCATGGCGATCGCATCCTCGATCAGCCGCTGACCGCGATTGGCGGCAAGGGCCTGTTCATCAAGGAACTCGAGATGGCGATGGCGGATGGGCGCGCCGAGCTGGCCGTGCACTCGCTCAAAGACGTGCCGATGGACATGCCGCCAGGTTTCACGCTGGCCGGCATCGCAGCCCGCGAAGATCCGCGCGACGCCTTCGTGTCGAACAAGCACGCGCAATTGCGCGAACTGCCTGCGGACGCGGTGGTCGGCACGTCGAGCCTGCGCCGCGAAGCGCAATTGCGCGAGCGCTACCCGGAAGTATCCATCGAGCCGCTTCGCGGCAACGTCAATACGCGCCTGCGCAAGCTGGACGAAGGCGGCTACGACGCGATCATCCTCGCCGCGGCGGGATTGAAGCGGCTGGGTTTCGCCAACCGGATCGCGTCGCTGCTCGAGCCCGATGAAAGCCTGCCGGCGCCGGGACAGGGCGCGCTCGCGATCGAATGTCGCAGCGACCGGCCGGAACTTATTGCCGCGCTGGCGGTACTTGGCGATCGTGCGACCACGCTTGCCACCGCGGCGGAGCGCGCGTTCTCGCGCGCCTTGGGCGGCAGTTGCCACACGCCGTTGGGTGGCTACGCCGAGTGGGAGGAAGGCTCGCTGTGGCTGCGCGGACTGCTCGCGTATCCGGACGGCAGCGACGTGCTGCGCGGAGAGATCGACGCCGAAGTTGCCGACGTCGACGCGGCAGCGCAGCTCGGCCGCGAACTGGCCGACGATTTTCTGTCGCGTGGCGCGTCGCGCTTTCTTACGACGTGACGCGCACCGCACGGTGAACGCGCCGCCGCCGAACACCGCCGTTTCTTCGCGCGGTCCACTGCACGGCGCCGGCATCATCGTCACGCGGCCGGCGCGGCAGGCGGCCGGGCTCGCCGCGCAATTGTCGACGCTGGGGGCGACGCCGCTGGTATTTCCGGCGATCGTGATCCTGCCGCCCACGAACCGCCGGGCACTCGAGCGTGCGCACGCCGCACTCGACCGCTACGACATCGCGATCTTCGTCTCCGCGAACGCGGTCGAGTATGGCGTTCCACCGGCCGAGCGCTGGCCGGCGCGACTGCAAGCTTTCGCACCCGGTCCCGGCACCGCGTCCGCGCTGGTCGCGGCCGGAGTCGCCGACGTCATGATTCCACGGACTTCGTTCGACAGCGAAGGCCTGCTCGCGCTGCCGGCGCTGGCCGATGTCGCGGGCTGCGACGTCGTGATCTTCCGCGGTGAAGGAGGTCGCGACGTGCTGGGCGAGGGCCTACGCGCCCGCGGTGCCCGCGTTGCCTATGTCGAATGTTATCGGCGCGCAGCACCTGCCTCGGGTGTCGATGGACTGGTCGAGGCGTTGCGCGAAGGACGCATGCACGCGTTGACGCTGACGTCGAGCGAGGGTGCCGACAACCTGTGGCGAATCCTCGACGCCGACGCGCGCGCGCTGCTGCAGCAGCTGCCCTCCTTTCTGCCGCATCCGCGCATCGCCGAACACGCGCGTCGACTCGGACTGTCGGCGATCGCCACCGAAGGTTCCGATGCGGGCCTCATCGCCGGATTGCTAGAATGGTTTGCCTCGCACCCACCCCGTCCCCACGAAACTCCATGAGCCAACCCGACATCGTCATCACTGCGCCGCTGCCGCCGTTCCTCCGCGATCCGCTGGCCGCAGACTATCGTTGCCACGATTACCATGCGGCTGCCGACAAGCCCGGCCTGCTCGCGGCCGAGGGTGCACGCATCCGCGGCCTGGTGCAAGGTGGAGGCACCGCGACGCCGACCGCGCTGCTCGACGCGCTGCCGAAGCTCGAGATCATTTCGGTGTTCGGCGTCGGCTACGACGGCGTGCCGGTCGACTATTGCAGGAGCCGGGGCATCAAGGTCAGCAACACCCCGGACGTGCTCACCGACGACGTCGCCGACGTCGCGGTCGGCCTGATCATGATGACCGGTCGCGGCTTCGTACGCCTGAACCGTTTCGTGCGCGCCGGTGAATGGGAAAGGCGCGGCCCGGAACTCACCACCAGACTCGCCGGCAAGCGCGTCGGCATCCTGGGGTTGGGCCGCATCGGCAAGGCGATCGCCACGCGAGTCCGCGCGCTGGGCATGGAGGTCGCCTACACCGGACGCAACCGGCAGGACGTCGCGTATCGGTTCGTGCCGGATCTCGTCTCGCTCGCCGCCGAATCCGATTTCCTGGTCGTCGCGAGCCCGGGGGGTGATGCGACGCGCAACATGGTCGATGCCGGAGTGCTGGCCGCACTTGGCTCGAAGGGAACGCTCATCAACATCGCGCGCGGCTCGATCGTCGACGAGGTGGCGCTGGTAGCGGCGTTACAGAAAGGAACGATCAACGGCGCCGGGCTCGACGTGTTCGCCGATGAGCCGCATATTCCCGCGGCGATGCTCACCATGGACAACGTCGTGCTGCTGCCGCATGTCGGCAGCGCAACCCGCGAGACGCGACAGGCGATGGGCGACCTGTGCAAGGCGAACCTCGATGCTTGGTTCACCAAGGGCCACGTATTGACGCTGATCCCCGAACTCGCCTGAGTCTGTACCCGGCCTGCCCGCCGTCATCTCCGCTTTCGCGGGGATGACGGCGGGCAACACGTTGCAACGGTGTGGCTCGCGACCTCAAGGGCTCGGGCTCGGCTCGCTCACCGGCCACGATGGCGCACAGCATCTTCAGGCCCGTGTCAGCCGCCACATCCGAGATGACGTTGGCCAGCTGGACGTTCATCTGCACCAGCGCCTTTTGTGTGTGTTGGACATCGCGTCCCTGGTTGCGCAGAAGCTGCGAACCGCCATGCCGATTCAACAGTGTCGATGACGTCACCCAGGACCAGGCTCATACGCGGGCAGTAAGCACCTTTGACTGTTCGGTCTTCAGCGGCACCACATCCCACTTTGCCATAGCGAAGGCACCCAATGTTTCTTCGGCGCGATTTGCGGCAATAGGCCGGTTACTCCGCTCATACCATGTTGGATAGGACTACTTCTTGACAGGCGCGCAAATACGAGTAGACAATAGCCGCGGCCGCCATAGAGATAACGTGTTTCGCGGTGGCGTACGTAGAAATCCGAATCGGATAACGGTCGACGAGCAGGAAGCGTGTGCTATTTCTTGGAGATAGACATATGACAATGGA
>JADYZP010000025.1 GCA_020853025.1 Burkholderiales bacterium
CTGCGCTGCATCGGCGCGACGACGCTCGACGAGTACCGCAAGTACGTCGAGAAGGACGCGGCACTCGATCGTCGCTTCCAGAGGGTGCTGGTCGACGAGCCTTCGGTCGAGTCGACGATCGCGATCCTGCGCGGCCTGCAGGAGCGCTACGAGATCCACCACGGCGTCGACATCACCGATCCGGCGATCGTCGCCGCGGCCGAGCTGTCGGCGCGCTACATCACCGATCGCTTTCTGCCGGACAAGGCGATCGACCTGATCGACGAAGCCGCGGCGCGCATCCGCATGGAGATCGACAGCAAGCCCGAGGCGATGGACCGGCTCGAGCGGCGCGTGATCCAGCTGAAGATCGAGCGCGAGGCGGTCAAGAAGGAAAAGGACGAGGCATCGAAAAAGCGCCTCGAGCACATCGAAGACGAGATCGGCAAGCTCGAGCGCGAATACGCGGACTTCGAGGAGGTCTGGAAGGCCGAGAAGGCCGACGTCGTCGGCACGCAGCACATCAAGGAGGAGATCGACAAGGTCAGGCTGCAGATGGACGAGGCCAAGCGCCGCGGCGACTGGCAAAAGATGTCCGAGCTGCAGTACGGCAAGCTGCCGCAGCTCGAGGCGCAGTTGAAGAAGGCCGACACCGCGTTGCACGAGGACGCGGCGAAGAAGCCGCGGCTGCTGCGCACGCAGGTCGGCGCCGAGGAAATTGCCGAGGTCGTGTCGCGTGCCACCGGCATTCCGGTATCGAAGATGATGCAGGGCGAGCGCGACAAGCTGTTGCAGATGGAGGACAAGCTGCACACGCGCGTCATCGGCCAGGACGAGGCGGTGCGCCTGGTCTCCGACGCGATCCGGCGCTCGCGCTCCGGGCTGTCCGATCCCAACCGTCCCTACGGCTCGTTCCTGTTCCTGGGGCCCACCGGTGTCGGCAAGACCGAGCTCACCACGGCGCTCGCCGAGTTTCTCTTCGATTCCGATCACATGATGGTCCGCATCGACATGTCGGAATTCATGGAAAAGCACTCGGTCGCGCGACTGATCGGCGCGCCACCCGGATACGTCGGATACGAAGAAGGCGGCTACCTCACCGAGGCGGTGCGCCGCAAGCCGTACTCGGTGATCCTGCTCGACGAGATCGAGAAGGCGCACCCGGACGTGTTCAACGTGCTGCTGCAGGTGCTCGACGACGGGCGCATGACCGACGGCCAGGGCCGCACCGTGGACTTCAAGAACACGGTGATCGTGATGACGTCGAACCTGGGTTCGCACAGAATCCAGCAGATGACCGAAGAGGGCTCCGAGCAGGCGCTGATCAAGATCGCCGTCATGGCCGAGGTCAGGCAGCATTTCCGGCCGGAGTTCGTGAACCGGATCGACGAGATCGTCGTCTTCCACACGCTCGACGAGGCCAACATCATGAGCATCGCGCGCATCCAGCTCGCGTCGCTCGAGGAGCGGCTGAAGAAAATGGATATCGGGATGGCGGTCACCGATGCGGCGCTGAAGGCGGTTGCGCAGGCGGGCTTCGACCCGGTGTACGGGGCGCGGCCGTTGAAGCGAGCGATTCAGCAGCAGATCGAGAACCCGCTGGCGAAGGAGATTCTCTCCGGCAACTATGCGCCGGGTGATACGATCCACGTCCGCGAGAAGGGCGGGCAGATCGTGTTCGCGAAGGCTTGATCGGGCATGGCGCCATCCGGGTACCGCGACAGCCAGGCCGCATCCTCCGCATGAATCATCGTCGCCTCGACCCGTCGCCGTGGATCGTGCGATTCGCGCATCTGGTGCCGGTCGGAGCGAGAGTCCTCGACCTGGCTGCCGGACATGGCAGGCATGCGCGATTTTTCGCGGATCGCGGCGCGCAGGTCGTCGCGGTCGATCGCGATGCTGCGGCGCTCGCCTCGCTCGACGGGCATCGCAGCGTCGCCAACCGTGTACTCGATCTCGAAAGCGGCGCCTGGCCGCTCGAGGGCGAGCGTTTCGACGCGATCGTCGTCGTCAACTACCTGCACCGGCGGTTGTTTCCGCATCTTCGTACTGCGCTGCAACCCGACGGCGTGCTGCTCTACGAAACCTTCGCGATGGGCAACGAGGCCTACGGTCGTCCGGCCAATCCCGACTTCCTGCTCTGCCGCGACGAACTGCTGACGGTGGCTGCGTTGCCGCCGTCGCCGCTGACCGTCGTCGCCTTCGAACAGGGGCGCGATGCCGATGGCGCGCGACCGAGCGTCGTGCAGCGGCTGGCGGCGGTGGGCGCTGCGCGCGTCTGGCCGCCACTCGTCGCGCCGACAACTACCTGAAGGAACGCCGGACGGACGCCGGGGTCGAACCGCTGCCAGCAGCGGTTGGCGTAGATGGATTGGGGTAAAATGCCCGTTTTTGCTCAAGCGTTTACATGTTGACCGGAAGCCTCGTCGCGATCGTGACGCCGATGCAGAAGGGCGGTGCGCTCGACCTGCCGGCATTGCGCAAGCTCATCGACTTTCACGTGGCGAACGGCACGGCCGGCATCGTCGTCGTCGGCACGACCGGTGAATCACCGACCGTCGATTACGACGAGCATTGCCTGCTGATCAGGACCGCGGTCGAGCACGCGGCGGGTCGCATTCCGGTGATCGCCGGCACTGGCGCCAATTCGACGGCTGAAGCGGTCGAACTGGCCGCCTACGCGGCAAAGGCGGGCGCGCATTCGCATCTGTCCGTCGTCCCCTATTACAACAAGCCGACGCAGGAAGGGTTGTACCGCCATTTTCGCACTATTGCAGAAGCCGTGGCGCTGCCGATGATCCTGTACAACGTGCCGGGACGCACCGTCGCCGATCTTGCCAACGACACGACGCTGCGGCTGGCCGAGGTGCCGGGCATCGTCGGCATCAAGGACGCGACCGCCGATGTGGGCCGCGGCAGCGAACTCTTGAAGTCGCTCGCCGACGCCGGCCACACCGAATTTGCCGTGTACAGCGGCGAGGACATCACGGGACTGCCGTTGATGCTGATGGGCGGGCACGGCGTGATCTCGGTGACCGCCAACGTTGCACCCAAGCTGATGGCACAAATGTGCGCGGCGGCTCTTGCCGGCGACGTGGCGGCAGCCCGCGCCTGCAACCATCGGCTGCTGCCTTTGCATCGCAGGCTTTTCATCGAGGCCAATCCGACCCCGACCAAGTGGTCGCTCGCCGAGATGGGTCGCATTCAGAACGAACTGCGGCTGCCGCTGGTCGCGCTTTCGCCGCAATTCCACGAGACCGTTCGCGCCGCGCTGCGCGCGGCTGACTGTCTCGCCTAAGATACCGAGGTGGATGTCGCCATGAACGCATACTTCCGTCGCCGGACGTCGATGACGATCGCGCTGCTGGCCGTCGCGCTGGTACTCGCCGGGTGCGAATCGCTGTCCGGACTTTCGCCGACCAAACGCATCGATTACAAGTCGGTCTCCTCCGGCCCTGCACTCGAATTGCCGCCGGACCTGGTCACACCGAAGTACGACGACCGCTACCAGGTGACGACTGCCACCGGCCTTGCGGCGGCCGGTACCAACCGTGGAGCGCGTACGGAGTTGCTGCCGACGACACCCGACGCCAAGATCGCGCGCGCCGGGAACGAGCGCTGGCTGGTCGTCAAGGCCACGCCCGAGCAGGCATGGAATACGACACGGGAATTCTGGCAGGAGTCCGGCTTCGTCCTCGCCGTCGAGAATCCGCAAGTCGGAGTGATGGAGACCGATTTCGCGGAGAACAGGGCCGAAGTTCCCAACGACTGGTTCAAGCGCTCGGTCGGCAAGCTGCTGGGCGACATTTTGTTCAGCACCTACAAGCAGGACAAGTTCCGCACCCGCATCGAGCGCGGCGCCGAGCCGGGAACGGTCGAGATCTACATTTCGCACCGCGGCATGGAACAGGTGCCGACGGGCAAGATCGACAACTCTTCACCTGCGGCCTTCGTCTGGGCGGTCATGCCGCCGAATCCGGCGCTGGAAGCGGAAATGCTCACCCGGCTGATGATGAAGTTCGGCATCCCGGAGCCCGCCGCGCGCACCGCGGTCGTGCAGGCGGCGATCACGCCGGACAAGGCGCGCATCGACAAGAACGCCGATGGTTCGTACAGGCTGATGGTCGACGATCCCTTCGATCGTACGTGGCGGCGCGTCGGACTGGCGCTCGACCGTGCGGGCTTTACCGTGGTCGACCGCGATCGCTCGCGCGGCGTCTATTTCGTCCGCTATGGCGATCCGGACGCACTCGCCGCCAAGGCCAACGACGCCGGCTGGCTGACCAAGCTGCAGTTCTGGAAAAGCGACGAAAAGGACAAGCCCGAGCAGTATCAGATCGTGATCGCCGAAGCCGCGCAATCGAGCGTGGTCAGCGTTCAAAATCCGGGTGGCGCGCCCGACCGCACGGCCACCAGCGAGAAGATCCTGGCCTTGCTCAAGGAACAGCTGAAGTAGCGCCGGACGCACGCGCGGTGCGCTTTGCCTCGATCGGCAGCGGCAGCGAAGGCAACGGTCTGGTCGTCGAGGCGGGCGGCACCCGGGTCCTGATCGACTGCGGATTCGGTGTGCGCGCCACGGCTTCGCGCCTGGCGCGCATCGGCGTCGCGCCCGAATCGCTGTCGGCGATCCTCGTCACGCATGAACATTCCGACCACGTCGGTGGCGTCCCGGCGTTTGCCGCGCGCCACCGGATACCGGTATGGCTCACCTTCGGAACGCTGACGATGGTCGGCGTGCGCTTCGCAGAGATGGAGCACGTCTACGGATTCGACAGCCACGACGCCTTTGCCATCGGAGACCTCGAAATCCGGCCGTTTCCGGTGCCGCACGACGCCCGCGAGCCGGTACAGTTCGTCGTCACCGATGGCGCATTCCGGCTGGGGGTGTTGACCGACCTCGGCGTCTCCACACCCTGCGTCGAGGCGAGTCTGAGCGGTTGCGACGCGCTGGTACTCGAATGCAACCATGATCCCGGCATGCTCGCCGGCAGCGATTACCCCAAGTCGCTGAAACAGCGCATCGCCGGCCGCTTCGGCCATCTCGACAACGACAGCGCTGCAGCCTTGCTCGCCGCGCTCGAGACGCACCGATTGCAGCACATACTGGCGGCCCATCTGTCGCAGCAGAACAACACGCCCGGAAGGGCACGCGCGGCGCTCGCCGGTGCGCTTGGCTGCGACCCCGACTGGATCGGCATCGCCGATCAGGCGGACGGATTCGCGTGGCGCGAACTGACCTGAAACTTTCGAAGGACGACCGATGGAAAAGAGGAACGAGCTTTACCGCGGCAAGGCGAAGACCGTCTACACGACCGACGACCCGCATTACCTGGTGATGCACTATCGCGATGACGTCTCGGCCTTCGATGGCGTCAAGCTCGCCAAGCTCGACCTGAAGGGGGAGACCAACAATCGGATCAACGCGCACGTGATGGGCGTGCTCGAGTCCGCCGGCGTGAAGACGCACTTCGTGCGCCTGTTGAACGAACGCGAATCGCTGGTGAAGGCGATGAAAATGCTGCCGATCGAGTGTGTGGTGCGCAACGTATGCGCGGGCTCGATGGCCAAGCGCTACGGCATCGACGAAGGCACGCGATTGCCGGAGCCGATCTTCGAATTCTTCCTGAAAAGCGATGCGCTGCACGATCCGCTGTGCAACGACGACCACATACGCGTGCTGGGTTGGGCCAGCGCCGACGAGATCGGACAGATGAAGACGCTGACGCACCGCGTCAACGCCGTGCTGAAGCCGCTGTTCGCCGGCGCCGGTATCGATCTCGTCGACTATAAGCTCGAATTTGGCCATCCGCTCGACGATCCGCAGGGTCCGCTGGTGCTGGGCGACGAGTTCACGCCCGACGGCTGCCGGCTGTGGGATACGAAGAGCGGCGAGAAACTCGACAAGGATCGCTTCCGCCGCGATCTCGGAGAAGTCATCGAGCGCTATCGGGAGGTGGCTATAAGGATCGGTGCGCCCTTGTAGCGGTGACCGGGACTTCAGAGCCCCAGCACCGTCGCGCCGAGCCCCGGTTCTCCGGTCGCCCAGATCTGCTCGAAGCGCGTGACCAGCGGCCGTGCGAGCTGCGGCTGCTCGATCGCGAGTGACGCGCGCGGCTGGTCGAAGTGAAAGCGATGCAGGAAGTGCCGGCCGTCGGCGATCAGCAGCGGGTCCATCGCGCTTTTCGCTTCCGATCCCGTCCTGTAAACGGTGAACGCGGGCGTGTGCATTCGAAGCAGCGCGAGCAGTCGCGGGCAGGAGGTCTCGAGCCGGCGCGTGTCGTGGACGATGAGGTCGATTTTCGAACTCGGCGCTCGGCGCAGGAAAGCGACCAGCCGCTCCGCGCGCGCCGCCGTCTGCCAGCCGCACTGCGAAAGGTCGACGTCGAAGATCTGCAGCCGGTGTTGGGCGAGGTCGATCAGCTCGTCGATGGCCGCGGCCTGCGCGGCGACCGTGTCGAGCATCGTCTCGCTCGGTTCGATGGGCGGGGGTGATTCAGCCGATGTGGAGGAAGCCATCGCGATAGCCCTCGTGCAGGAACTTGATGACGCCAACGCCCAACGATGCTGCCACCGATGGCGGCAGCGCGCGCGCATCGGCGAGCGCCGCCAGCGCGGTACGCGCCGCCGAGGGCCAAGGCCACGCCTCACCGTTGACGTACATTGCGTCGTCATCATAGAGCCACTGCGTCCGCCGGTCGAGACGCAGGCCTTGCCTGCGGATTGCCGCCGCGAAGGCCGCACGCGACATCGGTGCCTCCGGCGGGTCGAAGTACACGTTCGCCTTCGGTTCCGACAGCATCGTGCCGAGAAAGCGCGCGACGGTCGCCGGATCCCAACGAACCTGCGCCAGCGTGCGCACCGCGTCCCGCCGCATCGCGGCGCCTACGCGCGCCGGCTCGCCGGTGGGCTTCGCGTCCGGATCGGCGTAGCGGCCCGGCAGCTCGACGCGGTCGCGCAGGTAGTCGAGGAATTGCTGCGCAAGTTCGGTATGCGTCGCGGCGCGGAAGCCGATCGAATACGTCGTGCAGGCGTCGATGGCGACACCGTCGTGCGCGTAGGTCGGCGGCAGGTAGAGCATGTCGCCGGGCGCCAGCACCGCGTCGTGCTCCGGCGCGAAGCAGCGCAGGATCTTCACCGGCAGCCCCGGGCGCAGCGTCAGATCGTCCTGCCGTCCGTAGCGCCAACGCCGCCGGCCGAAGCCCTGCAGCAGGAAGACGTCGTAGGAGTCGAAATGCGGACCCACGCCGCCGCCCTCGACCGCGTAGCTGACCATCAGGTCGTCCAGGCGCGCGTAGGGCAGGAACGCGAAGCGTCGCAACAGCGCGTCAGCAGCGTCGCTGTGCAGGTTGACGCCTTGCACCAGCAGCGTCCAATCGCGCTCCGGCAGCGACTTGAAGGCGGCCTTGCGGAAGGGGCCATGCTCGAGCGTGTAGCGGCGCCCGGTACGCACGACCAGTCGCGACTCGACGTCGTCGCGGCCGGCCAGAGTGACCAGATCCTCGCGCGTGAAGAGGCCTTCGAAACCGGCCAGCGCGCCGCGGACCAGCAGCGCCTCCTTGTGCCAATGGCGTGACAGAAAGCTGCGGTGCGTGCGCTTACCCAGCAATGACAGGCGCGAGTTCGAAACCTTGGTCATTTCAATTCCTTGCGGTGCAACGCACTACCCGCGACGCATGAAGCACCCGTGTGGGCAACGCTGCAGCGTTGCGCGGCGTCGCGTCCGGTCCCGGTCTGCGCCGCTTGTACAATACCGGTGCCGCAGTCGTGCCGGCGCCCGAAGCACGCGCGAAGTACGCTTCCACCTTCCTTCCCAATACCGAGCCCGCCGATGAACATCTTTGCCAACACCGCCGTCACCATCACCTTCAAGCTGTTCGACGCGAGCAACACGCTGATCGAGGAGTCGCCCGAGCCGTTGGTCTACCTGCACGGCGGCCAGTCCGGGATTTTTCCGAAGATCGAGGCTGCGCTCAACTCCAAGAAGGTCGGTGACTCGGTCTCGGTGACGCTCGAGCCCGAGGACGCGTTCGGCGAGTACGACGCGAAGATGATACGTCTGGAGCCGGTCGCCGACCTGCCGCCGGATGTCGCGGTCGGTGGCCACCTGGTCGCCGAGCAGGAAGGCCAGGAAGTTGTCTGGCGCGTGACGGGCATCGCCGACGGCAAGGCGGTGCTCGACGCGAATCACGAGCTCGCAGGCCAGCGGCTGCGCTTCGACTGCACGGTGATGGATATTCGGCCGGCGACCCAGGACGAGATCGCGCACGGGCACGTGCATGGTCCGCACGGGCATCATCACTGATCAGAGCGCAGGATCTTCCTGAGCGCATAGAGCGCGTCGAGCGCCTCGCGCGGCGACAACGCGTCGGGGTCGAGGGCTTCGAGGCGTTCCAACAATTCGCTGGCGCGCGGATCGGCGGCGACGGTCGTCGTCGGTGATGGAGCGCCGCCTCCGAACAAATCCGCCTGCACGTCGTTGCGCGCGGAAAACTGGTCGAGTCGCGCCAGATAGGACCTTGCCTGCCGTATCGTTTCGGCGGGCACGCCGGCCAGCTTCGCCACCGACAATCCGTAGCTGCGGTTGGCCGGACCGTCGGCGACCGCGTGCAGGAACACGATGCCATCGCGGTGCTCGGCGGCGTCGAAGTGCACGTTGGCGCATCCGGCCAGTTCCGATGCCAGCGCGGTCAACTCGAAGTAGTGCGTGGCGAAGAGCGCTAGACAGCGATTGCGCTCGGCCAGCCGGTGCGCGATCGCCCACGCCAGCGCCAGGCCGTCGAAGGTCGACGTGCCGCGTCCGATCTCGTCGATGAGCACCAGCGACTCGGGTGTGGCGCGATTCAGGATGTACGCCGCCTCGGTCATCTCGACCATGAACGTCGAGCGGCCGCCGGCCAGATCGTCGGCGGCGCCGATTCGGGTGTGGATTGCGTCGAGTGGCCCGAGCGTGGCTTCGCTCGCCGGCACGAACATCCCGCAGTAGGCGAGCAGCGCGATGATCGCGGTCTGCCGCATGTAGGTCGACTTGCCGCCCATGTTGGGGCCGGTGACGATCAGCAGCCGCCGGTCGCCGCCCAGGACAACGTCGTTCGGCACGTAGGCCTCCACCTGCCGTTCGACCACCGGATGCCGGCCGCCGCGGATCACGATCCCCGGCTCGGCGGCGAAGGCAGGACGGACCAGTGAAAGCGACTGTGCGCGCACGGCGAGATTGGCGAGCACGTCGAGCAGCGCCAGCGCCTTCGCGAGTGTCTGCAGCGCGGGTATCGCCGGCGCGAGCGCGTCGAGGAGTTCGTCGTAGAGCTGCTTCTCGCGCGCTAGCGCGCGGTCCTGCGCCGACAGCGCACGGTCCTCGAATGACTTCAATTCCGGCGTGATGTAGCGCTCGGCATTCTTCAGCGTCTGCCGGCGCCGATAGTCGTCGGGGATTTTTCCGACCTGTGCATGAGTGACCTCGATGTAGAAGCCGTGGACGCGGTTGTACTCGACCTTGAGGTTCGCGATACCGGTGCGCGCGCGTTCGCGCGCTTCGAGTTCGACCAGGAACGCGCCGCAGTTGGCGTCGATCGCGCGCAGTTCGTCCAGTTCGGCGTCGTAGTCGGTGGCGATCACGCCGCCGTCGCGCACCATCGCCGCCGGTTCGGCGGCGACCGCGCGGGTGAGAAGCGCCGGCCATTGCGCGTCGAGCGCCAGGCTCGCCCGAGCCGACGCGATCAGCGGCGTGGCCGCATCCTCCACCGCGGCGGCGACCGCCGGCAACCGCGCCAGCGTGTCACGCAGCCCGGCAAGATCGCGCGGACGCGCATTGCGCAGCGCGATGCGTCCTGCCACCCGCTCGACATCGACGGTGCGTCGCAGCGTTTCGGCAAGCGCGGTTGCCGAGCGCGGCTGCGCCAGGAATGCTGCGATGCCGTCGTGGCGTTCGCCGAGGAGTCGCTGGTCGCGCAACGGCTGCGTCAGCCACTGCCGCAGCATCCGGCTGCCGGCTGCGGTCACGCATTCGTCGAGCAGCGAATGCAGTGTCGGCGCGTCGTCTCCGGACAGCGTAGTCGTGATTTCGAGATTGCGCCGCGTGGCGGGATCGAGCGCCACGAAGGCGCTCGGCAGTTCGACAGCGAGCGCGCGCACGTGCGCGAGCGCCGACTGCTGCGTGCCGCCGGCGTAGTTGAGCAGCGCGCCCGCGGCGCCGACGGCGAGCGGCACATCGTCGGCGCCGAATCCCGCGAGGTCGAGCGTACCCAGCTGTCTGGCCAGCGCGCGTTGCGCCGCTTCGCGATCGAACTGCCACTCCGGAAGCGCACGCAGTGGAGGCATGCGCATGCGCAGCGTGGGAGCTTCAGCGGCGTCGGGCAGCAGCAACTCCGCAGGGGCGATGCGTTCCAGCACACCGGCGGCCTCGGCGAGCGCCACTTCGGTCAACGTGAATGCGCCCGACGCGAGATTCAGCCAGGCGATGCCGGCACGCTTGGCCGTAGGCACGAACGCCGCGAGCAGGCATTCGCGCTTGGCGTCGAGCAGGTTGGCGTCGGTCATCGTGCCCGGCGTCACGATACGCGCGACCCGGCGCTCGACGGGACCCTTGCTCGTCGCCGGGTCGCCGAACTGCTCGACGATCACCACCGACTCGCCCTGCCGCATCAGCTTGGCCAGGTACGGCTCCAGCGCGTGATGCGGCACGCCGGCCATCGGGATCGGCGCGCCGGCCGAGGCGCCGCGCGCGGTCAGCGTGATGTCGAGCGCGCTCGCCGCGTGTTCGGCGTCGGCGTAGAAGAGTTCGTAGAAATCACCCATCCGGTAGAACACGAGCTTGTCCGGATGCTCCGCCTTGACGCGGAGGTACTGCTGCATCATCGGCGTATGGGCGGCGAGCGGGGCGGTCACGCCGGCATCTTCCGAGAGCGCGAAAGGCTAGTTCTTCGTTTCGGCGCGCAGCCCGCTGCGCACCGCCCAGCGCGCATGAGCGAGTTCGCGGACAGTGCGCTCGCTCACGGTTCCGGACACGAGCAGCGTGCGCCGTTTCGCCTTCAGGTCGCTGCGCGACGTGAACTCGGCCGTCTGCTCATTCCACCAGACATAGTCGAGGTCGGCCGCAACGATGAGTTCGCCGGGATCCGGGGAACCCACGACAATCACTCCGCTGGTCTTGATCGACCGCAGCGGCGTTTCCCGATGCTGCCGCACGAGCATCAGGACCGCACCGATCAGCGCACGGGCGCGGACCTCGCCGCCCAGTGTTGCCGCGGATACGATCACGGTTTCACGCCCGCGAACGTCGGGCAGCTTGTCGAGCGCCTCGACCAATGCGGTCTGCAAGGTCGGCGTGAACCAGCGATTACGGAAGAAGTCGCGGACCGGCCGACCGGTGATTCCCATCATCTGCAACTTGCGCTCGTTACGCGCGACCAGGTCGATCACCGGCGTGTTCCACACCGAATCGCGGACGACGGAGTCGAATGAGGACGCATACTGCAGCGGCGCCACGACCAGGCCGATGGTGGCGTTGACCGCGAAGTCGCCGACGAAGGTGGCCCTGGCAACGGCGTCCAGGCGCGGACGCAGCACAGGATTGGTCGTGTACGGATCGATCTGCAGCTGCTTCGCCCACTCGCGACGCGCCTTGTTGAAGCCGAAGGGGTCGCCCGTGAACGCCGGCGGCTCGGCTTCGCCGGCAAACGGCGCCGAAGTCTGCGTCTGCTGCCGGTTCGACGACATGTCGCTCGCCGTGTCGCCTACCGCCTGCGCGCCGGTCGTCGCCAGCCGACCGACGCGTCCGAGGATGGTGCCGAAGCCGGAAGCGATGTTTTCGACGGTCCCGACCGGATTGGTGAATGCACTGCCAATCAACTGCACCGGCGCCTGCGCGGAGCGAACGAGCGCCTGCTGGAAGGCTTCACTGCGGTTCACCTCGTCGAGCGCCACGATCGCCGCGAGTTCTTGGACCCGCGTCCCAAGCATGTGGACACCAAGGACGCGAAACTCGCCTAGCTTGGACTCGATGTTGAAGCGGCCCATGTAGTGCTCGATGGCGACCGGCTCGCCGACGCTGTGCAGCGGTCCACCGAGCAGCGCCGCAGGCGCAAGGTCCGCTCCGGCGAGCTTTGGCGTGGACTCGAAGCCTCCCGCCGACTGTGCCGGCGCGGATACCACCATCATGTATGCAACCAAGGCGGTGAAGCCTCGCGCTTTCGTCTTCATGGAAATCATTCGAACCTCATTGGGAAAGGGTCTGTTCGCCGATAGGGGCGCCTGCACCGTCGTTCAGTATGGCGCATGCACGCGTTCGGGTACGTCGGAAACGCGAAGCGCATTGGCGATCGCCAGGCCACCAAATGCCGCCGCCAGGTGCTTCAGCATGTGCCCGGCGAAGATTTCGCGGGTGGCGTGCCAGACCAGCACGTCGCCGGTCTCGGCGATCTTCGACACGCCATACCATGCGAGCAGCGTCCACCAGGGGAAGGGGTCGTCGCCTCTCCTGGTCAGGCTGAGCAGCAGGAGCAGCGCGGCCATGCCGCCGAACTGGATCACCGCGTACAGCGACAGGTCATCGGTGATGTGCCAGTAGAGGACGCTCGCCGGTCCCACGACCAGCATCAGCAGCAGTACGGCCAGGCCACTGCGCAGGCTGACGCGCTCGGCCAGCACGCCGCCGAATACGCCAGCGAAGACGACGGTCATCGGCAGGCGGTCGCCGACCAGCGTCGTGTTGTTCGGGTTCCAATGGAAGTACGCCGAGCCGAAGCCGGTCAGGAAGAGTCCGACGAAAAATACGTAAAGGCTCATGCGGAACGCGGGCGCCAGCGGCCGCTGCGTCCGCTGCAAGCGGACGATGCCTACCAGGCCCACCGCAACGAAGGCCAGGTTGGACAAGACGTCGGTGGCGTTCGGAATCCCGAGCCATGACCGCGTATCGGCGAAGCGGAGATAGGCTTCGGGCTGCGCGACGACAGGCATGAACATCCAGAACCCCGCAAAGGCAAGCAGCGTCAGCAGGACGTACCATTCCTTGCGCGTGATGGCACGGTGCGATGGCATGTCGGGATGCGGAACGGTCGCGGTGGTCGAATCGGCGATTGTAGCCTCCGGTGCGTCGCCCGATTGGCATCGACGACTCGAATCCCGCGGGGCCGCCCGATCAGTTCACCCCCATCAGCGCAACGATCTTGCCGCGGCCATGCCCTGCCTCCATCGACTCGAGCGCAGCGGGGACATCCTCCAGCGCGATTTCGCGTTCGACGTGCGGCCGCAGCGCACCCGCGGCCGCGAATTCGGCAAGGCGCTGCCAAAGCCGCTCACCGCCCTTGAGCGCGAAGGGAATTGCGCGTTGTGTCGATGTGAGGCGGGCGAACACGCCGCGGAGCGCGGTGTCGATGGCGGCGCCAGCGCTGCCGGCTGTGCTGATGTAGATTCCCGCCGGCGCCAGCACCTGGCGCACCGCGGCGAACGAGGAGGCGCAGGCAGCGTCGAAGACGATGTCGAAGCGCCCGTCGCCGCGCGTGAAGTCCTGCCGCGTGTAGTCCTGCACCTCGTCCGCGCCGAGCAACCGCACGAAGTCGACGTTCCTGGTGCTGCACACCCCGGCGACCCACGCTTGCCGGTGCTTCGCGACCTGCACGGCGAAGTGGCCGACGCCGCCCGCGGCGCCGGTCACCAGCACGCGTTGGCCCGCGGCGACGGAAGCGACATTGATGAGTGCCTGCACCGCGGTGCCGGCGGCGACGGGAAGCGCAGCCGCTTCCGCGAAGTCGAGCGAATCCGGAATCGTGGCCAGCTGGTCGTGGTTCGCGACGACGTACTCGGCGAAGGCGCCGGCGCGTGCAAACGGCGACACGCTGCCGAAGACGCGCTCGCCGATATGGCGCGCCGTTGCGCCGCCGCCGGTGCCGACGATCTCGCCCGCGAAATCGCAGCCCAGCCCCCGGGGTGGACGGCCAGCGGGAACGAAACGCAGGTGACCTGCTCGGATCTTCCAGTCGAGCGGATTGAGCGAGGCGGCGTGCACTCGGACCTTGGCCTGGCCGGCGCCGGGCACCGGTTCCGCGACTTCGGCGACGTGCAGGACGTCGGCGGCGCCGAAACGCTCGAAGCGCAGCGCACGCATCATCGCCATATCCGGGCCATTGCCGCTGCGCGTGCGACATCGGATGCGTCGATCGGGACGCTTGCGTGGATGCGAATCATCGGCGGGGCTTCGTACGAAGGCTCTGGGACGAGCAAGGGATTGGTCGGGGTGAGACCAATTTCACTCATCAAAGCATGGAGTTGCAAATGATGGCGAAGTTGTGTGTAATGGCATGGTTCAAAGCGGGCCCTGTTGACAAGTCCGCCAGTCCGCAGTAACGCCTATAAACACCACGCCAAGGCAGGAGTAGATCGTGATCGTTCAAAACGAAATCGCATCGATTGCCTGGGTGGGCATGGGGTTGGTCGCGCTGGGATTTGCGTATGTGGTCAGCCAGGCCAGCAAGCCGGCGGATGCCGCGCAGGCGCAGGCGGCATACGCGACGTCCAACCGCCTGCGACGCTGGCTATTCGCCGGATTACTGATCATCGGTATCGCCGTTTCATACGTGACCCTCAAGCCCTTTCCGATTCCCCCCCAGCATGCGCCGTTGCAGGCCGCGCAGGTGGTCGATGTGGTCTCGCGCCAATGGTCGTGGACGCTCAGCGCGACGCAGGTCAAGGCAGGTGTCCCGATCGAATTCCGCGTGACCAGCGCCGACGTCAATCATGGTTTCGCAATCTACGCGCCGGATGATCGGATCGTGATCCAGACCCAGGCAATGCCGGGGTTCACCAACAAGATCCTGCACACTTTTCACGAGCCCGGCAAGTACAGGATCCTGTGCCTGGAATATTGCGGACTGGCCCATCATGGCATGCTGGGCGAGTTCGATGTCGTGGCGGCCGATGGAGCACGCTCATGAGCGCACTCACACTTTATCCGGAGAACGAGAGGCTTCCCCGGAACGAGCGTATCGCCTTCAACCTGTACATGATCACCGCGCTGGTTCTGTTCGTGCTGATGATGGCGCTGGGTCTGACCATGCGCATGACGCAGGCCACCTGGACCGGCATCGGTCCAGTGCTTTTCTACCAGATCCTGACCATGCACGGCGCCGGCATGGTCGGCACGATGAGTCTGGCCACGCTCGCGGTGATGTGGTTTTTCCTGCGCAAGTACGTACACCTGCATCTGTGGGCGTTTCTGGCCAACTACGTGTTGTTCATGCTCGGCGCGCTGGCGATCATCGGTGCGGTTTTCATCGGCGGCTATGCGGGGGCGTGGACGTTCCTTTACCCGTTGCCGGTGCAATCGATGGCCATATGGAGCGTCAATGCCGCTGCATTGTTCATGGTCGGATATCTGTTGATTGGCGTCGGCATGTTGCTGTTCTACCTGGATGCAGCGGCAGCCATCATTCGTAGCTTCGGCAACCTCGGCAGGGGCCTTGGTCTGCAGTGGCTGTTCGGCGGCGACATCGACCAGTCCCACCCGAAGGCTGTGGTCGCCAGCACGATGGTGATCATTGCCAACTCGCTTGGCATTCTCGCCGGCGCGGTGGTGCTGGTGATGAGCCTCGTCAACGCGTATTTCCCGGAAATGGCGCTCAATGCGCTGCTGGCAAAGAACCTGATCTACTGGTTCGGCCACATGGTGATCAACGCCACCATCTACATGGGTGTGATCGCGGTGTACGAATTGTTGGCGAGGTATAGCGGCAGACCCTATCCGGTGACCCGTCCGTTCCTGTGGTCGTGGGCGGTCAGCACGCTATTCGTGATCATCGTGTTTCCGCACCACTTGCTGATGGATTATGCCCAGCCGCGCTGGATGTCGGTGATGGGCCAAGTGGTCTCGTTTGGTGCCGGCTTCCCGGTGTTCCTGGTGACTGCATACGGCGCACTGACCAATATCTATCGCTCGAACATGCGCTGGAAATTGCCGTCGAGACTCATGATACTGGGGCTGTTCGGCTGGGCGGTTGGGATCGTTCCGGCGATCATCGACGGCACCATCAGTGTCAACCAGGTCATGCACAATACCCAGTGGGTACCCGGGCATTTCCACTTCTACCTGCTGATCGGCGCACTGCCGATGGTCCTGGCCCTGTTGTTCCATGTGATCGGCGCGCGCGCGCGGTCTTCCATTGAAATGGCCACCGACAAACTGAGCCTGGCCATCTACGCGCTCGGCGCAGTGGCATTCAGCCTGGCCTTTCTCGACGCCGGACGCCAGAGCGTGCCGCGCCGTTTTGCGATACATATGCCGGAATGGATACCCAACGACCAGGTCGGTGCGATTGCCTCCATGCTGGTGATACTGGGTATGTTGTGGTTCGCCGGCCGCGTCATCGCGGGACTGTTGCAAGCGCCCGATGAGGGCGGATCCGGATCCGCCGTCGACGCGAAGGCGCCGCTTAATGCCGGTCCGTCGCACGCTACTGGCTAGCAGCGTCCTGCTGGTTGCCGGTGCCATCGTTCTGGCCGCGGTCACCGACCGGTTCCAGGTATTCACGACCGAAACCGCCCGCCGCGCCGAGGTCCGCGCGCATCCGCGTGCGGTGTCGGCGATCGCGCTTGAAACCCAGTCGGGTGCGCGCATCAATCTTGCCGACCTGCGGGGCAAGTGGCTGCTGGTCGATTTCATCTATACCCGTTGCATCACCTACTGCTCGATACTGGGCGGCGAGTTCGCTCAGCTGCAGGACCGGCTTGCCGCACCGTTGGCGCTCGGCAAGGTGCAGTTGCTCAGCATCAGCTTCGATCCGACTCATGACACGCCGACGCAGCTTGGCGGTTACCTCGAACGCTTCCGTAGCCGCGGGGCAGGCTGGCTTGCGGCGCGGCCACTGGATGCGGACGGATTGCAAACGCTCAAGCGTGAATTCGGCATTACCGTGATTCCTGATGGACTGGGCGGCTACGTGCACAACGCTGCCATCCAGGTCGTCGATCCGCAGGGCCGACTGGTGGATATCCTCGACATCGGGAATCCCGAACTCGTCGGTGAGACTGCATTGCGGTACATCAACCAATGAATCCGATCATGCAGCGCCACGGTGTCCGCTTTGCGATCGCCCTTTACGCCGTCCTGCTGTTGCCACCGGTGAAGCAGCTGCTCGACGCAACGATGACCGCCCAGATGCTGCTGCAGATCCCATTGCTGATCGTGGCCGGATACCTGTTGCGCGATGCGGTACCGCAGCGGGCGCGGCTGGAGATCGCGAAGTGGAACCATCGCGGCATCAGCGGCTTGGTGCTGGCAAGCGTCGCTACCATGGTGTGGATGCTGCCGCGTCTGCTCGATGCCGCGACTTCCGAGCCGCTGGTCGCCGCGGCCAAATACATTTCGGTGCCGTTGCTGATCGGCCTGCCGCTCGGTTTGAGTTGGCCACATATGGGATTCGTCATCAAGGGTTTCCTTATGCTGGAGGTCATCGCGACATTCTTTCGGCTCGGCTGGCTGTACCTGATTTCACCGGTCCGGCTGTGCAGCAATTTTCTGCTCGAAGACCAGCAGCGCCTCGGCGAGTACATGCTGGTGATCGGAGCCGCCATTCTGGCGGCGGTGGCCGGCCGGCTCGTGTGGGGCAACATCGGTGAATCGCGGAATTAACTCAACCGCGGCCTGGGCGAGACCAGCGCATCGGCTCGCTCGGCTACGGGGCTCAGTTCGGCCTCACGAACCCAGCGGCGCAGCAGATTGGCGTTGATGCCGTTGGCCATCACCACGGCCGCCATCGATATTCCGGACTGCATGCACGATGCCACCGCGTAGGCCTTGAATTCCGCGCTGTGCAAGCGCCGGCGCCGACGGCCGCCAACGGGTCGGCTCGGGATAGTGCTCACGTGTCCACCGAGAGTTGAGGTGGACATGAGGCTCTTTGAACCGGTACTCCTTGGCGTCCACGAAATGGGTACCGGTTCAATATCCAAACGGCGGCAAATACGCCATCAATTGGTCGGTATGCCCAGATTGGTTCCTTTCATATGAACCAGCATATGAAAAATTCTATTGACTAGACGAACATAAAGTGCTCTCATCAGACGTATTATGAACTCTGACCAACACGCTGTGTTTTCTGATGAGCGTCAGAATCGCATCGTCGAGCTCGTCCACGACGTGGGGTCGGTCTCCATCGAATCGCTCGCAGAGCGGTTCCATGTGACGCCACAGACAATCCGCCGATCCGTCAATCAGCTTTGCGCGATGGGGTTGTTGCGCCGGGTCCACGGTGGCGTCGCTTTGCCGGCGGCATCCCGGAACATCGCGTACGAAACGAGGCAGATCCTGAACCCGGAGGCGAAGCGCGTGATTGCGCAATCCGTCGCGGATTTCATCCCGAACGGCGCTTCATTGTTCATCGGACTTGGGACCACACCGGAGTGCGTTGCACGCGCGCTTTCAACCCGAAATGACTTGCGCGTCTTCACCAACAGTCTGAATGTCGCTGCCGCACTGGCGCGCAACCCGTACATCGAGATCACCTTGACGGGTGGGACCTATCGACTTCACGACCGGGACATCATCGGCGAGCCTGCGGCGGCTTTCTACGCGCGCTACAAGGCGGATTTCGCCATCTTCGGGGTTGGCGGACTGGACGAGGACGGCAGTTTGCTCGACTTCAACGGCGGCGAGGTCGAGGCGCGCCGGGCCATGGTGTCCGGATGCAAGAGTTCCGTCCTCGTCGCGGATGTCAGCAAGTTCGGGCGGAGCGCAACGGTTCGCGGTGGACACCTGCGCGACATCGACCACCTCTTCACCGATGCACTCGTGCCGGCGCCCTTTGGCACGGTGGTCGCGGAATCGGGCGTGCAGGTTCATGTTGCACCCGCAGTCTTCACGCGCGCGGCTTAGTCACCTTGCGCGAGGATGGGCGTTCTCGGCTTTCTTGGAACAATCATACCGTGCAGCGGCAGCGCGTAAAACCGAAGTTCCGACCGGGGATAGCCGGTTCAATCAAGGAGGGAAGGACGATGAACAGCAAGGATGATGGCAAGGGCATCACGGTACGCTCGATTCAGTCTGCGGCGAGCGGAGTTGACCGGCGTCGGTTCCTCGGTGGCACGCTGGCCGCGGCCACCACCATCGGCTTTCCGGCAATCGTACGCGCGCAGGAGGAAAAGCGCGTGGTCCTTTATTGCCCGGAATCGCCCGATCTTTCAAGCAAGATCGGAAAGGCATTCGAGGCGGAGACAGGCATTACTGTCAATGTGCAGTACGGTGGAACCAACGTCATTGTCAACAGACTCCTCGCCGAGCGGGCCAACCCCAATGCCGATGTCTGGTATGGCGGCGGAGGGTTGCTGTCGTTCGTGTACGCGAAGGGGGAAGGGATAACGGTGCCCTATATGCCGCCGGAGTTCAAGGATATGCCGGTGCAACAAGGCAACGTGTACTTGCGCGATCCTGAATGGCACTTCGTCGGCGCCGAGGTCTTCGTGATCGGTTTCGCATACAACCCGAAGGTCGTCTCGAAGGCCGAGGCGCCGAAGACATGGGAGGATTTGCTCGACCCCAAGTGGAAGGGCCAGATTCAGATGCCCAACCCCGCTGCATCCGGAACGGCAACCCTTACCGTGCTGGGCCGGATGATGGAAGAGATCCGAAAGGGCCGTACCGAGAAGGAGGCATGGGCTTATTTCGAGCAACTCAACAAGAGCGTGACGCTATACCCGGAGTCGGGTGCCGCGCCGACGCGTGCGGTCGCCAAAGGGGACGCGAAGATAGGTATCTGCTTCTCGTTCATGCCGTGGGGACTCGCCGCACGTGGCGAGTCCGTCGCTTTCATCCTGCCCACGTCGACACCGGTGATCGCGAATCCGGTCGCGCTCATCAAGGGCTCGAAGCGTCCCGAGAACGGCAAGCGACTTTACAACTTCATCCTGGGTGAAAAAGGCCAGCAGATCCTCGCGGACTACTCGCAGATCGTGCTGAACCGCAAGGTCAAGCCGACGACGCCACTTTCGTTCGACGATGTCGCGAAGAACGCGGCACCGATGAACCTCGCCTGGGCGCAGGCGAACTACGACCGCATCCGCAATGAGTGGCGCGGAAGGTTTGGTTGATGGCGCAGGTTCGCCTTAGCGCACTCGAGAAGGACTTCGGGTCCTTCCGGGCGCTGGACGGGGTGACGCTCACGGTCGAGGATCGCGAGCTCTTCGCACTGCTTGGATCATCCGGCAGCGGCAAGACGACGGCACTGCGCTGCATCGCCGGCCTTGAACAGCCGAGTGCCGGCGACATCTTCATTGGCTCGCAGTCCGTCCTCAAAACCCCGCCCAACGAACGTCCTTGCGGTATGGTCTTCCAGAGTTACGCACTGTTCCCGCACCTGTCGGTGTTCGACAACGTCGCCTATGGCCTGCGCGCGCACGAATATGCGCAGCGCGGGCCAGTCGGGAGGGCGCGTGTGCTCGGCAGCTTCGTGAGCCGACGACTGTTCCCGCCCTCGGCGACCATGCGGCTCCGAGTCAACGACGCGTTGCAGCTCGTGGACCTCGCGGGTGAAGCGGAGCGGATGCCCAGCCAGCTTTCCGGCGGTATGCAGCAGCGTGTCGCGCTCGCGCGGGCCATTGTCACCGAACCCGAGGTATTGCTGCTTGACGAGCCGCTCTCTAATCTTGACCGCAAGCTTCGAGTCAGCATGCGGTCGATGATTCGGAAGTTGCAGCAGCAGCTGCACATTACGGCTGTCTATGTGACGCACGATCAGGAGGAAGCGTTGAGCCTCGCCGATCGAATAGCGATCATGGATCACGGCCGCCTCGTGCAGCTTGGCACGCCGGCCGAGATATACGACCAACCAGCGACGCCGTTCGTCGCCGATTTCATCGGTGCCGAGAACCTACTTCCCGGTACGGTCACAGGCCTTGCTGGGGACTATCTCGTTGTGAATGCTGCCACGCTTGAGATCCGCGCGGCAGGTCGCATCGCTGGTGTCGCTGACGCCATGGGCGCCAAGGTCCGCGTGGTGGTGCGCCCGCAGGCGATTCGGATCGCGTCTTCGCACGAGGGTCTCGACGTCGAGAATACATTCGACGGTACGGTCCGATTCGGAGCGTATCTAGGCGCAACCGCGCGCTACGAAGTCGCGGTGGCCGACATCGTGTTCATCGTTGATGTGCCCGATCCGCGCCCGGGTGCATTGCTGCGCGCCGGCGACCGGGTGGTTCTCGGCTTTGCCGCGAACAGCGTCATCCTCGTGTCCGAGGCATGAGCGTCACTCAGAATAGCGGGGCAGCGCCCGACCGGGAGCGCGTGCGCTGGTTCGCACACTGGTTCGATTTCGACAACATCAGCACTGCAGTCATCCTGCTTTTTTTTGCGTTGTTTCTGGTGGTCCCCTTCGTGACCATCCTGATCGTCAGCTTTACCGGCAAGCCCGTCGCAGTGCTGGATCTGTTCACCGGGATCGAGGGCATGCGCAAGCTCGGGCGCGACATCGGGGACAATGCATCGCTGCGCTACTTCGTCCAACTCTTCTCGTTTCCCCGTTATGTCAAAGCATTCGTCAACAGCATGACCCTCGGGGTCATCGTCGCGATTGCCTCGGTGCTGTTGGCGATGCCGATCGCCTACGCACTTGCGCGGACCCGGATGCCTGGCCGCAAGCTGATCGGTGCGATGTGCATCGTCCCATTGATGATGCCGACCTTCATCTCCTCGTTCGCCTTCATACTGATGTTCGGACGGACTGGCTGGATCAATCAGATCTTCGCCGCACTGGGCGTCGACCAGCTTGTCGACATCCATTCACCCTTCGGTGTCGGACTGGTCCAGGTGTTCTTCTTTTTCCCCTATGCGCTGTTGCCGATGATCGCCGTATTCAAGGCGATGGATCCGGCGATCGAGGAGGCGTCGCATCTGCTCGGCGCGGGTAGGCCATTCGCGTTCCTGACCACGACCATGCCGCTTGCGGCGCCCGGGATTTGGGCTGGTGCGCTCCTCGTGCTGATCGTCTCGCTGGAAGACTTTGGCACTCCCATGATCCTCTCGCCGCGAGGCTACCCGTTGATGATCGTGGAGGCCTATCGCGAGATGGTCGGTTACTTCAATTGGGGCGGATCGGCGGTAATTGCACTACTGCTCGTACTGCTCTCGGCGCTATTGCTGCTGATCCAGCGTTGGCTTCTGCGCGACTCGCAGACCAGGACAGTGACCGGCAAGCCGGCAACCCGGGAACCGGTGAGCGATCGTTGGGTCTGCTGGGGTCTGCTGGCCTACTGCCTGCTCGTGCTCGCGCTGCCATTGATGGCGATCTACACCACGGCCATGCAGTCGTTCGCCACGAGCTGGGCCGCGCGCATGGTGCCAGAGGGATTCACGTTGGACAACTACCGCTATGTTTGGGAGCGCTCTACCGGTGCAATTTTCAACAGCTTCGCGCTAGGTGGGGCCGCCTTGGTTGTCAGCATCGTCATCGCCGCGATCATTCCCTATCTGGTGTTACGCCGGGGCCGAAATTACCTCGACTATCTTGGCTTTCTTCCGCTCGCCCTGCCGGGTACAGCGCTCGCCATCGCGCTCATTCTGAGCTTCAACACACCCCCGCTGCAGATAACGGGTACCGCATTCCTGCTGATCATGGCGTACGTCATCCGCCGGATGCCCTATGCGTTGCGCTCGACGTCTGCGTCGATCAGAACGATTTCAACCGATCTCGAGGGCGCATCGCTTGTGCATGGTGCCTCGAAATTCTTTAGCCTCTGGAGCGTGACGCTGCCACTCATGCTTCCGGGTATCGTCGCCGGCGGGATCATGGTATTCCTGACATCGATTCGGGAGATTAGCGCGACGGTATTGCTGGCACCGGACGGCTGGAAGCCCATGAGTCTGGTGATCTTCGAGGGGCTGCTGCGCGGTGAGTTTTACACGTCCTCCGCGATCTCGATGATCCTGATCCTGGTAGTCATCGTGGTCCAGTATTTCGTATTTCGACTGATCGGCGACAAGGCACTGTTTTGACTCTGTGCGGTCGCGACGAAGAGCGATTGGACATGGATCGGGCTCATACGACGTCCGACCAGCTCTACGGCGCTTACATCTTTGACATCGACGGGACAATCAGTCTCGGCGAGACCGTACTGCCGTCGGTGCCCGAGACGATCGCGACCTTGCGCTCGCTCGGGCGGCGGACCATTTTCCTCAGCAACAATACGACGCGCAACGTCGCTTCCTATGGTGCGCGCCTGACGGCATTTGGCATCCCGACTCCTCCGGAAGATGTAGTGACGGCATCACAGGTGCTGGTTCGGTACCTCGGACGCGAACTGCCGGGAGCTAGGCTCCACGTCATCGGCGAGCCTCCGTTGATCGAGGACCTTGTTGCCGCCGGCTTTGTCCTTTCCTCTCGCGCTGACGAGATCGATGCGGTGATCGCGAGCTTCGACCGCACGTTGGTCTATTCGAAATTGCAACTCGCCTTTGATGCTATCCGTGGCGGCGCGCGCTTCTTCGCGACCAACGCAGATCGCTATTGCCCGACCGTCGAGGGCGGACAACCAGACGCTGCAGCGGTGATCGCGGCGATTGAGGCGTGTACGGGCATTGCTTGCGAGACCATCGTCGGGAAGCCCTCGGCGCTGATGGTCGACTACGTGTTGGGGCGCGTCGGACTGCCGAGACACGAGTGCATCATGATCGGTGACCGGCTGGAGACTGACATCGAGATGGCAAACCGCGCGGGTATGGCCTCGGCATTGGTACTCACAGGCGCCACTTCCGAGTCGACCGCGCGCGACTCGCTCATCCGGCCGACGTACCTTCTTCGCCATCTGCGCGATGTACTACGGATAGGAAGCCCAACCGCATGAGGGGCGTGCTGTGGCAGCGTCTCGAGGGTTGGCGCGTGCGCGCCGATTACGCATGACGGCCGCAGGTGCGGCCGGCTGCGGTGTCGTGATCACGATCGGTCCCGGTGCGCGGACGCACGTCCTGGCCCGGGTCTATGGCGGCGCGGATGACACGCTGTCGGGACCCGGGCCGCCATCTTTGCCGTCCGCGACCACCCCCGCGGCGACGTAGGCGTCGATCTCGGCATCGCCGTACCCGCACTCGCGCAGGACTTCGCGCGTGTGCTCGCCCAGCAACGGTGCGGGACGGTCGACACGGGCAGGCGTGGCGGAAAAGTGCAGCGGACATCCGATCGCCTTCGTCGCGCCCGCTTCCGGGTGAACGAGATCGACGACCATGCCGCGCGCCAGTGTATGCGGGTGGGTGAGCGCTTCGCCGAGCGCGTGCACCGGGCCCGCCGGCACGCCCGCGGCGTCGAGTGCCGCGATCCATTCGTCGCGCGTGCGCGCGGCGAGCACCTCGTATCCGAGTCCCAGCTTTTCGAGCGTGTCGCGCCGATAATTCTCGACCAGAACATCGGCGTTGCGCGTAAGCCGCAGCAGGATCTCGCGTCCCTGCGGCTGCTTCAGGTCGAGCGCAATGCCGCGCTTGCCGCGATTCATCATCATGAACGGCGCCGACACGCCGTTGACACGCGGCTCGCGATAGCCGCGCGCGTCGTCGCCGCCCGGCAGCTTCTCGACCTTGATCACGTCGGCGCCGAGGTCGGCGAGCATGATGCCGCAGGTGGGGCCGGCCATGATCTGCGCCAGTTCGAGTACGCGCATGCCGGCGAGCGGACCCGGATGGGGCGTGCGGACTCCCACGCCTGCGGCCGCGCTTGGCGATGAGGCCGTGGTGCCGGCCTCTGAAGGAACGCTATCCGCGCCCGGAACTGCCTCGGCGGTACTCATGTTTGTCGACGGTCATCGACCAAGAAAATCGGGCTTGCGTTTTGCCAGGAACGCCTGGTAGCCGATGCGGAAATCTTCGGTGTCGTAGCAGTCGAAGCACTCGTCGCGCTCGGCGGTAGTCAGCGGACGCGTATCGGTCAGCCTGCGCGCGAATTTCTTGTGCCAGCGCGCCGCGAGTGGCGCCCCGTCGGCGATGCGCTGCGCGGCCGCCCGCGCTTCCGTCGCCACCTCGGCATCGGGCACGACGCGCGTGACGAGCCCCTTGTCCTTCGCCTCGGCGGCATCGAAGATGCGCCCCTCGAGCAGGATCTCGAGCGCGACCGCAACACCGGCGAGCCGGACCAGCGGCGCCATCTCGGGGTACGCCATCACCAGGCCCAGGTTCTTGATCGGCGCGCCGAACCGGCTGCCTTCGCCGCAGATGCGCAGGTCGCACAGCGCGGCGATCTCGAGGCCCCCGCCGACGCACAGGCCGTGAATCTGCGCGAGCAGCGGATGTCGGCAATCTTCGAGCGCCTGTGCGGTAGCGTGCATCACGCGGCCATACTCGATCGCCTGCGCCCGGTCGGCGCGTTCGGTCGCGAACTCGCCGATGTCGTTGCCCGGCGAGAACGCCCGCTCGCCGGCGCCGCGGACGATGATGCAGCGCAGGTCGTCATCAGCCGACAGCGTACCGATGGCCTCGCCCAGCATCCGTCACATCGGCTTGGTCAGCGCGTTGAGTTTGTCGGGCCGGTTGAGCACGACGGTCGCGACCGGCCCTTCGCGCGTCACGATGATCAGGTCGCTCATGGTCGAATCACGTGGAAACCGTCGTCAGCGGTAGAAGACATCGACCAGGCCGAGCCCGGTCACCGGCACGTAGGTCACCAGCAGCAATACGGCGACCAGCACCGCGATGAACCAGACGTTGACGCGCGAGACCGCCCACACCGACTCCTTGGCGATCGAGCTCGCGACCATCAGCACGCTCGCCACCGGCGGAGTTTGCTGGCCGATGCCGAGATTGATGGTGACGATGAGTCCGAAGTGCACCGGATCGATGCCCGAGGCCTTCACCAGCGGCATCACGACCGGAACCACCAGGATGATCGCCGCCGCGGAATGAAGGAACATGCCCAGCAGCAGGAACAGCACGTTGAGCAGCGCCAGCACCAGCCACTTGTCGCTGGTCATCGCCGAGACCGCCCGGGCGAGCGACTGCGGCGCCTGCGCCTCGGTGAGATAGGTGCCGAGCAGCGCACTGGTCGCCACCAGCAGCATCACGACGGCGGTCTGGATGGCGCCGTCGATGATCGCCTCCCGCAGGTGGGCAACATCGAGCTCGCGGTAGATGGCGAGGCCGACGAACAACGCGGCCACCACCGCCAGCGCCGCGCCCTCGGTGGCCGTCACCACGCTGCCGATGATGCCGGGAACGATGCCGGCCACGAACAGCTGCACGACCGACGTCTCCGCCATCACCGCGTACAGGATCATCGGGATCGACGGCGGGATGATCACCGCCAGTGTCGCCGCGGAGGATATGACCGCGGCCGCGAAAGGGGCGGGGTAGCCCTTGGCCTTCATTCCCGGGATCAGGATCGATCCCAGCGCCGCGACGTCCGCCACCGCCGATCCGGAAATTTCGGCGAAGAACAGCGAAGTTCCGATCGACACATGCGCGAGCCCGCCGCGTATCCAGCTGAACAGCGCGGACGCGAAAGCGATCAGCCGCCGTGAGATCCCCGACGCGTTCATGATCGCGCCGGCAAGGATGAACAGCGGAATCGCGAGCAGCGGGAAGCTCGTCGCGCCGTTGTAGGCGACGATCGCGAGGTTGGGCAGGGTGCTCGTGCCGTGTGTGGCCACCATCGCGACGAGCGCGACCACACCCAGCGCCACGGCGATCGGCACGTTGACCAGCACCAGCGCCAGCACCGCAGCGAACAGCCCCAGCATGATGCTCATCGGGGTGTCGCTGCCTGGGGCCTAGCGCAGGCCATCGGCGACCGCGATGCGCGCACCCGTTCAGGGCGGTACCGAGGCAGCGAGGAGTTCGAGCAGGTGCGCGACCTCGGCGATCACGATCAGCGCCGACGAAACCGGGATCACCGACTGCACGAAGTTCATCGGCACCCAGGGCAGGCTCACCATCGAGTCACCCGAGAGGATCGGCATGTTGGCGACGCCGACGGTGCCCAGTACGACGAAAAACGCTATCACGACGAGCTGTGCCGCGATGTTCACGATCCGGCGAGCGCCCCACGGCAGCGCGCCGACCAGCCATTCGAGCAGGCGGCCGTAGCGCGCGCGGAATCGACGCAGCATCATTGCCACCGGCGCGTCGGGCGCCGCGCCTGCCGCGTTGGCCGCCACCGAGCTATTTCCCGAGGGCGACGGCGCGATCGATCACCTCTTTAGCACCGGGAACCTCCTTGCCGAATTCCTCGTAGATGGGCTTGCTCGCCGCGATGAACGCATCCTTGTCGACGTCGTTGACCTGCATGCCGCCTTGTTTCAGCTTGGTCAGCAGGTCGGCGTCGTCCTTCGCCGCTTCCTCGTAGACGTAGGCCTGCGTTTCCTTCGCGGTGTCCTCGAGGATCTTCCGCACGTCCGGCGGCAGCGTTTCCCACTTGGTCTTGCCGACGGTCAGGTAGGCGGGCGTGTAGACATGCCCGGTCAGCGACAGGTATTTCTGCACCTCCTGCAGCTTCGCCGAGTAGATCTGCGTGAACGGGTTCTCCTGGCCGTCCATCACACCGGTCTGCAGCGCGGTGAAGAGTTCCGAGAACTTCATCGGCGTGGGATTCGCGCCGTAGGCCTGGAACATCTTGACCCGCCACTTGCCGGCCGGCACCCGCAGCTTGATGCCGGCCAGGTCCGCCGGGGTCTTGATCGGGCGTTTGTTGTTGGTGACGTGCCGCACGCCGTTCTCCCAGACCGCGAGCACCTTGAGGCCTTTTTTCTCGGCCTCGGGCTCGAGCTTCGCCCAGAAGAGCTCGCGCTCGATGCCGCCCATGTGCTTGCGGTCCTTGACCAAGTAGGGCATTTCGAACACGCCGAACAGGTCCACCTGCGAACTCATCACCGTCGACGGCAGCGCCATGTCGAGCGTGCCGACCTTCAGCTTCTGGAGCATTTCGGAATCGCCGCCCAGCTGGCTCGACCCGTAGGTGACGACCTTCGCCTTGTTGCCGAGCTTGATCTCGATCTACGCCTGCGCGGTGATCGCCGGCAACAGCAGCGCGGCGCAGGTCGCCGCTACCGCGACGCGCAGTATCGCGCGCGCCTTCGTGACCGTGGCGGCGCAGATCTGCGCCGCGGTGCGTACAACGGATGGGGTCCGGTCGATCACGGGTTCTCCTCCTTCAAGTGGGTCGTTGCAGCAATGGAGCAATGCGTCAGGCGGCACGCCGCTGCGCCGTCATCGCGGTCTTGGCGCCGCTTTCTCGCAGATAGGCCAGCGCTTCTCCAACGCCGTTCCTGGCGTGCGGCACGTCGCGCAGCGCCAATCCCATTTCGATGCCGCACAGCGTTCCGCACAGCATGAGGTCGTTGAAAAAACCGAGGTGGCCGATGCGGAATACGCGACCGGCGAGCTTGCCGAGGCCGGTACCGAGCGACATGTCGAAGCGCGCGAACACCTCGCGCCGGAAGGCGTCGGCATCGTGGCCCTCGGGCATCATCACGGCGGTCAGCGAGCCGCTGTACTCGGCGGGAGTCCTGCACAGCAACTCGAGCCCCCAAGCGCGCACGGCGCGACGCGTGGCTTCCGCATGCCGCTGGTGGCGGGCGAACACCGCCGGCAGGCCTTCCTCGCGCAGCATCGCGAGCGCCTCGTGCAATCCATACAGCAGGTTGGTCGCCGGGGTCGACGGGAAGTAGCCCTGCCGATTCATCGCTATCGTGTCGTCCCAGCGCCAATAGGCGCGCGGCAGCCGTGCCTGTTTGCTGGCGGCGATCGCCTTGTCGCTGACCGCGTTGAACGAAAGCCCCGGCGGCAGCATCAGCCCCTTCTGCGAGCCGGCCACCGTGACGTCCACGCCCCACTCGGCGTGCCGGTACTCGAGCGAGGCCAGCGACGAGATCGTGTCGACCATGAACAGCGCCGGATGTCCGGTGCGGTCGATGGCCTGCCGGACCGGCGCGATGGCCGTGGTCACGCCAGTGGAGGTCTCGTTGTGGACTGCGAGCACCGCCTTGATCGCGTGCATTCGATCGGCGGCGAGCTTCGCCTCGACCACGGCCGGGTCGATGCCGCTGCGCCAGTCGCCGGCAACGAAGTCGACGACGAGGCCGAGCTTCTCCGCGAGCGCGCGCCAGAGCGTCGCGAAGTGGCCGGTCTCGAACATCAGCACGCGATCGCCGGGCGACAAGGTGTTGACCAGTGCTGCCTCCCAGGCGCCGGTGCCCGACGCTGGGTAGATGACGATCGGCCCGGCGGTCTGGAACACGTCCTTCAGGCCGTCCAGGATTTCGAGCGTGAGGCGGGCGAACTCCGGGCCGCGATGGTCGATCGTCGGCCGGTCCATCGCCCGCAGCACGCGGTCGGGGACGTTGGTCGGTCCCGGGATCTGCAGGAAGTGCCGACCGGATGGATGCGAGTCGATCTGAAACATGCAGGTCTCCCGCGAGGGGTGAACAACGCCGGCGAAGGCCGCCGATACAGGTAGCCCGACGGTATCATAGTAGCGATCGCGCCTTCGCGCCATGGAGCTTACCGTTTGAGCGCAACCGCGCCGCAGCCGCCGGTCTTTCGTCCGCCGCGCGACGACGGCGGGCTCGCGCGCCGCCTGCGCGGCGCGGTCGCCGGCGACGTGCTCTTCGATCGCGCGTCGCGCGGACGCTACGCGACCGACGCGTCGATCTACCAGGTCGAGCCCGTCGGCGTGCTGGTGCCGCGCAGCGACGCCGACGTGCGCGCGGCATTCGACGTCTGCCGCGAGTTGTCGATCCCGATGCTGCCCCGCGGCGCCGGCTCCTCGCAGTGCGGGCAGACGGTGGGCGCGGCGCTGGTCATCGACCACAGCAAGCATCTGTCCAACGTGCTCGCCTTCGACCGCGACGCGCTGACCGTCACCGTCGAACCGGGTATCGTTCTCGACGCGCTCAATGCGTGGCTGAAGCCGCACGGCCTGTGGTTCCCGGTCGACGTCAGCACGTCGGCGCAGTGCACGCTGGGCGGCATGGCCGGCAACAATTCCTGCGGCTCGCGTTCGATCGCCTACGGCAACATGGTGCACAACGTGGTCGCGATCGACGCGCTGCTTGCCGACGGCACGCAGGCGCGATTCGCCGCGGAGCACGAGATGGCAGGCGCGCCGGCGAGAGTGCGTGCGCTGCTGGGCGGCCTGCGCGCGATCGGTGTGCGCGAACGCGCGGAAATCGAAAGCCGTGTTCCGGCGGTGTTGCGCCGCGTCGGCGGTTACAACATCGACGTGTTCCACCCGATGAGCGAGCGGCCGTACACGGCGGACGGCAGCGTCAACTTCGCGCAGCTGTTGGTCGGCAGCGAGGGCACGCTCGCCTGGACGCGGGAATTGACGCTCAAGGTGGCGCCGCTTCCCAGGCACCGGGCGTTGGGCGTGGTCAATTTCCCCACGCTCCATCGCGCGATGGAATGCGCGCGGCACATCGTCGCGCTGGCGCCGTCGGCGGTCGAGCTGGTGGACCGCACGATGATCGACCTGGCGCGGGGCAATCCGGCGTTCCGCCCGGTCATCGACGTCGCGCTGATCGGCGAGCCCGACGCGATCCTGCTGGTGGAGTTCATCGGCGATGCGGCGGCCGGCCCACGGCAGCGGCTCGACGATCTGGTCGCGCTGATGGGCGACCTGGGCCTGCCGGGCAGCGTCGTGCCGCTGGCCGACGCTGGCGCGCAGAAGGCGCTGTGGGACGTGCGCAAGGCGGGCCTCAACATCATGATGAGCATGCGCGGCGACGGCAAGCCGGTGTCGTTCATCGAAGACTGCGCGGTCCCGCTCGAGCACTTGGCCGAATACGTCGACCGCCTGTCCGAGGTGTTCCGCAGGCACGGCACGCGCGGCACCTGGTACGCGCATGCATCGGTCGGCACGCTGCACGTGCGCCCGATCCTCGACATGCGCCGCGGCGGCGCGACCCGGATGCGCGCGATCGCCGAGGAAGCCAGTGCGATGGTGCGCGAGTACAAGGGTGCCTTCTCCGGCGAGCATGGCGACGGCCTGGTGCGCAGCGAGTGGGTCGCGTGGCAGTTCGGCCCGCGCCTGACCCGCGCCTTCGAGGAAATCAAGACGCTGTTCGACCCGGCGGGACTCATGAATCCGGGCAAGATCGTGCGTCCGTCGCGGATGGACGACCGGTCGCTGTTCCGCTTTCCCCCCGGCTACGCGACGCTGCCGGTCGACACCGCGCTCGACTGGTCGGCGTGGAACGTCGATCACGACCCCGCGACCGATACGACGTCGGCTCCGGGCACCGGTGGCGATCCTTCGGGAGGCTTCGGCAAGGCCGTGGAGATGTGCAACAACAACGGGCATTGCCGCAAGTTCGACGTAGGCACGATGTGTCCCAGCTACCGCGTCACGCGCGACGAAATGCACCTGACGCGCGGGCGGGCCAATACGCTGCGCCTGGCGCTGTCCGGGCAGCTGGGCGGCGAACTCGCGTCGGAGGCGGTGCGCGCCGCACTCGACCTGTGCGTGAGCTGCAAAGGCTGCCGCCGCGAGTGCCCGACCGGGGTCGACATGGCGAAGATGAAGATCGAGTTCCAGCATCAGTGGCAGAAAGCGCACGGACTATCGTTCAAGGAACGCGCGATCGCTTACCTGCCGCGATGGGCGCCGTGGGCGGCGCGCTGGCCGGAGCTCTCCAACTTGCGCGACGCGCTGCCGATCTTCGCGCGCCTGAGCGAACGGTGGACCCGACTCTCCGCCAGGCGCGCGCTGCCGCAGTGGCGCCGCGACACGTTCCTGGGCACGCAGCCTCGCACCGATGCCGATGCGCAGGCGGACACTGCCGACGTGGTCCTCCTCGTCGACACGTTCACCAACTATCACGAACCGGAGAATGCACATGCGGCGCTGGCCGTGCTCCGCGCCGCGGGCTACCGGGTCGCGGTCGCGCGCGCCGGCGCCGACGACGCGCAGCCCGATCGCCCGCTGTGCTGCGGCCGCACGTTCCTCGGCGCCGGCCTGGTCGACGAGGCGAAGCACGAGGCGCGGCGCATGCTCAACGCGCTGGCCCCCCCGGTGGAACGCGGCGCGACGATCGTCGGCCTGGAACCATCGTGCCTGCTGTCGTTGCGCGACGAGTTCCTGGTCATGGGCCTGGGAGATGCTGCGCAGCGCCTGTCCGGGCGCGCGCTGCTGATCGAGGAGTTCCTGGCGCGCGAGCACGCGGCAGGGCGCCTGGCGCTTCCGCTGGTGGCGTTGCCGCAGACACGCGCACTGGTGCACGGCCATTGCCACCAGAAAGCGTTCGACGCCTTCACCTCCGTGTTGACGATCCTGCGGCTGATTCCGGGACTCGCGGTCGACCCGATCGAGTCGAGCTGCTGCGGCATGGCCGGCAGCTTCGGCTTTGATGCCGACCATTACGACATCTCGCTGAAGATGGCCGAATTGTCGCTGCTGCCCGCGGTTCGCGCTGCCGATGCGCACACGCTCATCGTCGCCGACGGCACGAGCTGCCGGCACCAGATCGCCGACGGCACGCGGGCCGACAGCCCGCGCGCGGCGGTGCACGCGGTGCGCGTGCTGGCCGATGCGCTGGCGTCAGCGCGCTCGCCGATGGCACCGGGCTATGATCGTGCGCCTGCGGCCGACGGGTTGACACGAGGATCGCTCGAGCACCAGCGCACTTCGCCTGTCGGTCTTCGGCCAGGCGACGGCGGCGCATCGCCGCGGCCAGGACGAGGCGATCCGGGAGACGCTCGAGCTGGCGCGGCACTGCCGGAAGGCCATCCGCTGCGCGCGAAACTCAGGTAGACCAGTACGCGGCGCCAGCTCGGACCTTCGATGTAGCTCACGCCTGCGAACACGGCGCCGAGCAGGCACAGCGGGAGCTGCGCAATGAACAGCGTCGCCAATGCCCACGAGTACGACTCGTCGAAGTCGCCGGGCGCGAGCGCGAACTGCGCGTACCGGAACGCGGCATAGGCCGGAAGCGCGGCATTGGCCACCAGCGAGAACCACGTCGACGCGTTCATCATGCACGATTCTAGACGCAGACACTCGGTTCGGCGTTCTCGCCGCTGTTGCGGAAGGTGCCGCACCGTGGACGCACCCAGCGCAGGCCGTCGGCCCGCGCGGGCACTATCTTCAGGCTTCGCGCGTTCGTGATGGTGGCGAAGCGCCGATGTACTTGCCGATCTTGCTCGGGGCTGCCTTGACGTCGTCCAGCGTGGCCGAAATTCTCGAGGCCAGGTCGTTCTCCATTAGCTCGCGACGGCGATGCATTCGATCTCGACCTGCACGTCGAGCGGCAGCCGCGCCACCTGCACCGTCGAGCGGGCCGGCGTGTGGCTTCCGAACGCACGCTCGTAGACCGCGTTCATCTTCTTGAAGTGCTCCAGGTCCTGCAGAAAGACGGTGGTCTTCAGGACCTGCGACAGATCGCTCCCCGCCGCCTTCAGAACAGCCGCCAGATTCCGCAGGACCTGTTCGGTCTGCGCCTCGATATCTCCCGCCACGACCTGCATGCTTTGCGGATCGAGCGGGATCTGGCCGGAGCAGTAGACCATCCCGCCCTGCTTGATGGCCTGGCAGTATGGCCCGATCGCCTTCGGGGCGGCGTCCGTCACGATTTTGTTCATGCTCGTCTCGTTCAATGATGGGATGCAAATTCTAGCCCACCACCGTCTTGCCGGCCGCCGCGCGCGCATCGATCGGGCGCGCTTAGGCAAGCGCCCGCAGTCGCTTCACTTCAACGGTGCGAAGACTTCCTTCCAGTCGTTCTTCATGCTGATCAGCGTCCAGCCGGCCGACCGGTATTCGTCCAAGCCCTTGTCGAGCTTGCCGATCGACGAGTTGCGGTCGTAGGCGTATTCGCGCACCGCGTCGTCGTGGTGCATGATCATGCCCAGGCGCAGGCCGCCGCCCGTGGTCGTGTACTGCAGCATCGCCAAATCACCGTCGGAATTGCCGAAGGCGGCGATCGGCCGGCGGCCGATCAATACCTCGATGCCCACCGGCTTGCCGGCACCGTCGTTGACGTGCTCGATCTGCGGCTGCATCACCAGGACTCCCTGCCGGTCCTTGACCTCGTAGAGCAGCTTTTGCCGCGTGCCGACCACCTGCTCGGGCGGTATGCCGTAGACACGCTCGGTGAACGGCCGCATGAATTCCACCGAGCCGCCCGATGAAATGTAGGTCCGAAAGCCGTTGGCCCGCAGGTAGCGCAGCACTTCCTGCATCGGCTGGTAGATCAGCGTGTCGTAGGTGCGCTTGAAGCGCGGGTCGGGTGTCTTGGCGATCCAGTCGTTCACCGCGGCGGCAAACTCACCGGTGGTGCCGGCCTGCGCCGCCAGCAGCAGCTGCAGCACACCCTTCTCGCCACTGGCCATCGCCCCCTTCAGGTCGCCAGCAATGACCGACTTGAACGGTTCCTTGTCCTGCCACTCCGGGTGCTGCGGCGCCAGCGCCTTGATGCGGTCGAAGACGAACTTCACCTGCGTGTACAGCGGGTACTCGAGCCACAGCGTGCCGTCGTTGTCGAACACCGCAATGCGATCCGCCGGCGCGACGTAGTCCTTGCTGCCTCCGGTGGAGACGGCCTTGACGAAGTCGACGATGCGCGCCTTGGCCGGCCCTGCGTTCCACGACGGTAACGGGTCGGCGGCTGGAGCGCTGGGCATCGGCGCGCACGCGGCCAGCGTGAGCGCCGCGCCGATGGCGGCCAGAAAGCGACGGCGCGTGATCGAAATCTTGTCAATGAGCATGAGAGGTTCCTGGTGCGCCCTGACTCAGGTGGCGGCGAAGTGTAGGGTGCGGCGCGGTGGCCGCCGCGCCGCACCGGCCGAACAGGCTCAGTTGCCTGTCGGCAGCGGGATGTTGATGCCATCCTTCTGCAGCATCTCGCGCACGTGCTGGAACTTCTGGTACTTCGAGATCTCGATCGGACCGTCGTAGCCCATGCTCTGCAGCTTGCGTGGCGGGTACTTCACGTAGGTTTTCATCAGCTCCGTGATCGCCTGCCCCATCGGCACCATCGTCCAGGTACGCTCGGTGTAGTTGTTCATGAAGATGTCGTAGCGCTCCTGCGGGTCCGCCCACAGGTCGAAGATCTGCGGCACCGTGGCCACGTACTTCGTTGCACCCTTCCAGCCCAGGTTGCTGTCGACGGCGAGGCCGCCAGTGGCCTGGCCGTCGTCGCCGCGCAGGTTGAACACCGCCTTGTAGTTGCCCAGGCGCGCCGCGCCGGGGGAGAGTTCGTTCTCGGTGAAGTAGAACCAGGCCTTGCGCGGATTTTTGCCGGTGCCGAACAGCACCGGCGAGATGTCGTAGCTGTCGAAGATGATCGGCTGGCCTTCGCGGTCGTTCTCCGGCAGTTTCACGCCGGCGATGCCGGCAAAGGTGGCCATCAGGTCCAGCCCGCCGACGATGTCGTGGTTGCGTGTCTGCGGCTTGATCTTGCCGGGCCAGACGGCGATGGCCGGCACGCGGTTGCCACCTTCGCGCACCGTGCCCTTGGTGCCGCGAAACGGCGTGTAGCCGGCGTCGGGATACACGTCCTGCCAGGCGCCGTTGTCGGTGGTGTAGACGACCAGCGTGTTCTTGTCCAGCCCGAGCGCGCGCAGCTTGTCCATGATGCGGCCGATGCGCGTGTCGAGCTCGACCACCGAGTCCGCGTACTTGGACTTGGACAGCGACTTCAGCTGGAACTCCGGCGCCGGCATGTTCGGCTGGTGCACCTTCATGAAGTTCACGTTGATGAAAAAGGGCTTGGACGGGTCCTTCGCTGCGGTGTCGAGGAACTCCAGCGCCGCCTTCTCGACGTAGCCGTCGAAGAACGGGATGCCGACGACGCCGTCCGGGTAGGTCACGCCGTGCAGCGTCACCGGCTTGCCGGGCTCGTCGACGTACTGGCCGTTGATCTTGAAGTCCTCCTTGGCCTTCTCGCCCGCCTTGCCCGACAGCGAGCCGATGGTCACCTTCTGGAACATGGCGCGCAGCTCCGGATCCATGTCCGGGAACCAGGTCGGGTCGGCGTAGGTGTAGGCGTTGAGGTGGTAGAGGCCGACGTATTTCATCTCGTCGTAACCCTGGGCGTTGGGCAACGCATAGTCGGCTTCGCCGAGGTGCCACTTGCCGGTGAAGTAGGTTGCGTAGCCGCCTTGCTTGAGTACCGATGCCAGCGTCCACTCGGCTGCCGGCAGCCCGCCGCCCTGGCCCTGGAAGGCGACGGTGGTCATGCCGCTGCGATTCGGAATGCGCCCGGTCTGCATCGCCGCGCGCCCCGGCGTGCAACTCGGTTGCGCGTAGAACGAAAAGAAAGTCATGCCGTCGGCGGCCAAGCGGTCGATGCTGGGCGTGGGCATGCCGCGGCCAACGCCGCCGCCATAAGGGCCGAGGTCGCCGTAGCCGGTATCGTCGGAGACGATGAACAGGATGTTCGGCTTGTCGGCGGCGTGAGCGGCGCCAACGCCGAACAGCGTGGCTGCGCCGATCCAGGCCAGGATCAATCGCAACCGGGCGAAGAAGTGCTGCCAACCCTTTTGTGTCTTGTTCATGGTTTCCCTCTCCTTGTAAATTTGGCCGGAGTTGTGGTGCTCGGCTCGGCTTGGCTTGGTGCGCTGCACTGTCGCTTACCGCGTGGATGCACTCGCGGTGGACTGACTTTTTGGTCGGGGTGAGAGGATTTGAACCTCCGGCCTCTACGTCCCGAACGTAGCGCTCTACCAGGCTAAGCTACACCCCGCGGTGCAGGCGATTTTTGGGCGCCGCGGCGGGAAGACGGGAGGTACGGCTTCCGCGGCATCCGCGGCACCCGAACGACTCATGAGGACCCCCGGGGCAACCCGGGATCAGTACGTTCGGCGCGTCGCGAAGGAGGTCAATTCTAGCAGAGATTTCCGGTGCGCAGTATCGGGAAGACCGGCCAGGCAATCGGCGGCCTGGCGCACTTCCGCGTCGGCGCGATTGCGCGCGTAGGCGAGCGCACCGGTGCGCTCCAATGCCGCCATGACCGGCGCGAAATCGGTCAACCCGCCGCCCGTGACCGCGTGGCGGATGATCGCCGCATCGTCCGCACTGCCGGTCGCCAGCGCATGGATCAGCGGCAGCGTCGTCTTTCCTTCCGCGAGGTCGTCGCCCAGGTTCTTGCCGATGGCCTGCGCGTCGCCCGAATAGTCGAGGATGTCGTCGACCAGCTGGAATGCAGTGCCCAGATGCATGCCGTAGCGCGCCAGCGCGTCCTCGGTCGCGGCGTCCGCATTCCCCAGCACCGCGCCCAGGCGCGCAGCCGCCTCGAATAGGCGCGCGGTCTTGCGCCGGATTACCTCGAGGTAGGCGTGCTCATTCAAGTCGGCGTTGCCGGCATTCATCAATTGCAGGACTTCGCCTTCGGCGATGGCGTTGGTCGCCTCGGCCATGATCTCGAGCACGCGCATCCGTGACAGCCGCACCATCATCTGGAACGCGCGGGAATACAAGAAATCTCCGACCAGCACCGACGCGGCGTTGCCGAACTCGGCATTGGCCGTCGCGTGCCCGCGTCGCATGTCGGATTCGTCGACGACGTCGTCGTGCAGCAGTGTTGCCGTATGGATCATTTCGATGACCGCCGCGAGCGTGTGCTGCTCGGCGCCGCGGTAGCCGGTAGCGCCGGCGGCGAGCAGCAGCAACGCGGGGCGCAGGCGCTTGCCGCCGCCGCCGACGATGTATTCGGCGACCTGCCGGATCAGCACCACGTCGGAATCGAGCGAATCGCGCAGCACGCGGTCCACCGCCACCATGTCGGCACCGATGACGGACTTCAGAATGTCGATGGTCACGGAAGGGGGAGGGACACGAAGTTGCGGGTGGAGAATCGGGCGCATTCTACGCGACGACGAGTCGACACCCGCCAGCGGCGTGCGCAATTCGGGGCCCGAAGCCGAGCCTCGAGAGCCCGGCCAACGTCGCTTTGACAGTCCGACGCGGTTCACCTTATAATTCAAAGCTTTCCCGAATTCGCCGCCGGTACGGCCGGTGGCTGGACAGCGGAACCCAGCCGCGGCGACGCCTCGGGAACTGCCTCACACAATCTGGAGTCACTCATGTACGCGGTCATAAAAACCGGCGGCAAGCAGTACAAGGTTGCCGCCGGCGAAAAACTCAAAGTAGAACAGATACCGGCGGACGTGGGCGCGCAAGTAGTTCTCGATCAGGTTTTGCTGGTCGGGGAAGGCGAGAGCGTCCGTCTGGGTCAGCCCGTCGTCGCCGGTGCAACGGTGACGGCGACGGTCGTCGCGCATGGCCGCGGCGAAAAGGTGAAGATCTTCAAGATGCGCCGGCGCAAGCACTACCAGAAGCACCAGGGGCATCGGCAGGGCTACACCGAACTCAAGATCGACACGATCGTCGGCTAAGGAAGCGGAAGACCATGGCACACAAAAAGGCAGGCGGCAGCTCGCGCAACGGACGCGACTCGCAGTCCAAGCGGCTTGGCACCAAGGTGTACGGCGGCGAGGCGATTCGCGCAGGCGGGATCATCGTCCGCCAGCACGGCACGCGGATCCATCCGGGGGTCAACGTCGGCATGGGCAGCGATTTCACGCTGTTCGCACTGCTCGATGGTCACGTCCATTACCGTACTCGTGGCCCGAAGCAGAACAAGTACGCCAACGTCGTCGTTGCCAGCGAGGCCGAAGCGGCGTAGACGAGCAGCGAAGTCGCGTTGAAAATGCCCGGTCGTTGCCGGGCATTTTCATTTTCGGCGACAGCTTTCAGCCGGCGTCGCCGGCGAGCGTTTCCAGGTCGTCCCGCGACAGCGTGAGCTGCCCTCGGAGCGGCATGCCCTGCGCGAACAGGTGCGCCTGGATCGCGCGCTCGATGCGCGAGCGCTGGTCGTGCAGGTAGCGATGCGCGGCATCCGCGTCGGCTCCGGGACCTGCCTCGTGTTCGATCACCGACCATTCGATGGCGACGCGGATCGCGTGGGCGTCGACCTGAGCCGTGATTTCGATCGGAAATCCAGGCTTGACCCGCAGATCCTGGGTTAGGAGAAGGCTGACCATGGTGACCTCGTCGATGGAGGGAAGGAGGGTTTGTCGTTCCCCATTCTAGCCGCTGGCCGAGCGCGTGTGGTTCAAGGCGTCGACATGTAGAATGTACGATGTCTCGTACTCTACGATCGGCGAGATCGACGATGCGTTGACCGCATCGAAATCAAGCTCACCACGATGCACCGGATGAATCCCGATCGTCCATCACGATGGCGCGCCATCGGACGCGGCGGGCGCCGGCTGGCGCTGGGCGTGCTGTTGTTCGTCGCGTTCGTGCAGTCAGGCACCGTGGTACTTGCATGGTGGCGCGGCGATCTCACCGAAATAGGCGTGCGCGAAGCGTTCTGGCTGCTGATGCTGCCCGTCCTGGTAGCGGTGTATTTGCGCCATTTCTCGGTATTGCGCGCCGATTGCGATGCCTGCCTGCCGGATGACACCCGCCAGCCTGGCGGCCCGCGCGGGCCGTGAACGCGCGCAGCAAGGGTCGCACCTACGCGACTATTAGCGCCGCTCGATGTAGTGCTGGATCGCGAACGCGACCGCGGTGAACGCGACGAGCGGGAACGCGGCGGCAAACAGCGGCGCCCAGTCGTTGAGGACGCCGAGATACGAGAACATCCTCTCCGTCAGCCAGAAGGAGAGGCCAAGCATCGTGCCGGCAAAGATGCGGAATCCGACTCCGCCGGTCCGGCGCTGGAACTGCGCGAAAGGCAATGCCAGCAGCATCATCACCAGCACGGCGACCGGATAGAGCACTTTCGACCAGAAGGCGATCTCGAAGCGCGACGTCTTTTGCGCATTGGTTCCGAGGACGCGGATATTGTCGTAGAGCGTGGATAGCGCCAGCCGCTCCGGCGCGACCTGGTAGACGGTGAGGATCGACGGCTGCAGCACCGAATTCCACGTCCAGCTCGGCGCCGCAGACACGGTCGCGGAGTCGCGGCCGAACTCGGTGACCTGCACCTGTTTCAAATCCCAGCGGCCTTCGCCGGCAAAGCGACCCGACTCCGCGCTGCGCACGGCGCTCAGTCGCAGGTCACGGTCGAATTCATAGATGCGCACGCCGACCAGCGTCATGTCGGCGAGCACCGCGCGGATGTTGACAAAGGTCATGTCCTGCTTGAACCAGAACCCGGATTCAAACTGCTGCGCAACGACGCCGGTCGCGTTGCCCATCGCCGCGGCGCGCACGTTTTGCGCGAGTCGTTCGGCAGGGGGGGCCACGAATTCGCCGGCGAGAAAGGTCGCGATCGCCAGCGGGATTCCGACACGAATGACCGCCCAACCAATCTGCACGATCGATGCGCCCGAGGCACGCATCACCGTGAATTCGGAATTAGCCACCAGTTGCGAGACCGCGAACAGCGTCCCGATCAGCGCGGCGACCGGAAACAGCTCGTAGACCCGCGATGGAACGTGCAGTGCGACGAAGAGCAGCGCCGATGTCAACGTGTAGCTGCCGCGGCCGACGTCGCGCATTTCGTTGATGAGGTCGAAGAATGTGAACAGCCCGATCAACCCGACAAACACCAGCAGCGTCGACAGCACCACCTCGCGTCCGATGTAGCGGGTGAGCGTGCGCATCGCGTCAGGTGGAGACGGTGCGCGGCACGCGCCCGAAGAGGCCGGTGATCGAAAGCTGGTGGCGGAAGAGCACGATGACGACGAGCAGCGCTGTCGCGTGCGGCAATAGCAAACCCAGCCAGAGGTCGATGCTGCCTTGCGCGATCATGCTTTGCACGATATTGATGCAATTCGTGTACAGCATGTAGAGGAAGGCTGCGGCGAAGAGATTGAAGGAGCGGCCCATCCGGGGATTGACGTGAGCGAGCGGAATGGCGAGCAGCGTCAGGACCAACGCCAGGATTGGCACCGACAGCCGCCAGAACAGTTCGGCCCGCTCGTTGCGTCCGTCGGCGACCAGCAGCGCCACGGTGGGAATCGCCTTGTTCGACGTCGGCAGCGCCCGTGCCTCGGCAGGTTCGATGCGGCGGCCAAGTCGCTCGAACTCGACGATCCGGAAATCGGCGGATCCCGGATTGCCCTCGTAGCGGCGGCCGTCTTCGAGCACGACGAAGCGGTCGCCGTTGCTCTCCTCGACCAGGTGCCCGAGACGCGCAACCGTCGTCGTGTCGCGGGCGCCATCAACCGAGTGCAGGAACACATTGCGGATCCGGCCGTTGACCGGATTGATGCTTTCGATGTAGACGACGATGCCGGCGCGCCGGAATTCGCGGAACAGCCCCGGTGACAGAATGGTCAGCTCATCGCGCGATTCCAGTTGGCGTTCGTACTCGATCTTGCGCTGTTCGGCCCACGGCGACAGGAACAGCGACAGCAGGACGATGGCGAGGAGGAATGGCGCCGCGAACAGCAGAATCGGTTTCAGGCACGCGGTCAGCGATTGCCCGGACGTGAACCAGACCACCATTTCGCTGTCCCGGTACCAGCGCGACAGCGTCAGCAGCACCGTCATGAACAACGCCACTGCGAGCAGCAGGTTCAGGTAGAACATGGCGTTGAAGCCGATCAACGCCAGCACGCCGTCGGTAGCGACCGAGCCGCCGGCCGCCCGTGCCAGGATTCGGATGACCGATTGGGTGAACAGGATCGCCAGCAGGACGACGAAGAGTCCGATCGCCGTAGCGGTCAGCTCCCGGACCAGAGAGCGGCGAAAAATCATGACGCCGGGAAATTTTTTGACTTTTTCGAGGAATATTACCGATAATGCTCGGCACGCCGTGTAACCGTAACAATACGCCAAAGCGGGAGACGAGGGATCGCAATGGAATTTACCATAAAAAGCGGCAGTCCCGAGAAGCAGCGAAGCGCCTGCGTGGTGGTCGGAGTCTTCGACAACCGCAAGCCTTCGCTGTCCGCCGAGTTGATCGATCGCGCCAGCAACGGCTACATCAGCGAAATCATCCGCCGCGGCGATATGGAGGGCAAGCTCGGAGCCACGCTGCTCCTGCACAACGTACGCGGTACGCTGGCGGACCGTGTCTTGCTGGTCGGACTGGGCAAGGAGCGCGATTTCCGTGACCACGAGTTCCGTTCAGCGATCCGCTCGGCGGTCAAGCTGCTGAACGAGACCGGCTCCTACGAAGCGGTGCTTTATCTGACCGAGGAAAAGGTCAAGCGTCGCGAGGTCGCCTGGCGCGTCGAGCACGCAGTGGTGGTCGCGATGGAGGCCGTCTATCGCTTCGAGCAGTTGAAGAGCCAGCCCACCGAAGTACGCCGGCCGCTGCGCAAGCTGACGCTTTCGGTGCCGCAGCGCTCAGACCTCACCACCGGCGAGAAGGCCGCCGCGCATGGCCTCGCGATCGCCCATGGGATGGATCTCGCGCGCGACCTGGGCAATCTTCCCGCGAACGTCTGCACGCCTACGTACCTCGCCGACCGCGCGAAGCAACTCGGCGCGGAATTTCCTGAAGTCCAGGTCAAGGTGCTCGAGCGCACCGAATGCGAGGCGCTGAAGATGGGCTCGTTCCTGTCGGTTACCCACGGCAGCGACCAGTCACCGCGCTTCATCGTCCTCGAATACCTGCAGTCGCAACGCAAGCAGGCCAAGCCCTGCGTGCTGGTCGGCAAGGGTATCACCTTCGACACCGGTGGCATTTCGCTCAAGCCCGGTCTCGACATGGACCAGATGAAGTTCGACATGTGCGGCGCGGCCTCGGTGCTCGGCACCTTCCGTGCGATCGCCGAAATGAAGGCGCAGGTCAACGCTGTCGGCCTCATTCCCGCCTGCGAGAATATGCCGTCGGGACGCGCGACCAAGCCCGGCGATATCGTGACCAGCATGTCCGGACAAACCGTCGAGGTGCTCAACACCGACGCCGAAGGCCGGCTGATTCTTGCCGACGCGCTTACCTACGCCGAACGCTACGAGCCCGAGGCCGTCGTCGACATCGCCACGCTAACCGGCGCGATGGTCATCGCCCTCGGGCACGTGGCGAGCGGGTTGTTCTCGAACAACGAAACACTGGCGCGCGCGCTGCTGACGGCGGGCGACGATGCCTACGATCGCGCCTGGCAACTGCCGCTGTGGGAGGACTACCAGGAAGGGTTGTTGTCCAACTTTGCCGATTTCGCAAACATCGCCGGCCGTGCCGCCGGCAGCATCACTGCCGCGTGCTTCCTGTCGCGCTTTACCAAGAAATACAATTGGGCGCATCTGGACATTGCCGGCACGGCGTGGAAGGAGGGCAAGGAGAAGGGAGCCACCGGCCGGCCGGTGCCGCTGCTGACCACCTGGCTGCTGGCGCACGAGAATCGCGTGCCCTGAAGTGAAGCGCGGATGCAGATGACGTCGATCGATTTCTACACGAACGTCGCCGACCGCATGGGTGTCGTCGCGCGGCTGCTGACGAAGGCGATGGCTGCGTACGGCAGCGCGCGCGTGCTGACGCCGAACGCCGAGACGACCGATGCGCTCGACCGGCTGTTGTGGACGGCGCCGGCCACCGGGTTCCTTCCGCATTGCCGGATGGATGCTCCCGTGTCGGCGAAGACACCGGTGTGGATCGACCATCGGCTGGTGCATGCGGGACCGGCGGTCGTGCTCTTCAATCTGCACGCCGAGCCGCCGCCGTTTTTCAGTCGCTTCGAGCGACTTGCCGAGATTGTTGGCACGGACGACGTTGCGGCTGGCCGGGAACGCTATCGGTACTATCGCGAGCGCGGGTACGATATGCGCATGCATGACTTGAGTGGTTTCTAGGTCGATGCCGACTGCGCGGGAACTGCTCGAGCAGGCCGACGCGCTGATGCGCCGCAATCGTTCGACCGCGCTCGACGACATTCCGGTGCTCACCGACTCGGTGTCGCCGGCGCCGGCGCCGGCGCCGGCGCCGTCGGCAGGTCGGCACGTGTCGGTGCCGGAGTTCTCCCGACCGCTTGCCTCCGACACCCGGGAGCCGGATGAGGATCCGATACCGACGCTGACCGAGCCGGTGGACCCGTCGACGTCACAGATCACCGATTCGGCGCTGCACGAAGGCGAGCCCTCCGACTGGCTTGATTTCGATGCGGGCGAGCCCTCGGTCACCGGCGACGCGCCGGATTCGGTCGCCATCGTGCCGCCCGTTGCCTACCGTCGTGGCGACGACGACGAACTGATCCAGTCGGCCGAGCACGAGGAGATCGAAGTCACGGCGCCCGCCGACGAACATTTTGACGCGGAGACGGAAGCCGAGCACCTCGATGCGCCGATGTCGACGCCTTCGACCGCGCAGCACGCGCCCGAGGAACGGGTGCAGGAGGGATTACCGCAAGAGGGGCCACCGAAGGACGCGTTGCCGCAGGACGCGTTGCCGCAGGACGCGTTGCCGCAGGACGAGCCGTCGATCGATGAGCCTTGGTCAGGTGCAGCGTTTGGGCGGTCCACTGAACTCGGAATGCCGGAGTTCGCCGCGGTGCCGCCACCGATGTTCGTCACCGCTCCCGTGTCCGCCGCCGTGACCGCCGAGGCCAGCCCCGTTGCGGACGAGCAGGCGCGTTGGGACGCCGTGGCCGAAGAGGTCCGCATGCAGGTGCTGCAACGAATCGACCTTTTCACCGATACCGGACTGCGCGAACAACTCGGCCGTCGCCTGCAGCCGATTGTCGATCGGGCCAGCGCGGACCTCGTGGCGACGATCAACCTGCATGTGGGCGAGTTGTTGCGCGGCTACGTCGCCGAGGCGATCGAGCGCGAGATCGAGAACTGGCGCAAGAACAACTGAAGTTTCGCGCGTAGTCGCCGCGTGCGCCTGGGCCGCCGGGGCTATCCCGCTATAATTTCACTCTTTCGCAATCGTCACGCGCGTCGTCGAGGCGCCGCCGATCATGGAACTCGCCAAGAGCTTTGAACCCCACGCCATAGAGCGGAAGTGGTACCCGTTCTGGGAATCGCATGGCCTGTTCCGTCCGTCGCGCAAGGCCGGCGCCGCACCCTACTGCATCGCGCTGCCGCCGCCCAACGTCACCGGAACGCTGCACATGGGTCATGCGTTCCAGCAGACGCTGATGGACCTTCTGATCCGCTACCACCGAATGCGCGGCGACGACACGCTGTGGCAGGTCGGGACCGATCATGCGGGCATCGCCACCCAGATCGTCGTCGAACAGCAGCTGAAGGCGGAAGGTGCGACTCGGCATGATCTCGGCCGCGCACGCTTTGTCGAGCGCGTCTGGACGTGGAAGGAGGAGTCGGGCTCGGCGATCACGCAACAGATGCGCCGACTCGGCGCCTCCGCCGACTGGTCGCGCGAGCGCTTCACGATGGACGAGGGCCTGTCGGCGGCGGTGATCGAAACTTTCGTGCGCCTCCACGACGACGGACTCATCTACCGCGGCAAGCGGCTGGTGAACTGGGACCCGAAGCTCGGCACCGCGGTATCCGACCTCGAAGTGGACAGCGAGGAGGAGCAGGGGAAGATCTGGCAGATTCGATACCCGTTTGCCGACGCGAAAGGCAAGGGCGATGACGGATTGGTGGTCGCGACGACGCGGCCGGAGACGATGCTCGGCGACGTCGCCGTCGCGGTCAATCCGCACGACGAGCGCTATCGCGCGGCCATTGGCAGGCGCGTGACCTTGCCGCTGACCGGCCGCACGATTCCGGTGATCGCCGACGACTACGTCGACCGCGAGTTCGGCACCGGGTGCGTGAAGATCACGCCGGCGCACGACTTCAACGACTGGCAGGTCGGGCAGCGGCACGGTCTGCAGCCGATCTCGATTCTCAACCTCGACGCGACGATCAACGACAACGCGCCGGCGAAGTACCGCCGACTCGATCGCTATGAGGCGCGCCGGCGCGTCGTCGCCGATCTCGATGCCGCCGGCCTGCTGGTATCGGAGAAGCCGCACAGGATGGTCGTGCCGCGCTGCGGCCGCACCGGCGAGGTGGTCGAGCCGATGTTGACCGACCAATGGTTCGTCGACATGCGCAAGGCGGCACCGGCGGACCATCCGTTCTTTCCGGGCAGGTCGATCCAGGACCTGTGCCTCGCCGCCGTGAGCGAGGCCGGGTTGCCCGCCGGTGCGCCGGGGTCGGGCGAGAGCGTGCGTTTCGTTCCCGGTGAGTGGCTTTCGACGTATCACCACTGGATCGACAACATCCAGGACTGGTGCATCTCGCGGCAACTGTGGTGGGGCCACCAGATCCCCGCCTGGTACGACGAGGAAGGCAACATCTACGTCGCGCGCGACGAGTTCGCGGCACGCGTGCAGGCACAGGCGAAGCTCGGCCGCGCACCGCGATCGTTCACGCGCGACGACGACGTCCTCGACACCTGGTTCAGCTCGGCGCTGTGGTGCCATTCGACGCTGGGCTGGCCGGAAGAGACGCCGGAACTGGCGAAGTACCTGCCGTCGTCGGTGCTGATCACCGGCTTCGACATCATTTTTTTCTGGGTCGCGCGGATGATCATGACGACGACCTACTTCACCGGCCACGTGCCGTTTCGCGACGTCTACATCAACGCCCTGGTCCGCGACGAGGAAGGGCAGAAGATGTCGAAGTCGAAGGGCAACGTGCTGGACCCGCTCGACCTGATCGACGGTGTGGACGCCGACACGCTGGTCGCCAAGGTCACCAGCAACATGATGGACCCGCGGCACGCCGAGAAGATTGCCGCGCGCACGCGCCGCCACTATCCGAACGGCATTCCCGCCTTCGGCGCCGACGCCGTGCGTTTCACCTTCGCGTCGCTCGCGACATTCAACCGTACGCTGAACTTCGACCTCGCGCGCTGCGAAGGCTACCGCAACTTCTGCAACAAGCTGTGGAACGCGACGCGCTTCGCGCTGATGAACGTCGAAGGCCGCGACTGCGGCGCCGACGACACGCTGCCGAGGACGTTGACCTTCGTCGATCGCTGGCTGCTGGGGCGCCTGCAACAGGCCAAGCACGACATCGCCACCGGCATCGAAAGCTACCGCTTCGACCTCGCCGCGCGCGCGCTCTACGAGTTCGTCTGGGACGAGTTCTGCGACTGGTACGTCGAGCTGGCCAAGGTGCAGATGGCCGACGCCGACGCGGGCGGCGACGAAGCCGCGGCACGCGGCACGCGCTGCACGCTCGTCCGCGAGCTGGAGGCGACACTGCGCCTCGCGCATCCTTTCGTACCGTTCATCACCGAGGAGCTCTGGCAGAGCGTGGCGCCGCTCGCCGCCAAGTCCGGTGAGTCGATTTCGACGCAACCGTACCCGCGGGCGGATTTCTCGCGTGCCGACGCGGCGGCCAACACGAAGATGGATTTGCTCAAGCAGATCGTCGACGCCTGCCGCGCGCTGCGCGGCGAGATGAAGCTGTCGCCTGCCGTGCGCGTGCCGCTCATCGCCGTCGGCGATGTCGCGATGCTGGCCGAGTTCACGCGCTACCTGCTGCCGCTGGCCAGGCTGTCGGAGGTGCGCGTCGTGCCTGAGCTTCCTCCCTCCGACGCGCCGGTGCAGATCGCCGGCGACTTCCGACTGATGCTCGAGGTCGAGGTCGATCCGGTCGCGGAGCGCGAGCGGCTGGGCAAGGAGATGACGCGCCTCGAGGGCGAGATCGCCAAGGCCAGCGCCAAGCTCGGCAACGAGGGTTTCGTTGCGCGCGCGCCGGCGGCGGTGGTCGCGCAGGAGCGCTCGCGCCTGGCCGGCTTTGCCGCAACGCTGGAAAAGCTGCGGCCGCAGTTCGACCGGCTGCGCGGCTAGACCGCGCGACGCCCGGGCCTTCAGGCGCTCTGCGGTTCCGGCGACTTGCGCTTCATCAGCAGCGCCGGGACCGGGCGGGATTTGCCATCCCGGTGTCCGTGGCCGCCGAGGGCGTGCGACCGTTCCGCGCCCGTCGGCAGCGGCTGGTCGGGATTGCGCGCGTAGGCTTCCTCGCGCTCGATCTCGCGCGTGCTGCGCGGCAGCGCTGTCCGCGGCGAGCGGGCGTGCTCAGGCGCCGCGGGTACTGCGTGCGCCTCGACGCGCGTGGTGCGCGGCGACCGCGTTGAGTGGCCATCGGCACGTGGCGCCGTGGCGCTGCGTGCACGCGGCGACGGCGAGCGTGCGCCCGCCGTGGCCGGGTCGAATCCATCTGCCGTGCACACGTTCACCTTGATCTTCAGCAGCCGCTCGATCTCGGTCAGGTATTTCTCTTCCTCCGGCGCGACCAGCGAAATCGCCTCGCCGATGGCGCCCGCGCGGCCGGTGCGGCCAATGCGGTGGATGTAGTCCTCGGGGACGTGCGGCAGCTCGTAGTTGACGACCAGCGGCAGGTCGTCGACGTCGAGGCCACGCGCGGCGACGTCGGTGGCGACCAGCACTTCGAGCTTGCCTTCCTTGAACGCGGCCAGCGCGTCCATGCGCGCGCCCTGCGTCTTGTCGCCATGGATGGCGGAGGTCTCGAGGCCGTCCTTTTCCAGCTGTCGCGCGAGACGCGATGCGCCGTGCTTGGTGCGCACGAAGCACAGCACCTGCCGCAGTTTGCGCGAGCGGACGATATGCGTGAGCAGTGCGCGCTTGGCATCCTGCGGACAGCGGTAGACGCTTTGCGTGACCGTTTCGGCGGCGGTATTGCGCCGCGCGACCTCGATCAACTGCGGCTGGTTCAGGAGCTGGTCGGCGAGCTTCTTGATGTCGCCGGAGAAGGTCGCCGAGAAGAGCAGGTTCTGCCGCTTCGAGGCCGCCGGCAGCAACGCCATGATCCGCTTGATATCGGGGATGAAGCCCATGTCGAGCATCCGGTCCGCTTCGTCGAGCACGAAAATCTCGACTTGCGACAGGTTGAGGCTCTTTTGCTCGATGTGGTCGAGCAGGCGGCCGGGTGTGGCGACCAGAATCTCGACGCCGGCACGCACGATCGGCAGTTGCTGCCGGATGTCGACGCCGCCGAACACGCAGGTGGAGCGCAATCCCGTGTACTTGCCGTATTCCTTGATCGCCTCCTCGACCTGGATCGCAAGTTCGCGCGTCGGCGCCAGGATCAGCGCGCGCACCGGATGCCGCGCAGGTGACGGACTGGTGTTCGCTTGCGGCTGTAGCCGGTGGAGGATCGGCAGGCCGAAACCGGCGGTCTTGCCGGTTCCCGTTTGCGCGCCGCCCATCACGTCGCGTCCGGCAAGCACGACCGGGATCGCTTGCACCTGGATGGGTGTGGGGATGGTGTAACCGCTCTCGGACACGGCACGGAGGATTTCCGGGCTCAAGCCGAGCTCGACAAAGCTCGTGGCATTCATGGACAGCTCCTGGCGCGGCCTACCGCGTGGTGCGCGGCTTCCGGTCCAGGCAGCGTATCGACAGACGTTGCAAGGGTTGTGGCGGGACCTTGAGTGGTGGCTCCCGTTGAAGGTGCCACGGCAGCGCTCGGTCGCGCGCGGGGTGGGCGGTGACCGGAACGGCCGCCCGAACCGTCATCATAGCCTAAGTTGCGGATTTCTCAAAATATTCATGGTGTGGCCCGCGGTTTGCATCGTATAATCAAAGGCTTTTGTTGCGCCGCACAGCGTTGTTGCACTGCACAGCGGGCCTGAAGCCGCTCGAGAACCTGGCGCGCCTCGCGCCCCGGCCACCCAACGCGTGCCAACTGCGTGCCGAATCCGGACCTCCCATGACGACCTCTCGCCAGGACCTTCGCAATATTGCGATCATCGCCCACGTCGACCACGGCAAGACGACGCTGGTCGACAAGCTGCTCGCGCAGTCCGGCACCTTTGCCAAGCACCAGCACATCGCCGAACGGGTGATGGACAGCAACGACATCGAGCGCGAGCGCGGTATCACCATCCTCGCCAAGAACTGCTCGATCGACTACGCGGGCCACCACATCAATATCGTCGACACGCCGGGCCACGCCGATTTCGGCGGCGAGGTCGAGCGCGTGCTGGGCATGGTCGATGGCGTGCTGCTGCTGGTCGACGCGGTCGAGGGTCCGATGCCGCAGACGCGGTTCGTGACCATGAAAGCGCTGCAGCAGGGCTTGAAACCGATCGTGGTCGTCAACAAGGTCGACCGTCCCGGCGCGCGTGCCGAATGGGTAGTCAACGCGACTTTCGAGCTCTTCGACAAGTTGGGCGCGACCGACGACCAGCTCGACTTTCCGGTCGTCTACGCATCGGCGCTCAACGGCTGGGCGACGCTCGACGTCCAGGTGGCCAAGCGCGGCTCTGCGGAACCCGACGCATCGATGCGGCCGCTGTTCGAAACCATACTCTCCGCGGTGCCCGCGCCGGTCGGCGACACCGACGCCCCGCTGCAGTTCCAGGTCAGTGCGCTCGACTATTCGAGCTACCTGGGGCGCCTGGGCATCGGCCGCATTCGCCGCGGCCGGCTCCGTGCCGGCCAGGAAGTCGCCGTCCTCAACGGTCCGCTGGCGGCGGGCGCGATTGCGAAAAAAGCGAGAATCGGAACGGTTCTCGGCTTCGCCGGGCTCGAACGCGCGCCGGTCGAAGAAGCGATGGCCGGCGACATCGTGCTGGTCACCGGCGTCGACGAGCTGGCGATCGGGACCACGCTGGCCGCCGTCGATACCCCGGAAGCGCTGCCGCCGATCACGGTCGACGAGCCGACGCTGTCGATGTATTTCCAGGTCAACACGTCGCCGCTGGCCGGCCGCGAAGGCAAGTTCGTCACGTCGCGCAACCTGCGCGAACGGCTGGCGCGCGAACTGCTGGTGAACATGGCGCTGCGTGTCGAGGACACCGGCGACACCGACGCCTTCCTGGTCTCCGGCCGAGGCGAACTGCACCTGACCATCCTGATCGAGAACATGCGCCGCGAGGGCTTCGAACTCGCGGTGTCGCGGCCGCGCGTCGTGCTGCGCGAAGTCGCCGGCGAGACCTGCGAGCCTTACGAGAATCTGTCGGTCGACGTCGAGGAAGCGCACCAGGGCGCGGTGATGGAGGCGCTGGGCACGCGCCGCGCCGACCTGACGCACATGGAGTCCGACGGACAGGGGCGCGCGCGCCTCGGGTATCGCGTGCCCGCACGCGGGCTCATCGGCTTCCAGGGCGAGTTCATGAACCTGACGCGCGGCACCGGTCTCATGAGCCACGTCTTCGACGACTACGCGCCGGTCAAGGGCGACATTCCCGAGCGCCGCAACGGTGTGCTGATCTCCGCCGAGGACGGCCCTGCCGTTGCCTATGCGCTGTGGAAGCTGCAGGACCGCGGCCGCATGTTCGTGTCGCCGGGCGAAATGCTCTACGAGGGTATGGTCATCGGCATTCACAGCCGCGACAACGACCTGGTCGTCAATCCGATCAAGGGCAAGCAGCTGACCAACGTTCGCGCGTCGGGGACCGACGAGGCGGTGCGGCTCACTCCGCCGATCACGCTGACGCTCGAGTACGCGGTCGAGTTCATCGCCGACGACGAGCTCGTCGAGATCACGCCGAAGTCGATTCGCATCCGCAAGCGGCACCTGAAGGAGCACGAGCGGAAAAAGGCGAGCCGCGAGGCAGCGTAGCGTGCAGCGTCGCGCGGTCCTTTTCGATCTCGACGACACGCTGGTCGATCACCGGCACGCGGCACGCGCGGCAATGGCCGGCGTGCGCGGGCGATTCCCGGCGTTCGCAAGAATTCCGCTCGACGTGCTCGACGCCGAGCACCAGCGCATCCTCGACCTCCTGCATCATGAAGTCGCGATCGGCGCGCGCAGCGTCGACGACGCGCGAATCGACCGCTACCGGCGGCTGTTCGCGTTCGCCGGAGCGGATGGCGAAAGCGCCGCCGCCGCCGCCGAGCTGCACCGGCGCGAGTACCAGGCGAACCGTCGCACGGTCGAAGGCGCCGTCGACCTGCTCGCCGCGTTGCGGCCGCAGGTCCGGATCGCGGTGGTCACCAACAATACGCTGGCCGAGCAGAGCGAGAAGCTCGCCGCCTTCGGCCTCTCGCCCTTTGTCGACACGCTGGTGACTTCCGGAGAACTTGGCGTGGCCAAGCCCGACGGAAGGATCTTCGCCGAAGCACTGCGGCGTGTCGGCTGCGACGCCGAAGAAGCGGTCATGGTCGGCGATTCCTGGGTGCACGATGTCGAGGGCGCCCGCGCTGCCGGCATCGCGGCGGTCTGGCTCAACCGGACCGGCGCTGTTCATGCCGACCGTGGCGAAACGCGCCAACTCACGGCGCTGACACCGGCGCACGAAGTCGCCGCGATGCTCGTTGCCGGCGGGCGCTGACGCATCGCGCCAAGGGGTACTGAGATGCCGAAAACGGATTGCGCCTGCTAGACTTTGAGGCGCCATGTTCGATCCCTGGATCCTCGTGCAGTTTGCGGCACCGGCCGTGCTCGTGCTGCTGGCGCTCGCCATCCTTTGGCGCCTTGCGGCGCAGGACCGTGCCCGCGACGACGAAACGCGCGGCGCCATCCGCGAGGCGGCCGAGCTGCGTACGCGCGTCGACGGGTTGCACACGCAGCTCGGGCACGCCGAGCGCGATATTCGCCAGGATCTCGCCAACGCGCGCGCCGAGCAAGCACAGGCGGCGGCGGGTCTGCGCACCGAGGTCGGCGGCGCCATCGGCAAGTTTCGCGACACCACGCAACAGCAGCTGACCGACATGGCCGGCCTGCAGCAGCGGCAGCTGGCGAGCTTCGGCGAGCAGCTGGCGAAGCTGACGCAGAGCAGCGAGCAGCGGCTCGATGCCGTGCGCATTGCGGTCGAGCAGCGGCTGGACGCGCTGCGCAACGACAATGCGGCGAAGCTCGAAGCAATGCGCGCAACGGTCGACGAAAAGCTGCAGACGACACTCGAGAAGCGGCTCGGCGATTCGTTCAAGCAGGTGTCGGAGCGCCTGGAACAGGTGCACCGCGGACTGGGCGAGATGCAGTCGCTGGCGATCGGAGTCGGCGACCTGAAGCGCGTTCTGGCCAACGTGAAGACGCGCGGCATGTGGGGCGAGGTGCAGCTGGCCGCGCTGCTGGCCGAGGTGCTGACGCCGCAGCAGTACGCGGCGAACGTGGAGACGGTGCCGGGAAGCAATCAGCGCGTCGAGTTCGCAATTCGACTGCCCGGCCGTGGCGACGGCGCGCTGCCTTGCTGGCTGCCGATCGATGCCAAGTTCCCGCTGGAGGAGTGGCAGCGGCTGCAGGATGCGCTCGAATCCGCCGACCTTCCCGCCGCCGAAGCCGCGCGCCGCGCGCTCGCCGAGTTCCTCCGCGCGCAGGCGAAGGGCATCCGCGCCGCGTATGTATCACCGCCGCACACCACCGATTTTGCGATCCTCTTCGTGCCGACCGAAGGCCTCTACGCCGAGATGATGGCGCGACCGGGATTCGCCGAGACGCTGCAGCACGACTATCGCGTGACGCTGACCGGGCCCACGAATTTCCTGGCGCTGCTGAACAGCCTGCAGATGGGCTTCCGCACGCTCGCGATCGAGCAGCGGTCGAGCGAGGTCTGGCGCGTGCTCGGCGCGGTGAAGACCGAGTTCGCGAAGTTCGGCGACGTCATCGCCAAGGCCAAGGAACGTCTCGACCAGGCGAGCCGGACGCTCGACCAGACCGGTGCCCGCAGCCGCGCGATCGAACGCCAGTTGCGCGGCGTTGAGTCGATGCCCGACGACGACGCGCAGCGCGTGCTGGATTCGTCGGCGTTGCTCGGCGCCGACGACGTGGCGCCGGACGACGCGAAGTAATCCGAGCGCCTCGATGTTCTCGTCATTGCGCCGTTGGCGCCGGCAACGGATCCTGCAGGCGCACGCCATACCCGAGGGCCTGTGGCGCGATTCGCTGGAGGCGCTGCCGTTTCTGGCGATGTATACCGACGGCGAGATCGCGCGGCTGCGCGACAAGGTCGTGCTCTTTCTCGACGCCAAGAGCATCGTCGGTGCGCGCGGGCACGTCGTCACCCCGCGGCAGCGCGTCGTCATCGCGCTGCAGGCCTGCGTGCTGGTACTGAATTTGGACCTTGCCTACTACGACGGCTGGGAGAGCGTCGTCGTCTACCCCGACGAGTTCGTGCCCGGCTGGGAGTGGGAGGACGAGGCAGGCGTCGTCCATACCAACAGCGACCCGATGGCGGGTGAGGCGATGGAGCGCGGGCCGGTTATCCTGTCGTGGGCCGACGTCGAGGCGAGCCAGGACTGGGAGGCGTCGGGCATGAACCTCGCGATTCACGAGTTCGCGCACAAGCTCGACATGCGCAACGGCGCCGCCAACGGCTGCCCGCCGCTGCCTGCGGAAATGCCGCCGCACGTCTGGAAGAAGACGATGCTGGCCGCGTACGAGCACTTCCAGAAGCGTGTCGATCGCGCAGAGCGCACGTCGATCGACCCCTACGCCGCGGAAAGCCCGGCGGAATTCTTCGCGGTGCTGTCCGAAGTGTTTTTCGTCGAGCCGCGGCTCTTGCGCCACGAGTACCTTGGCGTGTATCAGCAGTTCACGCACTTCTACCGCCAGGAGCCGGCGGCGCGCACGCAACTGTTGCTCGATGCCTGAACCATTTGCGGGTCCGGCGTCACACCCTAGGCACGCTTGGGTCGAAACGCCTTGCAGACTTCCTCATGGGTCTCGATCCTCGGGCCGCCGATCAGATCGATGCAGTAGGGGACCGCAGCAAATACGCCGTCGAGTGTTTCCTTGATCGCCTTCGGCTGTCCAGGCAGGTTGAGGATCAGCGCGCTGCCGCGGATGACGCCGACCTGTCGCGACAGAATGGCGGTCGGTACGTATTTCAGGCTGACCTGCCGCATCTGCTCGCCGAATCCGGGCAGCACCTTGTGGGCGACGGCGAGCGTCGCCTCGGGTGTCACGTCGCGCGGCGCGGGACCCGTGCCGCCGGTGGTCAGCACCAGGTGGCAGCCGGCGATGTCGACCAGTTCGATCAGCGTGCGCTCGATGACGCTCTGCTCGTCGGGGATCAGGCGTTGCGCCATCCGCCACGGCGAGGCGAGTGCGGCGGTGAACCACTCGGTCAGCCCCGGCAGCCCGCGGTCGACGTAGACGCCCGCGGAAGCGCGGTCGGAGATCGAGACGAGGCCGATCAGCAGCGTGGATTTCTCGGGCATGGAAGCGAGCGTGCTATCGGCAAAACCGGCGCTCTTGCCTGCGCTCTCGCCTGCGCGAAAGAGGGTTGGGGCGAGCGTGGACCACGCGAATCATGCGTCGGTCTCCATCGCCGCTTTCAGCGCGCGGAATAGTTGACGGAAGCGGTGCGGTGGTCCACCGCGCGCGCGCTCGCTGCGCGCGTCACGCACCAACCCGGCGAGCGCCGCGCGGTCGGCGGCCGGGTGTTCGGCGACAAAGCCGTCGAGTGCGGCGTCGTCGGCGAGGAGTGTCGCGCGCCAGTGTTCGGCGGCGGCGAATAGCACCTGGTCGGCGGGCACGCCGGAGGCCCAGCGCGCGAGCGCGGCGTGGATGGGCTCGGGATCGACGTCGCGCATCAACTTGCCGACGTACTGCAACTGGCGGCGGCGTCCCTCGTGTGCGCGCACGCCGCGCGCGACGCCGATGGCGTCTACCAGCCGCTCCGGCAGGTCCAGTTCCGCGAGGCGCCCCGGGTCGAGCGCCACCAGCGCAACGCCCAAATCCTGCAGCGCCTGCATCGCGTGCTTGCGCCGGGTCTTGGAAGGCACCGCGGGCTGCGTTGCAGCGGCGGGCGGATGTTCGTCGGCGCGGGGCATCGTCGAATCGGAATAAGGGGCGGGCAGAACCGGTTGCGGCAGGGTGCCTTTGTTATGATAACCGACCTACCACCACGCGACCTGCGCCGGCGTTGCACGAACGGATTCGGTGCCAACGCGGCAACCGCTGACCTCACGCGATGACAGTGAAACACATGACCGGGCAATCCGCGTCCGCAACGAATGCTTCCAGCACCGGCAACCCAATCAGCGCCGTTCGCCACGGCAGGCATTTTCCGGTCAGCACCGGCGATCTGGAGCGAGTTGCTGCCGCGGTACTTGGCGCCGCCAAGCGTGGCGGCGCGACCGCTGTCGAGACCGAGGTGTCGCAGGGCATCGGCCAAAGCGTGACCGTGCGTCAGGGCGAAGTCGAGACCATCGCCTACAACCGTGACAAGAGCATCAACGTCACCGTCTACGTTGGACAGCGGCGCGGTCACGCGAGTACTGCGGATTTTGCCGGCGATGCGCTGATCGCGACTGTCGACAAGGCGCTCGCCATCGCACGCTTCACCGCCGAAGATCCGGCTGCGGGCTTGGCCGACCCGGATCGGCTCGCACGGAACTGGCCCGACCTCGATCTCTATCATCCGTGGGAGCTGTCGGTGGAGGCGGCGATCGAACAGGGCCGCGAAGCCGAGGCGGCGGCGCTCGCCGTCGATCCAAGAATTACGAACACCGAAGGCGCGACGGTCGCGCGCGGCGAATCGGAATTCGTTTATGCGAACTCGAACGGATTTTCGGGCGGCTATCGCAGCTCGCGCCACCATATCGATTGTGCGGTCATCGGCGAACTGGATGGGGCGATGCAGCGCGACTATTGGTATACGGCAGCGCGCTCGCCGGCGGACCTCGAGGCCGCTGCGGTGGTGGGTCGCAGGGCCGGCGAGCGCACGGTGCGCAGGCTCGGTGCACGGCAGCTGAGCACGCTCGAATGTCCGGTGATCTTCGAGGCTCCCGAGGCCGCGGACCTGGTCGGCTATTTCGTGCAGGCGGTGTCCGGCGGCAGCCTCTACCGGAAGTCGTCGTTCCTGCCAGATTCGCTCGGCAAGCAGATATTCGCTTCGGACATCGGCTTGCGCGAGGAGCCGCACTTGCCGCGAGGCCGCGGCAGCGCGCCCTTCGATAGCGAGGGTGTGGCGACCGCCGCGCGCGACGTCGTCCGCGACGGCATCGTGCAGGGCTATTTTCTGGGTTCGTATTCGGCGCGCAAGCTCGGCATGTCCACGACTGGCAACGCCGGCGGCAGCCACAATCTCGTGCTGTCGCACGGAACGGACGACCTCGCCGCGCTGCTGCGTCGCATGAGGCGCGGATTGCTCGTCACCGAACAGTTGGGGCAGGGTGTGAATCCTGTGACCGGTGATTTCTCGCGGGGTGCTGCGGGATTCTGGATAGAGGACGGCGACATCGCCTATCCGGTCGAGGAGATCACCATCGCCGGCAACCTGCGCGACATGTTCCTTGACATCGTCGCGGTCGGCAGCGACGTCGATCGCCGCGGCTCGCGACACACGGGGTCGATCATGATCGGCAGGATGATGGTGGCGGGGGGCTAAGTCCATGAGGCAGCAAGTGACCGCATGTTGCGCACCGTCATTCCCGCGAAAGCGGGAATCCAGTGTCGTTGACATCGTTGATTCGTGTCCGCCCAGAAGCCACTGGGTTCCCGCTTTCGCGGGAACGACGATGGAAAACTGTGCGTCGACTCGCTGGCTCGGTAGATACAAATGAAACGGATCGGCGCCGATCCTTCCCTGGAATGTGGGTCAGGCTTCAGCCTGACGCGGCGTCGCGTAAGGCTGAAGCCTTGCCCACCGCTCATTTGTGCCCGATTCGACTGACATGGCAGTGACCGCGCGCCCGCGATCCGGTTCGGTGGTTGCGCCGATGTGGAGCTGGTTCCGGTCGTTCTCGGATCCGCTGGCAAACGCGAACAACGCGGCGCGGTGGATTGGCCAGTTGCCGGCGACCGACGCGGCGGGACTGCAAAAGGAGGCGCTCGAGCTTGTCTCCGGATTTCCGGGCACGCGGCGGGAGACGGGCCCCGGCCAGGTCGAGGCGCTGCTGCGCATCGACGGTCGCGTCGAGCCGATCATCGCGCAGCTCACGCAGCAGTACACGCAGAACTACCAGAAGAGCACGAACATCGAGTCGCGGCTCTGGCACTCGGTGTTCGACCTGGTCAAGGCGTTCATCGCCGCCTACGGGATCGCGCTGAAAGCCGGCTATCCGCGCGCCGACAACAAGCGCTGGCGCGCGATCCTGCCGTGGGTGATCGTGCGCCTTGCGCACTATCGCGGGCTCGACGGCAAGTTTCGCCTGTTTCGCTACAGCCACTGGATCCCGGCGCAGTGGCGCGAGTTCCATGAGCTCTACGAATTCGCGCGCATGCGCGGCTGGCAGCGCGAGCAGCTGGTGTTCGGCATTGGTGCGTTTGCGAAGCCAGGCGTCTCCTTCGAGCAGGAGTATTTGAAGACCTTGATGCTGATGCGACTGGACTCCGGAAACTTCACGCCGGACCAGGTCGAGTGGGTCGCGCGACAGCTCGAGGACTGGACGCCGACGCTGGCGTTGACGCCACCGCCGTCGGAGGGCGCGCCGTTTTTTGTCGACTTGACCGGCACCGCGGGTTTGCGCCGGCGCGAGCGCGCGCAGGCCGGCGGGCGGGTGATGTTCCTCGACGCCGCACCGGTCTACGGGCGGATCGTCGAGCGCATGCGCTGGCTGCCCGAGCAGGACGCAGAGTTGCCCAAGCCCGGCGACCTGCCGGCGCGCGAGCAGCGGCTGCTGTTGATGCGCCTCGCGTCGCTGTTTGGCCCCGACGCCATCGCGCAGGCGCCGCGCGCCGAGCGCTTTCGGACGGAAACCGAGGTGCGCGTGGTGGTCGGGCTGCAGGCGCTGACCCGGGCGGTGGCCGAGATCGACCGGCTGCCGGATCAGATACGCACGCCGGGTGTCGCGGCGAGCTTCGACGAAGTGACGCAGATCGTGAATCCGAACGCCAATCCGGAATCGGTGGCGCGGCGAATCCGCGGCACGACGTGGCGGCTTACCGACCGCAGCGAAACCGGTTGCCGCCTGACGGCGCCGACGAAGGACGCACCGGGCAAGCTCGGCGAGCTGATCGCGATCAAGGAGGGTGAACTCTGGATGCTCGCCGTCGTCCGCCGCATGCAGCGCTTGCAGGTCGACGAAGTCACCGTCGGCGTCGAGATCATCGCCCGCCGCCTGGTGCGCGTATTGATGCGAAGCTGGGCAACGCCTTCGGACTCGGGGCGCAGCAGCGCCGAACGGCCGTTCTTCGGCCTCTACCTGCCGGCGCACCCCGACAACCGCCAGTCGTCGCAGCGCAGCTTGATCGGCCCCGAGGACAAGTTCAGCTCCGGCGGAATGGTCGAACTCGATACCGGCAACGCCCGCTACCTGATTCGCTTCACGCAAACGCTCGAACAGCAGGCGGGGTGGTCGTGGGCGATGTTCAACGCGGTGCGCAAGCTGACGGCCTGAGGGCGTGTAATGATCGGGAAGGCGATTTCCGCTAGACTCGCACATCAACGCGCTACCATCGGATCGTCGGCATTCAACCAAGGGCGCGGTTGCCGGTAGCGTCGCGTGGACGGCGCGGCCGATAGCGATACCATCCGCCGGCGGATGCCGGCTCTTTCTGGAGGACTGACCATGCAGCGTCGTTCGTTCATTGCGCACACCGGCCTGGCCGGCATCCTTGCTGCCGGATCCGCACCGGTGTTCGCGCAGTCCCAGCCCGAGGTCAAGTGGCGGCTCGCCTCGAGTTTTCCCAAGGCGCTGGACACCCTCTACGGTGGCGCGCTCACGATCTCGGAGCGCTGCGCGTCGGCGACGGGCGGCAAGTTCCAGATCCAGACCTTTGCCGGCGGCGAGATCGTCCCTCCGTTCGGCGTGGTCGACGCCGTCCAGAACGCGACGATCCAATGCACGCACACGGCTCCGTACTACTTCTTCGGCAAGGATCCGACGTTCGCCTTCGGCTGCGCCATCCCATTCGGCATGAACGCCCGGCAGCGGAACGCCTGGATGTACCACGGCGGAGGACGCGAGCTGTACAACGACTTTCTCAAGGACTACAACATCATAAGCTTCGCCGCGGGCAACACCGGTTGCCAGATGGGCGGCTGGTTCCGCAAGGAGATCAAGACGGTCGCCGACTTGAAGGGACTCAAGTTCCGCGTCGGGGGGACCCAGGGATTGCCGCTGCAGAAGCTCGGCGTGGTGCCGCAGCAGATTCCCGGCGGAGACATCTATCCGGCGCTGGAAAAGGGCACGATCGACGCCGCCGATTGGGTGGGCCCCTACGACGACGAGAAGCTCGGCTTCTACAAGGTCGCCAAGTTCTATTACTACCCGAGCTGGTCCGAAGGCGGTCCCGAGCTCGACCTTTTCGTCAACATCAAGGCCTACAACGACCTGCCGAAGGAATACCAGTCGATCCTTCAGGCGGCGTGCGCCGAAGCGAACGTGGAAATGATGGCGAAGTACGACGCGCTCAACCCCCCCGCGCTGAAGCGCCTGGTTGCCAACGGCGTCAAGCTGATGCCGTTTTCCAACGACATCCTGGCGGCGTGCTACAAGGCGACGCAGGAGGTGTACGACGGAATCGCCGAGAAGAACGAAAAATTCCGCAAGATCTACGAACCGTGGAAGGCGTTCAAGGCCAACCAGATCGAATGGTTCAGCATCGCCGAGAACCGCTTCGACAATTTCCAGATCGCAGCCCAGCGTCTGTCGCAGAAGAAGAAATAGTCTCACCCGCTGCGCTGCAGGCGCGTCCGGCGAATAGATCGCGGGCGCGCCTTCTTATTGCTGTTCTGGTTTCTGCTCGCCGGGGTCCGCGGACTCCTTGCCGCCGGTCTTGTCGTCATCGTTCTTGTCGCCCAGCGCCCGTTCGAGCGCCTTGGCCGCATCGTCCTCATCGCCGGCGGACTTGGCCGGCTCCGGTTCGCCGCGCAAGGCACGTTCGAGCGCCTTGGTCGCGTCATCCTGCTCGAAATTGACACCGCCTTCTCCTCCCTTCGACCCGGGTATCTGGATGTGCAGGCTGCGGGTGTCGATCTTCTCCTTCTTCGCGATGCCGCCGGAAACGAGATCGGGGAAGGAAAGGATGAGTCCGACCATCAACACCTGGATCAAGACGAAGGGGACCGAGCCCCAATAGATCTGGGCGGTGGTGACCGGCGCGATCGTGCGGCCGGTGACGCGGTCGACGTAAGGCTTGGCTGCGGCGACGCTGCGCAGATAGAAGAGCGCGAAGCCGAACGGTGGGTGCATGAACGATGTCTGCATGTTGACCGAGAGCAGCACGCCGAACCAGATGAGATCGACGCCGAGTTTTTCCGCCACCGGTCCGACCAGCGGAATGATGATGAACGCCAGCTCGAAGAAGTCGAGGAAGAACGCGAGGACGAAGATCAGAAGGTTGACAGCGATCAGGAAGCCCATCTGGCCGCCGGGCAGGCTGGTCAGCAGGTGCTCGACCCAGACGTGGCCGTTGACGCCGTAGAACGTGAGGCTGAAGATGCGGGCGCCGATCAGGATGAAGACGACGAAGGTCGACAGCTTGGCCGTTGCGTTCATCGCCTGCTTCAGGAGCGACAGCGACAGCCGGCGGCGGGAGATGGCCATGATCAGCGCGCCGGTTGCGCCCATCGCCCCGCCCTCGGTCGGCGTGGCGACGCCGAGGAAAATGGTCCCGAGGACCAGGAAGATCAGCGTCAGCGGAGGAATCAGCACGAAGGTTACGCGTTCGGCGATCCGCGACAGCAGACCGAGCTTGAGCGCCTTGTTGGCGACCGCCGCGGTGAACGCGACGCCGATACCCACCAGCATCGTGATCACGAGGCGCTCGTCGGTGGCCGTCTCCGGATGGTAGCGGTCGTAGTAGATTTGCCAGAACGCGGTCGCCACCGACGCCGTACATGCGGTCAGGACGAGCAGCGACCGGTTGCCCGACGCGCCGTTGGGCTCAAGCATCGTGCGCGCTTCGAGCGGCAGCGCCGGCGCCCAGCTCGGCCGCACGACGGTGACGCCGATCACGTAGGTGGCGTAGAGGGCCGTCAGAACAAAGCCGGGAAGGAAGGCGCCGGCGTACATGTCGCCGACCGATTTGCCGAGCTGGTCGGCCATGATGATCAACACCAGCGACGGCGGAATGATCTGCGCCAGCGTGCCCGACGCTGCAATGATGCCGGTGGCAAGACGGCGATCGTAACCGTAGCGCAGCATGATCGGCAGCGAGATGAGGCCCATTGCCATCACCGACGCCGCAACGACGCCGGTGGTCGCGGCGAGCAGCGCGCCGACGAAGACGACGGCGAAGGCGAGCCCGCCGCGGATAGGTCCGAAAACCTGGCCGATGGTTTCGAGCAGGTCCTCGGCCATGCCGCTGCGCTCGAGGATCAATCCCATGAAGGTGAAAAACGGCACCGCGAGCAGCGTGTCGTTGGCCATGACACCGAAAATACGCTCGGGCAGCGCCTGCAGCAGTTGCGGACGCAGCAGGCCCAGCTCGATGCCGAGGAAGCCGAAGCCCAAGCCGACGGCGCCCAGCGAAAAGGCCACCGGATAGCCGAGCAGCAGCACGACCACCAGCGCGCCGAACATCAGCGGCGCGATGTTCTCGATCAGGAGCGCGGTCACCGCCGCTCTCCGCGGCCGTTGGCAATATCCTCGAATTCCTCGGCGATCGCCAGGTCTCCGCGCGAGCGCAGGATCTCCTCGGCCATCTGTTCCTTTATCGTCTTCTCGACCATTTTTTCGCCCGGGTCGGGAATCAGTCCACGAAGGAACGCGATGCGCTTGATCAGCTCCGAGAGCGCTTGCGCGATCAGCAGAAAGAAGCCGACCGGAACCATCAACCGTGCCGGCCAGACGATGAGACCACCGGTGTTGGTCGACACCTCGTGGCGCACATAGGCGTCGATGAACAGCGGCCACGACAGCCACGTCACCAGGATTGCCACGGGGAGCAGGAAAAACACCGTGCCGAAGATGTCGATGCCGGCGCGCACGCGCGGCGACAGGCGACCGGTGACGATGTCGATGCGGACGTGTTCGTTGTGTTTGAGCGTGTAGCCGGCGCTGAACAGGAAGACCACCGAGAACAGGTACCACTGGATCTCGAGAAACGAGTTGGAGCTGTAGTTGAAGACCTTGCGCACGACGGCGTTGGCGGCGCTGATCAGGACCGCGACAAGCACCAGCCAGTAGACGCTGCGGCCGATGCGCTCGCTCGACGCGTCGATGGCACGGGACAGGGCAAGCAGGGCTTTCACGCGGGCCTCCGGAATCGTGTGTTCGGCACGGGGCAGGCTTGCATTCCGTCGTGCGGCGTTGCTCCCGGTCGAGTTGGGGCGCCGACGGCAGACGGCGGATTATAAGAGTCTTTGCACCTTGCCGGCGGCATGCAAAATGCACATTCGGCGACGATTCGCGGATGCTAAAATGCCGCCTTTCGCCGCTTCCGGGTCACCTACGCCATGTTCCGCCGCTCGACCTCGCTTGCCCACTCCGATCCGGAGGTCTGGAAGGCAATCGCCGGGGAGAACCAGCGGCAGGAGGACCATATCGAGCTGATCGCGTCGGAGAACTACGCCAGCACCTCGGTGATGGCGGCGCAGGGCTCGCAGCTCACCAACAAGTACGCCGAAGGCTATCCGGGCAAGCGCTACTACGGCGGCTGCGAATTCGTCGACGTCGTCGAGCGGCTGGCGATCGAAAGGGTGAAAAAACTCTTCGCTGCCGACGCCGCCAACGTGCAGCCGCATTCCGGATCGCAGGCGAACCAGGCGGTGTTCTTCGCGGCGCTGAAGCCGGGCGACACGATTCTCGGCATGAGCCTGCAGCATGGCGGCCACCTGACGCACGGTTCGCCGGTGAACCAGTCGGGCAAGTGGTTCAACGTCGTTGCCTATGGTCTCGAGGCGAAAAGCGAACTCATCGACTACGCGGCGGCCGAGCGCCTGGCACACGAGCACAAACCGAAGCTGGTCCTGGCCGGAGCCTCGGCGTATTCGAGGGTGATCGACTGGAAGCGCTTCCGCGAAATCGCCGATGCGGTCGGCGCGATGCTGATGGTGGACATGGCGCATTACGCCGGGCTGGTGGCGGCAGGTGTCTACCCGACCCCGGTGGGCATCGCCGACTACGTGACCAGCACCACGCACAAGACTATGCGCGGCCCTCGCGGTGGCTTCATTCTCTCCCGCAGCGAGCACGAGAAGGCGATGAATTCGGCGGTGTTCCCCGGACTGCAAGGTGGGCCGCTGATGCACGTCATCGCCGCCAAGGCAATCGCCTTCGGCGAGGCGATGCAGCACGATTTTCGCGTCTACCAGGAGCGCGTGCTCGAAAACGCCCGCGTTTTGGCGCGCGTGCTGGAGGGTCGCGGGCTGCGAATCGTTTCCGGCGGCACCGATTGCCACATGTTCCTGGTCGATCTGCGGCCGAAGAAGATCACTGGCAAGGCGGCCGAGGCCGCGCTGGCAGGCGCACACATCACGGTGAACAAGAACTCGATACCCGACGATCCGGAAAAGCCCTTTGTCACTTCGGGCATCCGCATCGGAAGTCCGGCGATCACGACGCGCGGGTTCACCGAATTCGAGTGCGAGGAACTGGCGCACCTGATCGCCGACGTGCTCGAAGCGCCCGACAGCGACGCTTCCGCCGCCGCGGCACGCGCCAAGGTCGCGCTGCTGACGCGCAAGTTCCCGGTCTACCCTGGCTAGGCGTTTCCGAGTCGAGTTCGGCGCATGAAAGCACCGCGATGAAGTGCCCGTTCTGCGCGAGCACACAAACGCAGGTCATCGATTCCCGAGTGTCCGAGCCCGGCGATTCGATCCGCCGCCGTCGCCGCTGTTCGGGCTGCCAGAAGCGCTTCACCACCTACGAGACCGTCGAGCTGCGGCTGCCGCAGGTGGTGAAGACCAACGGCAGCCGTTCCGATTTCGACGTCGATCGTGTCCGAGTGGGCTTCGCCCGGGCGCTGCACAAGCGTCCGGTGCCCACCGAGTACGTCGACGCGGCAATCGACCGCATCGTCGCCCGCGTGCTGGCGCTGGGCGAGCGCGAGATTGCGTCGCGGCAGATCGGCGAAATGGTGATGCAGGAACTCTACCGCCTCGACAAGGTCGCCTACATCCGCTTCGCGTCGGTGTACCGGTCGTTCCAGGACGTGTCGGATTTCCGCGACGCGCTGCGCGAGGTCGAGGCGCCGCCGCCAGCGGGCCGACGGACGCGCAAATAGTCTCCGGGCGCACGAACGTGAACGTCCCCGATGCCGGCGCGCAGTGTCGGCGCTGCGCGTTCTTCCGCGCATGAATCGTCCAGCCGACGCCGATAGCGTGCACATGCAGCGGGCGCTGGAACTCGCCGCGCTGGGGATGTGCACGACGACCCCCAACCCGCGCGTCGGCTGCGTGATCGTCCGCGACGGCAACGTCATCGGCGAAGGCTTTCACGAGCGCGCCGGCGACGCGCATGCCGAGGTCAACGCGCTGGCGGATGCCGCGCGACGAGGCGAGGTCGTGCAAGGCGCCACGCTGTACGTCACGCTCGAGCCCTGCAATCATCACGGCCGCACGCCGCCGTGCGTCGATGCGGTGCTGGCCGCGGCAATCTCGCGGGTCGTGGCGGCGGGTGCCGACCCCCACTCGCAGGCGGGCAGTGGCGCTGCGCGTTTGCGCGCGGCAGGCATCACGGTCGACCTCGGACTGTACGGCGACGAGGCACGCGAACTCAACATCGGCTTCTTCTCCCGTCTTGAACGTGCGCGGCCATGGGTGCGCTCCAAGGTGGCGGCGAGCCTCGACGGACGCACCGCGCTGCTCGATGGCCAGAGCCAGTGGATCACCGGTCCGGATGCGCGCGCGGATGGCCATGCGTGGCGCGCTCGCGCCTGCGCGATCCTGACCGGCATCGGCACCGTGCTGCAGGACGATCCGCAGCTCGACGTGCGCGCGGTTTCCACGTCGCGGCAGCCGCGACGCGTGATCGTCGACCGCCATGCGCAGACGCCGGCGACGGCGCGAGTTCTCGCCGGCGACGGCGCGCTGATCGTGACCGCCGGCGAACGAAATCCGGCGTGGCCGTCCGCGGTCGAAGTGCTGACGCTGCCCGACGGGGGCGGGCACATCGATCTTCCACGCATGCTGACCGAGCTTGCCCAGCGCGAAATCAACGAGCTGCACGTGGAAGCGGGTGCGAAGCTCAACGGCGCGTTGCTCGACGCCGGGCTGGTCGACGAACTCCTGCTCTACCTGGCACCCGCGATTCTCGGCGATCCGGCGCGCGGAATGTTCGTGCGCGCCACCGCGCTCCAGTCGCTCGCGGCGCGCAGCGAATTCGCCTGGCACGACGTGCAGCGTATTGGCGGCGACCTGCGCATTATCGCGCGCCCCGTCGCCGGATCCGGGAGACATTGATGTTCACAGGAATCGTGCAAGCGGTGGGACGGATCAGGTCGGCGGCGCCTGTGGGCGACGGCTTGCGCCTCGCCATCGACGTCGACCCGGCGATGATCGGCGAGGTGGCGATCGGCGACAGCGTTGCTGTGAGCGGCTGCTGCCTCACCGTGGTCGCGATTTCTGGCGCGAGCCTCGACTTCGATGTTTCCGCCGAGACGCTGCGCTGCACGACCGGCCTCGACCGTCCCGGCGACGTCAACCTGGAACTCGCGCTGCGCCTGTCCGACCGGCTGGGCGGGCACCTTATGACCGGACACGTCGATGGCGTGGGCACGGTAACGAGCTTCGCCGCCGTTCCCGCGGATGCGCATGGAAGCTGGCGTCTTGCGATCGAGGCGCCGGCCGAACTCGCGCGTTTCATCGCTGCCAAGGGCTCGATCGCGGTCGCCGGAGTGAGCCTGACGGTCAACGAAGTCCTGGGTGCGCGCTTTGCCGTCAACCTGATCCCGCATACACTTGAGGCAACGACGCTGTCGTCGTTCGCCCCCGGCACGCGCGTCAATCTCGAAATCGACCTCGTCGCCCGCTACGTCGCACGGCTGCACGAATCCGGCGCCGACGGCGCACCCAACCTGCGGTAGGAGACCTCATGGACCTGACCACGCTCGATAGATTGCCGATGTGGATCGGCGGCAAGGCGGTTGCCGCACAGACGAAGCGCTACGGCGAAGTGACCAATCCTGCGACCGGAGAGGTGATCCGCCATGTGCCGCTTGGCAGCGCCGCGGACGTCGATGCCGCGGTGGCCGCGGCGGCCACGGCGTTGCCTGCATGGCGCGCGTTACCTCCGTTGCGCCGCGCGCGTATCCTGATGCGCTTTCGCGACCTGCTGCAGGCGCAGCGCAAGGAGTTCGCAAAGATCATCACGCAGGAGCACGGCAAGACACTCGGCGACGCCGAGGGTGAGGTCACGCGAGGCATCGAGGTCGTCGAGTTCGCCACCGGCATCGCGCACCTGCTGAAGGGCGAGTTCAGCGAGAACGTCGGCACCGGCGTCGACAGCTTCTCGCTGCGGCAGCCGGTCGGTGTCTGCGCCGGCATCACGCCTTTCAACTTTCCGGCGATGGTGCCGATGTGGATGTACCCGGTCGCCATCGCCTGCGGCAATACTTTCGTGTTGAAACCCTCCGAGCGCGATCCGACGCTGGCGATCCGCATGGGTGAAGTGTTCGCCGAAGCCGGGCTCCCCGACGGGGTGTTCAACGTGGTGCACGGAGACAAGGACGCAGTCGATGCCCTGCTCGCGCATCCTGTCGTGCAGGCGATCTCCTTCGTCGGTTCGACGCCGATCGCCCGCTACATCTACGAGACCGGCGCGCGCAACGGCAAGCGCGTGCAATCGCTGGGCGGTGCGAAGAACCACGCGGTCGTGCTGCCCGACGCCGACATGGACTTCACGACCGAGGCGCTCATCGGCGCCGGCTACGGCTCGGCTGGAGAGCGCTGCATGGCGATTTCGGTGGTGGTCGCGGTCGGCGAGGCCGGCGATCCGCTGGTCGAGAAGTTGGCACAGCGCGCACGCAGCGTGAACGTGGGCGCCGGCGACTCGCCCGACGTCGAGATGGGTCCGCTCGTCACCGCAGCCGCACGCGATCGCGTCGCCGGCTATATCGACCGCGGTATCGAGGAAGGCGCCCGGCTGGTCGTCGACGGCCGCAAGCCTACGGTACGCGGTCACGAAGGCGGCTTCTTCGTCGGGCCGACGCTGTTCGACCACGTCACGCCGGAAATGGCGATCTACCGCGACGAGATCTTCGGCCCGGTGCTGTCGGTCGTGCGTGCCGATTCGCTGGCCGACGCGATCGCGCTGATCAACGCCAACCCTTACGCGAACGGCACGGCGATCTTCACGCGCTCGGGACACGCCGCGCGCCGCTTCCAGCAGGACGTCGAGGTCGGCATGATCGGCATCAACGTGCCGATCCCGGTTCCGATGGCGTTCTTCTCCTTCGGCGGCTGGAGGGCATCGCTGTTCGGCGACCTCAACGTGCACGGCATGGACGGCGTGCGCTTCTACACGCGCGGCAAGACCGTCACGTCGCGCTGGCCAGACGACGGCAGCGCGGCGCCGGGGTTTCACATGCCGATGATGGGGTAGCGGCAGGCGACGGGGGCTATTGCGCGGCCGCCGTCGCGGTCGCCGTGCCGCCGCCCGTCGCAAAGCGGAACTCGAGCGCGATCGGAAAGCGGATCGGCTTCATATTGTTGCGCGCCGGGACAAAGCGCGCGGTCTTCAGCGCTGCCCGCACCGCCTCGGCGAATTCCTCGGAGCCCTCGACGATCTGGACTTCCGACGCCGTGCCGCGCTCGTCGACGACGATCCACGCGACGACCGACTCCTCGCGGCGCGCGGCCAGCGCCGCGGGCGGGTATTGCGCCTCGATGGACCCTTCCAGGCGCACCGGGCGATCGATCTCGACGGGAAATTCCTCGAGCTGCCTGTTCCAGAGGTCGCCGATGCGACTGCGGTCGCGCAACGACTGGCCCCTCACCCGCAGGAACGAGAAGTCGCGGGCGCCGGAGCCCGACGGAGACGCCGAGGCGAGATTGCTGTTGACGACGACCGGCTCGGGCGGGGGCTCAGGTGAGGCCGGTACTGAGAACGGTGCCGGCTCCGGGGTTGCAATGACGCTGGTTTCCGAAGGCAGCTGCGGCATCAGCGCGGCCTGCAGGATGGCCGGTGGCGCGACTCCGGCCACGCCGCCCGGGGGGCCGAGCCACAGCGCAAACGCAACGAGTCCGGCATGCAGTGCGACCGACGCCGTCACCGCCCAGAACAGCGGGTCGCGGATGGTCACTCCCGGTGGCAGACGCGCGACGGACGACGATTTCGCGGTCATGGGCTCGGGGTGCAGCGACGGCGCGGTTTGCGAAACCGCCGCTCATTTGCGGCGACGCCACCGGCAGCCGCACGATCGCGCGGATCGTACGTCTGGCGATGGCGTTGCGTATCGGGACGCCGCAGCAGGTCTACCTATTGTTCCGGAGCCAGAAGCCGCCATGACAATCGGCTGCCCGGGCCGGTGACCGGGTTCCTGATGTCGACGGGTTTGGTTCCCGGAACTTCACCCGATACCAGTGCGCCCAGCGATTGCGTGCCGTCGGGCTGGATGCGGCCGACCAGCGTGACGCCGACGGCGCCGAACGGGAAGTCCATATAGGCGACCGTCGACCCTCCCGAGTCGAGCAGCAGCGAACGCGCGCTCGTGTAATCGCGGGCGTAGAGCTTCGCCGGCAGCGAGATGAGGCAGGGGTCGTCCTGCACCTTGGTGCCGACGTAGGCGGCGATGTTCACGTCGGCGACCACGTCGACGACGATGCGCTCGGAGTCCCCCGGCACATTGGGCAGGTCGTGGTACCAGCCGTTGGGTGCGCCGCCGACGATCGCGCTGACGCCGTCGGCGTTGATCGGAACCAGGTCGGCGCGTGGCGCGATCGGCAAGCCGGTGGTCTGGATGGCCGACAGCGTGCCGTCGCGGATCGCGTACATCGTCTGCGTCTGCGGCGACGCCGGTTCGGTCAAATCGCGGTCGTGCAGCAGCCGCCCGGTGCCGATGAACACATAGCGGTCGACGCCGTTGTTGATGTCGATCTCGATCTGTGGCGCGGTCGTCACCGGTTGCACCGAGCCGTCCGGGGCTGTGAGCGTGGCGAGCAGCGTGGCCGAGGCAGACTTATAGGCATCGACGCCGGAGACGTCGATGCGCCAGAGGTTGCCCAGAAGGTCGCCGCCGTAGATCTGCTCGGCGATCTGGTTGGTCTGGTTCTTGACGAAGGCGTGGATCTGCGCGAAGCCGCTGGGATCGGTGGCCGATCCGGCCGATGTCGTCACCGTGGACAGCAGCGTGCCGTCGGTGGCGTCGAGGAAGAACACCTTTCCCTGTCCCGGGTTGGCGCCCGTGATGTTGTTGTAGCCGGCGGTGACGATGACCACCCAGCGCCCCTTCGAATACGCGGAATCGCGGACCTTGACGATCACCGGGCGTCCATACGAATAGCCCATTTCCGGATGCGTCCACTCCCACAGCACCTTGTTCGCGGCAGCCGCCTCGTCCGCGGCCGCGGCATCGGTCAGGTCGAGCGCGTAATAGCTCTTGCCACCCTTGCCGAGGCCGCCGACGACGATGGTGCGCCAGTCGGTGCCGGCGCCGCCGCTGAAGTCGACGTCCGCCGCGCGCGGCGACGAGTCGACGTACATGTGGTGGTGGTAGATCGGGACGCCGCCATCCTGGTAGGTGAGCGCCTGGATCGCCGTCGTGTCCTCGGTGAGGATGCTGCCGGCGGTACCGCGGAACAGCGCGCGCGGAATGAAGGCGAAGACCTCGTTGCCGCCTCCGGCGGTCACCGGATTCACCGGCCCGGCGCCGAACACGTGCACCATGCCGTCGTTGGCCGGCGCGACGATGTTGGTCGAGCGCGCCGAGTTGCTGCTCACGTACGTCGAGTAGCCGGGGTCGGTGAGGTCGATGTACGGACGCTTGGGCGCCGTCACGATCACCGGCTGCGCATTGGAGATGTCTCCCAGCGCGCCGAAGCGCTTGCGGAACTGGCCGATGCTGGTGCCCTCGATGGTCACCGTCGGCCCGACCGCCGGCGTGTAGGTGTTGCCGCCGCGCAGGTAGGAGACGATCTTCTCCTGGCGCAGCGCGGTCGGCGCCAGCGACGCCTGCATCGCGGCCGACAGGTTCGCGCGGCGGAATGGGACGCCCGGTCCCGCGCTGCCGGTCAGCGTCACTACGCGGCGATGCGCCTCATTCATCCACGGCTCGTCGACTCCGGCCAGCAGCGGGTCGATCTGGTCGCGCAGCGTTTCCGACGCCTTCCACCACGTCTGCACCTCGGCGCCGGTGGCCGGATCGATCTGCACCTTGAGCAGGTCGCCGGCCCAGCCCGGCTCGATGGTCGCCTCGTAGATGACGTTGTTGGCCGCGTTGAGCACCTGGCCGCCGAAGGCCGCCCCGACGCGCGACTTGCGCTGGTTCTGGATGCCGGCGAGGATGTTGGCGAGGCCGTAAGAGACTTCAATAGGCGACCGCGCGTAGACGAAGGAGCCGCGCGACATCATCGTCGCTCGCCACAGATCGTCCACCGCGACCGCGCCCGCGGCGCTGCCGCGCGGGTAGATTGGATTGTTAGGTTGCGTCAGGTTCGGCCATAAAGCGGTGCCGGCGATGATGTCGCTCAGCGTTGCGGGCTGATTGGTCGCGTCCAGCACGCCGTCGGCGCCGAAGGAAATCGCGTTGAAGTTGACGTGCTGCCAGTAGGCGACGTCCTTGGTCCAGTCGAGGTCGCCCTGGCCGACGACGCCGACCACCGAAACCTTGCCCGACGACGCCGGTACGTCGTTTTTCAGCGTCGGGCGCAGGTCGCGCGACCAGTAATACGCGGCGACGTCGGCCAGCGTGTCCGACACCGCGGGGGCGCCCTGCTGGAACGGCGCCGGCCAGGCGCCGCCCAGCTTGAGATTGGGCAGCACCTGATCGGGGGGTACCTCGGTGATTCCGGCAAGCGACGCGGGAATCGTCTGGTCCTGGTCACCGGCGGTGGTGGGCAGCGCCACCTGGTTGGTCTTGCCGTCGGTAAACAGGATGTGATAGTTGTTGTGGCAGCTGACCGGATTGCCTCCGCCATCCAGTGAAATGGGATCGGCGAGCGCTGCGCCGGACGCCGTCGTCGCCGGCAGCGGGTTGACCTTGGCGGTGTCCACGCCCGCCGCGCCGCCGGTCTCGAACAGGTTACCGATGCGCAGCATCGCGTCGATGGTCGGCGTCTTGAAGTTGTTGACCGCGATGCCGAACAGCGAGTCGTACCACTGCGTGCGTTGCGTCAGGTCCCAGTCGAGGACGTTGACGAAAATGATCGGCGTGCCGCCGCCGTAGGGATCGGGCTCCTCGCCTAAGTTGTGGAAGCCGACGCGGTAGGCAGTCGCTTCGCCGGCAGGCGTGGTCAGGTACGAGAACGCGATCGCCGACGTGGTCTTGCCGGCGAGCAGGCGCGTCGAGTAATACGCGTACCAGTTCGCGTAGTTGATCGATTCCGAGTTGTCGGGCCCGGGAGTGACCCCGGCGAGGAACACGCGCCCATTCGGATAAGGCGTCGCGCTCGGCGGAAGTGTCGAGGTGCCGGCAAAACTTAGCGTGTTGGTGGCGAACAGGTCGATGCGCGTGAACGGGCCATACTTCACCTGACTATGGCCGCCGAGGTCGTTCTTGTCCTGGCAAACCCCTGTACCGAAGCCACGCCACTGGCCGTTGACCGTCACCACGCGGTCATCGCAGAATTGCACGCCGTCGACGACGTAGTAGTGGCGCGGGATGGGTATGGTCGTGCCGACTGCCGGGCAGGCGCTGGTCACCCTTTTGTTGAAGGTGCCGGTGCCAGTGCCTTCGCCCGGGAACGTATACGGCGAGAAACCATACTTGAACAGCCCGGATGCGCCGCCTACCGCGTACGTGTAGTTGTTATGCCTGCAGACATTGCCGGGTGCGCCGGTCGTCCCCGGCGCGCCGGCATCCTCGAGCATGGTCGGGCCGGTATTGGTCTTCAGGACAGGATCGAAGGTCTGGTCGTCGCAACGTACGCTGGCCTTGGGTGAATACGAATTCGAATAGATCGGGTTACCCGTCGCGCAGGCAGTGGGAGGGACGACGATGTCGGGGCACGTCGACAGCGCAGCGCAGCCCGCCCCGACACAGCCGCAGCTCACGCCGGAGATCGAGCAGGTATAAGGTGTGCGCGGCGTGTCGGCGACGCAGGAACAGGTGCGGCACTCGGGGGACAGTCCCGATCCCGGCGGGCTGCAAAACGTCGCGCTGGTGTCGCAGGCCTCGATCGGCGCCTTGTTGGTCTCGTAGGTGCGCAAAGCCCCGACCGGGTTGCAGATATTGGCCGGGGTGCCGGCGTCGCAGGTCTGCGGGGTGGTGCTGCCGCCGGTCGGCGTACTAAAGTCGTCGCAGCCGGTGATGACACTGGTGATGTCCTGCGGCCAGTGCGGTGACGACTGGTCGCACCAGAGCGACTTGACGCTCAATTGCTGATAGAAGTAATCGGGATCCGTCGTCCCGTTCGAAGACCGCCACGGGTAGTTGTAGCCCATTTCGACACCGGCCACCGCGGTCGCCGCTGCGCCGGACGCCGCCGACGCATCGTACCTGGTGCCGTTGATACGGCACCACGCGCCGCTCCCGGCCGAGTACTGGGCATTAGCGTTGCCGACGTCCAGCACGTTGGCGCCGTTGGGGCCGCTCGGCCAGTTGGAATCGTTGACCAGCAGCGGCCAGTCGGTGTTGCAGTACAGCGCAACGTTGACCTTGGCGCCGAGCGTGTCGCGAGTGGTCGCCGACCACATCGGCGTCGCGCCGGCGAGCGTTTCGAACGCCGAGTACGGGTCGCGGTCGACCGACGCGCTGTTCCACAGGAAAGCGCTGGTGCCGTAGTTGCCGCTGGCGTCGGTGCCGGTCAACGTCAGCGGGAGTCCGTCGGCGCCGACCGGCGCGATGTAGGTGACGTCGGGATTGTAGGCAAGGCGATTGAAGTCCGCCGCGTGCATCGGCGGCGCGGCGTAAGTCTGGCTGGTCACCGTCACCAACCGCCGGTTGCCGCCTGCGGTGGTCGGCGTCACGCCGGCGACCGCGTCGATCGTGTACGTGAACGTCGTTTTCCCCGCTGAGGGAGCGTTGGCGGTGATGCTATCGATGGTGACGAGACCGTAGTACGGCGCCGACGTCGTCGCCGGGATCGTTTGCGTTGGGGTGTGCTGGATCAGCACCGAGTCGCCGACGGCAAGCGTCTGCAACAGGTTTTGCGCCGATACCGGAGCGATGGCCGTCGCGGTCACCGGACCGCCGGCCGCCAACGACGCGCGCTTCATCGAATCCAGCGTGACGTAGCCTTGACTCAGGTCGACCCGCTGCTGCGTGCAGGGTGTCGTGAAGTTGCCGCCGCGGCAGTAGGCGGTGCTGGTGACCACCTGGATGTAGCCGTAGCCGGGAGCGACCGTGGCCGGCGTGGCGGGCGTGCCTGTGACGTCGTAGCTGAACTTCGTAGTCGTCGGCTTGTCGGTGATCTGGAAGTAGCCGTTGTATTCGGGCTGGTTGGCGCCGATGATGCTGACCCAGTCGCCGACGTTGAGCGCGGTGAACGCGCTGTTGCTCGACGACGTCGCAACCGATCCCACGCGCGAAAGATTGATGTTGACCGTCGCGCTGGTGCTGGTCAGGTAATCCGGAAGGTAGTTGTATTGCATGCTGCCGGAATCGTCGAGCGTATAGACGATGTTCGGCTTCGCCGCAACCTTGGCGGCAATGGGCACGTCGGCCAGCGGTGTCGTGACTGCGTAGGCGCCCTGAACCGTCTGGCCGAAGATGAAGGTCCACGCCAGCAACGTCGCGAGGAAACGAGTCGCGGTACTCCGCGTCGGGGTCGAGGTTCGCATGCTGGGGCTCCGGGGGGCTGTGCGCGGCACACGCTAGCGCAGGAACGCCTGCGCGTACGAGACGGCGTTGGTGTTGGGGAGATCGACGCGGACGGTCACGCGGAAGTGCGGGATCGGCGGCAGCGGAATGCTGCCGATTTCGTTGTCGGTGCCGCCGGGGGAAACCTTCGGCGGCAGCAGGTCGCAGTGCTCGAGGGTGGGCGCACCGTTGGCGTTGCAGACGCGCTCGACGACCGAGCGCACCTCGATGCCGGTCGTCGCATCGGTGTCGACGACCATCGAGTATCCGGACGGCGGATACGCGCCTGCCAGCACGTTCGGCACGGCGTTGGCCTTTTCGCTCGCCTGCAGCGCCGCGAAATAATTGTGGGTCGCATCGTCGCTGTTGAGATCGCCAATGGTCTTCGACTTGAAGATCGCGTCGACCGCTTTTTCGATCGCCTGGTTGACCGGCGCGATCGATGCCTGCCGGAAGGCGAGATTGCCGGCGACGCCGCTGCTGGAATCGATCGCGCGGATCAACGCGACACTGGCCAGGCTGAGGATCACCATGCCGATCAGCGCGACGAAGAGCACGACGCCGCGTTGCGACCGTCGCGATGATCGTCCGGAAAGTGAATTGGAATTGAGGCTCATAGCGTCGAGTTGAAAAGTGTGTTGCGCAGCGGGATGATCGTCTCGTAGACGCTGTAGCGCCAGCCGTCGCAGATGATGCCGGGCGCGCAGTTGGGGCTAGCCAGACTGGCCGTCGCACCGTCGGGCACCAGAACCCGGCTTTGACAAGCCGCATCGGTATTGGTGGAGCAGTTGAACAGGTACACGGGCTGCCGAATTCCCGCATCCCCGTCCACGGTCGTCCGTGCCGTCCCGATGAGACTGCGATCGAGGCCCTTCAAGTCCGGCTCGTCGCTGCGCACGACGACGCCGATGCGCACCGCGAGGATGCGGTTGAAGTCCTCGATAAACGGGAACTGCGCCGCGTCGGCGATGTTCGTGTAGTCCTTGCCGTCGGCGCAGGTGTTGGAGTTGTCGGCGGCGGTCCAGCAATCGATCTGGTGGTCGTTGTTGGTGTCGACGCCGTATTGCGCCTTCATCAGCACGACGTTCTGCGCGATCGGTGCGCGCGTGGGGACGGCCTGCAGCATGTCGGTGGTGACGAGCTGGCAACCCTGCGCGTTCGCTGCCGAGCAGTTGGCGCCGGCCGACGTGTTGTAGACCTCGTAGCGGATGCGCGTTACGTAAGGGTCCGGGCCGAGGATCAGCACCCGGGCGGGCGCGGCGGCGCCTGGACCGCCGGTGAAGGTACCGCTTGGCACGGTCGCCGCGTCGAAGGTCAGCTTGACACCGCCGGTGGCGGCGTCCGGCGGAGACGTGACGCTGGTGACGTTGACCAGCTGGCAGCTGCCGGCGCCGTCGATGACGACGACCCGGTAGGGGACGGTTGCGGTCGGAGCCGACGAGCCGTCCGGCTTCGAGAAACCGTTCGGCGACTGCACCTCGAATTCGTCGCCGGACGAGGGTGTAGAACTCGCGGTCAGTAGCGGCACCGACCAGAGCACGCGCGGAGCGCCGCTGGCCATCGAAATGAAGCTGTCCGAAACCGCGGCGCTGGCGCCGGCGGTAATCCGCACCGGTGCCGGACGCATGTTCTGGTCGGTGCAGCCGACCAGGTCGGGTGCGGCGAGACTGATGCCGTTGCCGCCGTTGCCGGCGTCGCGGCCGGCCAGGAACTGCGCGAGCAACCCTGTCACCTGCGCGTCGGACACGCCGGTCACCATCCGCTTGTAGCCTTCCGACACCGCGAGAAGGTTGTAGACGACGAGCACGACCAGCAATCCGATCAGGATGCCGATCATGGTCTCGACGATGCCGGCGCCTTGCTGGCGCGAGCGGTACGAAGAAGGATGTAACAGCGATTTCATCAATTGGCCCCGATCGTTGCGTAGGCCCAGTGCTGGTGCATCGGCGCGGTCGCCGCGTCGCCCGGCGGTCGCCACTGCATGTGGATGATGACGGTGGAACTCGTCGGCGTCGGGCCGGGATCGACCGACACCTCGGGATCCGCCGCGTGCGGCATCCGTTGCTTGACCAGCGTCTTGAATTCGACGTATCCGGCACCCGCGCTCGCATCGCCATACTTGGCGTCGAGTGCCGCCGTCGCACGATCGTCGAGCCACATCTGGCCGATCAGCGTGTTGGCCAGGTACGCGGCCTCGCCGCGGTATTTGGCGTCGTCGATATCCTGCATCGAGCGGGCGACCAGGCCCACCGAGCCGAGCACGCCGAGAGCGACGATCAGGATCGCGATCAGCGCTTCGAGCATGAACGACCCCCGCTGTCGTACAACCAAGGATGTCGAGCGGTGGTTCATCGTGTTCTGGATGCGAGTCACGGCGGGCAGGCCTTGGGGTCGGGCCACGTGTAGGCGGTGCTGCAGATCTTGATGCCGGTGCGTGCGCCGCCGACCAGAATTCGCAACGGATGCGTGCCTGTCACCGAGGACGAGACGTCGACGGTGTCGAAGGGCAACGTTGCGTCGGCATTCTTCGTATCGATCATGCCCAGTCCGTTGAAGGTGACCTTGGTCAGCGTCGCCGGCGAGGTGACAAACGTCAAGTTCGCCGCGCCTTCGGCGAAGTGGCTGCCTTGTAGCTCAGTCCCGTCGGTCTGCTGGACGCTCCAGCCTCCGCTACCCGTCGTCGGGTCGAGCACCAGCTGGATCTTGCCATCGCGCTTGACCGCCTCGGCCTGCGCAAAGCGCAGTCCACCCGCCAGCGACTGCACGCCGTTTTGCACCTGGCTATCCGCCATCCAGGTCGTGTAGCCGGGCACCGCCAGGACGAGCAGCAGCGCCGCGATCGCCAGCGCGACCAGCAGTTCGATCAGGGTGAAGCCGCGCGGCAGGCATGCGGTCATTGGCAGCTGCCGTCCTTACGCACCGCCCAGCAGGTGGTGGCGGAGGTCCAGCCGGTGGGACCCGTGGAGGTCTTCTGGTTGCGCTCGTTGACGGTGTAGACGAACGAAGCCGACATCCCCATGGCCGGCCGACCAGTGGCGGTCACCGTGTATTGGGTGTCCGGATTGGCGCCCACCACGCAGGTGATAGCGAACACGTCCGACCCAATCCCGGGCCGGTCGGCGATGCCGCAGTTGCCGGGGTTGGCGACGTCCTGATACGTCCGGTTGTCGAGAAAGTACTTCTCCATATCCATCCGGAAGTGGCCCAGCTTGGTCGTCCCGTCGATGATCTTGCTGCGCAGGATGTAATCGTTGTAAGACGGCAGCGCGATCGCGGCGAGGATGCCGACGATGGCGACGGTGATCATGACTTCTATCAGCGTGAAGCCGGCCGGGCGCGGCAAGGTGCGGGGTGGGGTCGACATCGTCTGCTCCAGTGGGCTCGACGGCGATGTTAGGACATTTGCATAGGGGTGTTGGGTGGGGCTGACCAGTGGCGATTGAGGGGGTACGGACGGCTCGGGGGATTTGAGCTCTATAGAGGGCGGGAGACGCAGCGTATCGTGCCCCGGGTGTGTGCGCCGACGTGTACTGGCCTGGCGAGCGCCTGCGTGGCTTTTCGCACCCGCCCGATTACGGACACGGCAACTTGGTTCGCTCGACTCGAACCCGGCCGCCGTTGGCCAGCACCACATCGACGGCGGTGCGGCCAGTGCGGCAAATCGTGAACGTTCCCATTTGCAGCGCGCCGCTGACCATGCGCGTGTGCCCGAAGCCTGTATACGACACATAGTTGGTTACGGGCTTGTTGCCGCGGACGGTAATCAATGGCCGCGCGGCGGCCTGGACGCGCAGGACGGTCTCGTCGTCGCCGCGTTCGCCGTCGCGGTCGTCGTCGGCGAAGACCAGCCAGCCGGCTTCCCAAAGGCCGTTGTCCGCGCAGCGTGCGCCGTCGCCGGAAGGACAAAGGTTGACCCGGGCGTTGCGCTTGATCGCCTCGGAGCGTGCGAGGCTCATCGCGCCCACCAGCGCCTCGACTCGGTCGCGCAGTTCCATTTCGGCGATCCACGCGGCATACCCGGGGATCCCGAGCAGCAGCAGCGCCGCGGCGATGCCCAGCGACGCGAGCAGTTCGAGCAGCGTGAAACCGTCGTGCTTGGGATGGCGGAGCATGTGGGATCCAAGGATCGCGTAGGGTTATCGTTGATGGCGGTTGGGCGTCGTGAATCGCGTTTCTCCATCGTCATTCCCGCGAACGCGGGAATCCAGCGGCTTACGTCCGCCAATGGGCCACGAACAATCAACGACACTGGGTTCCCGCGTTCGCGGGAACGACGGTGTTGTGTGGTGCACTTTTCCTTCGGCACGCTAAGCCCGAAGGGAGCCAGCGCGCGATCATCCGGATGGCCGAGGCCAGAGGCTGCGGGAGGGTGCGCGGAGTTCGCCCCGGAACCGCGGGAGCAGCACTTGACGGAACTTGCTTTAGTTCTAAAATAAATCCCGGTTAGGCGTCGCGTGAAAATAACTTGACTATTTACGATTGTTGACTTTTAATGAGGATATGCAGGATGCGTCCGCGCTTCGCCAGATCAAATCGCGCTATCGAGCGCTTGCGCCGTTGATGGATGAGC
>JADYZP010000026.1 GCA_020853025.1 Burkholderiales bacterium
AATTGTTGCCGGCCTACGCCTCCGAACTCAATCCGGTCGAAATGATTTGGGGCTACGCTAAAACCAACCCCTTGGCCAACTTCGCCCCGACCACCCTCGACGCGCTGATCGCGCGAACCAAGTCGGCTACGCAGATGATCGGTCAGGACCAGTCGCTGCTGCGGTCGATGCTCCGCCATGGTCCTCTTTCTTTGCGCCTAAAATAGGACATTATTTACGCAGTGTTCAATAGCTGGCTACCGAAATCCCGGGGCGCCCACCGGCGCTTGACAGTATGCATATGATATGCATAATAACGAGCTGCAGATCGAATTCGATCCCGCGAAAGCTCGGGCGAATCTCGCCAAGCACAAGGTTAGCTTCGCCCACGCCGAGCAAGCCCTTCGCGATCCGTCTGCGGTGACAGTCGAGGATCCAGATGCGCAGGGAGAGCGACGCTTCGTCACTCTGGGTCTGGACGCGCTTGGACGAATCTTGGTCGTTGTCTACACGCCACGCGGAGATCGTGTCCGACTGATCTCAGCACGAAAAGCCAGCCGCGGTGAAGCGGCCCAATACTATGCGTAAGCAATACGATTTCTCCAAAGGTAGGCGAGGCCCGGTCATTGCCTCACCTGGAAAGACCCGAATAACGATGATGCTCGACGACGACATCATTGAGCACTTTCGTGCTGAAGCGGAGGTGAAAGGAACGGGGTACCAGACCATGATCAATGCCGCATTGCGAGTCCTCCTAACGAAATCACAAGGCCGCCCCAGAGACGATGAACCCGTCACGGTTGGCGTTTTGCGTAAGGTTCTACGTGAAGAGTTGTAGACGTAGCTCAACCAATCAGCCGGCTAACCTCGCGTTCAACCGGACCCGCCGGTACGCGGCTTCGTGCTTGGCCACGTCGGTGATGGCGGGCCGGTCAACTTGATCGTTAGGTGGCGCGCGAAACGGTGGCAACTTGACGTCATGACGTTATAGCGTTATGCTGTCGGCCATGGATGATGCCAAGCGTGCGACGGTTTACTTTGAAACTGACGTTCACCAGGCGTTGCGATTGAAGGCGGCGGCGACCGACCGATCCATTTCCGACGTTGTCAACGAGGCCGTAAAGATTGCTCTCGCGGAGGACGCGGAGGACCTCGCTGCCTTCGACGAGCGAAAGGCCGAGCGAAGCGTGTCCTTCGAGTCCTTCGTCCGCGGCCTACGGCGACGTGGCCGAATATAAACTGCTGATCAAGCCTTCCGCCGCGAAGGAGATCGAGGCCCTCGGCCAGAAGAAGGATCGTCAGCGGATCGTAGATCGCATCGCTGCGCTAGCGGCTCAGCCGCGCCCCAATGGATCCGAGAAGCTTGCTGGGACTGAGGGGCGCTACCGGATACGCCAAGGTGAATTTCGCATCGTCTATGCCGTTAATGACGCGAACCGGACAGTCGAAATTGTCAAGGTTGGGCACCGTGGCGAGGTCTATCGTGGCGCCACCTAACCTCGCGTTCAACCGGACGCGTGTCCTCGCGCGTCCTTCGGCGCGCTCGGCACGCGCCGGTTAACTTGGTTCCGTTGGGCCGCCCGCAATACATTCAAGTCATGCGTAGCTCGCCACGTCAATCAACCGACACGTTGCGGCCAAGAGGTTCGCGCGGAGGCCAGCGCTGTCAGGCACCAGCAGCCAGGGTACCAGCGGTCTTCCAACCAGTCGCCTTGCGCAACCGCGTTGGCGCTCGCGCCATCATGGGCTGTCCGTCCTTCGGCGGCCAGCGCACGCTCGCTTGCCGCGCACGGGGCAGGACCGGTAACCCATGTCGATGTCGTCGTGATGGACGAGCTCGGGTACTTGCCCGTCAGCGCCAACGGCGGCGCGCTGCTGTTTCACCTGATCTCGAAACTGTACGAGCGAACCAGCCTGATCATCACTACCAACCTGTCGTTCTCGGAGTGGGTCAAGGTGTTCGGCGATGGCAAGATGACCACCACACTGCTCGACCGCGTCACCCACCGCTGCGACATCATCGAGACCGGAAACGGCAGCTATCGCCTCAAGAAACGCAATCAATCCGCGCCAAGCAACCGCAAATCCAAGGAGAAGATCCTCAAATCCAACCCCTGAAACCCCATACGGCCCTGCTCAGTTTTACGTGATCACACCTGCTCTGGTTTCGATGATCATTGACACCTCATGCGGCAGCAGCCCCTCTCTGAGCATCGTCAGCGCACGCAGGCGACGACGTTCCGGTTCCTGTGGACTTCCAGTCGGTCGCATGGCATACCTCCTACCCACGGTATAGGACATTATTTACACAGGTCTCAATAGCTTAATCGTTAGCCGTCACCACGCGAAGGTGCTACCATTTTCGCCATGATCGATTGGTCCACCTGCCCTGCGGTTGAGCGAAACCCCGAACGTGTCAGCGGAGTCTGGGTGTTTCGCGGCACCCGCGTGCCGGTATCGGCGCTCTTTGAGAATCTTGAGGACGGTGCCCTAGTATCGCAGTTCGTCGAATGGTTCCCGGGTGTCACACTGGAACAAGCTCGTGCCGTCCTTGATCACGCCGCTAGAAGTGCGCTTGCTCCCGTATAAGTGCTTGTTCTCTTCGATCAAGGCACTCCCGAACCCCTGCGTCACGCACTGACGCTTCACGAAGTTGCCACCGCGTATGAGCGCGGCTGGTCGAAGTTGAAGAATGGCGAATTACTGAACGCGGCCGAGAGGGAGAACTTCGCCGTGCTGGTCACTACTGACTCGAATCTCAAATACCAGCAGAACCTTGAATCCCGGCGAATCGCCGTTGTAGTCCTATCCTCGCCAAGTTGGCCGAGGATTCAGCGCGCCCTCGCGTCGATTACTCGCGCTGTGGATCGGGCCGCGGCGGGCACCTACAGCGAAGTTGAAATTCCATGATCGTGACGGCTAACCACGCGCTCAACCGGACGTGCCGGTACGCGGCTTCTTGCTTGGCCACGTCGGTGGCGGCGCGGCGGTTAGCTTGGTCACGTTAGGCCACACGCCAACCACGCTCCGTTCTTGACGAACTACGTCATTGCCGTATGATGACGCTATGATCAGCTTCGTTGAAACCAAGCTGTTTACCCGCTTGGTGGAGCAGTACCTCACAGACGAAGAGTATTTGTCGCTCCAGCGAGAGCTGATCGAAAATCCGGAGGTTGGTTCGGTTATTCCCGGCTCCGGTGGCGTTCGCAAGATGCGGTGAGGTATGGCAGGCCGCGGCAAGCGTGGTGGGCTGCGGGTTATCTACTTTCTACGAACCCGCCAAGGTCAGGCGTGGATGTTCACTCTGTATCCCAAGAATGTGGCGGATAACACTCCGGCCCATGTGCTTAGACAGATCAAGGACGAGATTGATGGCTAAGGCCGTGGCAAGGCGCAATGTCGGCGCAGAGATTCTGGAGGGTCTGCGTGAGCTCAAGGGCGGTCATGCGAGGCGCGTAATTACACTGCAGGCAGTAGCAACTATTCGTGAGCGCACCGGTCTTTCGCAAGCTAAGTTTGCGTCGCTATTAGGGGTTTCGGTGCGCACGCTCCAGGAGTGGGAGCAAGGTCGCCGCGCACCGTCTGGAGCGGCGCGCACCTTGCTGATGGTGGCGGCCAAGAATCCGCAAGCGCTGCTCGAGGTGGCGTAAGCATGTGGCGTTGCGGTCAACGCAGACGTGCCGGGCACGTCGTTCTCGCGGCGAGCTTCTGTGGCGGCACGCCGGTTATCTTGTATCGTTAGGCAACTTGTGACACTTGGTCCATCGCTCAGTCTGCTGCTCGCCAACGCAGTGCTGGTCGTTCACTTCGGCATTGCCGCGTTTGTCGTAGTCGGGCTGCTGCTCGTCATCGTGGGCAATCTTGAGCACTGGCGCTGGGTTAACAACGCCTGGTTTCGCATCGCTCACCTCGCCGCCATCGGAGTCGTCGTCGCCGAGTCTTGGCTCGGACTCGTGTGCCCTCTCACTACTTTCGAGATGTGGCTGCGTTCTCGCGCAGGCGAGGCGTCGTATGGCGGCGGCTTCATCGAGCACTGGCTTCAGCAGTTGCTTTATTACAGTGCACCTCCCTGGGTGTTTGCCGTGGTTTACACCGTGTTCGCCTTGCTGGTGCTCGCCACGTGGCGGTATTTTCCGCCACGCTTCAAAAGTCGGGGTCATGAACCAGTAGACTAACCCCTCCATCGAGCGGACATCCAACAGCTCGCCGCGCTACATCACCGTTTCATTGTTGCTTTTGCGCGGCCAGCGGTCGGCTGCCGCTTATGTCTGTCGAACTTTAGGGCTCATCGATACCTCACATGTCGAGTGCTGCGCATTTCATCCTCTATGTCGCGGATCAAACGCGGAGCGCTGCATTCTACAAGGCAGTATTGGCCACGGAACCGCGCCTCAATGTTCCTGGAATGAGTGAGTTTCGTCTTCCCGGTGGAGCGATCTTGGGCATCATGCCGGAGAGCGACATACGCAAACTCCTTGGCCAAGGGCTCCCCGACCCGAGCAAGGGCCGGGGCATACCTCGATCCGAACTCTATCTCTTGGTAGGCGATCCTAATGCTTACCATCAAAGGGCACTCGCCTGCGGTGCCACAGAACTGAGCCCCTTGCGGTACCGCGATTGGGGGCATTCAGTCGCCTACGTGCTTGATCCCGACTGTCATGTTCTGGCATTTGCCACGGCGCAAAGAGCAGGCCGCAATGTGGCGTAACCCGTCGCGCAATGCAGACGTCCCGCATGCGGGGCTTCGCCCTCGCAGCGGACCACCGGTTAGCTCGTATCGTTGGGCCTCCTGCATTTGCGCCGTGCCTTTGCCGGAGAGATGACCCACACTTATCGGGTTTACACGATGGGCAATTTTTCCGCAGTGATCGAACGCGACCCAGAGACCAGTCTTTTCGTGGGATTCGTCCCGGGGTTTGCGGGCGCACCCTCACAGGGCGCAACGCTCGATGAACTCGATGCCAATCTGCGAGAAGTCATCGCAATGCAATTGGAGGATAGCGAGCCGGTTTTAGAATCAGAGTTCGTCGGAGCCCAAGATGTCGTGGTCGCGTGATTCGAGGGAAATGTCTCGATACTGAAGCCGGATGAAGTTGACCGAAGAGTTCCACGCGGTTGTCTGTATCGGATTGCCATGTTCTTCGACTGTTCGGCAGCGTATCGCCAGCGGGCTCAGCTACAGGCTCGCGTGCGCCAGGCGAAGTTGCCGTGGTGAACGTTCTGACTTCGGGCACAACGTTCATGGATATGTTTTCGCCACCATCATCGCGCGCAAGACACATGCGATCCGTGGTGATGCCTGATCCCGCGCGCAAGCGGATGGCGGACGCGACGAGCCGTGTGCGCACCCGCGGATCGAGCGGCACGGCCATTTCCTCGGTCCGCGGGCGGAATGGATGGTCATGGTTCCCAAGGCGAGTCGCCTCGAAGCGCAACGCCGCTACTCTACAATGCAAATTATGTCCGCCTATCCCCACCTGCTCTCGCCGCTCGACCTGGGCTTCACGACGCTGCCCAATCGCGTGCTCATGGGCTCGATGCATACCGGGCTCGAAGAGGCGCCCGACGGCTTCGAGCGGATGGCGGCGTTCTACGCCGAACGTGCGCGGGGCGGTGTCGCGCTGATCGTGACGGGAGGCATCGCGCCCAATTTGTCGGGCCGATTGGAGCCCAAGGCATCGCAGCTTTCGTTTTCGTGGCAGCTGGCGAAGCACCGGCGGATCACCGGAGCCGTGCATGCCTCCGGTGGCAAGATCGCGCTGCAGATCCTGCACGCCGGCCGCTACGCGTATCACCCGCTGGCGGTGGCGCCTTCCGCATCGCGCGCGCCGATCAGCCCGTTTCGGGCGCGAAGCCTGACCGGCTGGGGTGTGCGCAAGACGATATCGGACTACGTGCGCTGCGCGGCGCTGGCGCAGCGCGCGGGCTACGACGGAGTCGAGGTCATGGGCTCCGAAGGCTATCTGATCAACCAGTTCATCGCACCTCGGACCAACCATCGCGATGATGAATGGGGTGGCGAGTTCGCCCACCGCATCCGCTTTCCGGTGGAGATCGTGCGCCGCACGCGCGAAGCGGTGGGCCGCGATTTCATCATCATCTACCGGCTGTCGATGCTCGACCTGGTCGAGGGCGGTAGCACCTGGGACGAAGTGGTGGAATTGGCGCAGGCGATCGAGGCGGCCGGTGCCACGATCATCAATACCGGGGTCGGCTGGCACGAGGCGCGTATTCCGACCATCGCGACCATGGTGCCGCGCGCGGCGTTTTCGTGGGTGACGCGCCGGATGAAGGGTCTGGTGAGCATTCCGCTCGTCACGACCAATCGCATCAACGATCCGGCGACAGCCGAGGCGATACTCGCGCGTGGCGACGCTGACATGGTGTCGATGGCGCGACCCTTTCTTGCCGACGCTGCATTCGTGGACAAGGCGGCGGCGGGCCGCGCCGACGAGATCAACACCTGCATCGCCTGCAACCAGGCCTGCCTCGACGCGATCTTCTCGCGCCGGATCGCGTCCTGCCTGGTCAATCCCTTCGCTTGTCACGAGACAGTCCTCAAGCCGGCGCCGGCCGCTGCGAGGAAAAGAGTGGCCGTGGTCGGAGCCGGTCCGGCGGGACTCGCCGCCGCGACGACCGCTGCCGAATGCGGACACGCGGTGACGCTGTTCGACGCAGCCGATGCGATCGGCGGCCAGTTCAATCTCGCGCGGCGAATTCCCGGCAAGGAGGAGTTCGCGGAGACGCTGCGCTATTTCCACGCGCGGCTGGCGCGGCTCGGCGTGCGCGTGGAGCTGTCGCACCGCGTGCGCGTCGGCGATCTCGACGGCTTCGACCACGTGCTGCTCGCCACCGGCGTCGTGCCGCGCGTTCCCGACATCGAGGGCATCGATCACCCGAAGGTCGCGAGTTACGTCGATGTCGTCGAAGGACGCAGGCAGGCGGGTGCAGCGGTGGCGATCATCGGCGCCGGGGGCATCGGCTTTGACGTCGGTGAACTGCTGTCTGCCGGCAACGCGGCGGATGGGCATCAAAGCGACGGCGCGCTCGAAGACCCGGCGAGTGTGGCCTTTCGCGACGAATGGGGCATCGACGCCGGCTATGCGCAGCGCGGTGGAATCAAAAGCGCACACGAGGCGCCGCCGCCGCGGCAGCTGTGGTTGCTGCAGCGAAAGGAGTCGAAGGTCGGGGCGGGATTGGCCAAGACTACCGGATGGATCCGCCGCACGTTATTGAAGCGCCGCGGTGTCGCGATGCTCTCGGGTGTGCGCTACGACAAGATCGACGATGCCGGACTGCACATCAGCGTCGATGGCAAGCCGCGATTGCTCGACGTCGACACCATCGTCATCTGCGCGGGACAGGAGCCCCGGCGCGAACTGGTCGCCGACCTGACCGCGGCCGGCATCAGCCATCAATTGATCGGCGGCGCCGACGTCGCACTCGAGCTCGACGCCCAGCGCGCGATTGCGCAGGGGACCAAGGTCGCGCTGGCGCTGTAGTTTGCAGAGTGCGAGCACCTTGTTATGCTGCGGACTCGATTCCCAGCAGGAGGCTGCGACATGTGCGAGCTGTGTGGCGATGAGCAGCGCGAACCGGCGCTCTCGCGCCGCACGTTTTTGCAAATCGGCGCCGTCGCGGTACTGACGCCGTGGGTCGCGCCGCATTCGGCGTGGGCCGCCGACCCGCCGAAGGCGGGTGCAGCCCGCGCGCCCAACGCGATCGCGCCCGCCGAGGCGCTCAAGCGCCTGCTCGAAGGCAATGCGCGCTACGCGGCCGGCACGCTGAACCAGCGCGACTTTTCCGCGGGTCGGGCGGCGCGTGTGCAGGCGCAGTATCCGATTGCGTCGATCTTGAGCTGCGCCGATTCGCGCGTCGCACCGGAGCTCGCCTTCGACCAGGGTCCGGGCGAACTCTTTGTCGTACGCGTCGCCGGCAACGTGGTGTCGCCTAACCTGCTCGCGTCGCTCGAATACGGCACGCAGTTCCTCGGCATTCCGCTGATCGTGGTGCTCGGTCATTCCGGATGCGGAGCCGTGGATGCCGCAATCAAGGTGCTGAAGGCGCATGCGGAGCTGCCCGGTCATCTGCCCGATCTCATCACCGCGATCAAGCCGGCGGTCATCGTTGCCGAGAGGACGCAGTCAGGCAATCTGCTCGACAACGCCATCGCCGAGAACGTGCGGCGGCAGGTTGCGCGACTCAAGACATCGGCGCCGATCGTGCAGAAGTACTACGCCGGCAGGAAGATCGACATCGTCGGCGGTGTCTACGACATCGCCTCCGGCAAGGTCGTGATGGTCTAGTCGGTCCGACGAATGACGTCGATGGTCAGCTGCAGCAGCTTCGCCAGCGCCTCGGTGTCCGGCACCGTTTCTTCGGTGACGCCGATCGCGCGCAGGTACGCGGTGCCCGCGCGCAGCGCCCGGGCGCGGGTATCGAGCGGAACCGCCGCATAGCGCGGGCCGTAGGCGACCCGCAGCGCGTCGGTGAGCGCAAGTGTGAGCTTCTCCTGCAGCAGCGAGCCGTCGGCCTCTGCGATGCGCATTGCACCGTATCCGGTAAGCAGCCAGTGCAGGTTGACGTTGTGGACCTCCGCGATGCGCAGCAGGTAGTCCTGCGTCCCGGAATTCCGGCGCTCGGCGTTCGCCACCGAATTCTCGTGCACGCGCAGCGTCTCGGCGAAAGCCTTCTGGCTCAGCACGCCGCGGACGAGGCGCAGCCGCTCGCCGAGCGTCATGCGCTCGCCTCAGGTGAAGACGTGAGCGTAGGGCCGGAACCGTCAATGACTGTGTGTTGCATTTTGGACACGCTGTGAAGGGGAATGCGGCGCAATAGTCTTGCCTGCAAGCGCCAGCCGATATTATCATCGAGCCATTCGTTTCCTCACGGACAACAACGTCTCACCGCAACCTATGCCGACCCTCAAACGCAAATTCGCAGGCTTTACCCAGGCGCACCGTGCGCAGGGCTTCGGCATGCAGTGCGTCATTGTGGGCTCGCAAGGCAACGGTTATTCGCCGGTCAATCCCGGCGCACTGACGACGCTGTAGCTCCCCCGACCGGAAGACATTCCGCCGGGAGGATAGGCGGAACAGTCGGAAGGTCAGCAGTCTCCTCCTGATTGTCGCCGCCAGCCGAGAGGTCTGGTTGTTTGCGTTGACACGCGCCGCCTCCGGCGCGTGATGGACAGGAAAGGAGCGTGCACACCATGGCAGATATCCATCGAATCACCCGTTGCGGTCCGCGACTGCGCTCGAGCGTGCGCGTGACATCGGGCACCAGATTCGACAGCCGGTGCCACAACAAATGACTACAACGAGGCACACAAAATGGCTAGGCTCCTGGAAGCACTGGAGCGACCCTACGGGCGGGACCACTTCGAGTTCATCCGTGCAGGTCGCGACGGCATCTACCGGCGGGCGGCGGACGGACTGATCATCCGCATCGCCGCGGCCGAAGGTGTCTCCGAAGCGGAACGCATGGCGCGCGCGTTGTTCGATCTCGCGTGCCGCTACGCGTCTGGGCAGTAGCGGCCGGTGGCGACACCGGCCGGCAGTAACCGGCGTGCCATGTGGCCGTCGGAACGCAAAACGTGAAACGGACGCCGGACGCGGCGAGACATTGCGCGCGTCCTGGTCCGCCGCCGCAGTTGGCGGGGAGGTGCCCATCATGTTCACACCCTTTGTCCGGTGGTGACACCGGGAAGCTGTACCGGCGATTTCGAAGGCTGTGCGCGGCCTTCCCAACCGACGATCGGGATCGCCGCCTCGATCGCCTGCCCCTCGGGTGATTGAGGTCAGAAGCTGCGGCCACCCGGCGGGGCAACCCGCCGGGCCGTGGCGAAGACGCTGTAACAATCTGACCAAGACAAGTCGCCCTCCGTTGATGCATACTTTGTGGCACGTTCATTGCCCACAAAGGCGCGCGCCGGAAACCTGACGCATTCGAATCCATGGAACCGCTCGTCCTGACCGTCGACATGGCCGGCCTGCCGCAGGCGTGGGTGGCGCTCGAAGAGGCGATCACCTATCACGCGAAGCAGATGGTCGCCTGGTCGCTCGGCCTTGATGTACGCGAATTCCGCGGCGGCTGGCAGAAGAACGGTGAGCGCTCGCGTATTGCGACCAAGTCGATCCTGGCCATCAAAGGCAGCGGGGTTGGTTCACATCTGCATGCGCCCGGACTGACCAACCCGATGCTCTTCGCGCGCGATCGCCAGTTGTGCGCGTATTGCGGCCGTCGCTTCCTGCTTCGCGACCTGTCGCGCGACCACGTCGTGCCGGTATCGCGTGGCGGCCGCGATTCATGGACCAACACCGTCACCGCGTGCCGCAGCTGCAACACGCGAAAGGGGGGGCGCTCACCCGAGCAGGCGCGCATGCCGTTGCTCTACGTTCCGTACGTGCCCAACCGGCATGAGCACTTCATTCTGCGCAACCGCAGGATTCTCGCCGACCAGATGGAGTACCTGCTGGCCGGCGTGCCGCGCACCAGCCGTCTGTACGAAGTGCACGACGCCGGTGCCGGCGATGCTGCACGCTGACACTCCAGCCTCGAAGCGCTCACTTCCGGCCTCGCGCCACGGCAGCGGCGGTGATGCGGTGCCGCGCATCGCGCGGGGGTGCGCCGATTTCGCGCTGCGTGCCGTACTCGGCCTGGCCAGTGCCCTCGCTGTGGCGACGATCGCGCTCGCGGCCACGCCGCTTGCCGCCACTCCGGAAGCGCTCGCCGACGCCATGTCCGGACACCGGTTGGTCGTGCTGGGCGAAGTGCACGACAACGGCGCGCAGCACGCACTGCGCCTGAAGGCGCTGAAGGCGCTCGTCGCCCGCGGCGCCCGGCCGGCGCTGGCCTTCGAGCAGTTCGACCGCGAGCGGCAGGCGGACATCGATCGGGCGTGGCGTGAACGCCCTCTCGACGCCGCGTACCTGATCGCGCAGGCGAAGGGCTCGCCCAACTGGAACTGGGATTTTTACCGCCCGTTCGTCGAACTCGCACTCGAATTCGACCTGCCGATCGTCGCCGCCAACCTGTCGCGAGCCGATGCGATGAGAATCGCGGTCGCCGGCAAGCCCGACGCGGGACCCGCGCCCGATGCCGCGTTCATGCGCGCGCATGAGCGTGCAATTGCGAAAGGCCACTGCGATCTCTTGCCCGCATCGGCGTTACCCGGCATGGTGCAGGCGCAGATCGCTCGCGATCGCGCTCTTGCCGAGGCGATCCGGACCTACGCAGCACGCGGCGTCGTGCTGCTGACCGGGAACGGACACGCGCGCATCGACATTGGCGTGCCGCACTGGTTCACGGCCGACGAGCGAGCTGCGTCGATCAGCATCGGCTTCCTCGAGCGGGGGAAAGAACCGTCAGCGCGCGAATCGCCTGCCGAATTCGACGCCTACGTGGTTACCGACGAGGCTTCGCGCGCCGATCCCTGCGACGAGCTTCGCGCACGCTTCAAGCCGCACTCGACGCAATGAACGCCAACGCAGACGCGGCCAGCGGGCGCGTAATGGAGGCAGGAGCGTAGGCCGCAGTGCGCGGACGGCAATGCGCGAGCTAGAGCGTGTCGGCGGCGGCGAGCAGACGGCGCAACGAGTCGCGCTCGCCGTCGTCCAGACGGCGACCGAGCGCGCGCCAACCTGCGAGCATGTCGGTCAGCGCGCGTTCGGCGAAGTAACCGACGCGCCAGTCGTCGAACCAGCGCTCGGCGTCGCGCTCGTCGAGAATGATGAGGACGTCGCTTTGACGATCATCGCCTCGGATGCGCTGGCGCACGCGCTCGACAGCCTCGGGAGTACCTTCGACCAGTTGCACGAATTCGTACCCGGTATAGATGAGAACTCCGCTTATGCCGTCGCGCGCGTTTTGCGTGCGCGAGCAGGCGATGAGGCGAGGAACTTCGGTGGCCGGGAGGTTCGTTCGCGGAAAGCTCGTACAGGCGAGTCGGCGGATCATCGGAGTCCGATGCGGCGCGCCCACGCGCGCTCAAGGGCAGGTACTGTAGAACAACTTCGCCAATCCACCTTGCACGACCGTACAACGGCCGCTGGGCGAAGCCGCGCCTTGAGGTTTCGGTCAGTCGGCAGCGGCGAGCGTCGTGCGAGCCATCCCCCTTATGCCATTGGCGATGAAATCGATCAGGCGCGTACTGTCGGACTCGCGATATCCGTTGGGCACGCCGGTATTGCATGGTCGTCCAGCTGCGCCTTGTCCGTTAGGCCCAATGGAGTGGACACGGTCATCGGCCTGCGCGTCTACGGCACGGACGGGCGTGAGCAAGGCAACCTTCTCCCCGGAACGTTCGACGAGACCATCGTCGGTTTTGGACATGCTTGCCGATTTTCCGCAGCGATGCAGCAAAGCCTCGGCGAACAGGCAGCGTGCGTAGCGCAGTCCTGCCTCGACAATATCGGGATCGCAGTCGGGCAGGGTCTGGACAAGCGCGTTGCGAAAGCGGCGCTCGACGTGACCGAAATGGCGTTGGTACCAGCCACCACTGTCGGCATCCGAGACGAGACGCGCGATTACGCACAGATAGTTGCGCCACGGGAGCTCTTCTCGCGACAGCTCATCGAAAGGGCGCCACCAGGCTCGGAGTACGCCCTCCGTGCCCCGGCGAGGATCGGATTCGATAGCGGCCAGTTGCGCCGCCCATGCCGAGCAAAGTCGCGCGGCACGGCGTTCGATCGCGGCCTCGAACAACATTTCCTTGGTACCGAAATGGTAGTTGACCAGCGCGGTTTGCGCTCGAGCGTGAGCGGCGATCATACGGTGCGACGGCGCCCGGAACCCCAGATCGGCGATAAGCGCTTCGGCGGCGTCGAGCAGTGCTTCACGGGTGGCGGCACCGCGAACCGCAGCAGGCTGCAATGCGATTGCGTTCATCCGGAACCTCCGTTGCGGCGTCGGGCCGCATGCGGGAAGTCTGGTCGAGCGCTGCGCGCGGGCGTATCGGAAGCCGCCGCATTCGCGTGTAGGGCGAAGCCCGACCTGGGAGACGGGGCACCTATTGAAGCTGGAGGGGCTCGGTACCGTCAGGCCCGGCCGAGGATGCCGGCGCCATGTCAGCTGCCTGGTCGACCAGGGCCAGCTGCGTCCGGCATTCGCGCAGTTCGTCGGCCAGTTGCTGGACGCGAGCGAGCGCCGCATGCAGCGCCGCGGATACCGCACCGATGCAGACACAGACGAAAACGAACAATCCGACCAAGACGTAGCTGCCGAGATCCTCCGGCCCCGGGAGTACTGCTGGCTGGACATAAAAGCGCCACGCGATGGTGGCGCTCAAGACGGTCGCGACGACCGCCGGTCCGATTCCACCCAGCCAGCCGGCGATGCCGACCGCCAGATAGAAGCTGATGAACGGAACCTGGGCGAGGACGACGCCATCGAGTGCCGAGCGCAGCGCCCAGGCGACCGCGACCAGCGCAACGGCCAGCAGGTAACGGCGCAACGGCTCACGAAACGGGTTGGCGTTGGCCTCACCCGGTCGCGCCAGCGACACTGACGGCGGGGTCAGGTGACGCTCCAGCCGGTCGGCGATGTGGTCGAGCCACATCGCGAGCAGCGCGGCGGTCGCAGCAGGCAATCCGAAGGCCAGCGCCGCCACCGTGCTGAACGTCAACAGTTCGTCTACCGAGCGCGTCCAGCCGATGCCGGCAATGACCAGGCCCACGCCGGCAATCAGAAAGGCCCCGGCTGTCCAGCGCAAGCCGCGGGAGATGCGGTCAGTGGCTTGATGCGGCATTCGGATGCCCGTCTACACGCTCGCATCCCGTTAGCGGCAGGTGTGGTGCCAGAGCGCGTGATTTGTAGGAGATTCGATTAGCTGTCACAGTGAATCCGTGTAGGACGCAGTCCGACAGCCGATTCCGCTTGGCGCCGATGCGGTCTTCATTCCGCGACGTCTACGATGGCGTTCGTCACCGTAAGAAACGGGCACCGTAATATGCACGATCACATCACAACGAGCAATATCGTCGCACTGCCGTTTCTGGCCGCTGCTCGTGTCGCTTCCGGGCCTGCGCTCGGGCGCTTCGGCCATCTGTCCGGCGGCTCGGCGCAAATGCAGGACGTCTACCGGCGAATCGGACGCGTTGCTCCGACGTCGGCGACGGTGCTGGTCACCGGCGAATCGGGCAGCGGCAAGGAACTCGTTGCGCGCACGATTCACGACCACAGCGACCGGGCACGCGCACCGTTTGTCGCCATCAACTGCGGGGCACTGCCTGCCAACCTGATCGAGGCCGAACTCTTCGGCTACGAGAAGGGCGCCTTCACCGGTGCGATGCGGCTCCATCGCGGTTGCTTCGAGCGCGCCGAGGGGGGCACGTTGTTCCTCGACGAAGTTACCGAGATGGCGCCGCAGATGCAGGTACGTCTGCTGCGGGTGCTGGAAACGCAGCGTTACTCGCGAGTCGGCGGCGAAGAGGAACTGCGTTCGCGCGCGCGCATCGTCGGCGCCACCAATCGCGATCCGGCGAATGCGGTGGTCGAGGGCCTGCTGCGCGAAGACCTGATGTATCGCCTCGCAGTATTCCCGATCGCGTTGCCGCCGCTGCGCGAACGCGACGGAGACGCGGAATTGCTCGCCGAATTGTTCCTGCGCGAGATGAACGAGGCGGAGGGAACGGCAAAAGTGTTCAGCCGCCAGGCGGTCGCGACGATTCGCACACATCGCTGGCCCGGCAACGTACGCGAACTGAGAAATGCCGTACAGCGCGCGTTCATCCTCGCCGACTACGAGCTCGAGATGGACTTCGCCTGTGTTGACGGCGCCCTCCCCTGCGGCGGCAGCCTGCAGATCCCGGCAGGAACGTCGCTGGCCGAGATCGAGCGGCGGGTCATCTTCGCTACACTCGACCACTGCGACGGCAACAAGCGGCGCTGTGCACAGACCCTCGGTATCAGCCTGAAGACACTGTACAACCGGCTGGCGGACTACCAGGCCGGCGTTGCGCAAACGGCAACACTCTGACACCGGGGTTTCGACGCCGAAAAGGGAACCAGCCGATGATTCGAATCCTCATCGCCGACGATCACGCCATCGTGCGTGCGGGCTTGAAACAGTTCATCAGCGACCAGCCGGACATGCAGGTTGCCGGCGAGGCGACCACCGGCAGCGAGGCGATTGCGGCGGTGCGCGCCGGCGAGTTCGATGTCGTGCTCCTCGACATTTCCATGCCGGACAAGAACGGCATCGACACGCTGAAGACGCTGAAGCAGATCCGGCCCGAGCTGCCGGTACTCATGCTCTCGGGGTACGCCGAGGATCAGTACGCAGTGAACCTGTTGCGTGCAGGCGCTGCCGGCTACCTCAACAAGGAGGCAGCGTCCTCGCAGCTCGTCGGCGCCGTGCGAACGGTCGTGCGCGGCCGCAAATTCGTGAGCCCGGCGCTGGCGCAGATCCTGGCCGATGGCGTTACCGGCGACGCCGACCAACCCCTGCACGGCGAGTTGTCGCAGCGCGAGTTCCAGATCTTCTGCAAGATCGCTGCGGGCCTGGCGGTGTCGAAGATCGCCGACGAACTGCACCTGTCGGTGAAGACCGTCAGCACGTACAGGAGCCGGGTGCTCGAGAAAATGGGCATGAAATCGAACGCGGATCTCACCTACTACGCCATCAAGAACGGGCTCATCGATTGACCACCGCGGTCGGCTATCGAGCATCCAATGCCGCAATATCAGACAAACACCGACACCGCCGGCTCCCGGGGCCTGCTACCGTGGGTTTCATCGTCACCAGACTCGACCCCTATCGCTGCCTGTGGAGAGCATCGGCAAAATCATGGCCAATACCGACTCCGGCCGACCGGACGTCTCGTCAGTGGGTTCGTGCGGACGGCAGGGGAAATTGCGCGTCGTCATCGTCGAGGATTCACCGCTGATCCGCGCACGCCTTTGCGAGGCGTTGCTGGAAATTCCGAATGTCGAAATTGCGGCGCAGGTCGAAACCGAAGCCGACGCAACGGCCGTGCTGCGCAAGCCGTCCTGGGACGCCGCAGTGCTCGACTTGCAGCTGAGGCAGGGAACCGGCATCAATGTGCTGCGGACACTCGCCTCCGGTGCGCGTCCGGCGAACACCACGGTGATCGTGTTCACCAACTATGCGTTTCCCCAGTATCGCGAGCGCAGTCTCCAGCTCGGAGCCGATTACTTTTTCGACAAGTCGCGCGAGTTCTCTCGGGTGCGCGAAGTCCTGATTGCCCTTGCCAGACGCGGCGCTGCGACATCGCACTGACGAGGCTGCCTGTGCTCTACCCCCACGAAAGGACACTGCCATGAAACCCATTGCCCTCCTGTTTCTCGCGCTGTTTGCCCTGGGCTTGACCGGCTGCAATACCGTCGAAGGCGCCGGCAAGGACGTCAAGGCCAGTGGCGCGGCCATCGAGCGCGCGGCGGACAAGGCAAAGCCCAACTGACGTGCCTGCCGTCGTGACCCCGGTCGTGGCGTCGAGCCCGGTGCAAGCCGGCGCCGGCGTGCGCGAGGCTGCAACGTCGCACGCCACCGAAGCGCCGACGATCGTGGCGCCCAGGCTCACTGTCATCGAAATCGCCGCATTGATCGTCGCGACCGTCGCGGTGATCGCGGTCGCGCACCTGGCTCGGGCGTTCTTGGTGCCACTGGTTGCAGGAATCCTGCTTGCGTATGCGTTGCGGCCGCTGGTTTCGGTACTCGAGCGGTGGCACATCCCGCACGGCGGCGCAGCATTCCTGGTCATCGGTGTGTTGACCACGCTGCTTTCGGCGGCCGGCTATGCATTCAGCGATGAGTTCAACTCGGCGATGGCTGAGTTGCCGGGGGCCGCTCGCAAAATCCGGGTGGCGGTTACCGCCTCGACGCGCACGACGCCTGGACCGATCTCCAATGTCACTGCAGCGGCAGCCGAATTGGATCGAGCAGCGGCCGAGGCGACGGGCAAGTCATCGCTGGTCGCAGCGACCGCCCCGACCGGCGTCGCCGCTCAGTTCCAGGATTTCATCGCACAACGCTCGGAAACGGCGATGGTGGTCATGGGACAGATCGTGCTCGCCGTGCTGCTGTCGTTGTTCCTGCTCGCCGCAGGTGACACCTTTCGGCGAAAGGTCGCCCGGATGGCGGGAGAGTCGTTGCGACGGCGCCGCATCACCGTGCAGGTACTCGACGAAATCAACGCCAACGTCCAGCGCTACCTGTTGACGCTGCTGATCGCCAATGTACTGATCGGACTGGCGACGTGGATCGCACTGGCGCTGCTCGGATTACCCAGGGCCGGCATGTGGGGGGCCGTCACCGGGCTGCTGCACGTCATCCCGTACGCTGGCGCCGCCGTCGCCGCCATCGGCATCGGCATCGCCATGTTCCTCCATTCGTCGAGCATCGGACTGGCACTGCTGGCAGCGGTGATCGTCGTGGCCATCGCGACGATGATCGGCATTGGCTTCCTGACCTGGATGCAGGGCAAGGCGAATCGTATGAACGCCGTGGCCGTCTTCGTCGGAGTGCTGTTCTTCGGCTGGCTCTGGGGCGGCTGGGGCTTGTTGCTGGGTCTTCCGATCCTGGCGGTGATCAAGAGTGTTTGCGATCGCATCGACGCTCTTTCGCCGGTCAGCGAGCTGTTGGGCACATGACGGATTTACGTGCGGATAGTGACGAATTGCGCCGAACCCCGCGCTGCACGGGGAACTTCAACCACCATTCGAGGAGTCGAATATGAAAGCGTTGTTCATGATGTTGTTGGGATTGTCGGTGCTCTCACTCACCGCCTGCAACACGATGGAAGGCGTCGGCCAGGACGTGAAGGCCACGGGTGGTGCAGTCGAAAAGGCGGCGAAAGACGCCAAGCCCAAGTAGGAGGCGTGACCGATGCGTACCAACGTGATGCAGATGACGAAACCACCTTTGCGACTACTGACGATGACCCTCGGTGACGAGATTCGGCTACTACTGGAGGCGCCGACGATGAATGCAAGTGACGTGCGTACGCTGCTTCGGCACGATCAGGACGAGGCAATCAAGATCGCCCGCGACATGTACGAATCGGAGAGTGCGGAAGAGCGGCGCGAACTGTTCAAGAGGTTGAGGCCGGATTTTACTGCCTTCGCACGTGCCGAGGAGCGAGAAGTCTACGAACCGTTGCAGCGACGAACCTCGGGAACGAACGGGCGAGACCACGCCAACGAGGGTGCGGTCGAGCACTCAATGCTCGATGACCTGATGGAGCGTATGGCGCGAAGCCGGAAGTCCGAATCCGACGAGTGGAAAGCGCATGCAGGCGTGCTGCTGGATTTCCTCGAACGGCACGTCGAGGCAGAGCAGACAGGATTGTTCGATGCCCTCGCCGAGCATTTCACCGATGACGAGCGCGCTGCCATCGGGCGGCGCTTCGTCATGGCGAAAGCACGCATGTCGATGAAGGCGAAGGCGGCTTGATGTCTTGGCGCCGGCGGCAACCCTGTCGTCGAGGCAAAACTGCAATGAACAAGGGCCGCGCCTGGCGACGCGGCCCTTGCATGCTCGCAGCCGATCAGCGGGCCATACGGCCGATCAGATAGCCGACGGCCAGCGCACCTGCCAGCGAGACGAACGGGCGGGCACGCACGTAGCCGGAACAGCTATCGGCAATTTCCGTCGAGCGCGTGACCAGTTTGCGGCTGTGCTCGGCGGCCCAATCCGCTGCCGGAACGGCGGAATCGGCCAACTTGTCGACCGTCCGGTGTGCGGCGGCCGCGGCGCGGTCAACCGCAGGCCGGGCCTTGTCGGTAGCTTCGTCGATGGTTTGGTGCGCACGGCCGGCTATCCCGGAAACGGTGTTGCCGAAACCATCGTCGAGGGTGGTTTTGGGGTCGGACAAGGTATTGATGGTCATGTCTGCTCCTTCCGAAGGGTGAGATGTGGCCGCCTAGGACAATGACAACACCGGGCGTCCTGCAATTCGATCGTGCGCGCCCCGGGCGCTTCCTCGCATCAGGCTCACATCGGCAAATCATGTAGGCGATCATCGCGTCGCGTTGTAGGAGGCCGCCGTGAGAGCCCAGGGCGTCGCCATAGCGTGACCGCACAAGCGCTCACGGAGTTCCGCGGATTCTTAACCGGCGATCCTGACCGATACCGGAATACTTCAGCGACTCGGCCCTTCGACGCGGAGCTTGGCGATCAGCGCAGCGTTGCGCAGAAAATCGTTTTCGACGAATTCCCGCGTTTTGGCGCCGGACAGACCGATGAACGCCAGGCCTGCTGCGCGCAGGCTGTCGGCGTGGCGCGTTTGCCCGAACAGCACGCTGACAGCAGCGGCGAGCCGCGCGTAGACCGCCGGCGGAACACCCTTCGGCAGGACGAGCCCGACCCACAGCACGAACGATTGTCGCCAGAGTTCTCCGAAGCAAGGCACTTCGGACAGTATCGGCAAGCGGTCGGCAGAGGTGACGGCGATGATGCGGTGGCCGTAGCGCGGGACCTTGACCATCGCGTTGGGCAGGTCATCGAACAGTACCTCGGCACGGCCATCGGCGAGCATCGGGTAGCCTTCTTCCGCCGACTCGACGAAGACGTGCGCAAGGTTGGCTTTCTGCTCCAAACGCAGATACGCGGCCGCCAGGTGGCCCGGTGTGCCAATTCCGTAGTTTGCGCAGACGATGGGATTGCGCGCGTCGCGGGCCGCAACGAGCCATTGCTCGATGCTCGTTTGATTCGAACGCGTCGACAGCACCATGGCGACCGGAACCGAGCCGACGATACCCAGCCAATCGAAGTCCTCGATCGGATTGAACCGGGCAGCCTTGGATAACAGCCGACCGGCGATCATCGGTGAACTCAATGCGTAGCCCAGCACCGAACCATCGCGCGGTGCTGCGGCAATGGCGTTGGTGCCGGTGACGCCATGGTCGCCGGCGATGTTCTCGACGCGGATCGACGTGCCGATGATTTCTTCCAGCATCGCGGCGAGCAGGCGGCCGAGCCGGTCGCTCGTTCCATCCGGCCCGATAGGAACGATGAGTGTTATCGAACCGCCGCCGGGCTGCGCATACGAGCGAAAGGCTGCAGGTAGTGCCACGACACCGGCGAGCAGGAGTCTGCGGCGATGCGAAGACGCTAGCGGTCGAGCGGACACAGCGAATCCTTGAACGCCGCGGGCTGAGACTTCGATTCTACGTCGAACGCAATCCTCGAGCACACGCGGCCCGCGAAATAAAGCAGGGTCCGGTCGTCGGTAGGTGCCCGGCGCGTCAATGCGTCGTCCGCTTCCTACGGCCGGCGAAGCTCTTACATCGACCAGCACGCGACATTTCAATATTGCGGCCAAGTCTGTTCGGTATGTCTTTGTTTATCCGGTAATTATCGGGTGGCATGCGGGTTGCGGGAGCAAGGTGCGCGTCCGGGCGATCGGCGCCCGGTCCGCTACATCCATTCGAAAGGCTAGACCTATGAACTGGGATCGCATCGAAGGCAACTGGAAGCAACTGAAGGGCAACGTCAAGGAACAATGGGGCAAGTTGACGGACGACGACATCGACGTCATCGCAGGCAAGCGCGACCAACTCGTCGGCAAGATCCAGGAGCAATACGGGATTAGCAAGGACGAGGCCGAGAAACAGGTGGAGTCGTTCGGCGGTCGCTTCAAAGAGAACGATTTCCGAAAGCATTCCTGAGGAGTCAACGATGAAGGCATTGCGATTGACGATGGCGCTATTCGCCGCCGCTGGGCTTTGCGTCGCCGGAAGCGCTTCAGCGCAGGCGATGAGCAAACACGACCGCGATATGGCGATCAAGAGCGCCGAGGCGCAGTACAGGACGGACAAGGCGGCGTGCGACCGTCTGAACGGAAACGCGAAGGACATCTGCCAGGAAGAAGCGAAAGGCAGGGAAAAAGTCGCCAAGGCAGATGCAGAGGCCGCGCATGACAATACGCCGAAGGCACGTGAAAAGGCACGTGACGCACGCGCCGACGCCGATTACGAGGTCGCCAAGGAGAAGTGTGACGATCTGTCCGGCAACGCCAAGGACGTTTGCGTGAAGGAGGCGAAAGCCAGGCGCGTGCAGGCGAAGGCAGACGCCAAGGCCGATCGCGTCGCGGCCGATCAGAAGCGGGAAAGTTCAAGCGCGATTGCCGAGGCGAAACGGGATGCCGCCGAGGACAAGCGCGACGCCAGCTACAAGGTGGCCGTCGAGAAGTGTGACAGCCTATCCGGCGCGGCGAAGGACACTTGCGTGCGCAACGCCAAGGCGAAGTTCGGCAAGACCTGATCGTGTCTCTTCTCCGGCGGCGCGCGGACGCTACTCTGTCCAGGCCGACGGAATTGTGCAGGCCAAGACCATTGGAACGGTCTTGGCCTGATTTCTTTCGTTCGGATGGCGCCTGCCCGAGCCCTCCGAACAAGCCACGATTCCGATGTAGGACTGCACGCGACACATGAATGCGCCGATAGCCGATATGGACATCCGTATCCCATCGCGCATAGTGCGTATATGCCATTGCGGTGGATTCCAAACAGAATTCCGGGACCAGGTCCGATGGCACGCCGGCGGCGGGACCGGTGCGCCCATGAACGCCGATCATGGCCAATCGGCCTCAATTTATCGCTTGCTCACTGAGGAGTTCGAAATGCTTGGATATTCTCTCGTCTTTTTCATCATCGCGCTGGTCGCCGCATTGTTCGGATTCGGTGGCATAGCCGCCGGTGCGACCGAGATCGCGAAGATCCTGTTCTTCATCTTCCTCGTGCTGTTCATCGTGTCGCTGATCGCGGGGGCTATTCGTCGGGGTCCCTGAAGGTCGGGATGGGACCAGGACGAGGCGATGCGCCTTTCTTCGTCGAACGTAGCTTCGCGGCGATAGCGGTGCACGCCGCATCGGAAACTGCACGGATTGCGGTCGACGATTGACGGTGGAATGAAACCGACCGAGCAGGTCACGCGAGCGTGGATCCCAACCGTGAGGCCTCGACTTGAATCACGGATTCGCCCAATGGCACGACGACTTCGATGATCGTGCCACCGTGTACTCCGCGCGAGATCGAGAATTCACCGCGCAGCGCCCGCACACGCTGGCGCATGCCCGCGATGCCGTGGGACAGCAGGTTGCGCTGCGCGTCGGCGGGAATTCCGATGCCATCATCCTCGATCAGCAGCGAGATGGAGTCCGAACCGAGCCCGAGGTCGACATTGACGTTGCGCGCACCCGCGTACTTGACGATATTGGTCAACGCTTCCTGCACGATTCGATAGAGCGCGATCGACACCGGCGCCGGTATCGCGCTGTCGTCGGCCGGCGTTTCGATCGTGCAGGAGAGGCCCGCCCGATCGCAGACTTCGTGTACCTGCCAGTCGAGAGCCGCAGACAAACCCAGGTTGTCAAGAAGCGTGGGCCGCAGGTCCTCGATGATCCGACGCTTCACCGCCACGCCCTCGTCCAGCGCGTGTAACGCGCGGGAAAGCTTGTCGGCGAGCTCGGGGGCGAGCTTGTCGGCGATGTCGGGGTCGCTGTTGCGTAAACGGTCCTCGACCCAGGCGACGTCCATCTTGGCACTGACCAGGATGCCACCCAACTCGTCGTGGATATCGCGCGCGAGCCTGGATTTCTCGACTTCGCTGACGACCTGCAGGTGATTCGATAACGCAGTCAGCTCCGCGGTGCGGTCTTCGACGAGCGCTTCCAGCCGCTGGTTGTCGCGTTCGGCGTTCCGGTGTCGTGTTTCACGTTGTTGCGCCTCGCGCCTGGCGAGCAGCCAGACCACCACCAGCAGGAAGACGGTGAATGACGTCATCACCTGCATGCCCGTTCGCGCGAACGCGACGTCGGAAGCCCAGCGATCGGCGGCTTCGGCGAGTTGTCGCCGGTGCGTCACCGTCAAGCCTTCGACTTCGGCGCGGATTTCCTCCATCGCCCTTTTTCCGATCCCGGTTTCGGTCAGCACCTGCGCAGCGCCGACGTTCCCATTTCGATGCAGCGCGATCGCCGTCTCCAACTCGGCAAGCCGCTTGCCGGTAAGGGTGTGCAGCCGCCCCAGCGTATCGCGCTGCGCCTGGGTGCCATCGGTGACCAGCAGTTCACGCAGGCGACTGAACGCCCCGTCGAACTTCGGCAGCGCGGCAGCGTACGGGGCGAGATACTCGTCCTTGCCAGTCAACAGGAACCCGCGCTGGCCGGACTCGGCGTCGACGATCAGCGCGAACAGCTCATTGAACGAGGCATTGAGTTCGAGCGCCGCGGCCATCTGGCGGTTGGCCAACTCGAGCCTTCGATAGCCGATCTCCGAATAGACGGCGATCGCCAGTGATGCCACGATGCCGAGCAGCAGAGGCAGCACGACTTTCAGCGACAGTGGCGATCTCACCAACGTATCCGATGATCCAAGACGGGGCCTCGAACCGGACTATACGCAACACCGGAATGGGTCTCAATGGAAGCTTGCGACTTCGACGCGGGACCTCGCCAGCGATTGATGCGCACGCAAGTGCGGCGGCTCAAGAGGCATCTTCATTTTCACCTGAGCCGGCATGCGACTGCTGGTCGGCGCCGCGAAGCCGGTGGCGAACTTCAGCGCGGAACCTGCGAAGTCTCGATTGGCAACGTCGTCGGCGCAAGAGCGCCGCCTTCGTTTTCCCAGCCGTCGAGCGGCCGGAGCGGGGCGCGCTCCTGCCTTGCGTAGCGCGCATCGAGCCAGCGCTTGACCAGCCACGACGCGGCAGTGGTCACACTGGCAAGGATGGCCGCGGTAACGACTCGTTTCATTCGGTTCTCCGGTTGCAGTAAGTATCGACGCCAGGGTCATTTTTTCGCCGTCGAGTCTAGAGCGGGCGAAGAGTGGTTGTTCGCCTGCCCCGCCTGCGGCATCTGCTTGCTCTCTTCCTCCTTGGTCATCGTGCCTTTGGGATCGGTGGCCGCGCTGTCCTGGGCGGTCGTCGCTGGATCCGTCGCACCGGAGGTCGGCGGAGGCACCGGTGTCGGCGGCGGACTCGACGCCGGCGGCGGCATCGGAGCGGACGCCGTCGGCTGCGATGCAGGGGTGGCGTTCGACGCCGTTGATTTGCCGTCGCCGCAGGCGGTGACGGAAAGCGCGAGACCGAGTGCCGAGACTAGGGCGATGGTGCGATTGAAGCTCATGGTTATCTCTCCTGCGGTTCATCGAAGTGGCTCGGACGAAACACACCTGCACGCCGAGCAATCATTGCACTTCCACCAATCCACTTTGCTACTCGTGGGTACATCGAGATTCGCGCAATCAGGTTAGCGCCGCTCCGAACTGCGCGCTATGCGATGACCTCGGATAGCTCTGTAGGACGCCGCCGACTCAAGTTGGCGATTGTTCAAAATGCCGCGTAAGGATTCCCTGAATATGAGTGACCCGGCACACGGTAGAAAGCGCCAACTTGATGAATCCACGGCGAATTCTCGTGGTGCAGCGTCCTGGCATGGGCAATGCGAGCATCCAGTGCACAGCCCACGCATTTGCGGCTGTTTACCGGGCTCAAAACCAACGGGAGACGGACATGCTTTATTACGCAGTGGTATTTTTCGTGATTGCGCTGATCGCGGCCGTATTCGGCTTTGGCGGCATTGCCGCCGGAGCCGCCGGAATCGCCAAGATTCTCTTCTTCGGATTCCTCATCGTTGCCGTGGTGACTCTGCTGATCTCGCTGGCGCGAAGATAGTTCGGTCGCGCCATGACGGCCCCGCGGTACCGACAAGGTGCCGCGGGGTCGACTTGATGCGGTGCTGCGCGCCTGCGCAATCGCACCTAGAACACGAGGACACCCAACAGTACGCCGAACACCAGCACGATCAGGAAGATAACGATCGCGATGTAGAACAGTACCTTCGCGATGGATCTCGTGCCCGATGCGACTCCGGTGAAGCCGAACAGTCCGGCGACTACGGAGATGATGAAAAATATGATGGCCCACTTGATCATGAACGATTCTCCGGTTGGCAACGGGATCCGACGACGATCGAAGTCGCTATCGGACTTCCTGTCCTTTCCGCGTTTCGGCAGTCAGGACGTCGCGAGCGTACTCCGAAATCCAGCGACGCTTTGCTTGCGGCAGCGTCGACTGTTGCCGACTCGGAGGTCGGCGCTGACATCGCTCGTTTGCCGATTGGCTTGCCGTCAATGTCCGCAACCAATCTGTGTAAGTGGAGTCCTACGAGCTAAACAGCGTCAGGACGGCGGTTCTTCCCAACGTGCAATTGCATAGTTGCGGCGTCAGACCACACACTTGGGAGAAAACAATGTCACTGGCCACCATTTTACTGATCATCTTCGTTCTCGCGCTGATCGGCGCGCTGCCGGCTTGGCCTTATAGCCGTGGCTGGGGCTATTATCCGAGCGGCATCGCCGGCCTGGTCGTCATCATTCTGATCGTCATGCTATTGATGGGCAGTATCTGATTCGAGGCTCGATCACTCGTCAAAACCCAAGGAGTCAAAGATGAACACAGGACAATTGAACGAACTCGTTCTACAAACGCTCGAGCACGAGATGGGGGGGATCAAAGTGTACGAGACCGCCCTGCAGTGCGCGATGCACGACGATTTGCGCAGCGAATGGGAAGAGTACCTCGCCCAAACCCGTACACACGTGGAGATCGCGCGACAATTGTGTTCGGCGTTAGGCATCGATGACAATGCGGCGTCACCAGGCCGGGAAGTCGTGCGTACGGTAGGCGGCGCGCTGATAATGGCAATGAAGACTGCGCTGGCGGCCGGAAATCCCGAGGCTGCTCAGCTGGTCGCGTGCGAATGCGTCGTCCTGGCGGAAACCAAAGACCACCTTGACTGGGAACTTATTGGCAAGTGCGCGGAGAAGGCCGCCGGCCCCGCCAAACAGGCGCTGACCGCAGCGTTCGAGCAAGTCGAGAATCAGGAAGACGAACACCTGAATCATACGCGCGGCTGGTGCCGCGAATTGTGGATCAAGTCACTGGGCATGCGCGCGGTGCTCCCGCCGCCCGAGGAGCGTCATCACGTGAAAACCGCCATCGGCGCCGCTCGCGCGGAAATTGCGAGTTCCAAGTCTCGATAGTCGCCAGGCACCGATTCCGAGTCGGTGCTGCGCTGCGTCCGGCGCCTTCCCGCTTTGTACGGTAGTCAACGAGCGCCTGATACAGGGATTGCGTGAGTTGCGGCGCGACGGGCGCCGGATGTTAACCGTCGGTCGCTTACATGCTGGTCTGGGAGACGTTGGCGTCCGTGTGGGCCAGGACGCGCAGCGCTTCGTCGCGCTGTGTCGGCGATAGCGGATGGACGACGATCGACCAGCGGCCATGTTGCTTCGCCGTCCGTACCGGGTCTATGACGGCATCGTGGTCCGGACGGGTGTTTGGCAAGCCTCCGGCCAACAGCCCGAACATGGTACCGAAGGCAAGAAGCGCGATCAGCGACAATAACGGTGAGGCGGTGACCGCGGTGACTCCTGACAGCATCAATGCTGCGAAGGTGAACAAACCGGCGCCGAGGCCGACCGCTGCGCAGCTTCGATGGGTCCGCATTGCGGCACGCCAGACGCCAAGTCCTTTCGGTTCCAGCTTGCGTCCCCAGTCTTCGTCGAAGGGTCCGATCATATGAATCTGATTGCGTTGAATGTGTGATTCTCTTTGCAGTTGCACCGCAGCGTCGCGCGCCTGCATGCCACTGTCGAATACGGCGGCGACCTTGGTGAGCGACGATTCGCGGAACAAGTGATTTGCGAAACTCATGTTCGAGAAACTCATGTTCGACCTGGCAGCTGTGATGTATACGGTTCCTATGTTCGCGGTTTCCGGAAGCATCGGATGTCGGGTGATGCCGCATTGCAGTGTAGGACGGCACGCACCATCGGCAAAATCATCGGTTCGGGGGGCGGCGGATGCAAGCAAGCGCTTCGCAGCGGAGTTCACGTGTCGGCGCAGGGCTTCGCCGGAAATGCAAAGCGGCCGATCAGGGGCAGATGATCGGAAGCGGCACGGGCGAGCGGCGTTCGGTGCACTCGGACGTCGTGCAGGGCTCCGGGCGGATGCACCCAGATCCGGTCGAGCGCGAGCAGCGGCAGCCGGGATGGGAAGGTGGCCGGCGCCGGTGCAGCGCGAAAGCGTGCGCGCAGCCACCGCAGAGGCCGACCCCAGAGGTACCACTCGTTGATGTCGCCCAACAGCAGCGTCGGCACCTCGGAAGCGGCGCCGACGGTGGACAGGATCCGCTGCACCTGGATACGCCGCTCGGCGGGCCGCAATCCGAGGTGCGTGGCTAATACGCGCACGGCGTGTCCGGCGACGTCGACGACAGCATCGATGGCGTTGCGTGGCTCGTGCGCGGCCACGGTGAGATCGACGTTGTCCTGGCCGGCGATTGGAAAGCGCGACAGCAGCGCGTTGCCGAAGTCGGCATCTCCGCGCGTCAACGTGCGCCCCATCGCAATGCGAACTCCGAGGCTGGTCTGGATGCCGCGCATGAGTTCGGCATGCAGTGCGAGCGAAGGCACCTCCTGCAGTGCCACGATATCGGCGTCGATCTCGGCCAGGACCGCGATCACGCGCGCGCCGTCGTAGCGTCCGTCGCGGCCGACACCGCTGTGCAGGTTCCACGTGGCAACACGCAGATCGGCCCCGGCCGTCACCATCGACTTCAATCCGGCACGTTCTGCGATCGGCCGGCGGGATCGCAGCCGGCGTCCGGGCGCAATTTGCGCTGCATCGTGACGACGGCGACCGCGATGGTCAGCAACAACAGGGCGAGCAGCGCGATGCTGCCCGGGTCGGGTGTGCGCACAGCGGCGATCGCACGATCGATGAAAGCGGATGTCATCACCAGCCCCGGAAGCAGGCCGAGCGCGGTCCCCAGCAGGAAGTCGCGCCACCCCAGGTGCGTCGCGCCGCCTACGACGTTGACCACGGCGAAGGGTGCGATCGGCAACACGCGGACCAGCAGCACTGCCAGCAGGCCGCGTTTCGCGAGCCGCCTGGAAAGCACGTTCAAGCGCCGGCCGGCGTAGCGGCGGACGACGTCGCGACCCAGGCTGCGCCCAAGTGCGTATCCGGCGGCAGCGCTCGCCATCGCTCCGGCAAAGGCGAGCGCGCCGCCATAGAGACCGCCATAAACGGCAACCGTCAGCGCGATCAGCAGCGTGACGGGTACCAGCACGAATCCGGCCAGCACGAACAACGCGGGAACCGCCAGCAGCATCCAGGCTTCACCACGCAAGGTGGCGATGCGGGCGAAGATCGCTTCGAGGTCGAGGGCGCCGCCCAGGCCGGTCGCGCGCCATGCGAAGGCGAGCCCGGCGATCAGCACGACCAGTAGCAGGATGGCGAGGACCCGCCATCGCAAGCGGATACGCGACTGCGGCGCCGGCAGCAGTTCGGTGACCAGCACGTCAGGGTCGAGCGGGCGCTCGGGATCGAGAACGTCGTGGTTCGGAACCACTGCATCGACGGTCGGGTCGAGCGCCGGATCGATCGCCTTCAGTCCACGCCGTTGTGCATTCGATAGCGCGTGGATTGCCTCGTGCAACCCGCCTTCGGACGCTATCGCTGTGCGGACCGCCTGGTCGTTCGTGCCCAGATGCTCGGCGAGCAGGCGGTCTCGAAGGCCGGCGATCGCCGAACGCACATCAGCGCGGCCGGCGGATTCGACGGCGAGATTGCATTCGGTGTCCAGTGACATCGACCGGTTGGACAAGTTCGCCGAGCCAACGGTGAGGAAGACGTCGTCGATAACGAGGACCTTGCTGTGGACGTTGATGCACGGTCCCGGTCCATCTGCACATTCGTAGGTCGGGCAATACATCCGGTAGCGATCCGACGTGTCGGCCGTGCGCAATCGCCGGTGCATCCGTGCACGCAGTACGCCCATCGTCGACGATTCCAGCCATCCACTTTGTTCCGCCGGCGCGATCACCGCTAGCTGAGGCGCCGAGGCCCCGGCAAGCCGCAATGCCAGTGCGTCGGCGATCAGGGCCGACGTGAAGTATTGGTTCTCGGCGAAAATCGACTCGCGTGCAGCCTCGATTGCGTCGAGATGCAGTTGGCGCACCTCGTCTACACCCGGGTCGCCATTGAAGGCCGGCTCGGTACGCGCGATCGCGACATCGACGTCTTCGAGTGTGTGTGCCAGCGACCCCGGCCATGCGCTGAAGGTTGTGGTCGCCGGCCGCAGTCGGGCGCGAGGCTGCGAACCGGTCGCGCGCTGCCAGCGATCGCGGCACAATTCGCCGAGCGCACGCGCACAGGGCCCTTCGACGATCGCGGCGACGTCGTGGAATGGGCCGTAGGGCCGCCCCGAGGAATTCACCCGTAGCGGATTTTCCGCCAGGTGTTCGCTCGTGTCCCATCGCGATTCGGCCAGATCGAAGCCGCCGACGAACGCCACCTGATCATCGACGACGATGATCTTCTGGTGATGCGACGCGCCTAGCGGGTGCCGGTCGTCGGCGTGGAATTCGAGTCTCGGGCGCATCTTCCATCCGAGCCCGAACAGCGGCTGCCATTCCCGCTCGAAGGCATAGAGCATCGAGTAGTCCCATGCCAGGATGAAGCCGCGAAGCTGCCGATTGCGGTCGACCAGTGCGTCGAGAAAGTCACCGAGTTCGTCGGGAAGTCCGTCGTCGGACCCCTGGGGCGTCAGCAGCATTCGCCGGTCGACGTCCCAGCCGAGGATGAAGAACGAGTGCCGGGCATTGGCGAGCGCCGAGCGCACGGCGCCGAAGTATTCTTCGCCATCGACCAGGAACGCCATCCGCGTCGCCTGCTCGATGCGCGAGCAGTTGCGGCCGGCTTGCAACAGCCTCGGTGGCGCCTCGGCGGATGCGGCTTTGGCGACGGGGGATTCGGATTCTGCAGTGCGGCTCATAGGCAGATGGTCGCATGGCAGCGTTGGCGGCCAAAACTCCGGAGCATGTGAACTGGTTCATCGTGCCACGCGGGGTGCTGCGGCGCAGCGGCAGTGCGTCCGATGACCTTGTAGGCACGGTCCTACACTCCGTTCGGGTCGCGCCGCTCCGGGCAATCCAAGGTAGTCGAAGAGCAGGACACGAGCGATCAACGCATATTGTCCGTCGCATTTCGCTCTTGCGAGCATCGACTGCATCTGCGACACCGGATCCGGGGCCCCTCGGCTGGCGACTCAACTGCCCCTGGCGCACCGCCGCTCACGCCAAGCCCTCCAAAGCGCATGAGCCGGCGGCGAGAGCAGGATTCGTGACGCCATGCCGATGATCGCCATCGCTATCGCAATCGCTCCACCCCTCGCCTGCTCCGACGAGACGCGCCTCGGAAACGCGCGCCCTGGCGAAGCGCCCGAACAACCGACAGCGAAACCGGCGACGAACAGCATTGCCACTGCCCCCAACGGCCACCATGACGTGGACTTCCGAACGTCGCCAAGCGCTTCGTGCCATAGCCTGACGACATGCTCGCGCCTAACCTCGATCTTGCGCTCGGCATCCGCGAGTCTGCCTTCCGGGCTGCGCACGCCGCTCATCGAGTGCCCTCATCCAGTACCGGGTCGGCGTTTCGCAGTTGTCGCAACGTGGCTGAAAACAGCGGTTCGGCGGGCTGCCTGCGAATCCAGATGGCGAGCGCACCGGCCGCCACCAGGTTTGCCAACGCGGCCAGCGCAAGGGCCACCGGCCAATTCACACCTGCAGCGGTGGCCCAGACGATTGCCCCCGCGACCAAAGCCAACCAGGCGCTTACCACCAGAATCGACACCATAACCGCGACGGAAAGCAGCACACCCAGTCGACGCGCGGCAACTTGTGCTTCCAGTGCCGCAAGTTCGACGTGGTCGAGCGCCAAGTGACGAATCGTACCGGCCAATGCGCGGATTCGTTGAACGAGGGTCGGCGTTTCGGTAACGGAATCGGGTTTCACGCGCATCAGTACCAAGCTGTCGTAGATGCGAACTCTCGCGGAGCGTACATTGTCGAACCGTATCGACGCATGCGCGATCGGCCGAACTGGTAATCGAAGGTAAGGTGCCGTCCTACGTCTCGTTAGGAGAGGATGGCGCAAACACCCCGGCTTCAACCCGAAGTTCTATTCGCCGGAAATGTCGCACGTCTGGCAATGAAACGCCATCCTGGGGAATTTGCTCGATAACGGTCCTGTCCCGCAACATTCATTACTGAGGACGAACCATCTGCCTAACCGGCTCCCCACGTCAAGGCCAGAAAAACGCTGACAGCAAATCAAGCGAACTTCCGATAGCTTCGACCGCTCGGCGGGCGTGATATTCCGTTTCATCTGCACTACCTGCCGGACGAAACCATGCCAGCTTCACGACGCCACCGAGCATCCCGTTTGGCCATCGCGAAGGATTGTAGACAGTCCCTCCAAGGCATTGCGCATAAGAAACATGGAGCGGCGGACGTCGCAGCGCCAGAAACGCACCTTTCCCGGCGAACGAAGAAAATCTCGAACAGCGAATACTCCGAGCGTTCTGCCCGACGGACCAAGACCTCGCAGATGACTGGCCGAGACAGCGCCGCGGTCCTGGCGCCGACTTGTATCCGGAAAGGCAGGATAACGACACAATCGCTCAATGAGTCGTTCCGACGCGGCGCCGCCGCGGTCGCCGCTGGTCTTGGCAGCCCCTGGTCATTCGCGTCGGCGGTCGCTCTGGTGCTATTGTGGGCAGCTGTGGGACCCGTCGTCGGCTACTCCGCGAACTGGCAATTGGTTATCAATACGGGGACGACGATTGCCACGTTTCTTATGCTCTTCGTATTGCAGAACTCGCAAAATCGCGACACCAAGGCGGTCAATGTCAAACTCGACGAGTTGCTGCGTGCCTTGAAGGGAGCCAGAACCGCTCTCGCCGCTGCCGGAGACATGAGTGACGAAGCGTTGGAGCAGCTCGAGCAAGGCTTCCGCGCACTTGCCGATACGCCGCAGGCCGAATCGAAAGTGGTCAGCGACAACGTAACGTCAGAATCGGCACCGATAGTGCCCGGCATTTCCAAGGAAGCAGCAATATAGCGCTCCAGAAATCCACCATGCGCCATCTTTGCCTGAATTCACTACGTTGCAATGGTCGGCATGCCACCGAAGACGGATGGGGACTACGCAGCGGAAGTCGGGAGCCACAGGCCCAGCTCTTCTCGCCACGTGCAGTTCTAGCCACGTGCAGGTCTAGGCCTGCTCCGGGCGCCGCCTGATAGCGCGCCCGGAACCGAAAACCACTACTTACCTCCAATACGGGGACGCCTCGTAGTACGCGTGAATGCGCTCAGCCCACCGCTGATCCGCCCATCTCGGCCAGGCATCCTTGTCGAATCCCTCTGCCTGCTCCAGCTTCTCCTTCGAGATGTTCAGTCGAAACGCCTCTTGCCCAGGATCGAGCCTCAGCGCCGCCCATGGGATCGCGAATAGCTTGTCGCCGATGCCAAGAAAGCCGCCGACCGACAGGACACCATAAGCAATGCGACCTGTGGGAACGTCGATCATCAGGTGCGCCAATTCTCCGAGCTTATCGCCCGTGTCATTGTATACATCGTCTCCCTGCAGGGTATCGGCTGACATGATGTGTGGACCGGGACCCTTCTTGTCCTGCTCCCAATAATCGAGATCGGGCTGATAGTCGACCCTTCGCGGGGTCGTGAACTCGCCTGGTTGCAGTGCCGAAGTTTGTCGATCGATTGCCATGGCAACTCCTTTGGGATGGGAAGACGGGCATGGTCGCCCGACCGCTACACTTTGCTCCGCGTTGCGCATCGTTGATGTAGGACGTATAGCGGGGGTTCGTAGGTGGTGCGCGCAATTTTGCGACTACAGGTCGCACCTGCCATTACGGAAAGATAGATGCCCTTGATTGACCAAGGCACAAGCCACAAGCGATTGACTTGCTCACACCCGTGGCTCTCCCTTGCCGTTGACCAGAATCGTCGCACCTGGCGGCGCCGACATTTGCACGCGATGCTCGATACCCCGGAAGTTGTAGGTCACGTCCCAGTGGTCGGGATGGGACGACACCGGAGCTGTCGCGCAGCGCTGAACGTTCTGTGTCGTGTACGCCGGTTTGTGTCGACCCACGGAAGCGCCGACCGCCGCGCCGCCGACGGCACCGGCGCCGGTGGCAACATCCTGACCGCGCCCGCCGCCGATCTGATGCCCGAGGATGCCGCCGAGCACACCTCCGATGATGGCGCCGGGAACGTTGATCGAACTCGATCCGGTCGCGACCTGCTCCTGTTCGACCCAGCATTGCCGCTCCGGCGGTCCGACGACGGCGTGCACCGACGTTACCGGCACTTCGAAAATTCGCTCGTTATGTCGCTTTCGGAAATCGTAACCGGAAGGAGAATAGAAGCCGTATTGGTAGTCTCTGGCGAGGCGTACCGAAGACACCCGATTGTTGAGACCCATCGAGCCGAGCGATGGATAGGTGCCTGGTCGCAGCACGACGCAGTGACCTTCGAATCGCGCGTCGTCGCAGACCTCCCATGCGCCATCGCGCACGACCACCGAGGACGCGCGATCGTTGAAGCCGATATTCTCGAAGTCGCGTACAGGCTTGTCGGTGGTGAACGAGTTGCCGGAGAAGTCCCGGCCTTCGTAGAAGGTGACGCTCGCCAAAGCCTGCGCCGACAACGCGATCGCCGCTACTGCGGCGCATAGTCTGAACGTCGATTTCATGTTGTCTCCCGTCGATGAACGACATGGCCCATGATCGCAGTATCGTTTGTCGATTGCCGCGATACTATGGATGAACATTGCGCAATCTCGCAGGAAGGCTGCGCAATTAGTCATCGGACAACTTCCTGCCTTTTGGCGGCCTCCGCACTCCGAAAACGCGGACCCCGGCTAGGGTCCGCGTCGCGCCAAGTCCGGCAATGGTGCAGGTTGACGCATCACAAAGCGGGGTCATGGCGCTGCTAGTTTCGGCTGACATGTGAAATACCCAGTGCGCTTTGCGTCTGGCGATCGAGGCTGCCCGACGGGGTCAATCCGCGGTCCTTCTGGAACTTCATGACTGCGCTGCGTGTGTTCGGCCCCATCCTGCCGTCGACCTCCCCGGGGTTATAGCCTTGCTGAACAAGCGCCGCCTGAGCACTGCGCACGGTGCCGTCGGACCATGCATCCGACCCCGTAGCCGTTGACGTCTGCGAAGCGGACGTCGATGGGACCTTGCCGTTGGCGTCGGTGCCTTCGTGACCGACGTAGCCGCCTATCCCCGCACCGACAACGGCGCCTACCGGGCCTCCGACAACGGCGCCGGCCACGGCACCCGTAGTAGCGCCGATCGCCGTCGCCTTTTGCTTGCCGGTCATCGGTTGGGAGGATGCGGCCGATGTATCGGCCGGCGTCGCGTTGTCCGCCGCATAGACGGTGGACATCGTCAGAGCGAGTGCGACTGCACCCGCGCACTTCGTCAGCTTCGTCAGTTTCATGTTCATCACGGTCTCCTTGGATGTAAGCGAAAGCGATTCCCTTCGCTGGTCTCCAGTGTCGGCGCATGGGCCGAACGCGGCATCAGGACCCCGGCCGAAATCCGTGTAGGCCAATGCCCGATGCGCGTGTAGGTCCAGCACTTGCGAGGGCTGTGCACGGCGACCGTGTTGCGCTTACACTTTCGCCTTTCCGCGCGTATGGTTACCGACCACCATGATCCGGACCTTGTTCAACCTGGCGGCGGCATTCGCCGTGGCGGCGTGCGCTTCGGCTTCCACGCAGTCGGCGCGCGACGTTCGCGACGGTGATCCGGCGACGATCAACCGCGACTGCAAGCTCCTGGGAACGGTGAACGGTCGCAGCGTGTTCGGCGGATCGGAGGAAGGTCGCGCGGAGGGCGCGAAGCTAAGTGCCCGGGAGAAGGCCGCGCAACTCGGAGCGACGCACATTGTCTTTCTCAAGGTCGACACCTCGGGCATGCTGAATACCGGATACGCAACAGCCCGCGCCTATCGTTGCCCGGACAAGTAACGGGCCGGCGGGCCATCGGGTGCCGACTATCCGCGGAAAGACGCCGGGCGATGACCGCGTCTGTCCGGTCGATTTCTTCGCGGACCAACGCAGCTTCGACGAGCGAAACTCCGTTCGTCCACGCCATGCGGGATAGCCATGGCGCTTGTCGAGTCAATGCTAGACTGAAGTTCCTGCGACTTTGAAGTGCTCACGAACGGCTTTTCACGAGTGAAGGAGCGAGGGTTTTGGTATCTTGAAGGGTGCATAATGTAGTCATGTAATGTGCTTGACACATAGCGTGATTGTGCGCATCATGCACCCATGCACATCGATGTCGTCCCCAACCGTGGCTCGCGCCCTGCCTATCTGCTGCGCGAATCGTTTCGCGAAGGTACGCGCGTGCGCAAGCGCACGCTAGCCAATCTGTCTGCATTGCCCGATGCGCAGATCCAGGCCATCCGCGCCATCCTGCGCGGCGAAAGTCTGACCCCTACCGCAGCGCTGTTCGAGGTGATCGCCTCACGGCCGCAAGGCCACGTCGCCGCCGTGCGCGTAGCCATGCAGCAACTGGATTTTGCAAGCCTGATCGGTACCCGACCGAGTCGCGAACGCGACTTGGTGCAGGCTATGGTCGCTGCACGCATCCTCACCCCGCAGACCAAGCTGGCCACCACGCGCTGGTGGCAGAGCACGACCCTGGCCGAGGACTTCGGGGTAGCCGAGGCCAGCGAAGATGACCTGTACACCGCCATGGACTGGCTACTGGCGCGTCAGGGCACGATCCAGAAGAAGCTCGCCGCACGGCACTTGCGCGAGGGCGGCTTGGTGCTCTACGACCTGTCGTCGAGCTACTTCGAGGGCAGCCACTGTCCGCTGGCCAAGCTCGGCTACAGCCGCG
>JADYZP010000027.1 GCA_020853025.1 Burkholderiales bacterium
CGTGCTGACCGACATCCTGGGCGACGAGGATCACCTGGGCGACATGGACTTCAAGGTGGCCGGCACCGACCGTGGCATCACGGCGCTGCAGATGGACATCAAGATCCAGGGCATCACCAAGGAAATCATGGCGGTCGCGCTGTCGCAGGCGCGCGAGGGCCGCATGCACATCCTGGGCCTGATGCAGCAGGCGCTGCCGCACGCGCGCACCGAGATCTCGGCGCACGCGCCGCGGATGATGACCTTCAAGATCAACCCCGAGAAGATCCGCGATGTCATCGGCAAGGGTGGCGCGGTGATCCGCGCGCTGACCGAGGAAACCGGCTGCACGATCGACATCAAGGACGACGGCAGCGTCACTATCGCGTCGGTCAACGCCGATGCCTGCAACGCCGCACGCAAGCGCATCGAGGACATCACCGCGGAAGTCGAAGTCGGCCGCATCTACGAAGGCCCGGTGCTGCGGCTGCTCGACTTCGGCGCGATCGTCCAGCTGCTGCCGGGCAAGGACGGCCTGCTGCACATCTCGCAGATCGCGAAGGAGCGCGTCAACCAGGTCTCCGATTACGTGAAGGAAGGCCAGGTCGTTCGTGTGAAGGTCATCGAGGCCGATGAAAAGGGCCGGGTCCGGCTGTCGATGAAGGCCGCCGCCGAGGAGGATGCGGCGGGCAGGCCACCGGCAGCGCCGGCCGAAGCCGCCGTCGCCGACGCGCCGCCGATAGGCATGGCCGAGTAGTCGGAGCCGCCGGCAGCGATGAACGAGGGCGCCTTCGCGGCGCCCTCGTCGTTTGCGGCATTGGCGGCATCCACAGCCTGTGGGCTACGGCCCGGATATTGCTTTGCTCGACAAACGCAGGTTCGTCCTCCCGCCGAATTGGCGGACAACGCCAAGCAGTCAAATATCCAAATAACCAACATGTTGCTGCACACCTTCGCCTGGCGGAAGCGGACCGGCTGGTCTGCGCCGTGGCCGTCCGACATGGACTCGCCGTCGACGCTGGCGGTGATCTTTGGCGGCAATTCGTCTCCCGCCTGCCGCAGCGCGCTGGCGGAGATCGCCGGCCGGCTGCCGCGATCGGTGCTGCTCGGCTGCTCGACGGCCGGCGAAATCATGGGCGCGCACGTCGACGACGACAGTCTTGCGATCGCGCTCGCCCGCTTCGACAATGTAGGGCTGCGCCGCGCCGCGCTGCCGATTGTCACGCAGCGAGACTCTTTCGCTGCCGGGCAGGCCTTGGGGCGGGCGCTGCTGGGTCCGGACTTGCGCGCGGTGTTCGTCCTTTGCGACGGCCTGCACGTCAACGGCACGCAACTGGTCGGCGGCATCAACCAGGCGCTGCCCGACCATGTGATCGTCACCGGCGGTCTCGCCGGCGACGGCGAGCGCTTCGACTCGACCTGGGTGCTCGTCGGCGCCGAAGCGCTCGACCACTACGTGACGGCGGTGGGCTTCTACGGCGAGTCGCTGCGCGTCGGTTATGGCTGCGATGCCGGCTGGTCGAGTTTCGGTCCCGAGCGCAACGTCACCCGTGCACAGGGCAACGTGCTGCATGAACTCGACGGCAGGCCCGCGCTCGCGCTGTACCGGAGTTACCTGGGCGAACGCGCGGAGGGACTGCCGGCCACCGCGATGCTGTTTCCGCTTTCGATCCGGCGCGGCCTCGACGACACGCAGCCGCTGATCAGAACCATCCTCGGCATCGACGAAGCGGCGCAGTCGATGACCTTTGCCGGCGACATTCCGACCGGACATCTGGCGCGGCTGATGCGGACCAATACCGAACGGCTGATTGAGAGCGCCGGGCACGCCGCGCGTGCCGCAGCACAGTCCTTTCCGGCAACGGCGACCCCGCTTGCGCTGTCGGTATCCTGCATCGGCCGCCGGCTGATGCTCGGTGAGCGGACCGATGAGGAGATCGAAGGCGTTCTTGCCGAGTTACCGTCGGGTACCGGGCAGGTGGGCTTTTATTCCTATGGTGAGATGTCGCCGCGTCTGGCCGGTGGCTGCGACCTGCACAACCAGACGATGACGGTGACCTTGCTCGACGAGGTTTGAGCGTTCGGGAACCCAATGCACCCGCTGCTCATCCGCCAACTCGCCCGCCTCGGTATCGGCGACGTCGAGCGCCTGCCGGACGCCGAACAATGGCGGCAGTTGCTGCTGCGCGTCAGCCAAGCGTACCAGGAGACCGACCAGGATCGCTACCTGCTCGAGCGATCGCAGGATCTTGCGTCGGCCGAGATGTCGGAGCTCTACCGCGCGCTCGAGGCCGAGGCCGCCGCGCTCGAATCGCGCGTCGAGGAACGCACGCGCAGCCTGCGCGAAAGCGAAGGGCGCCTGCTCGAGGCGCAGCGCATCGCGACGCTAGGAAGCTGGAGCCACGCGCCGCAGACGGACCGCGTCGAATGGTCCGAGGAGTGCTACCGGCTGTTCGGCTTCGACCCGCAGCGAGGGCCGCCGCCGATCGACGAGGTGCTCGACCGAGTGCATCCGGACGATCGCGACCGCGTGCGCGGGTATCTGCGCGGCGCCTATCGCCAAGGCATGAACAACGATACCGAGTTCCGCATCGTGCGCGACGACGGCCGGACGCTGTGGCTGCACGCACTGGAGGAGACGCTTACCGGGTCCGGCGGCGAGGTGCTGCTGTTGCGCGGAACCGTGCGCGACATTACCCGACAGAAGGAGGCCGAGTTCGAGCGCGACCACGCGCGGCAGCGGCTGAACACGGCGCTGCATGGCTCCAATCTCATCCTCGTCGACGTCGACCCGGCCGGCGTCGTGTTCCTGTCGGAACGCTGGAGCGTACTGCTGGGCGGGGAGTTGAAGGAAACGTACATTAGCTTCGACGCATTGATGGCGCTCACGCACGAGGACGAGCGCGAGGCCATACTGCACGAATACGTCGACGCGTTGACCGGACGCAAGCCGGAGTACAACATCGAGCATCGGGTGCGCGCCAACGACGGCAGCTGGCGCTGGATCCGTTCACGCGGCCGTGTAACCGAGCGCGACGCGCACGGACGGGCGGTACGGCTCGCCGGCATCAACGAGGACATCACGTCGCGCAAGCTCACCGAGGAAAAACTGGGCCGCAGCGAAGCGCGCTTTCGCAGCCTGCTGGCGCTGTCGTCAGACTGGTACTGGGAGCAGGACGAGGAGCTGCGTTTCACCGAGGTTGCAGGCACCGATCCGGAGCGCGATCGCCTGGGACTCACGCAGTTCCTCGGCCGTCACGGCTTCGACGACGATTGGCTCGACGCCGGCGAGGCGGACCGCGCCCGGTACCGGGCGCTGACCGCGGCACGGGAGCCTTTTCGCGATCTCTGCCATTCGGTACGCGGAGCCGACGGCGAGGTCCGCTACATCAGCTATTCCGGCGAGCCGGTGTTCGACGGCGACAGGCGTTTCACCGGCTATCGTGGTATCGCGCGCGACGTCACGCAGGCGCATCGCGCCGAGGAGCGGATCCGGAGGCTCGCGCATTTCGACGAACTGACCGGCCTGCCGAACCGCACGATGTTCATGTTCACGCTGCAGCGAGCGCTGAGCCTCGCGCAGCGGCGCGGCAAGTCGTTTGCCATCTTCTTCATCGACCTCGACCGCTTCAAGAACATCAACGACAGCCTGGGACACGAGGCCGGCGATCGGCTGCTGCAGGACGTTGCACGGCGGCTGCGCCTGCACCTGCGCGAGAGCGACACCGTGGCGCGTTTGGGCGGCGACGAATTCGTCGTGCTGGTCGAGGACTGTGCGGATGCGCTTGAGCTCAACGCCATCGCGCAGCACATCCTGAGCTCGGTCGGACGTCCCTACCTGCTGTCGGGACGCGAATATCACGTGACCGGCAGCATCGGGATCAGTACATACCCGGCGGACGGGCTCGATCCGGCGGCACTGCTCAAGAACGCCGACATCGCGATGTATCTCGCCAAGGACCGCGGCAAGAACACTTTCCAGTTCTACTCGGCACAGCAGAACGCGCATTCGTTCGAGCGCCTGGCGCTCGAGTCGGCGCTGCGCCACGCGCTCGGGCGCGAGGAATTCGTGCTGCATTACCAACCCAAGCTCGCGATCGGGAGCGGGCACATCGTCGGCGTCGAAGCGCTGCTGCGCTGGAATCATCCCGATCTTGCGATGGTCGCGCCGAACCAGTTCATTCCGCTGGCAGAGGAGACCGGGCTCATCGTGCCCATCGGGCGCTGGGTGTTGCGCAACGCCTGCCTGCAGGCGGCTGCATGGCAGCGCGACGGAATGCCCGGCATGCGGGTTGCGGTGAACCTGTCGGCGCGGCAGTTCGTCGACGACGCGCTGATCGACGACGTCAGCGACGCGCTGGTCGGGGCTTCCATGACAGGTGACGGGCTGGAGCTCGAGATCACCGAAAGCATGGTGATGCAGAATCCCGAGCGTGCGGTCACGACGCTGAATCGGCTGCGCGCACTGGGCATCACCGTGTCGATCGATGATTTCGGCACCGGCTATTCGTCGCTTGGTTATTTGAAGCGCTTCCCGATCGACAACGTGAAGGTCGACCGCTCTTTCATCAAGGACCTGCCGGATGACGCCGACGACGCGGCGATCACGCTCGCCATCATCGCGATGGCCCGCAGCCTGCGGATCCGGGTGATTGCGGAGGGGGTGGAAACGCGTGAACAGCTGCAGTTCCTGCGCGATCACGGTTGCGACGAGTGCCAGGGATACTATCTGTCTCCGCCGCTGCCGGCGGCGGAAGTCGAGTTGTTCGCGCGCGCCTGGAGACCGGAGCAGCACCCGCGGCGGTTCCCCATCGTCTTGCCGGCCACGGGCAAGGTAGCGTAACGCGGCATGCCTGCCGCAAGGATGAACAAGATGAGCTTTCGAATGGCAACTCGCCTGTGTTCGCTGGTGCTGCTGCTGGCGGGACTGGCCGGCTGCAAGGTCGACTCGATCAATCCGATCTCGCCGCCCGAGGCTGCGCATGCGGATCCCGCGCTGTACGGCTTGTGGCGCTACCGGGAGAAGGATGAACTCGTCTACGTGCATATCGGCCCCGAGCATTCGCTGGTGAAGTCGGCCGACCAGGGTCGGCCATTGCGGATCGTCATCGTCGACCACAAGCCGGGCGGCGTGACCGACGAAGCCTATACGGCGTACGCGTCGAGGGCAGGGAAGCAGCGCTACCTGAACATCGTCCAGGCCGAAGGCAACAAGGAGGTCGGCTTTCTCTTCGTCCGTTACACGCTGGCGAATCCGAATACGCTGCGCTTCTCGATGATCGAAGACGCCGCGCTGCAGGCGGCCATCGGTGCCGGAAGGATCGCCGGCACGGTCCGCGGCGAAGGAGCGGCGTCGCAGACGACGATCACCGCGGCGTCTGGCGAAATCGAACGCTTCCTTGTGCAGGAGGGCGGGAAGCTGTTCGGGCCGCCGCTCGTTTTGAAGCGCGTGCCGGATCGATAGCGCGGGTCGTTACGCGCGCGGGTCGACTCGGTACCTGCTTCACTTCGGCGCGTGCGCTCCTTCGAGCACCGCCTCGCCCGAAACGGTCACCGTCACCTCTGTATTGCCCCCTTCGATGCTCACCGGAGGCGCGGCTGCCGCCATCGGTGCGGCGGCCATGCGGTACATCGGCTGCGGATGGCCGCCATCGCCGGCCTGGATCGTCACCCTGCCGGTGCGCCAGGCCTCCGAGCCGAAGCTACGGGCAGCATTCTGCGCGCGTGCCTGCCACGCCTTGATCGCCTGCTGCGTCAGTGTGTCCTCGGCGCGGTGTCGGGCGTCCGGACTCACTGTGAAGTTCATGCCGGACAGCAGCAGGTCCTCCGACTGCAGTTTGGACACCAGCGCCGCCATGGTCGCGAAGTCGGCGCCCTCGAGCGAGAGCGTCTGCGAGACGCGCCAGCGCGGCGGCTCTCCCTTCTTGTCGGCGACCTGGAACGACGAATAGCCGGAGGTCTTCGCATCGATGCCGGTCGTCGCTTTGGCGCGAGCCAGCGCTTTGGCCATTTTGGCGTTGACGTCGGCAGCGGCACGCGCCGGGTCGGCGTGGTCGGCCTCGGCGCGCAGCGATGCGTACATCCGGTCGTTGGGTATGCTCGCGGTCGCCGCCGCGCTCAGCGTCACCACCGGAACCGGCGGCACAGGCACGCCGGCGGCAGACGCCGCACCGCTGGCGAGCAAGGCGGCGGCAGACAAAGGCATCGTCATCCATCGGAACATGCAGCACTCCTTGTCGAGTCACGGGCCCGGTTCGGCAGCGATTCGATCGCGGCGCGGTTGGTCCAGGAAAAACACTTTGCCGCAGCCTCGCGCCACGGCAGCCAGAGGTGACGCAGATGCTCGCGCGGAGCGAGCCGGACCGGCACCGCTTTGGGGACAGCGAGGCCGAATACGTGTTCGGTGTTGACGGACGTGCCGGGCGGATAGCGATGCCGCCACCTGGGATAGATGTCGAAATCGTTGGACGTCTTCCAGTCGACGAGTCCGCCGTACGCCGCGGCGTCGATGCCGGTTTCCTCACGCAGTTCGCGCCGCGCGGTCGCGGCCAGTGTTTCGCCGAGTTCCTGGCTGCCGGTCACCGACTGCCAATATCCGGGAAAATCGGCGCGCTCCAGCAGCAGCACGTCGAGGTCGGGCGTAAAGATGATGATGAGCGTGGAGACCGGGATCTTGTAGCGGGGTGCATTCATCGCGAAATCGGTTCGATGCGCCGGTCAGCCGGTGAAGATCCAGAAAGCGACGTGGCGCTCTTTCCAGAACTCGCTCGCCTCGGCGAGGATATCCTCCAGCATCGACCAATCCGCTTGATGCTCGCGACGATAGTGCGCACTGCCGGTGAAGGCGACGACGCGTCCGGTCTTGCCCAGCCAGTCGCGGTCCTCCAGCACGTCGGCCAGCGCGTCCCAGTTGTGGCCGAAGTGATCGGGGAGCCCCAGCCCGCGATCGAGTCCGGAGAACAGCGCGCTTCGGTCCTTCGCGTGCGCCAGCTCGACAACGCAGAACGTGAGATGCGCGTGCGTCGCTGCGCTTCGCAGCGGGTCCACCGAGCCGGTCCACGGATGCACGCCTGCATCTTCGATGCTGGCAAGGTCGGGCGCCTTCATTCGCGGATCCTCGCAAAGGACTGGTAATGATCGGCCGTGTAGTAGCACACGGCCGGCGCACGAGCGGACAGTGCCACCGCGAACAGCACCGACGCTGGCACGAGGTCGACGGCGGCGTCACGGACTTCGCGCAGCGGATACATGCGCGCCAGTTTAGCGCATCGGCGTCTCAGGCGACCTTCACGCTGTCCGACGGGCGCACGCGGATGTGCAGGTCGCGCAACTGCTCCTCGGTCACCGGTGTCGGCGCGTCGATCAGCAGGTCCTGCCCGCGCTGAGTTTTCGGGAACGCGATCACGTCGCGGATCGAGTCGGCTCCGCACATCATGGTCACGATGCGGTCGAGGCCGAAGGCGATACCGCCGTGCGGCGGCGCGCCGAACTGCAGCGCATTGAGCAGGAAGCCAAACTTTTTCTGCTGGTCCGCAGGCGAGATACCGAGTGCTGCGAAGACTTTCTGCTGCAGCTCCGGCCGGTGGATGCGCACCGAACCTCCGCCCATCTCCCAGCCGTTCAACACGACGTCGTAGGCCTTGGCGATCGCGTTGCCGGGATCGGTCGAGAAGCGGTCCTCGTGGCCGTCCTTTGGTGCGGTGAACGGATGATGGCGAGCCGCCCACGACTTGCGCTCGTCGTCGTACTCGAACATCGGGAAATCGACGACCCACAGCGGCTTCCATCCCGGTTGCGCGAGGCCGCGCTCGTGGCCGACCTTGGCGCGCAATGCGCCAAGCGCGCCGTTGACCACCTTTTCGCGGTCAGCGCCGAAGAAGACGAGGTCGCCGCCTTGCGCGCCGGTGCGCACGAGGATCTCACGCAGCACCGGTTCGGGCAGGAACTTGACGATCGGCGACTGCAGGCCTTCTTCGCTGGCCTTGGCGGCGTCGTTGACCTTGATGTAGGCCAGTCCACCGGCACCGTAAATCTTTACGAAAGCCGTGTAGTCGTCGATTTCCTTGCGCGACAGCGTGGCGCCGCCGGGCAGGCGCAGCGCTGCGACGCGGCCGTTGGGCAGGTCCGCCGCGGCACGGAAGACCTTGAAGTCCACCGTCTTCATGACGTCGGTCAATTCGGTCAATTCGAGCGCGACGCGCAAGTCCGGCTTGTCCGAACCGTACCTTGCCATCGCCTCGGCGTAGGTCATCACCGGAAACGGGCTCGGCAGGTCGACGTCCAGCGCGTCCTTGAACATCGCGTGGACCAGCCCTTCCATCAGCTCGCGGATCTCGAGTTCGCCCAGGAACGACGTCTCGATATCGATCTGCGTGAACTCAGGCTGCCGGTCCGCACGCAGGTCCTCGTCGCGAAAGCACTTGACGATCTGGTAATAGCGGTCGAAGCCCGCCATCATCAGCATCTGCTTGAACAGCTGCGGCGATTGCGGCAGCGCGTAGAACTGGCCGTGGTGGATGCGTGACGGCACCAGGAATTCGCGCGCGCCTTCCGGAGTCGACTTGTAGAGCATAGGCGTCTCGATGTCGATGAAGCCGTGCGCGTCCAGGTAGCGCCGCGCCGCCATCGCAGTGCGGTAGCGCAGCATGAGGTTCTTCTGCATCGGCAGACGGCGCAGGTCGAGCACGCGGTGCTCGAGGCGCACCGTTTCCGACAGGTTCTCGTCGTCCAACTGGAACGGCGGAGTCAGCGATGTGTTCAGAATCTCGATGCCGTGCGCCAGCACCTCGATCTCGCCGGAGACGAGGTTGGTGTTGACGGTGCCTTCGGGACGTGGCCGCACGTGGCCGGTCACCGCGACGCAGAATTCGTTGCGCAGCGTTTCGGCGATCGCGAAGGTCTCGGCACGGTCGGGATCGCAGACGATCTGCACCAGGCCCTCGCGGTCGCGCAGGTCGATGAAAATCACGCCGCCGTGATCTCGGCGGCGGTGCACCCAGCCCATCAGCGTGACGGTCTGGTCGAGGAAGCGGCGGTCGATACGGCCGCAATAGTCGGTGCGTTTCACGGCAATTCTCCGGAAGATTCGTTTCGGTTCGGGGTAGCGGCGACGTGATTTCGGGTCGCCTGCATGCGCCGTGAACCGGTCACAAGGGGGCCGGTGCCGGCGAACGCCGCGACCCGGTCAATTTCGGGGGTCGGAAGCGGTATTCGCGAGCGCCGTCGCCGGCGCGGCTCGGGCAAGCGGAGGCCCTGCGACGGCGATATCGTGGGCTCGACCGCGCGGAGCCACCACACCCATCGAGATCACGTACTTCAAGGCCTCGTCGACGGTCATGTCGAGGTCGCGGACACGAGACTTCGGCACAATGATGAAATAACCTGAAGTCGGATTGGGCGTCGTCGGTACGTAGACACTGACATGCTCGTCGTCCAGATGAATGCTCACCGCCGGAGCCGGAGTGCCGGTCATGAAGGCGATCGTCCACGCGCCGTCGTGCGGGAACTCCACCAGCAAAGCCTTGCGAAACGCGTTGCCGGAATCCGAGAGCAGCGTATCGCTGACCTGCTTGACCGACGAATAGATCGACTTGACGACGGGGATCCTGCCGAGCACGGCTTCCCAGACACGAATCAGCCGCGCGCCAAGGAAATTGGCGGCGACGACCCCGGTCAGCAGCAGGATGCCAAAACTCAAGACGACGCCGAGTCCGGGAACGTGGTAGCCCAGCAAGGTATCCGGCCGCGCCTCGGTCGGGAACAACAGCAACGTCTGGTCGAGCGTCGTGATCAGGAAGTGCAACACCCACAGGGTGATGCCCAGCGGTACCCAGACCAGCAGTCCTGCGACGAGGTAGCGCTTCATGGCGGAGTCAAATGCGGGCGGGACCGGTGCGCGTCGGGTCAGGCTGCGGCCGGCGGAGAACTCGCCGGAGTTGCCGAGGTTTCGGACTTCGAGGTCTCGGACTTGGCCGGCACCGTGTCCGCTTTGGTGGCCGGCGCGTCGGCCGATTTGCCGCCAGCGTCCGCCTTGGTGTCGCCAGCGGCTTTGCCGTCGGCGGTTGCGGCAGATTTGCTATCGGCACCGGCGGGCGCTTCCTTGCCGCCGCGGAAGTCGGTCTGGTACCAGCCGCTTCCCTTCAGCTGGAAGCCGGCTGCCGTGACCTGCTTGCGCAGCGCGGGCTTGCCGCATTGCGGACAATCGACCAGCGGCGCGTCGCTGAACTTTTGCAAGGTGTCGAACTTGTGCTGGCAGGCGGCGCAGCGGTATTCGTAGATAGGCATGGAGTCGATTCCTGCGGCAGATGCCGCAAAAGCATTTGATTAGAAAAGGATAATTGGTTTCGGATTATACCGTTTTCCAGCGCTTCGGGAACCGCAGCGGCGCCCGATGCGGAAGTCGGCGAAGCTATAGATGGCGGCGACGGCGGACAAATAAAAGAGGCCCGCCGCAGGTGTCCGCGACAGCGCGACGCTCGGGAGGCGCCGCAACCACGCCCCGACCCGTCCATCCGGATATCATCGCCATTGCAGGATTTCATCAACGAACGCGGAAGCAACGCATGGACATCGAGCAAAGTACCTTCATTGTCACCGGTGGAGCGTCGGGGTTGGGCGCAGGCACGGCGCGCAGGCTGGTCGACGGCGGCGGCCGGGTCATCATCGCCGACGTCAACGACAAGGCCGGGCGCGCGCTCGCCGGCGAACTCGGAGCGTCTGCACGTTTCGTGCGGACCGACGTCGCCGACGAGGAGAGTGCGCGCGCCGCGGTCGCGACCGCCGTTGCCGAATTCGGTGGACTCCAGGGCCTCGTCGGCTGTGCCGGCATCGTCCACGGCGAGAAGGTTGTCGGCAAGGAAGGCCCGCATTCGCTGGCGGGCTTTGCACGCACGATCGCGATCAATCTCGTCGGCATGTTCAACATGATCCGGCTCGCGGCCGACGCGATGAGCCGCGGTATGCCGAACGCCGAAGACGAGCGCGGCGTCATCGTCAACACGGCATCGGTGGCGGCTTTCGACGGGCAGATCGGACAGGCAGCCTATGCGGCGTCGAAAGGCGGCATTGTCGGCATGACCTTGCCGATCGCGCGCGAACTCGCACGCTACGGCATCCGCGTGATGACGATCGCGCCGGGCATCTTCCACACGCCGATGATGGACAGCCTGGCACCCGACGTGCAGGCGGCGCTCGGCAAGATGGTGCCGTTTCCACCGCGGCTCGGCCGCGCGCCCGAGTTCGCATCGCTGGTCGCGGAGATCGTGCGCAACCCGATGCTCAACGGCGAGGTGATCAGGCTCGACGGCGCGATCCGCATGGCGCCAAAGTAGGTCAGGCTTGCAGGTCAGGCTTCAGCGGGACGGGTTTGGAAGGTATGAAAGCATCCGGCTGAAGCCGGAGCCACAGGCTAATCGCGGCGGACCAGCGCCATCGCCGCCGCAATCATCGCGACGAAGAAGACAAAGGTCCACGACGGAATCGCCAGCCCGAGAAACAGCCAGCCCTGCTCGGCACACTCGCCGCTGCCCCGGAGCACGCGCCCGATCACTTCGGTCAGCGGCAGCGTCTCCAGCATATAGTCGAGTCCCATGCCGCAGGCGGCGACCGAGCCCTTCGGCTGCGCCTGGATCCAGACGTGCCAGGCGGCGATTGCCGCGCCGATGCCGGAGGCGATGATGGTCAGCGCTGCATAGAATGCGGCGCCGGTTCGCCCTGGATTGTGGATGGCCGCGACCAGGAAGACGATTCCCGTGGCGATGACGCCGATGCGCTGGAACACGCACAGCGGACACGGGTCGAGCTCGAGCCCGTATTGCAGCCATAGCGCCCAGCCGATGAGGCCGGCGCAGACTACGAATCCCAGCAGGTACGCGGCGCGTCGCGGCGGCAGCAACAACAGCACCAGCGACGAAATGCCGATCGTCCAGACCAGCATTCGGTACGTGGTCTGGACGAGTGCTGGATTGGCGCCGAAGGCTGCGAGCAGCACGTCCTGCGCAACGAGCGCGATGGCGATGAAAATCCCTGCCAACGGCCAGGGAATAGTGGCGTAACGCGTCATGGGTGTCCGATTTTGCGATTGATCACGAAGTGGTCTGCGCGAGCGCCCGATCGATATCCCACAGGATGTCGTCCGGCGTTTCCAGCCCGATGGAGAGCCTGATCATTTCCGGTGACACGCCGGCGGCGCGCTGCTCGTCTTCCGAGAGCTGGCGGTGCGTGGTCGACGCCGGGTGGATGACCAGCGATTTCGCGTCGCCGACGTTGGCGAGGTGCGAGAGGAATTGTACCGACTCGATGAACCTGACGCCGGCGGCAGCGCCGCCGCGCACGCCGAAGGTGAGGATGCCGCCGGCGCCCTGCGGCAGGTAACGCGCGGCGAGCGCCTTGTATCGATTGCCGGCGAGCTCGGGATAGTTGACCCAGGCGACCGCCGGATGTGCGGCCAGGTGCTGCGCGACGGCCAGTGCCGACGCGCAGTGCCGTGGCATGCGCAGGTGCAGCGTCTCGATGCCCTGCATCAGCAGGAATGCGGAATGCGGCGACAGCGTGGGGCCGAGCGTGCGCATCGTTTCCATGCGCGCCTTCATCGTAAAGCCGAAATCGCCGAAGGTCTCGAAGAAACGCACACCGTGATAGCCGCGCGAGGGCTCGGTCATCTGCGGAAACTTCCCGTTGTCCCACGGAAACCTGCCTGATTCGACGATGATGCCGCCCATCGTCGTGCCGTGTCCGCCCAGGTACTTGGTGACCGAGTGGACGACGAGGTCCGCGCCGTGCTCGAAGGGCCGGCACAGATACGGCGAGGCCAGCGTGTTGTCGACGACCAGCGGAACGCCCGCTTCCCGCGCGATGGCGCTGATCGCGGACAGGTCGGCCACGTTGAGCTGCGGGTTGCCGAGGGTCTCGACGTAAACCGCCTTGGTGTTCGGCCTGACCGCGGTCCGGTAATTCTGTGGCTCGTCGCTGTCGACGAAGGTCGCGTCGATGCCGAACTGCGCGAAGGTGACCGCAAGCTGCGCGTAGCTTCCGCCATAGAGCGTGCGCGAGGCCACGATGTGGTCGCCGGCGGCGCACAGCGTCAGCAGTGCGACGGTTTGCGCGGCCATGCCGGTGGCAGTGGCGAGTGCTGCGCGCCCGCCTTCCAGCGCCGCTACCCGCTCCTCGAGCGCCGCCACCGTCGGATTGGAGATCCGCGAATAGACGTTGCCGAAGGTCTGCAGGTTGAACAGGCTCGCGGCGTGATCGGCGTCGTCGAAGACGAAGGACGTCGTCTGGTAGATCGGCAGCGCGCGCGCTCCCGTCGCGGCGTCGGGAATCTGGCCGGCGTGCAGGCAGAGCGTGTCGAAGCCGAATTTGCGGTCGGGCATCAGCGGACGTGTCGATGGGCAAGCGTGGCGAAATGCCGGCGCCAGGGGTCACCGGATGCTTGGCAGGCGCGTTGCAGCGGCGGGTAGCGGAGCGTCACGTGGGTCGCCGTGCCGAAATGATGCCGGTGTTCACCCCTGCCCAGTTGAGGCCGCCGAGAATGCGCGCGTGTTCGATTTTCACGCAACGATCCATGACGACGTCGAGACCGGCGTCGGTTGCGATGCGCGCCGCCTCGTCGCTGCGGATGCCGAGCTGCATCCACAGCACCTTGGCGCCGATCGCCACCGCCGCGCGCGCGATGGCGGGAATGTCACGCGACGGGCGAAAGCAGTCGACGACGTCGACGGGCGCGTCGATTGCGGCGAGGTCCGGATAGCAGCGCTCGTCGAGTACGCGGTCGTAGGCGGGATTCACCGGCACGATCCGGTAGCCGTGGTCGCGCATGTACTTGGCCGCGAAGTAGCTCGGCCGGTACCAGTGCTGCGACAGCCCGACGACGGCGATCGTGTGCGTCTGCGCGAGGATGCGGCGCAATTCTGGGATGTCGTCGACGATCGGCATGCGGCGGCGCGTCTGTTGTCGCGTCTCAATTGCGCCACTGCGGTGGCGCGTTGTATGGGTAGTCGTTCGAGATTCGTCGACCCGACGAGATGCGGTTCGAGAACCACGCCAGCGTCGAATAATCGCCAGGACCGAAGGTCCGGCATTCGCCCTGGAAATTCGCATCGGTGCAGAAGAGCCAGTAGCCGCGCTCGACGCGTAGCGACGACGCGCGGTCGTTGAAGCCGGTGTTGTCGAGGTTGCCGAGGACGTTGGTCGTGACCGTATACGCCCGTCCTGAGAAATTGGGGCCTTCGTAGAGGATGACGCGGTTTCTGCCGCCCCAGCCGCCACCCTGGCCACCACCTCCGCCAACACTGCCGCCGCCACCACCACCGCCATCGTAGAGCGGCCGCGCCGAACTGGCACGGCTCGTCACGGCAGCGAGGTTGCCATGCTGACCGGGACCGAAGACTTCGCAAGTGCTCTGGAAGTCGGCGTCCGTGCAAACTTGCCACTTCCCGCCGGTGACGATCGCCGACATCGCGCGATCGTTGAACCCGGTCCCGCCGAGGTCGGGGGTCGCGCCGGTCAGCGTATACGAGCGTCCGGTCATCCCCGCATGCTCGAAGAGCACGATCGACGTGCGGCCCGAGCCGCCGCCGCTGGCGTTGCCGCCGCCGGCTCCACCGCCCCAGCCGACTTCGCGCAGCGACGACACCTGGTTGTCGAGGCCGATTGTCGACAGCGACCGGTAGCTGCCCGCGTTGAGCGTCACGCATTGGCCGCGGAAGAAGCTGTCCGCGCAAACTTGCCAGGAGCCGCCGCGGATTTTCATCGATGACGCGCGGTCGTTGAAGCCGACGCGGGACAGGTCGCTGACCGAGCCGTTGGCGGTGTAGCGGGGCCCGTTGAAGTCCTCGTTCTGGAACAGCGTAACTTCCTGCGCGGCGGCCGCCGCCGCCGCCAGTGCATAGAATCCAATGGCGACGAACGCGTCGCGCCTATCAATTAATTTCACGCTCTCCTCCTTCTTGTTCAAAGGCTGGCGGGGCGCTCGGTCCATGCAGCGCCATGGCCACGACACCTGCCCCCGTGTTTTCCCGACGGCGTACGATGCAGCCAGGGGTCTGCCGCCGGCACGGTCCGGATTCAGCAGTTGCGCCCGAGTAGCGTTCATCGTGAATTGTAACCGGCCTGTCGAGTGGACTGGATCGCTTGGCCTCGGGGGGGACGCCGGGAATCGGCGCTGCGGCGCTGCGAATGGAGGGCTTGGATGCAGCTCGAGCCGGCGCCTGGAGGTCGCGCCGGATAGCTCTACCCATGCCGTCGTCGGGCGTGATCCTTGCTTGTACTGGACGACTTAGGTGTGGACGGGTGACACGAGGTGGGCGGACGACAGCATCCCGACACCAGCGCAACATGTGGGATTCTGGATTGAACTCTACTAAAAAACAATCGGTTATGACCCTTTCACGCTCGCTCAATCGCCTTGATTTGCCGCCGCCAACGGTTGGCGAACCCGCCGAGCGCGATTCGCTGCTCGCGCTGTCGCAGCGCAAGCTGAATGCGCTCGGGGTTCCGGTCGCCTACGTCGACCGCAACCAGCGTTACCGTTTTGTCAACAAGGCCTTCGTCGACTGGCTCGGCAGGCCTGAAGGTGAGGTGCTGGGCCGTGAAGCGATCGAGGTCCTGGGCCGGGACGTCTACCAGCTCTATCGCGCCTACATCGACGCCGCGCTCGCCGGCGAGCGGACGGCTTACGAGCGCCAGCTGGTGACCGCGGGTCGTCCGGCGCTCTGGGTTCGCGTCGACTATTACCCGGATCGCAGTACCCAGGGGCACGTTCGCGGGTTTCTGGTCACCTACAGCGACGTCGACCATGTGAAGCGGCTGGAGCTGGAAGCGGGTCAGCGCGAGCACCGGCTGCGCATCGTCACCGACAGCGTCGGATTGCCGATCCTCTACTTCGACCGGCAATACCGGATCCGCTTCGCGAACAAGCCCTTCGGCAGCTGGATCGGCGTTCCCTCCGACGACGTGCTGGGCCACGCGCTGAAGGACGTGCTGCCCGCCGACGCCTTTGCCGAGATGCAGGGCTACGTCGAACGCGCCTTCGTGGGTGCGACCGTCACCTACGAGCGCCGCGAGCGCCGTGTCGACGGCGACGCGCGCTGGATGCGGATAACGCTGTTTCCGGATCGCGAGATGGGCGGCCGCGTCGGTGGCGCGTTCGCGGTGATGACGGACATCGAAGACGATATCCGGATTCGCGACGCGCTGAAGTCGCAGGAAGCGCAGATGCGCCTCTTCGCCGACAACATCCCGGGGCCGATCGCCTATCTCGACCGCAACTTGAAGTACACCTTCGTCAACCAGGCGTTCGCGAACTCGGTGTGCAGGCCGCAGGATGAGATCTACGGCAAGACGCCCTTCGAGGTCATGATGCCCGACGTCGCGGCCTTTCTGCGCCCGATCGTCAAGCGCGCGCAGGCGGGCGAGCACGTCGAGTACGAAAGGATCGGCGCCACGATGCAGGGCCAGCGGCGCTGGTTGCACGGGCGCATCGCGCCGGACCTCGACGTGTCGGGCTCGGTACGCGGGCTCTACTGCACCGAGTACGACATCCACGACCTGAAGCTCACGCAACAGGCGCTGGCGGCGCGCGAGGAACAGCTGCGCCTGTTCAACGACAACATTCCCGAGCCCATCGTCTACCTGTCGGCCGACCGCAAGTACGAATTCGTCAACGACGCGTTCCTGAGTCTGGTGGGCCTCGAGCGCGAACAGGTGCTGGGCAAGGGCACCGACGTGCTGGGACCGGACCTGGCCGGCATCATGGAACCCGGACGCAATCGCGCTTTCTCCGGCGAGGCGATCACCTACGAACGCGCGGTGATCGACGCCAACGGCCGCGAGCGCTGGATTCAAGCCCGCTGCGTGCCGGACCTCAACTTCGACGGCACCATGAAGGGCGAGTACGTCGTCGGCCACGACATCACCGACCTGAAGCTGGCGCAGGACGCACTGGCCGCGCGCGAGGGCCAGTTGCGCGCGATCATGGACGGCGTGCCGGCGCCGGTGGCCTACATCGACCGCGACCAGCGCTGCCACTACGTCAACCGCACGTTCCTGCAGTTCTTCGGCCTTAGCGTCGAGCAGGTGAGCGTGATGCGGCTGCAAGACGTCGTCGGCCACGGCATCTACCAGAGCGCGCAGGCGATGCTGACGCAGGCGATGGAGGGCGAGTCGACGGCGTTCGACCGGCTGGTCCCGGGTGCGAACGGCGTCAAGCGATGGATGACGATCCGCGTCGTGCCCGATGCCGCGCCCAGCGGTGAGGTTCACGGCGCCTTCGTGCTGATGAACGACATCCATGGATTGAAGCAGGCGCAGGAGGCGCTGCGTAATTCCGAGGCGGAAATGAGCCTGATCATGGATAACGTGCCGGCGCGAGTCTCCTACATCGACCGCGACTATCGCTACCGCTTTCTCAACCGGCACAACGAGGAATGGCTGGGGGAGACGCGCAAGGAGCTGACCGGACGAGCGTTCGTCGAGGTCGTCGGCAACGAGCGTGCGGAGCAGCTGGGACCGTTGCTCGACCGCGTGCTGATCGGCGAGACGGTGTCCGCCGAAAAGCAGCTCGCGCAGCCCGATGGCCAGCAGCGCTGGGAGTCGGTGCACTACGCGCCGCACCGTGACGCCGAAGGCAACGTCATCGGCATCTACGCGGTGCACGCCGACATCCACGACCAGAAGCGCAACGAGAACGAACTGAAGCGCGTCAACTGGATGCTGTCGTCGCACATCAGCAACACGCCGCTGGCCGTGCTCGAATGGGACCGTGATTTCAGCCTGGTGCGCTGGTCGCCGCAGGCGCAAAACATCTTCGGCTGGACCTCCGAGCAGATACTGGGCATCCCGCTCTCTGACAGTCCATTGGTGCACGAGGACGACCGCGAGGCCTTCGCCGGGCTCGTCGGCAGGCTGATGGGCGGCGAGGACCCGCGCGCGACGGGCCTGACGCGCAATCACCGGCAGGATGGCAGCACCATCTGGTGCGAGTGGTACCACTCGGCGCTGCTCGACGACGACGGCAGGATCGTTTCCATACTTTCGTTCGTCCAGGATGTGTCGTCGCGGATCCAGGCCGAGGAGCGCCTGCAGTACCTGGCCACGCGCGACGCGCTGACCGGCCTGCCGAACCGCCTGCTGCTGCACGAGCGGCTGACGCAGGCGATCGCGCAGGCCAAGCGCAGCGGCCACCGCGTCGGCGTGCTGTTCATCGACCTCGATCGCTTCAAGAACGTCAACGACACCCTCGGCCACCGGATCGGCGACGAGCTCCTGAAACGCGTGACGGCGTCGCTTTCCGGCGCGCTGCGCGAGACCGACCTGCTGGCGCGCTTGGGCGGTGACGAGTTCATGGTGATCGTCGAGGACTTCGACGACAGCGCGGTGCTCGGCCTTATCGCGCAGAAGCTGATCGACGCGGTCGCGCTGCCCTTCGAGATCGAGGGGCACGACATCTTCGTCACCTCGTCGATCGGCATCGCCGTCTATCCGGACGATTCCGACGATCCCGAGGAGTTGCTGAAACACGCGGACGTCGCGATGTACCGATCGAAGGATCTCGCCGGCAACACCTACCAGTACATCGACGAGAACCTGGCCGAGCACCGGCTGCGCCAGCATTCGCTCGAGGTGGCGCTGCGCACCGCGCTGGCCGATGACGCGCTGTGCCTGCACTATCAACCGGTGGTCAGGATCAGCGACCGCGCGATCATCGGCGCTGAGGCGCTGCTTCGCTGGAGCGATCCCGAGCACGGCAACGTGCCGCCGCTGGTATTCATTCCGCTCGCCGAGGAGTCGGGGCTCATTCACACGCTCGGCGATTGGGTGCTGCGTTCGGCGGCGAAGCAATGCGTCGCCTGGCGCCATGCCGGCCTGTCGATCAAGGTGTCGGTCAACATGTCGGCGCGGCAGTTCTACCGCGAAGATCTGGCGCAGCGCATTTCCGACATTGTCAGGGCCGAGGAATGCGACCCGTCGTGGATCGAGCTGGAAGTTACCGAGACCAGCCTGCTGCACGACCTCGACGCCATCCGCAAGGTGCTGCACCAGCTGCGCGACGAGGGCTTCACCGTGGCGATCGACGACTTTGGCACCGGCTATTCGTCACTCACGCATTTGAAGCACTTCCCGATCGATACATTGAAGATCGACATCTCGTTCATCGCCGACCTCGAATCCGATCCGCAGGATGCCGCGATCACCGAAGCGATCATCGGGCTGGCGCGCGGCCTCGGGCTGAAGGTCATCGCCGAAGGCGTGGGCACCCGCGAGCAACTCGAATTTCTCGATGTCCGCGGTTGTGATGCCTTTCAGGGGTTTTGGGTCAGCAAGCCGCTGGAAGCCGGCTCCTTCTACGAGTTCGCGCGCAAGCGGCGCTAGTCGCCAACGGACATTGCCTGTCTAGTCCAACGTGCAGAGCCACTCGGCCAGTGCCGCCGCGGCGAGCTTCCATTCCGGTTCGAGCATCAGCATGTGGCCCATGCCGGGCAGGATCGTGGCGTCGACCCGATGGTGCGCAGCGGTGGCACGTACGTCGTCAGGAACCGCGATCCGGTCGTCGATGGCGCCCATCACGAAAGCCGGTGAAGGCCTACGCTTTGGCAATGCCCAATGCAGCCGCAGCGTCAGGTCGATGAGCACGCGCGGCGATTCACCGTTCAAATGGGCGAGCGCGTCGCGGAGGATGGCGCGGTCGACACCGTCGCTGAAATAGAACGGGCGCAGGACCTGCAGCAGTTCACTGCTAAGCTTGGTTGGATCGAATCCGATCATGTGCGACATGTAGTCCGGATGCGTCGCCGCGAGTCTGGCGGCGACTGGCATCAGTCCTGCGGGCGGCACCGGCGCCAGCAGCGCCGCACCGCGCACCGGCCGCGTGGCCATCATGCGCTCGCAGATCGCCGCACCCATCGAGTGACCGATCAGCACCGGCGGCGCATCGAGCCCACTCACGACCTGCTCGACGTCGGCGACGTAGTCGTCGAGTCCGGTAACGTACAGCGCCTCCGCGCCGCTGCTCGATCCGTGTCCGCGCAGCGACAGCGCGTAGGCTGGCCAACCCCGGGCGGCGAACCACGGCAGGAAATAGGGCTCCCAGCACCATGCGTCGCAATAGCCGCCGTGGATGAACAGCAGCGGCGGCTTGCGCGTCACCCGCGCCGGCAGCCGAGAGCGCACTTCGAGGTGGACGGGAGGAGCGGTCATTCGAGTCTGAGAGCGAGGAGCCACGGACAACGCGGCATGATTGGCCGACGCACGTTGCAATCGGGCCGAAGAAAACCCAGATATTATTCGTTCGGATCGAAATTCGGTCGAACGTCGACGGTCGCGTGCAATCGGTGCCGCGATTGACGCTCGACTTCCGGCTTTCCAACCCAGACAACGGGCAGCTGACACCTGCCACCTGTTACCGGGTATCAGATTGTGCCAGAAGAGCGCACCTCAATGTCTACCGCCGTTTACGACGAGGCGTGTCGTCGCTGTCCGCGCCTGGCCACTTTCCTGGCGGAGATCGGCCAGCGATATCCGACGTACTGGTGCCGGCCGGTGCCGCCTTTCGGTTCGGAATCGGCACGGCTGGTCGTCGTCGGACTGGCGCCCGGCATGCATGGCGCGAACGCGAGCGGCCGTCCGTTCACCGGCGACCATGCCGGCATCCTGCTCTACGCAACGCTCTACGCCTACGGATTCGCGACGGCGCCGGTAGCGCGCGCCCGCGACGATGGCCTCCGGCTGAGCGGATGCCGGATCACCAATGCGGTCAAGTGCCTGCCTCCGGAGAACAAGCCCACGCCCGCCGAAATGCGGGCGTGCAACGCCTACCTGGCTGCGGACTTGCAGGCAGTGCCGGAAGGCGGCGCCATCCTGGCGCTCGGCCGCATCGCGCACGACGCGACGCTGCGCGCGCTGGGTATGCGCACGTCCGCGTTCGCCTTCGCCCACGGCGCGTTGCATCCGCTGCCCGGCGCTCGCGTGCTCGCCGACAGCTACCACTGCAGCCGCTACAACACCAACACACGGCGGCTGACGCCGGCGATGTTCACCGCGGTCTTCGACGCCATCGCTGCCCACTTCGCCGCGGCCGAGCGTCCCAGTGCGGCGACCTGAGAAGCTTGCGATGCCGCAGGATCACGCCGCGCCCCCCACCACCGCCTTCGATGCGCGCGAGCTGATTGCGTCGTTGCCGCATCGTCCCGGCGTCTACCGGATGCGCAACGCGGGCGGCGAGACGCTGTACGTCGGCAAGGCGCGTGATCTGAAAAAGCGTGTCGCCAATTACTTTCAGAAGTCGGGGCACGAGCCGCGCATCGCGGCGATGGTCGCGCAGGTGGCGAGCGTGGAGACGACGGTCACGCGCTCCGAGGGCGAGGCGCTGCTGCTCGAGAACAACTACATCAAGGCGTACGAGCCGCGCTACAACATCCTCTTTCGCGATGACAAGAGCTATCCCTACGTCTGCATTTCCGGCGACGCCTATCCGCAGCTGCGCTTCCACCGCGGTGCACTCGACCGCCGCCATCGCTACTTCGGTCCCTTTCCCGGGGCCGGCGCCGTCCGCGACGGCATCGCGACGCTGCAGAAAGTGTTCATGCTGCGCACCTGCGAGAACACCGTGTTCGCCAACCGGTCGCGGCCGTGCATGCTGCACCAGATCCAGCGCTGCACGGCGCCGTGCGTCGGACTGATCGGCGAGGCCGAGTACCGCGAGGACGTCGAAGGCGCAACGCTGTTCCTGCGCGGCAAGGCGGGCGAGGTCCTCGTGCGGCTGCAGGCGCTGATGGAGGACGCTGCGGCGAAGCTCGAGTTCGAGCGCGCCGCGGGCATCCGCGACAAGATCGGCCGCCTGCAGCAATTGCAGTCGCGTCAGTTCGTCGAAAGCGCCACGGCCGGTGACGTCGACGTCGTCGCGGCGGCGTCCGAGCGCGGACTCTTTGCGGTGAACGTGGTGATGATTCGCGGCGGCCGGCACGTCGGCGATCGCACGTTCTTTCCCCGCCGCTTCGATTTCGACGCCGATGCCGCGGACGTCTCGACGTTCCAGGACATCGTTTCGGCGTTTCTCGAGCAGCACTACGTCGAACGGCCGGTGCCGCCGACGATCGTCGTTCCCGGCGTGGCCGAGCATGCGGCGCTGTCCGACGTGCTGTCGCTGCAGTCGGGGTACAAGGTCGAGATCGTCGGCAATCCCGGTGGCGAGCGGCGCGTCTGGCTGACGATGGCCTTGCAGAATGCGGCGCTGGCAATCCGCCAGAGGCTCGCGCAAAGAGCCACGCAGGAGGATCGGCTCGCTGCCCTGCAGCAGGCACTCGGCCTGTCGGCGTCGGTCCAGCGCATCGAATGCTTCGACGTCTCGCACACGATGGGCGAGGCGGCGGTCGCCTCCTGCGTGATCTTCGACCGGCTGGCGATGCAGTCCTCCGAGTACCGCCGCTTCAACGTCAGCCCCGACCAGGAGGGCGACGACTATGCGGCGATGCGCGAAGCGCTGTCGCGCCGCTGCGCGCGTATCGTCGCCGGCGAGTATCCGGCGCCCGACCTCCTGGTGATCGACGGCGGCCGCGGGCAGGTCGCCGTCGCCGCCAACGTCCTCGAGGAGCAGGGGATGCACGGCGTGCCGCTGATCGGCATCGCCAAGGGCCCTGCGCGCCGGGCGGGCGAGGAGGACATCGTATTTCCGGAGCGCGAGTCCGTGCTCAACCTGCCTCCGGATCATCCGGGGCTGCATCTGCTGCAACAGATCCGCGACGAAGCGCATCGCTTCGCGATCCAGGGCCATCGCGCCCGCCGCGGCAAGGCGCGGACGACGTCGGCGCTGCAGGAAATCGCCGGCATCGGCCCGACCAAGCGCCGCGCGCTGCTGCAGCACTTCGGCGGCGTCAAGGGCGTACAGGCGGCGAGCATCGACGACATCGCGCGCGTGCCGGGAATATCGCGGGCACTGGCGGAGCGCATTTTCGCGGAACTGCATTGACACCATTGAAGGTAGAATTCCTCGAGGTGCGCGACGCACATCCTCTCCCGATGCCCTTCAATATCCCCATCGCGCTGACCTGGCTGCGGATCGTCATGATCCCGGTCTTCGTCGCCGTCTACTACCTGCCGGACACGTGGCTTGCGCCGGTCGCCAAGAACTGGATCGCGATGACCATCTTCGCGGTGGCCGCCATCACCGACTGGCTCGACGGCTACCTCGCCCGTCGGTGGGGGGAGACCAGTGCCTTCGGCGCCTTCCTCGATCCCGTAGCCGATAAGCTGATGGTCGCGGCGGCGCTGATCCTGCTCGTCCAGTTGGGACGTGCGGAGGCGTACCTCGCCATCATCATCATCGGCCGCGAGATCGCAATCTCGGCGCTGCGCGAATGGATGGCGCAACTCGGCAAGACCCGAAACGTCGCCGTGGCGCTGATCGGCAAAGTCAAGACCGCGGCGCAGATGACGGCGATCATCGCGCTGCTGCTGTGGGAGCCGGTGATTCCCGGCGTCTCCACTCCGTTGCTCGGCACGGTCGCGCTCTGGGTCGCGGCGGTCCTGACGTTGTGGTCGATGTTCCACTACCTGCGGCTGGCGGCGCCGCACTTCGGGCAGGTGCCGGGGGCCGAAGGCCAGACCACCCCGGACGGCAAGCCGCGTCGCTAGGGTGCCGTGGCCGACGGCGTTGGCGTGCTTTAGCGCATCGGTCGAGCGGACCACCCTCGGCCCCTTGCCGTATCAGATGCCGAAGACACCGTCGCAGGTCGCGTCGTCGTACAGTCCGAGTTGCTGTTTCCCCCCAAAGCGCGGTGGCGGCGAGATCCTCGTTCACGCCAGGCTGGAAAACGATGTGATGCGCATCGAGATTTTTGCGCGCAACGATCGGCGCGTTGTCGTAGGTGCCGAGCGGCGATAGCCGGTGCATTGCGCGCTGCAGTCGTTCCCGAGGCAGCGCTTTTGACCGACGTTCGGAGGAATTGATATAATGGAAGGCTTGCGTAGGTCCCGATTCCCCGATAGCTCAGCTGGTAGAGCGACGGACTGTTAATCCGCAGGTCCCTGGTTCGAGCCCAGGTCGGGGAGCCAATTCATTCAAGGAGTTTTCGCGAAAGCGGCGACTCTTTTTTGCATTTTAGGGCCCGTTGTTTATGTATCCGTTTCGCCAATGGCTCGCACTGATCGGTACGTGGGCCCACGACCGCATCGGCGCCGCCGCGAGCTACCGCTTCCGATGACCGGTTTCGCCCGCCTGCACGCGCTGCTCGTCGACGACGACCCGTTGGCGCAGGTGTGCCGCGACCTGCCCGAATCGGCGTGCCGCGAGCAGCCGCGCAACTACGGCGTGCACGTCGTGTCGCTGAGTCTGACGAAAGTCGGTGAAGGCTTGGCCGATCCCAAGCTCGTGCTCGCCTGGTTGCTCGACGCCATCGGCACGCCGACCTGGGCGCTCGGCCTGCTGGTGCCGGTGCGCGAATCGCTGGCAATGCTGCCGCAACTGGTAATCTCGGCGCGCATCCGGCGGCTCCCCATCCGCAAGACCGTCTACGTGTTGGGCTGCGTCATCCAGGGCGCGGCGATCATCGGGTTCGGCCTGATGGGGTGGTGGGCACAGATGTTCTCCGGTGCGGTCGCCGGCATCGTCGCGGTCGTACTGATCGCGGTTTTTGCGCTCGGCCGCAGCCTGTGCTCGATCAGCTTCAAGGACGTGCTCGGCAAGACCGTGGACAAAGGCCGGCGTGGGTCGGTCAGCGGCACCGCGGGCACCATCGCCGCCGTGGTGACGCTGCTGTTGGCTGTCGGCTATTCAATCGGCTGGATCCCGCTCACGGCGCCGGTCGTCGCCGGCATGGTCGTGCTCGGCGGCGTCTGCTGGCTGCTGGCCGCGTTCGTCTTCGGGTCGATTCAGGAGGAACCCGGCACGACCACAGGCGGCATCGACGGCCTGGCCGCGGTCATCGCGCAACTTGGCCTGCTGCGCAGCGACGCGCAACTTCGCCGCCTCATCGTGACGCGCGCATTGCTGCTGTCGACGGCGCTGGCGCCGCCGTTCTACATCGCACTCAGCGGTGACAGCGCTGTCAGCGGCCTCGGCGCACTGGGCCCGTTTATGGTTGCATCGGCGGCGGCGAGTCTGGCCAGCACCTACTTCTGGGGGCGGCTCGCCGACCGATCGAGTCGTCGCGTGCTGATGCTCGCGGCCGCGCTCGCTGCGCTGGCGAATGCGGTTGCTGCCTTTCTCGCGCTGGTGATACCGAAAGCGCTGGAGGAGGCGTCATTACTGCCGGCCCTCTTGTTCGTGCTCATGATCGCGCACCAGGGCGTGCGGCTCGGGCGTTCGGTGCACGTCGTTGACATGGCAGACCGCGACAGCCGGGCGACCTACACCGCGCTCAGCAATTCGACGGTAGGTCTGATCCTGCTCGCCGGCGGCATCTTCGGAGTCATTGCGCAGTGGCTTGGCATCGGCGCCGTGCTGGCGATCTTTACGTTGATGGCTGCCCTGGCGATACGCACGGCGGCCAGGTTGGACGACGTTCAGGCCGCTTAGTTTGAAGTTCCTGTGACTTTGAAGTGCTCACGAGATCGTCCAGCACATCATGCGCTTCGCCCCGACCACGCATTTCGTGTCGGCTGCACAGGCTATCCTCTATCGCGGCGCTGTAATTTAGAGTAGCGCCTCAGGCGACTCGGGCAGGATCTGGCCACCATCGATGATGATCGTCTGACCAGTGATATAGCCCGCTTCTTTCGATGCCAGGAAACAAACCGCATGGCCAATATCTTCTGGCTTGCCCAAGGTATGGGTCGGGATACTGCGCTTCATCTTTTCAAGATAGGCCTCACCTTGTGCCGCCAGACCTTCCGTCAAGATATTGCCGGGCATCACTGCATTCACCGTAATGCCTTCACGTGCACATTCCAAGGCCGCGCTGCGCATGAAACCTAACTGGCCTGCCTTACTCGCTCCATAATGGCTCCAACCTGGATAACCGGTAATTGCACCGGTAATCGAAGAGGTGATGACAATGCGTCCGTAGCCATTTTTGCGCATGTTGGCCAATGCGGCCTGGACGACAAAAAAAGTACTCTTCAGGTTCACGTTGTGGGTCTGATCCCAGTCGACTTCGGTCATTTCCGCCAAGGTGGCTTGGGGGAAGATACCGGTGTTGGAGCACAGGATATCCAACTTGCCGAACTCTTCAATCACCTCGGCAACCACGCTACGACATGCCGCTTGCGAGGTAACATCCAAGGTTTTGAATGCACAACCAAACTCTTGTGCCGTCGCCATACCTTCTTGCTGATCGATATCGGCAATGATGACCCGTGCGCCTGCCCTACCAAGCGTTTGCACGATGCCCTTACCAATCCCTTTAGAGTCCCCGATAGGGGATCCGCAAACCCCTCGCCTTTAGGCGACCGGGATAAGATGGTGGGATGAAGGACTACAAGGCGGGTAGCCACAATGTCTGGGACTGCAAGTACCACTTGGTATGGA
>JADYZP010000028.1 GCA_020853025.1 Burkholderiales bacterium
GCGCAGGCCTCGCCGACAGCAAGGCCAAGCTGAGCCATCGACAATTACGCAATTGCGCGACGCGCGATTCCGGGGTCGCTCCGCGGCGACCCCCAAATTCCCGCGGATTCAGATCACCGTTAACATCGCGGCGCTCGCCGCACATTCGAACATGGAGGTGCGCCTCTACAACCCGCTCGCCGTGCGTGACCACCGCGCGCTGAATTTCCTGACCGACTTCACCCGCGTGAACCGGCGCATGCACAACAAGTCGTTCACCGCCGACAATCAGGCCACCGTCGTGGGCGGACGCAACATCGCCGACGAGTACTTCGGCGCCGGCGGCGGGCTCACGTTCGCCGACCTCGACGTGCTCGCTGTCGGGCCGGCGGTGCAGGAGGTGTCCACGGAGTTCGACGTCTACTGGAACAGCGCTTCCGCCTACCCGGCGTCGGGCCTCGTCGGCCCACCCGCGCCGGACGCCGCCGCCAATCTCGAGGCCCGGTTCGCGGCGAATCGCGCCGAACCCGAATCGATCGCCTATGCCGATGCGGTCCGCGCGTCGCCGCTGATGGGCGAGCTGCTCGACCGCAAGCTCGGCCTCGAGTGGACGAGCGCCGAGGTCGTATACGACGACCCGGCCAAGACGCTCGACACCACGGAGCGGACCGACGTGCTGCTCTTTCCGGCGCTGGTGCGCAAGATGGGCCGGCCGGAGAAGACGCTGGACATCGTTTCGCCGTACTTCGTGCCCGGCGCCGGCGGCACCGAGCACCTGGCGGCACTGGCGAAGCGCGGCGTGACGGTGCGCATCCTCACCAACTCGCTCGCAGCGTCCGACGAGAAGTCGGTGCATTCAGGCTATGCGAAGCGCCGCCGGGACCTGCTCCAGGCCGGTGTCCTGCTCTACGAGATCAAGCCGAACCTGACCAAACAAAAAGGGGAATCCGGCAACCGGTTCGGGTCGGGCTCCTCCTCCGGCCTGCATGCCAAGACGCTCGCTGTGGACCGCAGCCGGATCTTCGTCGGCTCGTTCAACTTCGACCAGCGCTCGGTTCGCCTCAATACCGAAATGGGCCTGGTAATTGGCAGTCCGGTGCTCGCAGGGGGGCTGGCCCGGTTCTTCGATGTCGAAGTGCCGATGCTGGCGTACGAGGTGAAGCTGGCACCCGACGGCAGCAGTCTGGAATGGATCGAGCGGACGTCGACCGGCGAGACGCGTTACGACACCGAGCCGGAGACGAGCTGGGCGACGCGCATGGGCGTCGAATTCATGTCGATTCTGCCCATCGAATGGCTGCTGTAGGCGGCGCCAGCGCAGGATCGGCGGCGGAAGCGGCGCGACTCGTGCCGCGATTGCCGATGCTTCTGCTGGTCTGGCTGTTCGCAACTGCGGCCATCGCAGCGCCACTTGCTCCCGCGGTCCAGACCGAGATCGACCGCTTGCTGGGCAGGCTCGAAGCCTCGGGGTGCGAGTTCAATCGCAACGGCACCTGGTACGCAGCGCCCGAGGTGAAACCGCATCTGCTGCGCAAGCTCAAGTACCTCGAAGACCGCGGCCTGGTGCAAACCACCGAGCAGTTTATCGAGCGGGCCGCCTCGGGCAGCAGCCTGTCGGGCCAGTCCTACCTGGTCAAGTGCGGCGATGGCGCGTCCATCCAGAGCGGGCAGTGGCTGCGGTCCCAGCTGCAGGATCTGCGCTCGGCCGGGCGGGAAAAGAGCACACCGTAGGGACGCCGCAAGTTCTTCGCCTGTTGCCGCCGACCGAGACTTGACCCACTTGGCGGGGTGATGCCGACATAAAACTGACCCGGGTGTTCAGCCTACTCTGTTCAATTTTTGAGCAGGGGATGAGGAGTGATCACCATGGCGATCATGCCGAGGTCCTTCTTGCCGATCGACATGCCGGCGGCCGCGAACTTGGCCACCGCGCCACGTGGCGTGGACTTCGAAACCCGCCCGCCGCTGTTGCTGTAGACCTCGGTGTCGAGCACCAGGATGTTGACGTTGCAACCCGAGGCCAGCACGTGGTCGAGCCCGCCGTAGCCGACGTCGTAGGCCCAGCCGTCGCCGCCGATGATCCGGCGACGTTGCGGGGTGCTGCGAAGTCCCCGGTTGCAGCCGGGACAGAGGTCGGCAGGGGCGATCACGCGTACTGCTGGTGTCCGACCATCCGGTCAAGCATCACTTCGCCGCTACCGGCTCGACTGCGGGCAGGTCGAAGCTGCCGCCTAGCGCGAGATACAGGTTGACCCGCTGCGCCAGACGCTCGGTCTGGACCCGCAGCAGCCCGACGCGCGCCGAGTACAGCGCGATCTGGCGCTGTTCGACCGTCGCCAGGTTGATGGTGCCGACGCGATACTGGATGCGCGCGAGTTCCAGCGCCCGTTCGCTGTCGCGAATCGTTGCCTCGAGGATCGCCGCGCGTGCCTGCAGCGTGCTCTCGGCCGCCAGCGCGTTCTCGACCTCGCCGAATGCCCGTTGCCCGGTGCGCGCGTAATTCGTGACCGCCTGCTTCTGCTCGGCGGTGCGGATCTCGACCTGCGCCCGCAACGCGCCGCCCTGGTACAGCGGCGCGATCAGGTTCGCGCCGACGCTCCAGATGGGGTTGCTGGTGTCCTTCAATTCGATCAGGTCGCTCGACACGCTGCTGACGCCCGCGGTAAGGCTGATGCGCGGCAGCTGCGCCGCGCGCGCCTCGCCCACCCGGTCGAAGGCCGCCGCGACGCGGCGTTCCGCGGCGACCACGTCCGGACGGCGCTCGAGCAGCTGCGACGGCATTCCGACCGGCACGGGAGGCGGCATCGGCGAAAGCCGATCGGTGACGGCGACTTCCGCGGCCGGATAGCGGCCGAGCAGCAGTTCCAGCGCCCGCAGCGCCTGTTCGCGCGCCTGCTCGATCTGCCGCAGGTTGTCGCGATAGGTGCCGACGCCGGCGCTGGCCTCCGCGACCGCCTGTTCGTTGCCGATGCCGACGCGCAGGCGGTCCTGCGCGACGCGCAGCAGCGCTTCCGCGGAACGCAGCGCCTGCTGCGCGATGCCGCGCTGCAGCCCCGCTTCGATCGCCAGGAACCAGCTCCTGGCAATCGTGGCGGCCAGCGATTGACGCGCATACGCGTAGTCGGCCGCAACCGCGGCGAACTGCTCCTCTGCCGCCGCGCGTCCGTAGCGCAGGCGGCCCCAGACATCCAGCTCCAGCGACGCGTTCAGCCAGATGCCGTCGAGGCCGCCGCTGCCGCCCGACTTGCCGCCCCCCGTGCCGACCACGCCCACCGACGGCAGCAGCGCGCCGCCGGCCACCTTGACATAGCCCGCCGCCTGCTCGACGCGCGCTGCCGCCGCCTGCAGGTCGGCGTTGTACAGCAGCGCTTCGTCGACCAGCGCGGACAACGCCGGATCGTCGAAGCTGGCCAGCCAGCGGTCGGCGACCGGCGCCGCCGCGCCGTCTGCAGCCTTCCATGCCGGCGGGATGCTGGTGTGCGGCAGCGCCTCCTTCTGCAGTTCGCTCGCGGTCGGCGGAGGATTGAGCGCGCAGCCGGTCACGGCGACCGCGAGGGCCGTTGCGAGGATGCTCACACGGTACGTCGGTGCACGCATCAGTGCAGTTTCAGCACGAGGTAATCGGTGATCGTTCCGACGCGCACGATGACCATGCGCACGATATGAATTGCGTGCGCGTGCTCGGTATAGATCGCGCCTGCACCGGCCGCACCCGCAGGGAGGAACAACTTGCGGTCCTGTTCCGCGACGGCTAACTTGACCGGGAACCGCCCCGGCACCTGCGGGATGGCGCCAGTTGGCGGCACCACGCCGGACTGCGCGACTTGTCCCTGGCCCTGCGCCCAGACGATGGAGTCCACCGATGCTTTGATCACGCGCCCGGGGTAGGTCCTGACCGTGAATTCCGCGGGATTGCCGGGCTCGACCAGTTGCAGTTCGTTCTGCGCGTAGAACGCGATCACCTGGTACTCTTCCTCGACGAAGCTCATTGCAGGCGCCACGGGGAACGCGGTCACGAACGAACCGGGCCGCAGCTGGACGTTGATCGCGTAGCCGTTGGCCGGCGCGTAGACGGTCGTCTGGTCCAGGCTCCACTGCGCGTTGGCGAGGTCCGCGCGGGAGAGGTCGACCTGCGCCTTGGCGGTCGCGAGCTGCGCCCGCGCCGCCGCGACCGATGCTTGCTCGCCGTTGACCTGTCCCGACAGCTTTTGCGTCACCTGCGCTTCGTTGGCCGTCGCCGTCGCCAACTGGCCTTCCAGTTCGGTCACGTTGGCTTCGGCCTGCTCCAGCGCAAAGCGGTCGCCGGCGCCGGTGGCCACCAGTTCCCGATACTGCCTGACCCTCAGGCGGGCCAGTTCAAGTCTTGCCTGCAACGAGGCGACCTGTCCGCTCGCGGATTTCAACTCCTCCTGCAGCTGCCGCGCGCCCGCTGACGCGTCGACCAGTTCCGCGCTGGCCTGCGCCAGCTTCGCCTCGTCGGCCGCGAGCTTGGCCTTGGCGGCGTTGAAATCATTCTGGTACTGCGTCGGATCGATCCGGAACAGCAGCTCGCCCTCTTTCACCAGGCGATTGGGTTCGACCGGCACTTCGGTCACCCGCCCGCGCACCTGCGGGATCACCTGCACGACGTACTTGATGACCCGCACGTCGGACGACGACGGCGCGACCACGTTGAGCGTGAGGATCAGCGCCGTCATCGCGACGATCGGAATGATGACGACGATCACCTGCGACGAGGTATTCCACGGCAGCCACTTGAACTTGATGAAGATCAGCCAGACGAAGAACGAATAGATGCCGAGCAGCAGGGCTTCCATCAGGCGGCCCCGGCCTGCGCGTCCGGCCCGCTCGGCAAGCCAGGGGCAGCGTTCGACGCGGCGCTGTCCGCCTGCGCCGACGCGAGGCTCTTGCGCAGCACCTTGAGTTCCGCGGTCAGCGTTCCCTTGGCGGCCATTGCGTCGAGTTCCTCGCGCAGGTGCACGAGTTCATGCTCCAGCAGTTCGCCTGCCTGCGCCTTTTCGCCCATCTCGTGGAAGTAATCCTCGTGCTTTTCGGTGCCGTACGCCATCCGGTAACCCACGGGCTTCACGTACGCCCACAGCCAGGCGATCGGCCACAGCAGGCCGCCGAACACCAGCGACAGCAGGCACAGCGTGTGGATGGCGTCGCGCTGCGGATGATGCCGCTTGTGCGCGATCTTCTCGGGCAGCACGTGCACCATCCAGAACAGCACGATCGCGCCGATCGGTACGGCGACGATGACGAACCAGGCGATGTACATCGCCGCCGCATCCATCAGGTCCGGCGGAAGAAACGACGCCTGCGCGCCCGGCGCAAAGGCCAACGCGGCGATCGCAAGCACCGACAGGAGGACCCGTCTGATCGTCGCAGGAATGATCGCGCGCCCGGTCAGGCGCGCGTCATCAGAGCGCACGCGCGGACCGCCCTGCGCAACGCCGGCAACGAAAAACCTCTCCATCCTGCATCCCCGTTCCGTTCGATGAAGTCCGGCGGAATGAGCCCTGCCTCGTCGCTCGACCGGTCTGAGTGTAAAGTCTAGCAGCCCGTCGGACTTGAGGTCCGCGGTTTTTGGTTGATCGGCCGGCGACGACTCATTTTGCAACTGCGTTGGGATGAAACGGAAGAAAGTGCATGACGAAGGAGGGGAGAGAGCGTTGTGATGCAGTCTGGCCGGGTTTTGAAACGTGAATTTTGCCTCGGATCACGCGCCGAGGGCGTTCAGCAACAAGCGCGAACTGGAGGGTCGCCTGAATTTCGGCGGTGAGCTGTAGATGATCGCCACCGTCCTGGAACGGCCCGAAGTCGAGAAGGTCCTCGCGCACCTATGGGCGTTGCGCCAGCAAATCGCCACGTTCGCCGGCGCGCCATGCCGTCGGGCTGCACCCGGCCCATCGGTGAAAGGCGCGCGTGAACGCGTTGGCGTCGGCGTACTGCAAGGCGGCGGCGATGTGCGTCACCGGCAGCCGTCTGTAGGCAGCGATCCGCGCCGGCCGGCGATAGGAGGACTGCACCGCCAGCGGCACGAAGCCGGTGCCGCACAGTTCGGACAGGATGCGGTGAGCGATCGCCAGCGCCGCGTCGTAGATCAGTTCGGTGCCCGGCGTGGCATGGCGGTACACCGAGTAGCCGAGCAGCGCGGTGTCGTGCTCGGGCTGCAGCAGCAGCGGCGCCGCGCCGCGGTCGTGCAGTTGCAGGTGCAGCAACACGCTGCGCAGCGCGCTGCCCACGCTGGGCGCGTGCCGCATCAACTCGCCCAGCGGCCCCAAGCCGTCGAGCGAGAAGCGCTCGCCCACCAGCAGGCCGAAGTGCGGGCAGCCTGTGAGCCGGGCACATTCGCCGAGCAGCCGACCGGCCGCCTCGAGCGGCATCCGAGCATCCGCGTTGCGGAACAGCGATAGCGGCACGCCGGCGCGTGCGAAGGCCGTCTGCGACCGTGCGCCCAATGTCTGCAGCACCTGCGGAATCGCCAGGATCGGGCCGATGCGGATGTCACCGGCGCCGCTTTGTACGAAGGCGGCAGATGCCTGCGACGGCACTTGCGGGCTTTGCGGAAGTTCCTTGCGCTTGATCATGTGCGGACGCTGATTCTGGCCGGAATTGCAAGGCATCGATACGACGCTGGCAGTAAAGTGCCGCTCGCTGCGGCGTCGTGGTCGACGGCATCCGAGTCCTTGACCTGATCGTAGCATTGAAGTTTGACGCCCCTTCTCATGAGATCCACCCGATTTCGAGATGCCATGAAACCATTGAAACTCGCAACCCCGATCCTGTTCGCGACGCTGTCGCTCTTCGCCGCGTCCGCTCGCGCCGAGCTGTCGGCCGAGGAACTGGCCAAGCTGGCACAGAACCCGGTGGGCAACCTGATCAGCGTGCCCTTCCAGAACAATACCAACTTCAACGTCGGACCGCTGAACGGCACGCAGAACATCCTGAACATCCAGCCGGTGATCCCGGTGACGGTGAACAAGGACTGGAACATCATCACGCGCACCATCCTGCCGCTCGTCTGGCAGCCGGAGATGGTGCCGGGGCAGGGCAGCACGTTCGGACTCAGCGACCTGCAGTTCACCGCCTTCCTGTCGCCCAGCGATCCCGGGCCGGGCGGCCTGATCTGGGGCGCCGGGGCGATCGTGCAGGCGCCCACCGACACGCAGGATCTCGGCAACAAGAACTGGGGACTCGGGCCGTCGCTGGTCGTGCTCAAGCTCGAAAAGGGCGACCCCTGGGTCTACGGCTTCCTGGTCAACAACGTCTGGTCGCTGTCGAGCGACAAGCGCGGCGGGTCGTACAGCAATTTCCTGATCCAGCCCTTCGTCAACTACAACTTCCCCGACTTCTACGTCAACAGCGTGCCCATCATCACCGCCAACTGGAAGGCCGACAGCGGCCAGCAATGGACGGTGCCGCTCGGCCTCGGCGTGGGCAAGATCTTTCACCTGGGCAAGCTGCCGGTGAACACGCAGTTCGGCGCGTACTACAACGTCGTGAAGCCCGACTACGGCGCCAACTGGCAGTTGCGTTTGCAGGTGCAGTTCATGTTCCCGAAGTGACGCCGCGCCAGCCTCGTTCCTCCTACCCGCAGCAAGAAGGACCCGCCATGAAAACCACACCGAACCTCGCTCGGATTGCAGCGCTGGCCGCGACGATCGCTCTCGTGCCGCTCGCGGTCCACGCCCAGCCGTTGAGCGGCCCGCCGGCCGATCCGCAGTTCAAGTTCTCGACGCCAATGCCGCCGGGCGTCGCCGTGCCGGACAAGGTGGAAACGCGCCTGGGCACGCTGAACTTCGCTGGCGGCGTGCCCGACGCCGCGACGGCGCAGAAGCTCTACGACAACCTCGACTTCCAGCGCGCCGTGCAGGGCTACCTGCTCGGCCTGCCGCCGGTCAACCAGCTGTCGAACCACCGCGCCATGCTCTCCCAGGGGCCGGCAAACCGCACCGTGCCCATCTGGGAGCAATTGGTGGACTCGCGCACCGTGGAGCTCACCGCCAACGACAACACGCCCTACACCTGGTTCTGGCTCGACCTGAAGAACGGCCCGCTGGTGCTCGAGGTGCCGCCGAAGGTGCTCGGCCTGATCGACGACATGTGGTACCGCTGGGCGGGCGACGTCGGCATCACCGGCCCCGACCGCGGGCGCGGCGGCAAGTACCTGCTGCTGCCGCCCGGCTACAAGGGCGAGGTGCCCAAGGGCTACCACGTGGTGCGGCCCGCCACCTTCAGCGTCTGGGTGCCGTGGCGCAGCTTCCTCGTCAATGGTGACCCCAAGCCGGGCGTCGATGCGGTCAAGAAGTTCACCAAGATCTATCCGCTCGGCCAGGCCGCCAATCCGCCCAAGCTCGACTTCGTCGACATGTCGGGCAAGCCCTTCAACATGGTCGGCCCTTCGGGCTACGCGTTCTGGGAGATGCTCAACCAGGTGGTGCAGGAAGAGCCCACCGACACCATCGACGCGACCACGCTGGGCCTGTGGGCGTCGATCGGCATCCAGAAGGGCAAGCCCTTTGCGCCCGATGAGCGCATGAAGAAGATCCTCACCGAGGCGGCGGCGGTGGGTGATGCGAGCGCGCGCACCATCGCCTACCGGTTGCGCGAACGCGCCGGCTACTACTACGAGAACGCCAACTGGCGGCTGCCCTTCTTCGGCGGCTACAAGTTCGAGTCGCAGCCCGGTGTCGCCAACCTGGACGCGTCGGCATTCTTCTTCTTCCTGGCCACCGGCGTGACGCCGGCGATGGACACCAAGATCGTCGGCGAAGGGTCGATCTATCCGTGGACCGCGCTGGACGCCAACAGCAACCCGCTGGATGGCGGCAAGAACTACAAGCTGCGCCTGCCACCCAACGTGCCGGCGAAGGCCTTCTGGTCGGTGATCGTCTACAGCGGCCAGACCCGCTCGATGATCCAGACCAACGAGCAGTTCCCCAGCGTGAGCAGCCAGAACAAGGGCGTGCAGAAGAACGCTGACGGCTCCATTGATGTGTACTTCGGCCCCAAAGTGCCTGCCGGCAAGGAGGCCAACTGGGTGCAGACGATTCCCGGACAGACTTGGTTCACCATCCTGCGCCTGTACGGCCCGCTCGAGCCGTGGTTCAACAAAAGCTGGCGGCCGGGGGAGATTGAACTGCAGCCCTGAGCTTGCAGGGCTGAAACGACGAAGAGCGCTGCGGCGCCCTTCGTCTTGCCGGCTATTGCATTCGACGCACGCCTGCAGGCGCTCGGTAAGACATGCCGGCTGCGCTGGTGAGATGAATGAGGGCCTGTGTGAACGCTGCCGATTGCATTCTCCTGGCGGCGGCGCCAAGGTGGGCAGGGCCCGCATGCGCCTTGCACGCGCGGCACTACCCGGGTCGCCGTCATGGCCGGGCGTGCGGTGCTGTCACCGGGCTGGGGATGTCCACGCTGGCCACGGCGGGCCCATCGAAGCCACCGCCAAGCGCCTGGTACAGGCGGATTCGGTTCGCGCGCTGCGCGGCGCGCAACATGATCAGGTCGGACTGCGAGGCAAGCTGAGCGGTCTGCAACTCGGCGACCCACAGCAGATCCTGGCGCCCGGCGATGAACTGCACGGTGCCAATGCGCACCGCGTCGGTCCGCGCGCGCAGCGAACTCTCGTCGAACGGCAACTGTGCGGCGAGCAGGCTCTCGTTGGCGAGCGAGTCCTCGACCTCGCGAAACGCGTTCAGCGTCACGCTGCCGTAGCGGGCCACTGCCTGCACCTGCTGCGCGGTGGCGATGGCCACCTGCGCCTTGAGCGCGCCACCTTCGTAGATCGGGATCGACATACCGATCGCGACGCTGGCGAGCCACGGGTTCAGGCTGAGCAGCGAGGTCACGATGTTGCTCAGGCGCCCCGCATCGAGCGACAGCCCGAAGCTCGGCAGCAGCGCGAGTTTGGCCGATTCCTGCTGGCGAAACGCGGCGAACACGACGCGCTCGGAGGCGACGATGTCCGCACGCCGCTCGAGCAGCGCCGACGGCACGCTCGCTCCGGCCGGGCCCGGCAAGTCGCCGAACACCGGCGCGATCGCGATCTCGGCCGACGGGTAGCGCCCGAGCAAGGTCTCGAGCGCGCGCCGCGCCTCGCCGAAGTTCCGGCGTGCCGCCTCGACATTGCTGCGCGCGGTCTCGAGTTTGGCGGTGACGACGGCGACGTTCAAGTCAGAGTCCTTGCCCGCCTTGCGGCGCACGGTGACCAGCTTGAGCAGATCGGTGTAGACCGTCACCGCCTGCTCCGACAGCGCCAGCAACTGACGCGTCTCTATGCACAGGAACCAGCTCTTGGCCACCAGCGCGGCGAGAGACTCGCGCGCCCACGCGTAGTCCAGCGCTGCTGCCTGCACGCCGTACTCCGCGCTGGCTTGCTGGGCGCGCAGGCGGCCCCACACGTCGAGTTCCCAGGCCACGCTGGCATAGCCCAGCGTCGATTGGTTCGCGCCGCCGGAGTCGCGGTCGTAAGTCGAGCGCCCACCCAGTTGCGCACCGACTTGCGGCTTCATGCCGGCGCCGGCAACGATGACGGATTGCTGCGCCACCTCGACGCGCGCCGCTGCCGCGCGCAGGTCGGTGTTGTGGGCGATCGCCTCGGCGACGATGGCGTCGAGCTGGGCGTCGTTGAAGGTCTTGACCCAGGCCGTGCCGATGGCGGTCCCCGCACTGCCTGCCTGCCATGCGGGCGGCAACGGCGTCGCGGGTAAGGCCTGCTGCAGCACCTCGTCGTGCGCGGGCGGCGTCTTCAGCGCGCAGCCGGCGAGCAGTGCCGTGACCGCGAGGAGGCAGAAGCGGCGCACGCTCATCCGGAGAACGGATAAATCCAGTTGAACCACGAATAGCTGCGGATCGCGATCTTGCGCAGCACGGTGAAGCCGCTCTTCAGATCGGTGTAGATCGCAGCGCGGCCCTGCGTGCCCAGCGGAAACATCTTCTGGTCCGGCGCATCGATCGTGATCGCGACCGCGAACTGGCCCTGCGGCAGCTCGGCGGCCACGTACTTGAAGTCGGGCAGCACGCCGCTCGGGAGCATCTGGCCGCGCCCGCTGCCCTGCCAGATGGCTTGTACCGTGCCGTTGAAGATCTGCCCCGGGTAGAGGTCCATCGCAAGTTCCACTGGCTGGCCGGTCTTGACGTACTTCAGGTTCTCCTGGAAGTACTTGGCCAGCACGTAGCGGCCCTCGTCGACGATGAAGGTCGCGATCGCGCCGAAGCGTACGTCGCCGGCGACCATGCCCGGGCGCACCTGCAGGTTGATGACGTAGCCGTCCTCGGGCGCGACCATCAGCGTGTTGTCGAGGTAGAAGCGCGCCTGCGCGAGTTCGGCCTCGACTTCGGCGACGCTGGTGTTGACGCCGTTGATCTGCGAGGTGTAGCGCAGCTTCGTCGCCAGCGCCTCGGCCTTGGCCTGGGCGATCGCGGCCTCGTCGGCGCCGACCTGCGCCTGCCACTTCTGCGCTTCCTCCTGCGGCCCGGCGCCCTGCTTGGCCAAGTCGCTCGACAGCTTGGACTGGTACTTCGCGTACTCGAGGTCGAACTTGAGCTTGGCGATCTTCTGCGTCGTGACTTCGGTGTCGGCCTTGAGGATGAGGACGTTCTGCTTCGCCTTGGCGAGCGCCGCCTCGAGCTGCTGCACCTTGGCCTCGTAGTTGCGCCGGTCGAACTGGAACAGCGGCTGACCCTTCTTGACCGGCACGTTGGGCTCGACGAGCACCGCCGTGACGAGCGTGGGCTCGTTCAGGCGCGGCGTGAGCTGGATCGTGTGCTGGATGACCTGGGCGTCGGTGGACGCCGGGGTGACGAAGCGCAGCCCGAGCAGAAAGATGATCAACAGGTGCAACCCCACCGACACCGACACGATGCCCCAGGGGATGTTGAACTTCATCCACTTGAACTTGAAGAACACCAGCCACACGACAAAGGCGTAGCCGAAGAGCAGGACGAAGCCGAACAGCATGCTTCAGGTCGCCTCGTTCTTCGTGTCGGGGCCGGCATTCGCAGGCGGTCCCCCGGCTGCACTTTCGCCTGCGGCGAGGGTGGCGAGCCTCTCCTCTCGAGCCCGCGTCCGCTCGACCCCGGGCACCTCCCCCTTCAGCCGTGCGATCTCTTCGTCAATCGCCTTGGCCTCCTCGCGCGGGAAGCGGCGGATGTCGATCTTGTCAGTCGGCTTGAAGGCCCAGATGAAGGCCTGCATCCACGGCCACACGGCGAGCAGGCCGGCCCAGCCCATGACGGTCACCGCCTGCGCGTCGGGGTGCTTGCGCGACACCGCAATGCGCCCCGGCAGGCCGCCGACGAAGACGATGATCAGGATGAACGCCACGCCCGCAAGCGCCAGCGAGACGAAGGTCGCGTAGTCCCAGAAGTCCAGTTCGAATCCAAGCATGCCTAAGCCTCCCATTGCGCTGCGCCTCCATGTGAGGCGGCTTGCAGTTGCGCGCATTATTGTATCCGTGGAACTCGTGCCGCTACTCTGCCTTGAACGCAGCAAGCACCGGGTCAGGGCAACTTGTTCAGCGTAGCCTAAGATCTCTTGTGAAACAGTAAAACGAGATGGGCGAGTTTGGCCTTACCGCCCATCGCCAGCGCGAAGTCTTTTGCGAAAGCACCTGGGGATGATGTTGCGCGACTTGGCTCGGCACGATAGCGGCAATCAGACGATACGCAAGATTGCCGTAACGGGACAGGATACAGTCGTGGCTGGAGCTCCTGGATTTTCGGGGTCGGCGGATGGCAACGGTGCGGCGGCGAGATTCAACAACCCCGGCTCGCTCAGCGTAGACGGGTCCGGCCGTATATATGTCGCAGATACCGGCAATCACCTCGTCCGAAGGATCAGCGCTGCCGGGACGGTGACAACAATTGCCGGCCGGGCGGGATCCGTTGGCGTCATTCTCGGTGATCTGCCAGGCAGCCTGAATGCTCCGATCGGCATGGCGATCGATATCAACGGCGCTCGGTACACCGCCTCGGAAAATTCAGTATTGAGAATTGAATTGCCTTGAATCGCATCTAGGGGATTCGACCGTCCGCCATGGGTCGACAAGCGCCCGTCGGCCAGGGCCACCATGAGGCTCGTTATCCTCAACAGAGGAGCCGTTCATGGATGCCGCCACGACGACCGCGAGGCGCGCAACACCGTGGAACAAAGGTAAGCTGCTTGGCCAGAAGCCCGCGCTCAAGCTGAAGGAAATCTGCGCTATCCGGATTCGGCTGCAGTTGGATCATCGAACCCCGGAACTCGCGTTGTTCAACCTCGCTATCGACTTACTTGCCAGTGACGCGCGAGCGCTCGGAAATACTCAAAAAGCTTCGTTCATAGGCGTCAATTTGCTGTTCCGCATCGGCGCGCGTCGAGCCATCGATGTGCTGAAATTGTCGGATCAAGTGCTCGCGATTCCGGGCTGGCAATGGGCTCTGACGGTGGGCCATATTGCTCAGTGGCTTATCGGATGCGCTATCCGTTCGAGGCATGCTGGCTTGCTGGCGAGAGTTGGCCATGTCGCTGGCTCCTCTAGTATGCATTTCCATTTGCCGGTGGGCCCCAGGTGCAATTGGGGACGGGGCCGATTGTTGCGTGCCCGGAAAGGTGCGTCATCCCGAGCTCCGGTCGGCAGGACCCCGAATGCTTCCATCCGAAGCCGAGGAACGAGGCTATTTGGCGTCAACTCAGATGTCTGTGCGGTATCGAACATAAAACGGCGCCCGAGCGAATTTCCATGAACGACGGCAATGGCCTCGGGCAGCAGCTATCCTGAAAGCATCGAGTGGATCGCGGTGGCGCATCTGAAATCGGACCTGTTCCTCTGTCCGAGCCGTGTGTCGGCGCCGCCCCATCTGTCGACCCGGCCATACTCCCGGATCGTCGGAGGCTGGGCGGGGCCGATTGGGCTCGATCCGGCGGCCTAGGGTGCCCGTTCAATGCGGCGTGACCCCGCGGTGACAGTGGCAGTCAGTATCCCGCGTAGGGCCAGCGCGGCGAAATCCTCGTTCGGCAATGGCTCGCACCTACGTCGGGCACGCTAACGCTGCTACCTCGCCACGATAATTCGATAGGCTGGCAAGCGATTGTCGATCAGTTCGGCAGCTTGACGATCCAGGCTTCAGTCTGCCCCTGCGGGTTCGTTCCATAACCGGCAATCGTGAGCGCATCGACAGAAATTGCGGCGGCTCGGGTGAGTTTCCAGCCGGTGATCTGCGTCTGGTAATCGGTTGCCAGCGCGGCATCCAACAACCGCAACCCGTGATCAGCGTCCCAGATAAGTGCGGCGTCGCCCGTGGCCGTGGCACCCCATCCGACGATAACGCGTCCGTCGCCGGAGATCGAGGTAGCGGCGCTTCCCAGAAGACCGGCAGGCGCGTTGCCGAGGTCGACCATACCCGTTTGCTGCGTCCACCGAAACGCGCGGTAATTCCCGGCGTCGTCCAATGACGAGCCGACGACGACCAATCCGTCGCTCGAAACCGCCGTGGCCGTGGCTGTGCCCGTAGCATCGCCTGGTAGCTTGCCGAGAATGGTCGGGCTACCGTCGGCGGCCCAGATCACGGCCCCGGTCAACACCGGATGACCTGCGCCGACGATCACGGCGCTGTCCGGGGAGATGGCACTGGCGGTGCTTTGCTGATTGCCTCCGCCGCCGAACCTGTCCAAGGCGACTGCTCCCGAGTTTGCAGTCCAGCGAAACGCCGTATTGTTGTTCTGTAGGCATGTGCCCACCACCGTCGCTCCGTCGCCCGAAACGCCGGCCGCGGCGCAGAGATAGGAACCCGGCAGCGGATCCAGACGCTGCGGTTCCGCGTCGGCCGTCCAGCGGAACCCGGCAGAGGGTGTCGGCGGGTCGGCGTTGTTCGCATCGGCCGTGCCGACGATGACTGCGCCATTGGCGGAAATGGCGGTCGCCGCGCTGGTGCTGCCACCGGGCAGGAAGCCGAGACCAACGATACCCTGCCGGGCGTCCCAGCGAAATGCCTGGCGATTGCCGGCCGCACTGGTGGCTGTTCCTGCGATGACGCTTCCATCCGACGAGACGGCCGTGGCCTGGCTCGATGCGTATCCGGGCAGGAAGCCGAGATGGTGGAACGTCGCCGGCTGTACCGGCGGCGCGCTGCTGCCACCACCGCCGAGGCAGGCCGCGAGTGGCAGAGCGCCGCTGATCAACGCCGCCAATATCCGGAGTGAGCGAAGCCTGGCGCCCCAACGGGTGTTCATAGTGCCTCTGCGGTGCCGAAGTTGTACTGGGCGAGGACGTTCCCGGCATTGGCAGGCGGTGTCAAGAGCCTCAAAACCTTCGCGTAGTCGCCGCGGCTATAGGCTGCCACTGCGTCGTCGAGTGGTCCGGCAAGCGCCGTCCCGGCGGGCGTTATCGCCATGAGGAACGCGGCTAGGACTGAGCGAAGTGGGGCGGGGTGTCGCATTTGGGCAGTATGGCTCATTGCTCGATGAGCGAGTACTGTCGCCGGTCTTGGTAGTGCCGGTCGTTTCGATTCCCCAACCGTTGCACTCGGGATACCGTTGTCGAATGACGATGTACATCGGATGATCACGCGCGACGCATTCACTGCGCGATGCGTGACGTGAACGTTGCCTATGGCGCTCGACGAGTACATTCGTCGCACTCCGATCTCCGGTTTCGACCATCGGGCACTTGATCTGCTGGCCATTGCGGTGCGCCAGAATCGTAGAATCGGCAGTCGGTCGGGATTGCGCCTAGGAGAGCAGCGAGTGACCTGCAGCACCAAAGCAGTGATCGTCAAGGCGACATCTGCGAGCGCCGCGGGACTCGTTCCCGGATCTTGACCAGCCCCTACGGACAGGAGTCCCTGCGCATGGAGTTTCAATCGCCGCCGCTGCTCGATCCCGACATCGCCGCCGTGGCGCCGCCACGCTTCCATCTGCTCTCGAAGCCCTCCGGATCAACGTGCAACATCGACTGCACGTACTGCTTCTTCCTGTCCAAGGAGGCGCTGTACCCGGACGCCACGCACCGCATGTCCGAGGCGACGCTCGACGCCTATATCCGGCAGCTGCTGGAGTCGCATCGAACGCCCGACGTCACCGTCGCCTGGCAGGGTGGAGAGCCGACGCTGATGGGCGTCGAGTTCTTCCGCAAGGCGGTGGCGCTGGTCGGCAAGTATCGCCGCCCCGGCCAGCAGATTCAGCAGACGTTCCAGACCAACGGCATCGCGCTCGACGACGAGTGGTGCGCGTTCCTCAAGGCGAACGATATCCTCGTCGGCCTCTCCGTCGACGGGCCGAAGGAAATGCACGACACCTATCGCGTCACGCGTGGCGGCAAAGGGACCTTCGACCTGGTGGTGGAGGGTTGGCAATGCCTGCGCAAGCACGGAGTCGAAGTCAACGTCCTCTGCACGGTGAATGCCGCCAACCAGCGGCAAGGACGACGGGTCTACCAGTTCTTCCGTGACGAACTCGGCGCGACCTGGCTGCAGTTCATCCCGATCGTCGAACGCGCCACCGCGCAGACGATCCACATCGCGAACCAGGGCTGGAGCGAGCGGCCGCGGGAGAAGCGGCTGCTTTACACGCAGACGGGCACGCTGGTCACCGAGCGGTCGGTCGGCGGCGGGCAGTACGGCCAGTTCATGGTCGACATTTTCGAGGAGTGGGTGCGCCACGACGTCGGCCGCGTCTACGTCCAGCTCTTCGACGTCACGCTGGACGCCTATCTTGGCCGCCATACCTTGTGCATTCACGCACCCACCTGCGGGTACGGACCGGCACTCGAGTACAACGGTGATCTCTACGCGTGCGACCACTTCGTCGAGCCCGGGTTCATGATCGGGAACATCCACGAAACCCATATGCAGGAGCTGGTCGCGTCGCCGCAGCAGCGGAAGTTCGGGCTCGACAAGCGCGACACGCTGACGCGTCAATGCCAGCGATGCGATGTGCGTTTTCTCTGCAACGGCGGGTGTCCCAAGGAGCGCTTCGTGCAATCGCGAGAGGAAGAGCCCGGACACAACTACCTGTGCGAGGGGCTCTACAGGTTTTTTGCGCACACGCGCCCGGCGATGGAGCAGATGGGGCGGCTCTATTGCGCGGGAAGTGCGCCCGCCGAGGTAATGCAGTGGACAGCTGCGCAAGACAGGCAGCGTGGCGCCTATGCGCCGTGCCCCTGCGGCAGCGGCCGCAAGTTCCGCTTCTGCCACGGGGCACGAGCAATAGGGGCAGCCTGAATAATCCATTCTGAAGGATATTCCGACGCTGCGTTCAGGAGGCAACGGCAACTGCAAAGTCGGTGCAATTCCCTTTCGAGCTCGGCAGCCGCCGCCCTCCGACGCCTGAGACGCGCCGGCGCCGGCGATGCATCCCGCTTCAGCCGACGACCTTCATGCCGGCGGTGGCGAGCGCGCCGTGCAATTCCTGGACGTGCGCATGGCCGGTAGTTTCCACGACGCAGACGACGCGCACCGCCGACAGGTCGGGGCCGGAAAACGCCCGGTCGTGAACGATTTCCTTGACCGAGGCGCCGGTCGAGGCGATCACTTCGGCGAGGCGCGCCAAGCCGCCCGGTCGGTCGGTGATCGACACGGTGAATCGCGACAGCCGCCCGTCGGCGACGAGCCCGACCTCGATGACGCGATCGAGTATCGTCAGGTCGATGTTGCCGCCGCACAGCGCGAGTACGACGCGCTTGCCTTTCAATGCGTCGAGCTTGCCCGATAGCAGCGCGGCCAGTGGCGCGGCTCCTGCGCCTTCGACGACGCTTTTCTCGAGTTCGATCAGACGCAGGATCGCGAGCGCGATGCTGGCCTCGTCGACGGTGACGACCTGGTCGACGACGCGACGCAGCATCGCGAAAGGCTGCGTACCAAGAAGCGGTACCGCGAGACCGTCGGCCAGCGTCGGCAGCAACGGCACGGCGACCGGATGCCCGGCGGCAAGCGCCGCGGTGAGGCAGGCGGCGTGTTCGGGTTCCACACCGATGACGCGGACCGAAGGCCGCAGCGCCTTCATCACGGTGCCGATGCCGGACAGGAGGCCGCCGCCGCCCACCGGCACGACGATGGCATCGAGATCGCCCGCCTGTTCGAGAATCTCCAGCGCCATCGTGCCCTGGCCGGCGATCACGTTCGCGTCGTCGAACGGGTGGATGAACGTCAGACCTTCGCTTTGTGCCAGGTCCTCCGCCTGCACCCGCGCCTCGCTCAGATCCGAACCTTGCAGGATCACGCGCGCGCCCAGCTGCCGGCAGTTGGTGACCTTGATCAGCGCGGCGAACTTGGGCATCACCACGGTGACCGGCACGCCGAGCAGGCTGCCGTGGTAGGCGACGCCCTGCGCGTGATTGCCGGCCGAGGCGGCGATCACGCCGCGCTTGCGCTGCTCATCGCTGAGCAGCAGCAGCGCGTTGCGCGCGCCGCGTTCCTTGAAGCTGCCGGTACGCTGCAGATAGTCGAGCTTGCAGCGGATGTGCGCGCCGGTCAGCTTCGACAGCGGGATCGACTCGACGCACGGCGATTCGTAGATGCCGCCGGCAATGCGCCTCCTCGCGGCCTCGATGTCGGCGAGCGACAGCAACGTCAGAACGGCAGTACGACGCCGGGCTTGGCGCGTGCGAGCACGCGCCGGAATTCGTCCTGGATGCGGGATAGCGCCGCGGCATCGTCGGCCTCGAAGCGCAGCACGACCACCGGCGACGTGTTCGATGCGCGCGCGAGGCCGAAGCCATCAACGTACTCGACGCGCACTCCATCGATGCGAATGACATCGGTGGCGCCCGGAAACGTTTCCGTCTCGGCGATCTTCGCGACCAGCGCGTGTGGCTCGCCTTCGGCACAGGCGATGTTGAGTTCCGGGGTCGATACCGCATCCGGCAGCGCATCGAGCATCGCCGACGGGTTGTCCCCGCGCGAGACGATTTCGAGCAGCCGTGCTCCGGCGTACATGCCATCGTCAAAACCGAACCAGCGCTCGCCGAAAAACGTATGGCCGCTCATCTCGCCGGCCAGCGCGGCCTGCACTTCCTTCATCTTCGACTTGATCAGCGAGTGTCCGGTCTTCCACAAGAGCGGTACGCCGCCGTGGCGAAGGATCCACGGCTTCATATTGCGCGTCGACTTCACGTCGTAGATGACGGTGGCGCCCGGCACGCGCGAGAGCAGGTCGGCGGCGAACAGCATCAGCTGCCGGTCGGGATAGATGACGTGGCCGTCGCGGGTGACCACGCCCAACCGATCACCGTCGCCGTCGAAGGCGAGCCCCAGTTCGCAGTCGCCGGCTTCGAGTCGGCGGACGAGGTCGGCCAGGTTCTTCGGCTGCGACGGGTCCGGGTGATGATTCGGAAAGTTGCCGTCGACGTCGCAGTAGAGTTCAACGACTTCGCAGCCCATGCGGCGGTACAGCGTCGGCGCGTATGCGCCGGCCACGCCGTTGCCGCAGTCGACCGCGATCTTCATCGGCCGCGCGAGCTTGACGTCGCCGACGATGCGGTCGAGGTAGGCGGGCGCGATGTCGTGCGTAGAGAGCGCGCCGGCACCCGCGGCGAGGCGGCCCTCTTCGATGCGTGCGCGCAGGCGCTGGATGCCGTCGCCGGAAAGTGTGGTGCCATCGACCACCATCTTCAGGCCGTTGTAGTCGGGCGGGTTGTGGCTGCCGGTGACCATGACGCTGCAACCGCTACCGAGGTGCTGCGCGGCGAAATAGGTCATCGGTGTCGCGACCATGCCGAGGTCGATGACGCTCGCCCCCGCGGCGCGCAGTCCCTCGGACAGCGCGGCCGAGAGTTCGGGGCCCGACAGGCGTCCATCGCGACCGATGGCGAAGGTGTCGCGGCCACTTTCCAGCGCCAGAGAGCCGAGCGCCTGTCCGACCAGGCGCACGACGGCGGGCGTCAGCGACTTGCCGACGATGCCGCGGATGTCGTAGGCCTTGAAGATTTCGCGTGGAAGTTCGTACATGTCACGCCGGAAGGATTGAAAAGCCTCCCAGTTTCTCACGATTCGCCGGCCGTCGGCGTCGCGGCGCTTATCCGCCGCGTGCAAAGAAACCGAGCACGCGCCGCGGCAGCCAGTCGATGCACCCCGGCGCCGGTCCGGTCATGAAGCCGGCGTGACCGCCGGTCGCCGGCTGCTCGAGCAGCACGCTGCGCGACACGGCGGAAGGAGAAGGGAGCGAGAAGGCCGGCACGAAAGGATCGTTGCGCGCGTTCACGACGAGTGTGGGCAGCGCGATGTCGGCGAGCCACGGTTTCGACGACGCGCGTGTCCAGTAATCGTCGGCGCCGGAAAAGCCGTGCAGCGGTGCGGTGACCGTGTTGTCGAAATCCCACATCGTGCGCGCCTGTGCAAGGCGGCGTGCATCGAGAAGGCCGGGAAAACGGCGCGCCATGTCGAGCGCCTTCGGCTTCAGCGAGTAGAGGAAATGCCAGGTGTAGATGCGGTTGACGCCGCGGCCGATGGCGAATCCCGCTGCCATGAGATCAAGCGGAACCGACGCCGCGGCCGCGGCGACCAGCATCTTCTGCGCGTCGCTGCCCGCGCGGCCGATCCAGTTGAGCAGCGCGCTGCCGCCGACCGAGACGCCGACCGCGTACATCGGTGCGCGCGGATCAATGCGCCGGCGCAGCGCCGCCAGCATCGCGCCGACCTCCTCGTGATCGCCCGAATGGTAGGCACGCGGTAGGCGGTTGGGCACGCCGCCGCAGCCTCGAAAGTGTGGGACTACCCCGCGCCAGCCACGCGCGGCGACATGCTCCATCAGCCGTAGCGCGTAATGCGAACGCGCGCCGCCCTCGAGTCCGTGGAAAAGCGCGACCAGAGGCGCGTCGACAGCGATGCCGGGGGTATCGGCCAGCCAGTCGAAGTTCCAGAAGTCGCCATCGGGCGTATCGACCACTTCGCGCCGATAGCGTATCGGCGGACGCCGCAGGAAATACGGGTAGATCGTTTGCGCGTGGCCGCCGGGCAACCATGCGGGACCGCGGAAGTTCGTGTCGATGGTGGTCGCGGTGTCGCCGGACATCGCCTGCAGCGTCAGGCGTGCGACCAAAAGGGTTGCGCTTTGGAGAATCGACGCCACGCGTCCGCCATGATCTCGCCGCGTTCGACGCCGCGCGCCGCCGCCCAGCCGCCAAAGGCTGCGGCAGGCGGCGATTGCGCGCCTGCGATCTCGCCGGCGATCCGCGCCGCGACCACCGCGTCGTTCCAGGTGCCCAGTTCGTCCTGTAGCGCGGCGAGCGCCTTGCGATACGCGCGCGTGCGCTTCTTCGGATACAGCGAAGCGAAGAATTCTGTCGCGTAGCGCAGCTTCTTGGCCGCCAGTCGCGCCGCGTGGCGCGCTTCGGGTGCGGCGTGCGCGAGATCGGTTCCCAGCGCCAGCAGATCATGGTGGCGGCGCTTGAGGAGTGGGCGCGCATAGTCGCGCATCGGCGCGGCGAGAGGGTCCGCGTGCGCATCGCCGTCCAGGACGGCGGATCCCGGTGCTGCCGCCAGCGCCGCGGTGGACAGCAGCAGGCGCACAAACCGCGGCGAGGCTACTGCCGCCTGGGCGCCGGCGTGTGCTTCGCGGCGTCTGGCCGCAGCCCGTACCGCCAGCTTCTCGAGTGCGGTCGCCAGCGGCGCCGTCGTGGCGCCGCCGTGGAGTACCGCTTCGCGGAATGCCGGCAGCGTCTCGGTCGCGAATACGTCGAAGTCGCGTGCCGGTCCCAGCGCCTGCGCGAGCCAGCGCAGTTCGACGCGCAGCGGTTCTACACGTGCCGTCGGCATCGCCTTGCGTGCCAGCGACAGGCACGCGCGCAGCCGGCGCACGCCGATGCGCATCTGGTGGATCCATTCCGGGTCCCTGCCCGATCGCACTCCCTGCGCATTGCCCTCGATCTGACGCAGGCAGGCGCGGATGATGGCGGCGAAGGCGGTGCCGGCGTCGGACTTGCGGGACAGGTCGATATCGGCCGCGTACAGCGGCTTCGGGCTGGCCGGATGCCGCAGCGCGTAACCGCGTTCCGCCTTGCTGGCAGGCTCGAAGGCCAGCGGCACGTCGGCGGCGAGCGCATGCGCGAGCTCGAACAGTCGCGCGACCTCACCCGTCTCGAGCTCGATCTCGATTTCGTGCAGCGGGGCACGGACGATGGGGCGGTCGTCGTCGGTGCGCACTTCGCCGCTGTCGATGCACAACAGCGCCATCGTACTGTCGGCGAAGGTCAGCGGGACCGTCGTGCGCTTGACGTCGGTGACGAAGCGCGGCACGAGCCCGCGTTGCAGTGCCTTCCCCAAAGTACGGCGAAACGTGGTGGTCGCGAAGCGCAGCGGGTCGAGTCGGTCTCCGGCCACCGGCCATTCGTACTCGGCCCGCGCACTCAAGCCGGCGGCGGACGCTGCCGACGCGGGTCCCTTGACAGTCTGCAGCCAGCGGCGGCCTTCGCGACGCAGCCGCAACGCGATGCCCGCAGCCGCCAGCGCGCCGTCCTCGGTATCGTAGTACCTCGACAGCAACCGGACAGTGCGCGCGCGTCCGCGCTTGCACGAACGCAGTGCCGGATGCCGCGTCAGCGTGGCGATCGCCTCCGGCGCGATGGCGAGTTTGAGCTCGGTCTCGACGGGCAGCGCGGCAGCCGCACGGCGGGATCGGCGGCGCGCAGCCGTCACGATTCGTCGGAATGGCGCAGCCGGCGCCGGTGGACGCCTTCGGCCAGCACCCGCAGCGCCTCGACCGTCGCATCCCAGCCGATGCAGGCGTCGGTGATCGACACGCCGTACTGCAAGACGTGGTTCGGCACGAGATCCTGGCGGCCGGAATTGATGTGGCTCTCGATCATCACGCCGAAGATGCGCAGGTCGCCGGCGGCGATCTGTTCGGCGATGCTGTGCGCGACGTCGACCTGCCGGTCGTGCTGTTTCTGGCTGTTCGCATGCGAGCAGTCGATCATCACCCGCGCAGCGAGCCCGGCATGCCCGAGTTCGTTGCAGACGGCATTCACACTCGCGGCATCGTAGTTGGTCGTCTTGCCGCCGCGCAGGATGATGTGGCAGTCCTCGTTGCCGGCCGTGTGGATGATCGCCGAGTGGCCGCCCTTGGTCACCGACAGGAAATGATGCGGTGCGGCCGCTGCCTTGATCGCGTCGACTGCGATCCTGACGTCGCCATTGGTGCCATTCTTGAAGCCGACCGGACACGACAGGCCCGACGCGAGCTGCCGATGCACCTGGCTTTCGGTCGTGCGCGCGCCGATTGCACCCCAGGCAATCAAGTCCGCGATGTACTGCGGCGTAATCATGTCCAGGTATTCGGTGGCGGCGGGCACGTCGAGTTCGTTGACTTCGAGCAGGATGCGCCGGGCGAGCCGCAGGCCTTCGTTGATGCGGAAACTGTCGTCCAGGCGCGGGTCGTTGATCAGGCCCTTCCAGCCGACCGTGGTCCGCGGCTTCTCGAAGTAGACCCGCATCACGATGATCAGGCGGTCGGCCAATTCACGCTTCAGCGCCGCCAGTCGCGTCGCGTAATCGATCGCCGCGTCGTAGTCGTGGATCGAGCAGGGACCGACGATCACCAGCAAGCGGTCGTCGGCGCCGTGCAACACCCTATGGATCGCCTGGCGCGCCTCATAGGTCGTCGCTGCGGGCCGTTCAGCAGCGGGAAATTCGCGCAGCAAATGTGCCGGCGGCGACAACTCGGTGATATCGGTGATACGGGTGTCGTCGATCGGATGCGCAGTGGCCGCGGCGGGCGCGCTACCGGTCTTTTGACGGGGGGCGGTCGAGGTGGGCAAAGCCGGTGTCCTTGAAGAATGTACAGACAAAACAATATATTACCGTTTTTTCTACCTGTTGCGAACTGTGCGGCTCGCACCGATGTTGCGGCGCACGATGGCCAGTCTGCAACACCCGCTCGCGGCCGGTCGGCAAAAGCGTTGCCTCGCGCATTAGGGATATCGTAGACTGGCTCGGACGGATCGCAAGCGGTAAGGCATGCAAATGAGGCTTGCGAATCCGTATGGGCTGACTACAAGACCCGATCGATCACACCATTTCCAGGGGAACGCATGAACCGATTATTGATACTGATGATGGCCGGAGCGCTGGCCTGCGCCGGCTCGGCGATGGCTGCCGATGCGCCGGCTGCGAATTCGCAGCAGGACAAGATGAAGGCGTGCAATGCGCAGGCGGGCGACAAGAAGGGCGACGAGCGCAAGGCGTTCATGAAGAACTGCCTGTCGGCCAAGCCGGTGAAGGCCGAAAGCCGGATGGCGATATGCAACAAGAAGACCGCCGGCCTTCCCAAGGAAGAGCGCGCGAAGGCGCAGAGCGAATGCATGAAGGCGCCAGCCTGACGCGACGATCGCTGATCACGGCCGGGTGACCTCCTGTCCATCCGGCCGAGGCTGACAAGGCCGCAAGGGTTCGCCCTCTGCGGCCTTGTTTTTGGTGCGCCCGGCCATGACCGGCATGCGCGCGCAGCGGAGTCTGCCGGCGGCGGCGACTTCGCGGACATCGGCGACAGGTACCGCGCTCAGCCGAACGCAACACCGGCGAGGCGACCGATGACAAAGGTGATGCCGCCGGCCAGTGTGCCCAGCGCCAGCATGCGGGCGCCGGAAAACCAAGCGCTGTGGCCGGTGAACAGCGACAGTGCCGCGCCTGTGCCAAACAGCGCCGTGGCCGCGACGGCGATGGAGACGGGAAGCGCGCGCATGTCATGGACGAGCAGGAACGGCATCAGCGGTAGCGCTGCACCGACGGCAAAAGCCAGCAATAATGCCGTGGCGCCGGCGAGCGGGGATGCCGATTCGTAGCGACCGGGGCCGGCGGCTTCATGTGCCTGCCCGTCGAGTATTTGCTCGGAATCCTCGACGTCCCGCCGGATGCGCGCCGACGATTGCTTCGGCTGCATGCCGCGCGCCGCCACGTTGAGTGCCAATTCACGTGCGGCCGCCGCCGGCAAGCGTTTCGGTGCATCGAGTCCGGACACGACCTGGCGCTCGACGCGTTCTCGTTGCGAACGAAGCGCCACATATTCGCCGGAGGCCACCGCCAGCGCACCGCCAGCCAGCCCCGCCACACCACAGACGAATACCGTCCTTGCGTCGCCGGACGCGCCGGCAACACCGAGCATCAGGCACACGTTCGAGACCAGGCCTTCGTTGACGCCGAAGATCACGCCCCGCAGGTCACCACCTCCACTCCGGTGGGCGTGTTGGCGAATGGCGGTGCTGCCGGCTTCGGCGCGGCCCGCTTCGGCGCCGTAGGAGGTCGCGTAGACCGCCACACCGCGCAGGCTCATCGCCGACAGTACCGAACGTAGCCGCCGCGGACCGAGCCAGCGGATCAGCCGTTCGACCAGGCGCGTGCGCGCATCGGGCAGGTAGGGCGGCGGCGGCGGCTCGCCGCGCGCGGTCAGTCGCGCGCGCCAGATCGCCGCTTGCGCCTGCGACTCGCCGGCCAGCCGCGCGAAAAGGTCCCCGCGCACGCTGCCGAACTCCGCGGCAGCGCAGGCCCGATACAGGTGCGCCAGGCGCTCGGCCTCCGTCCAGTTCGCGCGCGGCGTCATCGCTACGTCTTTGCGCGGCACGATGTCGTCACGCCATCGCAGGCCGGCGTGCGCGTACACAAACGGCGACCGATGGCGACCATCGCCGGCACCGCTTCAGGCTCCGACGGCCGCATCGATACGCGCCATTACGTCGGGCCCGAGGCCGTCGACGACGTCAAGTGCGTTCATGTTCTCGCGGACCTGCGCCGGCCTGCTGGCGCCGGTGATCACCGTCGAGACGTGCGGATTCTTGAGGCACCAGGCGAGTGCCAGTTGCGCCAGCGTGCAACCCAGATCCCGGGCGATCGGCGCCAGCCTTTGGACTTTCGCAATCCTGCCCGAGTCGGTCAGGCGCTCGGCGAGCCACTCGTAACCCTTGATCGTGCCCCGCGAGTCCGCAGGGATGCCGTCGTTGTACGTGCCGGTCAGCATTCCGGAGGCGAGCGGGCTCCAGATGGTCGTGCCGAGACCGAGATCGGCATACAGCCGCGCGTATTCGCGTTCGACCCGGTCCCGGTGGAACAGGTTGTACTGCGGCTGCTCCATCACCGGCTTGTGCAGATGATGGCGATCGGCGATATGCCACGCCGCCGCGATCTCGGCCGCGGTCCACTCGGAAGTGCCCCAATAGCAGGCCTTGCCGGCGCTGATCATGTCCGACATCGCCCATACCGTCTCCTCGATGGGCGTCTGCGGATCCGCACGGTGGCAGAAGACCAGGTCGACGTAATCGAGGCGAAGGCGCGCCAGCGACGCGTCGATCGCCTGCATCAGGTACTTGCGGTTGAGCGTTGTCTTTTCGTTGGGCCCATCGTGGATGCCCCAGTAGAACTTGGTCGACACGATATACGATGAGCGTCGCCAGCCCAGTGCCTTCAACGCGTCGCCCATGATGCGTTCGGACTCGCCCTTCGCATAGACCTCGGCGTTGTCGAAGAAATTGACGCCGGCGTCGTACGCGACCGCCATGCATTCGCGCGCAGAATCGACACCCATCTGGTTGCCGTAGGTCAACCAGGAACCGAACGACAGCTCGCTCACCCGGAGCCCGGAACGGCCGAGCCTGCGGTAATTCAACTTGGTCACCAGCGGCCTACCTCGGTTACGACGACTGATACGCCCGCACGCCTGCGGGCGCAGTGGAGTGCTCTGGCCGATTTTAACCGATGCTGCGCTCGCCGATGAGAAGCGACGGCTACTAGAGCGACGCGGAGCCGTGACGCCGTCCCGCTTCGGCTTTTTCCTGGCAGGCGATGCAGCGCGAAGCAGACGGATTGGCCTCGAGCCGGGCGAAGGGGATTGGCGCTGTGCAGTCGAGACAGGTTCCGTAGCTGCCGTCGTGCATCCGCGTGAACGCGACCTCGACCTCCCGCAATTCGGCGGCGTCGCGCGCCACTTCGGCGATGTCGAGCGCTGTCTCGAGGTCGGCCACGGCCCAATCGTCCGTTTCCTCCATGCGATTGCGTAGTGCGAGCAGCGCAGGGTTGTCGTGGCTGTTGAGCTTGGCCTGGAGTTCGGCACGCAACACGCCGCGACGTGCCTCGAGTTGCGTGCGAAGCGTGCCGCGTTCGGCCGCGGTCAGCGTTGCAGTCATCTTGGTTCTCCATCAGCGCGTTCGGCGTCCCCGCTCGGGACGCATGTCTCATCGTCCGGCAGCTTGCGCACAAACGCAAGCGCAATCGTCTTGCGCAGGGCTTGAAATCGCGGACCACGACCCGAGATTGGCATTAGCCGCGGATGTTTGCGTTGCGCGAGATCAAGGCGCCCGACATCGCGAATTCCGATGAACTGCCAGGAGAAAAGTCATGAATGGTCTGCAAGTATATGGCCCGTTTGCCGATGCCGGCTTCGACGATCTGTTTCGCGGCTTTTTCAAGCCGGTGCGGGAAGCCCGTGACACGCCCGCTGCGATCAAGGTCGACGTCTGCGAAAAACCGGAAGCCTTTGTCGTTCATGCCGAAATTCCCGGCGTGAAGAAAGACGACATACGCGTCACCATCGAAGGCAACCAGGTGACGATTTCCGCCGACGTCAAGCGGGAGTCCGAGCAAAAGGACGGCGAGCGCCTGCTGCGCAGCGAACGCTACTACGGCTCCGTTTATCGCAGCTTCGTGCTGCCGGTCGAACTCGATGAGACCGCGAGCCAGGCGAAGTACGAAGGCGGCGTGCTCGAACTGACGCTGGCGAAAAAAGCGAAGACGGCCGGACGCAAACTGACCATCCAGTAACTCGAAAGCGTCGGCGGGCGGCGCCGCAGCGGGTGGCTCCGGCTTCAGCCGGGCGCTCGGGCGCTTTGCAGTTAGCGAACGCGCGTGGCGGCGTACTCCTCTTCGATGTTGTCGCGAAAGTAGCTCCACGGCGACGACGCTGTCGAAAAGCGCCGCCACACTTCCGCCGATACGCCGCCGTACTGGAAGGTGCCGGCGGTCAATTCGACGACCAGCGTGCGCTCGCGTGCGTCGTAACCGGCAGCGCGCAAGCTGCCGCCGGACATTCGTCTCATTTCCATCGCGTCTCCCACGGAGCTGTTCGGCCCGCGCCCACCGTTTCGGATCCTACTTGGGGGCGCTGCCCCAGAGCGCCTTCAGCCGGGAATCGCGCCCGCAGCCGGTCCGGTAATAGTGGTAGCGAAGCGGGTTCTTCTCGTAGTAGTCCTGATGGTAGTCCTCGGCTGGCCAGAACTCGGTGGCGGCCACGATCGGCGTGACGATCGGGTCCTTGAACGGCTTGGTCATCGCCAGCAACTCCTTCGACTTCTCGGCGATCTTGTGCTGCTCGTCCGTGTGCACGAAGATCGTTGTCCGGTACTGGTTGCCGCGGTCGCAGAACTGGCGGTCGCGCACCGTCGGGTCGACGTTGTGCCAGAACACTTCCAGCAGCTTGTCGTAGGAAACCTTCTGCGGATCGTAGACGACCTGCACGACCTCGGCGTGGCCGGTGTGACCGGAAGACACCTGTTCGTAGGTCGGGTTCTTCACCGTGCCGCCCATGTATCCGGACGTCGTGCTGATGACCCCGGGAAGCTTGTCATAGGGCGGCTCCATGCACCAGAAGCAGCCACCGGCGAAGGTCGCCACGGCGGCCCCTTCGATCACCGCCTTCGGCGCCTGGGCGCGCGCGATGGCGACGAATAGCACGGCGCCGGCGAAAGCGGCGATGAAAGCGTGGCTCAGGATGCGGGTGTGGAAGGGGTTCGGCATCGATGTTCCGAGAGTGATCCGGGCGGCGCCCGGTTATGCGTACGACTCGCCGTGCTAGGCGTATCCGGGTCCCTTCGCCTTACAGCGATCGTGCTCTGGGGATTGCGGATCGGTCACCGGTGTGCGCCACGGGCGCTACTTGGCGGGCGGCAAAATCGCGTAGGGCTCGCAGTCGCGCAACGGCGTGACGGTGCCGTCCATGATCACTTGCAGCTGAGTGCCCTTGCCGCGCAATTCCATGTTGCCGTTGCTGTAACGCACGCCGGACATGGTTCGCAACTGATAAAGCGTGACACGTTGGGCGCCGGGCATCAGGATCCGTGCCTCGCCTTCGACGAAGCGGACGATGAAGCGCTCGCCGTTGAGTTGGCAGGCAAAGGTGTTCTTGGCGATCTCCTCCTCCTTCTTCTTCATCGGATTCTCGCAGCCCGGAAGGACGATCGCGGCGAGCAGGAGAAAGAAAAGCGGCCGGAGGACGTTCTGCCGGGACATGCGCGAATCTCCAGGGCGAATATATCCACGAGGATAGCACTGTGCGCCGAACCGCACAGGGGACTAGCATTCGGCGACGTTGGTCGCCAGCGCGCCGATCGACTCCGTCTTGTAGCGGCCGGCCATCGCGTGGCCCGCTTCAACGATCGAGCGCAGCAGCAGGTCGAGGCCGACACGCGGCGACGGCTGGTGGATGGCCGCCATCGCGGCGTCGTAGGCGCGAGCCGCAGCGATTGCATTGCGCCCGATGCACGGGTCTTCGATACGGCCGCCACGCGGGTCGCAGGACAGCCCGAGGTGCGGCGCGAGCGCGTGCTCGGCCGCATGCAGCACCTGGGCGTTGCTGCCGTTGTGCACCGACGCGAGGCCGGCCGCAGCCATCGCTGCGGCGACGCCGATCTCGCCCTGGCAGCCGACCTGCACGACGCCGTTGGCGCGCAGCAGGCCGCCGACCGCCGCACCGGCGAGCAGGAAATCGATGATCCGATCATCCTGTTGCAGCGGCGCGCTTTCGCACCATGACTCGAGCAGCGCCGCCACCGGACCGGCCGCGCCGGCGGAAGGGGCGGCAACCACGCGTCCTCCGCTCGCGTTCTCTTCGGCGACCGCCGTCGCGTAGGTCGCGCAGCGTTGCGACGGTGACGCAGGTGCCGGACGCAGCGCGGCGGCGGCCGCAGGCGCCGCGCGCGCTTCGCCGCCCGGGAGTGTGCCGCCAGCAGTCAGTCCGCGCTCGACCGCCTTGCGCATCGATTGCGCGATGCGCAGCAGGCCCGCGCGGACCTCGCCCGGACTCCTCAACGCGCACTCGTTGGCGCGCACCAGATCGCAGATGCGCTTGCCCTGCGCAAGGCAGGCGTCCTGCAGCGCATCGGCCGAGCCGTACGGATAAGGCACCCGCGGTGGTGTCGTCAACTGCGTGTCGCCTTCGGCGAGCACGGTGCCGTTGCCGGTCGAGAAATACAAACGGGAGGCGACGACGTCGCCGTGCGCATCGCGGGCCGCGAAGCGCAGCGCGTTGCCGTCGTAGGCGAGCGAGCGGTTGACCACGCGCCGCAAATCGGTTGCGGGGTCAAAGCGCAGCTCGCCGCGTCCTCCCAGACGAAGGCGGTGCTCGGCCTGCACGCGCGACATGCACGATGCCAGAACCGCGCCGTCGCAGCGCTCGGGCACCTGACCCGACAAGCCGGCCACGATCGCCTGGTCGCTCGCGTGCTCACGCCCATGAAACGCAAGCCCGCCGTAGAGTTCGACCTCGACGCGGGCCGTCGCGGCTACCAAACCGTCGGCGGCAAGGTCGTGGACAAAACGCAAGGCGGCACGCTGCGGACCCAATGTATACACCGACGACGGCCCCGGCCCAACCCGATACAGATCGAATGCACTGATGTACACGCCTGCCTCTCCCATCGTCACTGACCTGTCACCATCGGGCGCCCTGCGCACGGTTCACGTCCGCACGCCGACATGCCGGCGCGTGACGCGATCGGTTCTCGCGCCCGCAGCAGTCGTCAACGGCAGAGTATCCGCAGCAAGGGGTCGAGTCCGGTGTTGCAACCGAGGATCGGTTGCGGGCGTCCGCCGGGCGGTAAGCGGCGTCAGGCGCCGCCGGCTGCCGGCGGCGAGAAACGAATCGATGCCGGGTACGAGAGCACTTCGGCTACCTCGCCGCTTTCGATCCCCCGCTGGATATTCTGCCACCAGGCGGCGTCAAGCAGCTCGCCGTGATGCGCGACAAAGATCTTGCGCACGTGCGGGTCGGTCAGCAGAAAGGTCGCAAATTCCTCGGGAAAGACATCGTGCGGCCCCACCGGGTACCAGACCTCGCCCGACATGTCGTCGAATTCCGGCGGTGCCTGCGGGATTCTTCGGAAGCGGCAGTCGACGAGGTACTCGATCTCGTCGTAGTCGTAGAACACGACGCGGCCGTAGCGCGTGATGCCGAAATTCTTGGTCAACAGGTCGCCGGCGAAGATGTTGACCGCGGCGAGGTCGCGAATCGCCTGGCCGTATTCACGCACCGCCAGCTCCCGCTGTGCGTCGTCCGCCGCTTCGAGGAAGATGTTGAGGGGCTTCATCCGCCGCTCGATGTAGAGGTGCCGGATAATGATCCGGTCGCCGTCCTCCTCGATCTGCGACGGCGCGACATCGTGCAGTTCGTCGAGCAGCTCGGCCGCGAAGCGCGCACGTGGAAAGGCGACGTCGGAGTATTCGAGTATATCGGTCATGCGGCCGGCGCGATCGTGGTGCTTGACCAGCGCGTACTTGGCCTTCACCCGCGTGCGATCGGTATCCTTGCTGGCAGCGATGCGGTCCTTGATCACCTTGAACACGTAGGGGTAGGACGGCAACGTGAACACGCTCATCACCAGGCCGCGGATGCCGGGTGCGATGATGAACCGGTCGCGCGAGTGCGCGAGGTGATGCAGGAAGTCGCGGTAGAAGAAGTTCTTGCCTCCTTTTTGCAGGCCGACCATCGTGTAGAGTTCCGACGCGGTCTTGTCGGGCAGCATCATCCGCAGGAAATGGATGTACGCGGACGGCACTTCCATGTCGACCAGGAAGTACGAGCGGTTGGCCGAGAACAGGAGCGCGAGTTCGACCTCGTCGGTGAGCAGCGCGTCGACGTAAAGCCGGCCGTCCGGCGCGTGCTTCAGCGCGACGGCGAACGGCACGCTGCGCATGCCGTTGACGACACGTCCGACCGCATACGCGGTCTGGTCGCGGAAGAACAGCGACGACAGTACCTGGATCTGGTGGTTCGCTTCGAGCCGGTAGGGGCGCGGCGTGCGCTGGCGGAAGGCGTGGATCAGGTTGACCAGATCGCGGCGGAAGTCGGCGAAGCGCGCTTCCAGCCGGAAGTCGAGCACGATGTCGACCAGCGCAGCGCACAACCCCTGCTGCAGCGGGTAGTAGCTGCGGTAGGTAGGCGGGTCGGCCTGGATATGCTCGGTGGAAATGGCCGGGCGTACGAAGATGAAGCGGTTGTTGAAATACGTGCGGTGCAGGATCTTGCACGACACCGAGTTGAAGAAAGTCTCCGCGCACTCGGGTTGCCGGTGATCGATCAGCAGACCGATGAAGTGCAGTTTCACGCGTTCCCAGAGCGCGTCGGCGCCACTGCCGCCGGGTCCGGCGGAGCGGAACTCGCGCTCGATGCGTTCGACGGTTTCCTCGACCCGGCGGTCGTAGTAGTCGATGCGGTCGTGCGCGACATGGCGAATCGCGCGCCAGTTGCCGGTCTCGAAATGGCGCTTGGCGGCCCGCGCACAGTCGCGAAACAGCGCATAGTGCCGGTCGAAGCCCTCGCGCAGCGCGCAGGCGACGGCACGCGCGGTGTCGTCGGCGACCGACGCCGGCCCGGAGGCGGCTACGGCAGCCAGCGCACGAGCGGGCATGGCGTCGCGATGAAGGCGGAGAGAGCGCTTGCAGCGTCCCGCGTGCGCACGAAGGTCATGATCAGGCATCATAGCGCAATGGATGCGCATCACGCGTTTCGCTTGCGCGGTGGCGCCGCAATGATGTTGCTTGCGCTGGCCGCCGCAGCGTTCGCCCAGGGCGGGGTCGTCAAGTGCATCGACGTCGATGGCAACGTGACCTATCAGGACGCGCCATGCACTCAGGGGCAGGCAGGGCGCACGGTCGAATTGCCGAAGGCGCAATCGCGCGACGACAGCAGCCGCTGGGAAGCCGCCGCCCGCGAAGCGCGCGTCGAGCGCGGAATGCCGAAGCGATGGGTGCTGCGCGCACGTGGCGCGCCGCTCGAAATCAGGCCGGCGGCGCCGCGCGAGGAGGCCACCGAAATCTGGCGTTATGCCGGGAAGGAGGGCGTACTGCTGGTTGGTTTCGCAGGCCCCGACGTGGCCTGGGTCCGCGACGAAGCGTTGCCGCGGCAAGCCGCGGCGGCGCCGGCCAGCATCCCCGGTACCGCCAGCGCCATGGGCGGCACCGGCACCACGGGCGCGAGCGGCAGCAATGGCGCCGGCGGCTCGACGCGCGGCGCGCAGAATCGCCGTTTCGTCATCGCCGGCCGCTATTGCGAGCACGTGTTCGTCGAAATCGGGCCTGCGGACCGCCAGGAGGCGCTGCCAGCGGTACCGGCCGCGGCGGCGGCCACGGCCACGGCCACGGCCACGGCTGTCCCCGGCACCCGCCACTATTACGAACCAGCGGCGGGCGATCCGCAGATGCGGACCGTGTTCAGCTGCATCGACGGCAAGGTCGCCGATGTCGAGCGCACGATGGTGCGCTGACGTTGCAGAATCCTACTGCGCGGCTTCGACCTGCGCCTGGAATTCCTTGACGATGGCGTTGTAGTCGTTGATCGCGGCGTTCGATGCCGCCACGGCGGCATTCGCCTCCTTGACCTCCTGGTCGGCCTTCGCCTGCACCGCGGCGATCTGCACTTTCATGCATTCCTGCCATCGGTTCACTTCCCGGGTCCATCCGCGCAATTTCTCGTTGGACGCGAGGCGACCCGGATGCGGATCGGGCTTTTCGCATTTTTCGGGGGGGGTGGCCTGTGCCCAAGCCGCCGAGGCCATCGTTGCGGCCACGGCGAACGCTGCGAGGGTGCGGATTACGGGCATGATTCGGAACCTCCGTTGTTGCCGATGCGCGCCATTTTAGCCCGGATGCGCGAATGTGGGCAGCGACCGCCCCGGTTCGGTGCGCCGTTCCGACAGCCCGTTTCCACGCCGACGGTGCGCCGGCAAAGCGCTAGCTTGCGACGCTAGGGCTTCAGCGACCGGTACAGAAAGGGCAGGCTCGCGTCCATCCGGTAGTCGATCGACGAGTGGTTATCGTCGAATTCCTCGTAGACGTGTGCGATGCCGTGCGCTGCGAGCTGCCGCGACAGGATGCGCGCGCCGAAGTGCAGCTGGTACTGGTCGCGCCATCCGCAGTCGATGTAGATGCCGCGCAGCGACTCGAGGTTCCTCGCGTACTCGCCAACCAGGTTGACCGGGTCGTGCCGCCGCCAGCGCTGCCAGCGCTTCGGGATCAGCTCGCCGGTGTCGAGATTGACCGGCAGCCTGAACCCAAGCGGGGCCTTGGGGTCGGGGTCGTAGCTCGCTGCCATTGCGAGTTCCATCAGTGCGTGCGCTTCGGCTTCGTTCAACTTTTCCTTCGCCCATACCGCCTCGAGAAAGCGGCGCGCGCGGCCGTCGTCACGGCCGTCGGCGGGGCGCGGCATCGTCGCGCGCGCGTTCTGCCGGCCGGCGCGCCTGGCGGGCCTCCTGTAGCGGTCGAGCTCGTTCAGCGTACGCGGCCAGTCGGGCAGGTAGCAAAACTCGAAGTAGGCGTCACCCGAATGGTCAGCGATCGCACCCCAGTACTGCGCGTACTTCATGCCGTGGATCATCGCGCCGTAGCCGCCAGATGATTTGCCGAAGCAGCCGCGGTGCTCGCGGGAGGCAAGCGTGCGGAACTCGCGGTCGACGTGCGGGATCAATTCGCGCGTCAGGTAGTCGGCGTAGCGACCGATCGCCGACGAATTGATGTACTGATTGCCGCCGAGGCACGTGAAACAATCGGGAAACACGACAATGCACGGACCCATCTTTCGCTCGGCGATGAGTCGCACCGCGCGCTCCGGCACGTTTTCGTCGAAGGGTCGCCAGTTGAGGTGCGCAAGCCCGGACCCGGTGAAGCCGACCAGGTCGAAGAGCACTGGGTAGCGGCGTCCGCGGCCGGCCATGCGGCCGCGCGCGGTTCCCTCGTCGTAGCCGGGCGGCAGCCACACGGCGAGCTTGCGGAGATGCGGATCGCCCAGCGGGTTGTCGGCCAGGACGCGCGAATCGTGCTCGATGACAACGGTAGTGCCGGCATGCTGGTAGCTGCGTTTGCGGGCCATGGAGGTGACTTTTGTGGAGTCCGGCGGGGCGCGGGGCCCCAAAAGATGCCGATTGTGCCGGGGCGGGCGCCTCGCGGCAACGTGTGTCTAGAGCCCGAGGCTGCGGCGCGCCTCGCCCAGCGTCCGCACTGCGGGCAGTGGTGTTTCGACCTTCATAAATTTCCAGCCGACGAGGTCGAAACTTTCCGGAAATGCCGGGCGACGTTCCGTGAACGACACGCTGCCTTCGAGCGCAATCGCTTCGCTGCCGCCGGGAGTAGCCGCCCCTTTCCCGTCGACCGGCCGAAAGACAAGGCGCAGCGCATAGTCGAGCTTGCGGTCGCCGGCGGGGTGCAGCGTGCCGGTCATCGTCCACGGAGGTCCGTACAAGGCCGCGATACGCGGAGCGTCGGTCCGTAGGTACTGGGTGGTGCTGCCCGCCTTGATCGGCAGCGTCGCAGTGACTTCGCTGGGGCCGACCAGCGCACCCTGGTCGAGCAGCACCGCGACGAGCTTCGACATCATCAGCGCCGACGACAGCATATAGTCGATGATGGCGTCCGGCGGAGGCAGCGGGTCGCGCGTGCGATAGGCGATACCGTCGGTACCGAGCAGCAGGATCTCGCCGCCGCGAGAGCTTCCCTTCGCCTCTTCGCGGTAGGTCGCGTGCAATTCGCCGTTGCCGGCTTGTTCCAGCACGTACTCGGCGGAGAATCCCGTGGTTTTCACGCGGACCACGATGCTCGCGAATTGCGACCAGCGACCCTCGGCGCACAGCGCCGACCAGCGCGACGTGCCGCATTGGCGCGGGTCGATGCCGGGGAGGCGGGTGTCGACCGGAGCCGACGGCAACGCAGAGGTGCCTGGCGAGGTGGTTGGAGGTGCGCGCTGCGCACCAACGGTTCCGGTGGCGAGAACCGCGGCCAGCGCCATTGCGGCAGCGAAAGACCGGCGTGAAGGCATGCTGCGAATTCTACCCGGCGGATCGCATGCTTTGCGGGAACCGGCGACGGCGCACGAGGTCCGTGACGGTCGCGCCTAGCCGATCGCCAGCAGCAGGCTGCCGCGGCATTTCGGCGTGCCGCAGCGGCAGGCGTAGGCGGCGCGCTCCTTGCGCGACAGGCGACCGTCGACCGACAGCCGGTAGTCGTAGGTCAGTTCGTCACCCGGCCGAATCCGCCGCTTGGCCTCGATGAACACGCGTCCCTTGTCGTCCTCATGCGTGACGCAATTGGGCGTACACGAGTGATTGATCCAGCGCGCGGCGTTGCCGCGCACGCGCGCGTCGATCACCCGGCCGTCGTCGATTTCGAACAAGAAGGTGTGCGCGGCATCGTCCGGGTCGCTGTCGGGGCGCTGCATCGCCTCGTCCCACGACGAGCGCTTGCCGCGGTACTCGACGATGCGCTCGCCGCGGCGGATATCGGTCGTCGCGAACACGCCGCGGCCGTGGATTGCGGAGTTGCGGACGGCGTAGTTTTTCTTGCGGTCTTCTTTCGGCATTTGCGCGCGGGCATGATGAGTTCGCGCCATTTTCTCACGACCGGTCGGAGCCGTCATCGCGCGTCGCCTTGCGGCGTGAGCAGGTTGGCCATTTCGACAGTCACCGTGGTCGCGTGGTCCGAGCACCAGACGTGGCCGTCCTCGATCGTGCACTGCAGCTGCATCGTCCGCAGCGCGAGCGCCAGGATCCGCTCCATCATCCGCAGATCCGTCTCCGACGGATGGCGGGCGAGCGTCAGCGCGTGCGTGGCGTAGTAGCCGCGGTCCATGTCGGCAACGTCGAGCGTTGCCTTGAATATCGTCGCCTTTAGCGCCATGCCCGTTGTTGCCGGCGTCAGTGCAGGAAGGTGAGGATCGGCGGCGTGGTGACGGCGGACAGCATCACCGTCAGCACCATGCTCGAGGCGACCGAAAATAGGCGATCAGCAGGCGCGCATCGACTGGCGGCAAGCGCGAAAAGTCGCTCATCAGCCGGATCAAGGAACCCACCGCCTCCACGTTCATCGACGGTGGCCACTGCCGGGGGGAAAACGTCCCGGCGACGGTCCTCGCGGGCGTCGCCGACAGCGGCAGCGGGCGACGTCAAGCCGCGCTACCGGCCCTTGGTGCTGGCCCGCGTACGCACGGCGACCCGCGGGACGGTCACCGGCGGCCGCCGCCGCGGATCCTGTGCGGGAACGGGCGCACCCTGCTTGCCTTTCGGCGGGGGATAGGTGATGCCGCTCTTCTTGGTCGTCATGGCCGTCGACTCCTCTGCTGCGAATTGGGCGATCTTAAACCGATTCGCGAGATGAACGTATTTCTCCCGACGCTCGCGGTGGCATTCGCTGCAGTCGAGCCGACCGCGGTCATGATGCCCGCAGTGCGGATCGCTGATCAGCGATCCGCCGCCCAGCCGCGATTTGCGATCTTCGATTCGCACACGCTCAAGCCGCTATAGTCGCTCCCGGTCGATGTGCCGGTGGCCTTTGGCGCTGGAACGCATGCGCACATCGACCCGCCAGTCGGCCACCGGCGGACGCTACTGCACCGTCGGGCGCAGCGTCGGGGCGCCGTAGACGGACTCGGGCTCCGAAGCGGAAGCTGCGGGCCTGCGCGCCGCGAGCGTATCGAGCGCCGAACTGACCGCGCGGTCGAACAGCGGCACCGGCTCCAGCACCAAGCTGACCTGGCCACCGGCGATTTCGTAGGCCAGCTCCTCCGGCGTATAAACGAAGGCGCGGGTACGCGAGCGGCTGGTGAACAGGTACTTGGTACGCAGCGGGCTCACCCAGGACAAGCGCGCATTGACCGGCTGGTCTTCCTTGGTGAACGCGAGCCAGGTGCCGACCACCATTTCGCTGACGAAGTCGTGGACGTTGGCGATCGGCGGCGCCTCGGTAGCGGTCGCCACCGTCTCGGTGGCGGTAATCCCCGGCGCGGGAGTGGCGTCCGTGGCTGCGGGCTTGATCGCTGCGATGTGCAGTTGGTAGAGCGCTTCGAAAAACCCTCGGGCCCGCTCGGGTGCCAGCGCCACCGCCGTACACGCGCGGCGCAACGCACCGATCAGCTTGGGAATCATCTTTGTCAGTCGCGCCTTTTGCGACGTGCGCTCCTTGGCCACAATGCTCCATAGCAGGTCGTCCAGCGTGCGCACCGCGTCGTTCCACGCCTCGCTGTCGGTGCCTTGGTCGCGGTGCAGCGTCGCGAGATGGTCGGCAAAGGCGGTTTCGACAAAGCCGCGCACTTCGAACGGCAGGTCGAGTCCGGCCAGGCGGTCGCGCAGGAACGCGCGCACCTGCGAACGGTCCGCCTCGCTGCTCTCGGCGCGCAGTGCGGCCGCGACGTCTTCGCTGGTCGCCTGGTCGGCACGCTGCCGCTCGCCGTCGATGAACGCCGCCAGCTTCGTGTTGGCGAGACGGAACACTTCGACGTCGATTTCGAAGTCGCGGCAGATTTCTTCGACGACGCCTGCCGAGAGCGCGACAAAGGCGTCGCGATACGCGGCGTCGTGTTCGGTGCCCACCGCGGCGTCGGCCAGATTGTCGAGCAGTTGGCGCGCCGGGTGTGCGCGGTCGGAGAAGAACGTGCGGTCGAGCAGCGCGGCCTTGAGGATGGGCACCTGCAGCCTGCCGAAAAGGCTGCGCATCGAATCGGGAATCGACTTGTCGCGAAAAACATAATCGAAGAGGAGCGCGATCACGTCCATCGTGATGCGGTCCGTGTCGTTCGAAATCTGGCCTTCGATCGCCGCGCGGATGTGCGGAATGAGGTTCAGTGGAACGACCGTACTCTCGCCGGCGCGCTCCTGCGCAGCAGGTACGGCCTGTGCAATCGCCGTTGGCAGATCGAGGCGCTGCCAATTCGCCAAGGTTGCAAACAGCGCCGTCGAAGCACCGAGCGCCATCAGCGGGTCGAGTGACGGGAACATCGGTGCTGCGCCTACCGGCACGGTCACCGGCGTCTCGACACCGGGCGTTGCAGCGGTCCCGGCGATTTGTGGAGCGACACCGGCCGTGGCAACGTGCTGCAACGTGCCAGACGATGCGAGCGCTGCCAGTCCTGCCAGGATCCTTGTTGCCGACATTTCGCCGGCGCCACTGGCTCCCGGGTGTGCCGCAACGGCAGTTTTCTCCGCGAAAACCAGCGACGGCGGAGCACCCGGGTCCGGCGCGAGTTCGGGCACGGCGATGTCGCGCGGCACCGGCGGCGCGTCGCTCAGCATGCGCGAGAACGTGGGCAGCAGGTCGCGGTCGTCGTGCGGACGGAACTCGCTGCGTGCGCGCAGCGCGGCCTTGATTTCAGGCAGCACGCCGCGGTCGGCCAGGAAGCGGTTGAGCGAGATGTAAATCTTGTTGACTTCCGGCGTGATGTCGGACAGCACACGGTCCATGAACGGTCGCCAGACCCGGGGATTCGGATACGTCGCACGCGCCGACGCGCCTATGGCATCGAGGATGTAGGACACTGCGAAGGGATTGTCGAGGTCGCGTGGTCCCGGGTCACCCATCAGCGCCTCGACGCGCAGATCGAGCGCAGCCAACTCCTTGCGGGCGTACTGGTGGAGCGCATGCGTCGCGTTCTTCAGCGCGGTCTGTCGATCGTGATCGAAGGCCGTCAGCACGCGCAGCGTGGCGAGCGACGCGTCGGCATCCGGCCGCCGGCCCTTGCGGAGCGCACCTTCGACTACGCGCCTTTCGAACATCGCGCGAAGCGACTGGTCGAACAGCGCGAGCCACTCGCCGCGCTTGCTGCGGAACGCCTCGACTGCGCCGTCGGGAATGTGGCTGTGGGTTTCGAACAGGTCGTTGGTGTCGTCGACCGACGCTTTCACGACCTCGAACAGCCGGCCCCGGTATTGCGCGAAGCACTCGTGCAGCAGCGCTCGCCTCGCTTCGGTTCCGAGCGGCAGCTGGCCACCGGCGTCGGCCGCAATGGCCGCGGAGTGCGGAATTGGATCGGCCGTCATGGTCGCAATTCTACTTGGCTACGGCCAAACGGACCGTCACGGCGATCGGGCCACCTCGGCCCATCGTCGGCTGGTTGCGCTCCGGCACCGAAGAAAGCCGCGGCGGGGCTGTCGCGTCCCTGACATCCGAAGCGCCACGACGGCTGACGTTACAATAGCGGGTTGCCCGAGAGCGACAAGTGATGGAGCGATGGATATTCCCGGAACCCTGCTGGCGGCGACGATCTGTTCCTACTGGATCGGCGTCGGCGCCATGATCGTGCACGTACGGCGACACGCGCGCCGGCATTCGCGCCGCGCCGTCGTGCTTCCGCAGCAGTCGCTGGAGCGACTGATGGGGCTCATCTGGCTGCCGCTGGTCGCCGCCTGGGTCGCGTTGCCGTGGTTTGCCTTGTCACGGACTTCGCCACCGCTGGGCCTGCCGGCATTCGCGCTTGCCGGCGGTGCGTACGCGGCGTTGCGCTGGGTTGCCACGGTGCTGGCGCTGGCGTGCCTCGCGGCCACGATCAAGTGCTGGGCGCGCATGGGCAAGGACTGGCGAATGGCCGTCACCCGCGAGCCGGACCAGGCGCTGATCATGGATGGCATGTTCAGCCGCGTCCGGCATCCGATCTACGCCTTTTCGATCCTGCTGATGCTGTGCACGATGCTCGTCGTGCCCACGCTGCCGATGCTTGGCATCGGTGTCATTCATATCGCGCTGATGATGTTGAAAGCGCGCAACGAGGAGCGTCACCTGCTTGCGGACCATGGTGACGACTACGCGCATTACCTCGCGAGGACGGGTCGCTTCCTTCCTCGATTGCGCTAAATGCCGGTTGACCGAGCCCGCCTGCGATAATGGCGAGCCCAGAGTCCCCGACATCGCTTCCCGTTCACGTTTCGAATGAATCATCGCTCTCTCCGCGCCATCGGCGCGCTGTTCGCCTTGCTGTCGATTTCCATGGGTAGTGCACAGCCAATGGCGAGCGCCCCGCCGACGATCGTCACCAAGCGCGCGCTGGACTGCGAGGATCTGTCCGGCCCGGATGCCGCGCAGGCTCTTTCCGCGCTGCCGGCTCCGCGGGTCGTCCTGCTGCATGGCAGCATGCCGATCGTCAACATGGAGTCCTTCGCCCACTTCCTGATCGGAATGGGTTATCCGGAGGCCGCGCTGCGTGATCCGCAGGATGGCGTCCTGTCACGGTCGAGTTTCGGCAGCAGCGTGGAGTTGGCCGGCGCGCTCGCCTGGCATTACGAGCGCGATGGCATGCGTCCGATGTTGATCGGACACAGCCAGGGCGGCATGCTGGTCATTCGCGCCCTGCACGAACTGGCCGGAGGCTTCCAGGATTCCATCCCGGTCTTCGACCCCGGGCGCGGCGCTGCACTCGACCGCACGACGATCCGCGATCCCTACACGCATCAAGAGCGTCCGGTGGTTGGAGTCCAGGTCGCGTTCGCGGCGGCGATCGCGACCGGGACGCTGCCGCGCATCCTGCTCGGGCAGTGGTCGATGATCCCCCTGCTGCGCAGGATTCCCGACACGACGCTCGAATTCACGGGTTTCACCATCGCGTGGGATCCGCTTGCCGGCAACCTGGGCAGTGCCGAGCCCTATGCGGCAGATGGGCGCGCCGTCGTGCGCAACGTGTTGCTGCCATCCACTTACAGTCACATCGGGGCGCCGATCACCGAGCACCTCGCGGCACAAGCGGCGACCCGCGCATGGATCGACACCTGGCGGCCCGACGCGGCGCCCGGGCCGGAGCCGGACGCCGCCAACGACGACCTGCGCAATCTCGTGCTTGCGGCCGACCTGTGGTTTTCGATTCGCCGTCACTGGTGCCTCGAAGGTCAGCGGCGCCGGGCGGCGACGTCCTGACATGACGCCGCCACGACGCTCACCCATGCGCGGTCGCTTGAACCTGTTCCAGGCCGCGATGCTGCGGTGGCGCGAACTCTACCCGTACAACGCGGTGCACGTCGCCGAGTTGCCGGGCGTGCTCGATGCGGACAGGCTCGAACAGGCGATCTCGGAGCAGCTGGCGGCGCTGGGCGTGACCGGGCTCGTGCTCGATGCGCGTGCGCGACGCTTCGAGTACGGCGGCGGCGCGGTGAAGGTTGCCGTACAGGTGCTCCCGGGTAGCGGCGAGGCGCTGCGTATCATCGAAGACGAAATGGAACGGCAGCTGAACCTGCCCTTTGCCGCCGACGGCGCTTACGAGCCGTTTCGCTTCTTTGCGGCGGCCGCGGGTGAGCGCTTTCACCTGGGTGTGGCCTACGACCACTTCATCGCCGGCGGAGACTCGATCGTGTCGCTGCTGAAGGCCATCGCGGCGCGCTATGAAGGCGGAGTGCCGGCGGCATCCGAGGCTGTCGAACTCTATCCCGCCACTTACGGCCGACTGTTCACGCGTAACGCGCTGGCGTTCTACCTGGGCCAGTACTCGCTGCCCGGAATGTTGCTGCGCGCGCGCCGCGCGTTCCGGCCGCGCTATCCGTATGGAGACGACTGGCGCAACGGATTCACGTCCTTCGAACTGCCTCCAGACCTCTACGCGGCAATCGTCCGCACGGCAAGGGCCTGGTCGGTCACGCGCAACGACCTGCTGCTCGCGATGCTGCTTGATGCGCTGGCGCCCGAAGTGCCCGAGCGGCTGCACGCGCGCCGCCGCAGGGAGATTGCCATCGCCTCGGTGATCAATATCCGGCAGGAATTCGTAACCGGCACCGAGCAGGCATTCGGCCAGTTCTTGAGCTCTTTCCTCATCTCGCATCCGGTTCCCGCCGGCGTGACGCTCGAAGCGCTGGCGCGCGACATCCATGCGCAGACCCAACGCGTCAAGCGCCGCAAGCTCTATCTGCAAACCCTCTATCTCATCGCCTGCGGCGGACTGGTCTGGTCGCACATGACCCCCGGCCAGCGCAAGCAGATGTATGCGAAGAACTATCCGGTGTGGGCGGGAATGTCCATGCTCAACGTCGAGGCGATCTGGAATGAGTCACCCGGCACGGCGCGGGTGTTCCACTACCTGCGCGCCGTCTCGACCGGCCCCTTTTCTCCGATGGTGATGGCTCCGGCGTCGGTCGGCGACTGCCTGCACATCGGCGTGTCGTATCGCACTTCGGCCTTCAGCCGCGACGACATGGCGAGAATTGGGGCTGCCCTGGTGCAATGTGCGCATAAGTTGGTGTGAGCTAGCATGATACGGACGTTCATTTCGACGCTGCTGGCCTTGGCCATGGCGCTGGCGGCCGCAGGATGCACGGTACGGTCACTGCTCGACAAGCCACCAGAATATTCGACCTCGACCAAGTGGCAGACCGATCAGGCATTGCAGGACCGCATCCTCGCGCTCGATCCCGAGCACGTGCGCGAGGCGGATGTGCGGCAAACGCTCATTCACGGTCCCACGCCGCGGATCATGCTGGTGCACGGCGGCATCTTCCCCGTGCATCGAGCGATGATCTCGTTCGGGCGATTCCTGGTCGGCATGGGCTATCCCGAGTCGAGGATCCGCGAACCCTACGACGGCGACTGGTCGCACAGTCCCTACGAGGATGCCGCGCGGCTGGCCGGCATCGTTGCCTGGTACTACGAGCGCGATGGCATGCCGCCGATGCTGATTGGCCACAGCCAGGGTGGCATGCAGGTGGTCAAGGTGCTGTACGTACTGAACGGTGATTACGGCGCCGAGGTTCCCGTGTGGAATCCGCTGACCGATTTCGCCGAGAATCGGACGACGCTCATCGATCCGTTCACGGGACGCAAGGTCCCGGTGGTGGGAGGATTCGAGGTCACCTATGCGTCGGCAGCGGGAGCGGGAGGCGCCGCGTTCCTGCTGCCCAACCAGTGGAGTCTCATCGGCAAGCTGAACGAGATTCCCGACACCGTCGAGGATTTCACCGGCTACGACCTCGAATTCGACCTCTGGGCGTGGACGATAAACTCGAAAAAGCACGGCGACAGGTACCACAATCACGGCAGCGTTCGAGTGCGCACCGTGACGCTGCCGGCGTCGATCAACCACGTGCTGATCCCCGTGACCGACGACATGCTCGACAATCCGGCGGCCCTCGCGTGGATCGACGCCTACACGCCCGGAACTGCGGTTGCGCCACCCGCCGACGCCAGCGACAACATCCTGTGGGCGGCGGATGTCTGGTACAGCATCAAGAAGTACTGGGTGATCGAGGCGCAGCGGCTGATCCGCGCCTGGCGCGCCGGCGCGCGGCCGGCAGTGCCGGCAAGTTAGAATGACGGCTTTGTCAGTCCCCGCGCTCCCGTCTTTGGAGTCCGGGGCGGGCAGGCGTTCGCATGCGGCAGCCGACGGCGGCGCCGGCTCCATCGATTGGCAGGGGTTTCCAATATGGCAGGCAGCCTGGCGGGAAAGGTGGCGCTGGTCACGGGCGCTGCGCGCGGGATCGGCCGCGCGATCGCGGTCAAGCTCGCGTCCGAGGGCTGCGCGGTCGCCGTCAACTACTACAACAGCGCCGACGAGGCCGAGGCGCTGTGCGAGGAGATTCGCGCATCCGGACCCCATGCCTGCGCGATCGCCGGCAGCGTGGGCATTCCCGACAGCGTCGACGAGCTATTCGCCGAGTTCGGCCGCCACTTCGACCGCCTCGACATCCTGGTCTCGAACGCGGCCTCGGGTGTGCTGAAGCCCGCGATCGAGATGACGCTCAAGCATTGGCGCTGGTGCCTCGAGACCAACGCACTGGCGTTGAACCTGCTCACGCAGCGCGCGTTGCCGTTCTTTGGCGACGATGCCCGCATCATCGCGATGTCGAGCCTGGGCGCGCAGCGCGCGATGCCGGACTACGGGTTCATCGGCGCGTCGAAGGCCGCGCTGGAAGCGCTGGCCCGCGCGCTGGCGCAGGAACTGGGGCCGCGGGGTGTTCGCGTCAACGTGGTCAGCGCGGGTGTCGTCGATACCGACGCGCTGCGCCACTTCCCGAACCGCGAGCAGTTGCTCGCCAACTTTGCGCAGCGCACGCCCGCCGGACCCGTGCTGACGCCGCAGGACGTCGCCGGCGCCGTCTACCTGCTGTGCCTGCCCGAGGCCGCGATGATCAATGGGCACACGCTGGTCGTCGACGGCGGCTTCGCGATTTCCGGATGAGTGCACCGTTGCCCCTGCCCGTCCTCATCGCCTCGGGTCTTGCCGGCAAGACCGTGATCGTGACTGGCGGCAGCCGCGGCATCGGGCGCGCGATCGTCCTCCTGTTCGCTGCCGAAGGCGCCGACGTCACGTTTTTCTATCGCGACAACGCGGAGGCGGCGGCCGAGGTCGTGTCGTCGGCCGGAGCGGCCGTCCATGCGGTAGTGGCGGAGCGGGTCGACGTACGCGACGCCGCCGCCTGCGCCGCGGCGGTCGAGCGCGTCGCCGATCGCTGCGGCCGCATCGACGTGCTGGTGAACAACGCGGGAACGATTCGCGACAACCCGCTCGCCGGCTTCTCGGATTCCGACGTACGGGACGTGCTCGACACCAACGTGACCGGCGTGTTCAACGTCACCCGCGCGGTGGCGCCGCACATGATCAGCAGGCGCAGCGGCCGCATCGTCAACTTAAGCTCGGTGTCGGGCGAAAAGGGTGGCCGCGGGCAAACCAACTACGCGGCGAGCAAGGGCGCGATCAACGCGTTCACCCGGGCGCTGGCGGTCGAGCTGGCGCCGCGCCGGGTCACCGTCAACGCCGTGGCGCCAGGCGTGATCGAGACCGAGATGTCGCAGACGGTGCGCGAGTTGGCAGGCGACGAGGTCCGTGCACGCATCCTGCTGCGGCGCTTTGGGACGGCGGAGGAGGTGGCGTATGCCGTGTGGTTCCTGGCCTCCGATTACGCGAGTTACGTGACCGGCCAGGTGCTGACGGTGGACGGCGGATTCAAGATGGAGTAAGTCGGACAACGATAGCGTCCGTGGACCGTAACGGACGCGGAGGCCGAGGAATGAGGGAGAGACTATGACAGCTACAGTAATCACGCAGGACGAGATCGACCAGGTGTTTCCGACCGTCGCCGCAACCATGGCCGATGCGCTCGGCTGCGATGTCGAGGACATCCAGCCCGACGTGTCGTTGATCGAGGGCCTCGACGCCGAATCGATCGACTTCCTCGACATGGTGTTCCGGCTGGAGCGCGCGTTCAAGATCAAGATTCCGCGCGGCAAGATCGTCGAGAACGCGCGCGGCACGCTGACCGAAGGCGAATTCGAGCAGAAGGGTGTCGTCACCGATGTCGGGATGTCCCAGTTGAAGGCCTACCTGTCGGAGGTTCCGGCGGAGCGCTTCAAGTTGCCGATGAAGGTCGCCGATATTCCGCGACTGTTCACGCCGGAGACGTTTTGCAAGCTGGTCGTCCAGGCGCAGCGCGACACCAAGGCGGCGGGTTGACAGCCGTCGATCAAGGCATGGCGGCGGCCGCCGCGCACGGCGTGACGCCAAGCGGATCCGGTCGATGCTAGAGGCGACCGCCATGGACGATCGTTTCTCGGCATACTCGTTCGTTGACCGGATCACGACGCTGGAGCCGGGTCTGCGCGCCTGCGGCAGCTTCGCGATCCCGAGCGACATTGATGCATTCCCGCCGAGCCTGATGGGGGAGGCGGTAGGACAGCTCGCTGCGTGGGCGGCCATGGCGCACATCGGTTTTCGCCAGCGGCCGGTGGCAGCGCTGGCGCGCGACACGCGCTTTCTGCGCGTTGCGCACCCGGGAGACGTGCTCGACCTGACCGTCGATATCGAGAGCATCAACGACGAAGCGGTGTCGTTTCGCGGATTTGCGGAAATACAGGGCCAGCGCGCAATCGAGATGAACGATTACCTGGGCCCCTTGCTGCCCGTCGAGGATTTCGACGATCCGGCCGCGCTTTCCACCCGCTTCGATCTGCTGCGCGGAGCAGGCGCTCCACCGGGACGCTATCGTGGAATCGTGCGGCCGCGCGTGACGCGTGACGGCGGCGAGCACGGCGAGTCCGCGCGCGGCACGCTCCATGTGCCGGCAGCGGCGCGGTTCTTCAACGATCACTTTCCGAGGCGGCCGGTGTTCCCGGCCACACTCCTGCTCGATGCACAGATCGATTTCGCCTTGCAGCTCGCCGCCGAATCGCCGTTCTGGCCGGCGGGCAGCGTGCTGGTGCCGGTCCGCCTGACCAACGTCAAGGTGCGCGCATTCACGCTGCCCGGCCAGGCGCTCACCATTGCAGCGGAACTGCGTCCGCCGAAGGAGGGCACGCGCGTATGCACGCTGACGGCGCAGGCCGAAGGCAAGCAGGTCGCGACCGCGCGGGTGGAGATCGCGGCGCGGAACTCGACATGAACCCTGCTGCCGTGTCCGTTACCTTGCCGTGGACGAGAGACCGCGGATGATCCGCAATCCTGCGTCGACGCCACGCCGCCGCGTTGCCGTCACCGGCATCGGACTGGTCACGCCTGTCGGCAACGACGTCGCGACGACCTGGGAAGCACTGCTCGAAGGCCGAAGCGGTGCCGACACGATCAGTCTCTTCGATGCCAGCGGCTTTTCGACGCGCATCGCGGCCGAGGTGAAGAAATTCGCCAACGTGCTGGTCGTCGATCGCAGGCTCCTGAAGTTCACCAATCGCTCGCACCGCTTTGCGCTCGAGGCAGCGGAACAGGCGATGCGTGATGCCGGCATCCGGCCTACCCCCGACGACGCCCACCGTTGGGGCTGCGCCGTCGGCGCCGGCATGATGACGGCCGACTTCGACGACCTGCACGAAACGCACGCGTACGCGGCAGCGGCGGGCGAACTCGACGTCGACCTGCTCCTGTCCGACCGACCCGCCAACGATCCGCTGGTGTTCTGCCGCGGCCAGTCCGCTGCCGGATTGGCGCTGCTGACGCGGCGCTTCGGCATCCACGGCTACGCGACGTCGGTGCACACCGCCTGCGCGTCCGGCGGCCAGGCGCTGGGCACGGCGCTGAAGGCCATCCGTCGCGGGCGGGTCGACCGCGTGCTGGCGGGCGGCTTCGATTCGATGATCAGCCCGGTCGGCATCGGCGGCTTCTGCCTGCTGTCGGCGCTCTCTCCCGACAACGACACGCCGCAGCGTGCGAGCCGACCGTTCGACGCGACGCGCAATGGATTCCTGCTCGGCGAAGGAGCCGGTTTCGTCGTGCTCGAGGAGTGGGAAAGCGCGCGTGCGCGTGGCGCGCGGATCTACGCCGAGCTGGCGGGCGATGGCAATTCACTGTCGAGCTATCGGATCACCGATTCGCCGCCCGACGGCGACGGCCCGATCCAGGCGATGCGCCAGGCGCTGGCCGACGCGGGTGCCGCCGCCGCCGACATCGACTACATCAATGCGCACGGCACGTCGACCGGAATGAACGATCGCAGCGAAAGCGCGGCCATCCGCGCCGTATTCGGCACCGAGACCGATCGGATCGCCGTGAGCTCGACCAAGAGCACGATGGGGCACCTGATCGCCGCGGCCGGTGCGGTCGAAGGGGTCGTCTGCGCGCTGGCGATCGACCGCGGCGCGATACCCGTCAACGCGAATCTCGTCGAGCGCGATCCCGAGTGCAACCTCAACCTGGTCGCCGACGTGTCCCGGCGCGGAAGGCTGCGGATGACGCTGTCCAATTCCTTCGGTTTCGGCGGCTCGAACAGCTGCATCGTCATGCGCCGTCCGGAAGCGGTCGACGGACGCTCCGGCGCCGGGAGCTAGCGTGCAACGATGCCTACGCTCGCGGCCCCCGAAGGGGGAGCGTCAGTTCCTTGGGGCGGTCCCGCGATACTGACATGGCCGCGCCATCGATCGTCATCACCGGCAGCGGCGCCGTCTGCGCCGCCGGCGCGCAGCCGGACGACATACTGTCGATGGTGCTGGCGGGGCAGAGCGCGATCGCTCCCATTACGCAGTGGGACCATTCGCAATGGCCGACACACGTCGCCGGCGAGATCGCCGATTTCGACCCGCGCGCGATGGTCGCCGACCGCAAGCTGCACAAGCTCGTCAGGCGCACCGACCTGGTCGGACTTTACGCGGCAGGCCGTGCGATCGAGCGCTCGGGCATTGTCGCGCAGCGCGACGCGCTGCCGCCGGGTAAGGCGGCGGTCTACAGCGATCGCAGCGGGGTGATCGTCGGCTCCGGGGGCGGCAACTTCGAGAACCAGTACGATTTCTTTCCGCTGCTGACGCAGGCGCGCGGAGAGCTTCCCGCGTTCGGTCGCGAACTGACCGACGTCGTCAATCCGATGTGGCTGCTGCGCACGCTGCCCAACAACGTGCTGGGCCACATCGGGATCAAGTACGGCCTCAAGGGAACCAACGCCTGCATCACCAGCCACAGCGTCGGCGGATTGCTGGCGGTGATCGAGGCCTTCGAGGCTCTGCGCAGCGGCGAGGCCGACCGCGTCGTCGCCGTCGGGCACGAGACGCCGATCGAACCGCAGATGATTCTTTATTACTACCGGCTGGGGCTGATCGCCGCCGACACGCTGCGGCCCTTCGATGCGGCACGCGACGGCAGCCAGTTCGGCGAAGGAGCCGGCGCGCTGGTGCTCGAGACCGAGGCCTCGGCGCAGAGCCGCGGCGCGAGAGTGCTGGGCACGGTGCTGGGCAGCGGCAATGCGACTGAAGGCCACGGCCTGCTGGCGATTCGTGACGACGGCGACGGTCCCGCGCGCGCCATGGCGCAGGCGCTGGATGACGCCGGCATCGGCCCCGCCGACGTGGGCATGATCGTTGCGCACGGCAACGGCACGCGGACCTCGGACGCGTCGGAGGTGGCGGCGATACGCACGGTATTCGGTGGCAACCCGCCGCCGGTGACCGGCTTCAAGTGGGCGTTCGGGCACCTGATCGCTGCTGCGGGCATTGTCGAAACCGTGGTCTCACTGGCGGCGCTCAAGTCCCGCGTGGTGCCCGGCATCGCGACCCTGCGCGAACTCGACCCCGAGTTCGCGGGTCTGCCGGTCGCCCTCGGCCCGCAGACGCCGCGCAGCGACATCGCGCTGGTGTTGTGCCGCGGCTTCGCCGGCACCAACGCCGCGCTGCTGGTGCGTGCGCCATGAAGCCGGCGCAACGCTGCGGCATCGACTCGGTCGAGATCGCGCGCATCGAGCGACTGTTGCGCGAGAACACGCCCGCCGATCTCGCGCGCTTGTTCAGCGCACAGGAATTGGCCGATGCCGGCGAAGGTCCGGGCCGCGCCGCCAGCCTGGCGGCGCGTTTCGCGGCCAAGGAAGCCTGCGTGAAGCTGTTTCCCCGAGAGGCGGCGCTGGCGCAGATCGAAGCGCAGGATTTCTCGGTTGTCCGCGACAACTACGGCGCGCCGCAGGTCGCGCCCGGTCCGCGCGCCGAAGCGCTGCTCGGCCGGCTTCGACTGGCGCCGATCGGCCTCTCCATGACGCACGACCGGACGAGCGCGTCGGCGGTTGCAGTGACGCAGCCGCAGTCGCTCGAGGTGCCGCTGGCCGGCCGCATCATCTTTCGCTTGTTTCCGGTTCGCCGCCGCGTGGTTCTCGCCAACCTGCGCCGCGTCTATGGCGCTGGCCTTGCGGACGATTCGGTCGTCGACCTCGCCCGTGCGCACTACGGTCATCTATGGCGGCTTGCCGGCGAATTCCTGCGCTTTCGCTTTCTGTCGCGCGAACGGCAGCTGGCGCTCGTGCGCATCGAGAATCTCGAAGCGTTCGTCGCAGCCTACGAACGGGGCAAGGGCGTGCTGCTGCTTACCGGGCACTTCGGCAACTGGGAAGTGGCGACCGTCGCCGGCATCGGCAGTTTTCCGCATATGCGCGGACGGTTTCATTTCGTGCGCCGCGCGCTGAAGCCCGACTGGCTCGACCGCCTGGTGACGCGGCGTTTCCAGCGCGCCGGCTTCGGCGTGCTGCCCAAGCGCGGCTCGCTCGACGCGATGCTCGACCGGCTGGCGCACGGCGACGCGATCGTCTTCGCCTTCGACCAGCACGCGAGTCCGCCCGACGGTATCGCCGTCGACTTCTTCGGCACCCCGGCCTGGACCTTCAAGAGCCTCGCGATCATCGCGCTTGCCACCGGCGCGCCGGTGGTTCCGGCGACGAGCTGGCGGGAAGCCGACGGGCGCCACGTGCTGCGCTTCGAGGCGCCGGTCGCCGCGGTCGAGGACGCCTCCACCAGCGAGGCGATCCGGTTGACGACGCGCGCCTACAACGAGGCGCTGGAGCGCCTGGTGCTGCGTCGGCCCGAGCAGTGGTACTGGGTGCACCGGCGCTGGAAGACCGCGGCACAGCCGGCGCGCCGGCGCAGGCTCGAAGGCGCGGGCGCATGATCGACCTGCCGAGCTCGACGACCGTTGTCTCCGCGCTGGTGTCGTGGAAGGCGAGCTTCGTCTACGGCTACGTGGCGTGGGCGCTGTTCGTCCACTTTCGCGGGCGCGAGCGGCACAAGTTCCACAGGCAGCTGACCGACCATTCGACGGTGATCGCACCCTATAACGCGATCATGTACGGCTTCTCCGCGGTGCCCAACGAGCCTTACATCGACATCGCGAACTTTCCCGAATTGAAGCCGCTGTCCGACAACTGGCAGCTGATCCGCGACGAGGCGCTGCGGCTTTTCGACGAAGGGCATATCCGCGCGTCGGAGAAGTACAACGACCTGGGCTTCAACTCGTTCTTCCGCCGCGGCTGGAAGCGCTTCTATCTGAAGTGGTACGACGCGCCGCTTGCGTCGGCCGAGGCGCTGTGTCCGCGCACGGTCGCGCTGGTGCAGTCGATACCGTCGATCAACGGAGCGATGTTCGCGATGCTGCCGGCCGGCGGTGACCTCGGTCGCCATCGTGACCCCTTCGCCGGTTCGCTGCGCTATCACCTCGGCCTGTCGACACCTAACAGCGAGGCCTGCCGCATCGTCGTCGACGGCGTGCCCTATCACTGGCGCGACGGCGAAGCCGTGATGTTCGACGAGACCTACGTCCACTGGGCGGAGAACCGGACCGGCGTCGATCGTCTGATCCTGTTCTGCGACGTCGAGCGGCCGCTGACCAGCCGCGCGGTCACGAAGCTCAACCACTGGATCGAGCGCACCTTCGTGCGCGCGAGCCAGACGGAGAACGCACCGGGCGACAAGGTCGGGCTGCTGAACCGGATGTTCGGCGTCGCCTATTACGTGCGGCTGCCGGCAAAGGCACTCAAGCGCTGGAACAAGTACGTCTACTATGCGGGCAAGTGGCTGCTGCTGGCGGTGATCCTGTACTTCGTCTTCTTCCATCGGTAGCGGGTTGCGCGCATCCGGCGCGCAGCACCGGGTTCTGCCGTCGACCGGAAATCATTCATGCTCGAACTCCTTGCGCGCCCTGAAGTCTGGATCGCCTTCGCGACGCTGACCGCACTCGAACTCGTTCTCGGCATCGACAACATCATCTTCATCTCGATCCTCGTCGACAAGCTGCCCGTCGAACGCCGCGAGTTCGCGCGCAAGCTGGGGTTGTTCCTGGCGATGTTCATGCGCGTCGGGCTTCTGCTGGTGCTGTCGTGGCTGATCGGACTGACCGCCCCGCTGTTTTCGGTGTTCGACGAGGTGATATCGGGGCGCGACCTGATCCTGATCCTCGGCGGGCTCTTCCTGCTGTGGAAGAGCACGATGGAGATCCACCACCTGATGGAAGGCGAGGAGGGCAGCGTGTCGAAGGCGGTCGTGTCGACCTTCGGAGCGGTGATCGTGCAGATCATCATCATCGACCTCGTCTTCTCGTTCGATTCGATCATCACCGCGGTGGGAATGGTCAACGAGCTGCCGGTGATGGTGGCGGCGGTCATCGCGTCGGTTGCGCTGATGATGGTGTTCGCCGGCGCAATCGGGCACTTCGTGTCGGCGCATCCGACGATCAAGATGCTGGCGCTGTCGTTCCTCGTCGTCGTCGGCGTCGCGCTGATCGCCGAGGGACTCGATCATTCGGTGCCGAAGGGCTACATCTACTTCGCGATGGCGTTCTCGCTCGGCGTCGAGATGCTCAACCAGCGAATACGCCGGAAGGCCGACAAGCCGGAACATCTGCACCGAAAGTACGCCGATGCTGCGAAGTCGCCGCCGGACAAGGGAACGGAATGAGCGCTTAAGGGGCGTGGCAACACCCGTCAGCCGCGACCTACGAACGGCATCTTGGTCGCCATGATGGTCATGTGCTGAACGTTGGCGTCGAGCGGCAGACCCGCCATGTAGACGACGGCGGAGGCGACGTGCGCGACGTCCATCAGCGGCTCGATCGCGATCTCGCCGTCGGCCTGCGGCACACCCTTCGCCATCTGCGCCGCCATCTCGGTGCCGGCGTTGCCGATGTCGATCTGGCCGCAGGCGATGTCGTACTTGCGTCCGTCGAGCGACGTCGACTTGGTGAGGCCGGAAATCGCGTGCTTGGTCGCCGTGTACGGCGCGGAATTCGGCCGTGGCGCGTGCGCCGAGATCGATCCGTTGTTGATGATGCGGCCGCCGCGCGGCGACTGCTCCTTCATGATCCTGATCGCCTGCTGCGTGCACAGGAACGCGCCGCTAAGGTTGATGTCGACGACGCTCTTCCACTGCTCGAAGGAAAGTTCTTCGAGGCCGACGGCCGGCGCGCCGACGCCTGCGTTATTGAACAGCACATCGAGGCGGCCGAACTCGGCACGAAGCTTCGCGAACAGCGCCGCGACCGACTGGGGGTCGGCGACGTCGGCGGGCACCGCCAGCCCGCGGGCCGCGTGCGCGCCGGCCGACGCGATCGCCTGCTCGAGTGGTTCGCGCCTGCGCCCGGCAAAGGCGACGCGATAGCCGGCTTCGAGCAGCGCGACGGCAGCGGCGCGGCCGATGCCGGTGCCGGCGCCGGTCACGAGCGCGGTCTTGGTCTTGGATTCCATCGAGTGTCCTTGGCGTGGTGACGAAGGGAATCGGCCGGCACGGCGATCGCGTCGACGGTGCCTACTCTCGAGTGGAGCGACGATTCCGGTAGTGCCTGAATCGCCGCACGCGGGTGCAGGCGCTATTGGGCGGGCGCGACGATGCCGCCCGGGCTGCGCGTCGACGGTGCAATCGCGGGCTTCAACTGCGAGACGATGTCTTCGACGCTCGCCGTCGTCTTGCCGGTCGTCGGCGAGATGAAGCCGACCGAATCGCATTTATCGAAATCGGCGATCAACAGATGCGAGCCACGCTGACGCAGGGCTTCGGCTTCCGGCGACTTCGGATCGCTCAAGTCGAACGGTGCGACGGTATCGCGGAAGATCACCACATCGTTGCGGTCGAGAATGACATAGCAAGGCATGGCGCTCGCCGCGCCGATCGCACCCAGCGACATCAGAGCCGCAGCCATACCGATCTGCAATGCGTTCATCGAAGTCTCCATCATCGAAAGGGCGCCTTTGTCCGCGCATCGGCACGGAGGCCAGCGCACATGGTAGCGCTGGCACGTTGAAGCCGCCAGTCCCTGTCCCGGGGTTGCAGACCCGCACCCGAGGACATCCTCCGCACCGGGCAAAGGTGCGGAACGCGAGTCATGGGGAGCGGACAGGCGCCCATTTGACGACGTGCGGACAGTGATCCGAAGGCAGTGCGCGATCGGGTTGCGCGCGCAGCGGTGACCCATCGTCGTCCAGGTAGTTGACGACGCGCATGGTCAGCGCACCGGCACCAAGCCGCCGCTTCAGCGATTCGCCGATCAGCACGTGGTCGATGCCGTCGTGCCCGAGGTCGCCATGTGGACCGGCGATGCTGCAGTCGCCGGACGAGCCCTTGCGGATCGTGCCGCCCCTGCCCAAGTCGGCGAAGCGCGCGCGCCAGATGACGGCGCCGGCGGGTTGGGTGTCGTTGATTTCCGGGAAAATCGCCCGTGTCCGCGCCGGACACCGCGCCTGCAGGCGACCACCGTCGCTCGCCAGCGTGCACGGGCCCACCGGGTCACCGGCTGCGCTGCCGTCGACCCGCGTCGTGTGGCCCGCGGTGTCGGCGATCGCTTCGCGCAGCAGCGTGCGATTGAAGTCGCCGAGCACGGCGAAGTCGACGTGCGCGTTGGCGTCGATCCAGTCCTCCAGCGCCGGCAGCTGGTAGCGCAGCGTCGCGCAATCCGACGCGAGCGCGGCCTCGCGCCGCGACATTTCGCGCGCGCCATCGGCCGCGGCCGGCACGTCGAGATCGCGACTGCGGCAACCCGCTTTCAGGTGGACGACCAGCACGCGCACCGGCGCCCCGCCCACATCGACAGTGAAGGCGAGCCCTGGCCGCAGTGGGTGCTGCGCCCGCCCGCTGTCGGCCAGCGTGTCGACGGCGGCAAAATCGCGAGCCTTGACGCCGCGCCGCCATGCAACACCCACGTGCTGCGCGATCGCCGGCGCACTCGACAGCTCGCGCGTGGTCGTCACCGACCAGCCAGGCGGAAGGATTGCGCGAACGGCCGTCGCATCGAACACCTCCTGCAGCGCGACAAGGCCAACGCCCTGATCGTGCAGCCGCCGGAACATCGCCTTCAGTGCCGCGACTTTCTGCACATAGCGCGGCCACGATGCCAGGTCGGCGGTGTCACGGCACGGATGATCGTCGGGATAGCGCTGCGCATCGGGCCAGCCGTCGCGCGCCGTGCGGCAGCGTTCCGGCGGATAGGTCATGCCGTTGTGGACGTTGCAGTAGGGGAGTCCCGCCAGCGTCGCGCGCGTGTCTGCAGGCCAGGCATTGCGGCTGCAGGCAACAACCCATCGTGCGTGGCTGTCGGCACCGAGCAGCCAGTTCAGGTTCCACGTGGCGACACCGAGCGGGCGCGTCGCCTCGGCACCGCCCACAGCGGCCTCCGCAACCGCCAGCATGCACGCCAGCATCGCCGACAAGAGGCAACGGCCAGGCCAATACCGGATCATCGTCGCGGGTCGCACGCCCGCATCATACAAAGTACCGCCCACGATACCGGCGCGCCGCTTCAGCGCAGATTGGTCCGCGCTTCGTAGACGAGGCTGAAGGGACGCGGCAGCGTACGCACGTCGGTGACCAGGCGGACGCGGACGAACGAGGAGAGTTCCCGAAACGCCGTACGGATCGCGTCGGCGCCATCGGCCTTGTTTTGCATGCGGCCGAAACGCCTGCGGCGCGACGGCTCGCGCAGGTCGACGACGACGCCGATCGACAATTCGCCCAGACGGTGCGAACGGCTCATGTAGTCGCCGTACACGGCGAAGGCGAGGATGGCCAGTGGATTGTGGACACCTTCGGCGTTGATTCGGTCCACCAGCGTGCAGGCCTCGCAGAGTAGTTGCTTGGCACGGGCGCGCGGCAGCGGCTCGACGATGCGCGCGGTCGCGAGTTCGGCAAATTCGCGCGTCAGCCCGTAGCCGGCGGCGCGCTCGCTCGGCGGCTCGAGCAGGCCCTCGGCGACGAATTTGTCGACCAGCATCGCCCCCTGCGTGGTGTCGAGCGCGAAGTCGTGGCGCAGGTGGGTGGCGGTGACGCGTGCGCGTTCCGGCGAAAGCCCGACAACACGGGCGAGCGCACGACCCGTGGCGGCGCGCAGCCGCAGCGGATCGAACCCGAAATAGAGGCGATCGGTGATCAGCGTTCGTGGTTTCATGCTAGTTGCCCCACCATGCAGCGCACGACCCGCGACGCATGAGGCATCCTTGTGGGCAAGACTTCAACCTTGCGCAACACCGCGTCCGGCTGAAGTCGGACGCACATGCTATGCAGGGATCGGCAACGATTCGTTTCACGGGGTCGGTTGCTGTCGAACGTCCTATTATGACATCAGCATAATGGCAAATGACTCTGAATGGCAAGCGCGTACTGCGCCGATACTGGCGAGCGAGCGGGCCGGCGTTCGCTACCTGCATTTTGGATCGCGCTTGATCCAGGGCGCCATGCGCATTGCGCGTCCGTCGGCGCTCGAACTCGAGTACACCCGCGACATGATGTTTCCGCTGCTGCTGCGCAGCGGCGGCGGCTGGCCGCGCTCGGTGTTGCTGATCGGGCTGGGCGCGGCCTCGCTCACCCGCTTCCTGTACCGGCATCGGCCGCGCGCTGCGCAGACGGTGGTCGAGATCGAGCCAGCGGTCATCGCCGTGGCGCAGCAGTACTTCAAACTCCCGGCGCAGAGTGCACGCCTGCGCATCGAGATCGCCGACGGCAGCGACTTTGTCGCGAGTTCGAAGCAGCGTTTCGACCTTATACTCGTCGACGGCTACGACGCAAAGGGACGAACCGGCATGCTCGATACGCTGCCGTTTTATTGCAACTGCGTCGCGCGGCTTTCCGAACGCGGTGCGCTGGCGGCAAACCTGATGACGCGCCATCACGGCATCGGCGGTAGCCTCGACCGGCTGCGCGCCGCGTTCACCGGGCGCGCACTGCCGTTGCCGAAGTGCGCCTCAGGCAATGTCGTCATCGTCGCCGCCGGCGGCGACGCCGTGGACATTCCGGGCATCGAGCTCGCGCGGCGGGCGCGCCGGCTGTACGGCGAAACGGGCCTCTGCCTCCTGCCCACGGTGACGCGGCTGCGCGCGGCTCTGGGTGCGGACGCCGCACTTCGCATCTGATGGCGAGCGGTAGCGAGCGGCGGATAGTTGCCGCGCCGGCCGCCATCGGCGCGATCGATGCGATTGGAGCTTGACGAGGGCTTGGCCGATGGCGCTCAATACTCGCATTGCGCAAATCAACCGGAGATCGCCATGCCCATTCGTTCGCTGCGCAGCATTGTCGCCAAGCAGTCGCCAGTCACGGCGCCCAAGACCGCGACGGTCCGCGAAGCGTCGAGAACCATGAAGTTGCACAACGTCGGGGCGTTGCTGGTCGTCGATGGCACCCGTCTGGTGGGAATCTTCACCGAGCGCGACGCGCTGTTTCGCGTGCTGTCGGAGGGCCGCGACGCCGAGACGACGCGTGTGTCGGAGGTGATGACCGCACAGCCGCAGACGATCGATCCGGACGAACCGTTCGTGAATGCGCTGCGCATGATGCACAAGGGGCAATTCCGGCACCTGCCGGTCGTGGAGTTCGAGCGGCCGCTGGGCATGGTTTCGGTGCGCGACACGCTCGACGACGACTTGAACGCGCTGCGTGAGGTACTCGAGCAGCAGGAGGACTCGTTGTACTGACCGTTGCGCGCTTCCCCGTCGGCGTAACGGAACGCCTGCGCCCTGACGCCTGGTCCCAATCCCGTCGCGCGGCTTTCGCGGCGACCGCGCCACGCTGGGGGTAGGACAATGGCGCGTGGCATAATGCCGCGACACCAACGCCGGAACCCTCAGGATGCTCCTCCGTCGCACGCTGCTCGTCACCATCGCGCTCGCCTTCACGCTGGTCGTGAGCGGATGCAAGATCAATTCGATCAACTCCTTCCCGCCGCATCCGGCGAGCATCCGGGTGATCAACCTGATGCCGGATGCGCCGTCGCTCGACGTCCAGGTTGCCGGCACGCCGGCATTCACGGGTGTCGCCTACGAATCGTGGACCGGAGTGCAGAGCTTCGACAACGTTACCACGTCGTTTTCGGTCAACCTGACCGGCAGTTCGTCGACGCTGATCAGCTTCAGTTATCCGCTGGCCGGCGAGCAACCGTACGTGCTGGTGCTCTACGGCACGACCGCGTATCCCCGCGCATCGCTGCTGGCCGAGGTGGCGGAGCCGCCGACCAACGGCAATATCCAGCTCAGCGTCTTCAACGGCTCCATCAACAGCACCGGGTTCGATGTCTACGTCACGGCGCCGGGAGTCGATATCTCGACGCTCAGTCCGAATTTCTACAATGTCACCTATGGTGGCATCACGCTCAATCTCGCGCTGCCGCCGGGAACGTATCAGGTCCGGGCGACGACGCAGGGCACGAAGACCGTCATCTACGACTCGGGCGGCAGCGCGCAGACACCCAACATCGCGCTCTTGTACATCTACTATTCGCGGGGCAGCGGCACGCTGCTCAACGCGGCGGTGTTGCAAAGCCAGGGCCCCGGCCAGCTCGTCAACACCCTATTTGCGCGGATCAAGGCGATGAATGGCGCGCTGGCGGTCGGGTCGGTGAACCAGCAGCTCGAGAGCATTCCGGCCAACCTGGACATCGGTTTCGGCACCGCTTCGTCGTATTTCCTGGGGCCGCAAGGAGACCTGAACGTGAATTACGAGGCAACCGCGACGCCGGGCGCTACGCTCGCCGCGGTGAACGCCACGCTCCCCGTGGCGACCGATTCCTCGTCCTTCATCGCCGGGCCGCCCGGTGCGCAGCAGGCCTTCGTGCTGGCCGACGACAATCTGCCGCCGACGCCCGGTAACACCCGCCTGCGTATCGTCAATACGGCCTGGAATTCGAACCCTGTGAACGTCACCTTCGGCACGAGCGAGGTTGCCACTGCGCTCGCTTATCCGAATGCGTCGGCGTATGCGCAGGTCGCCATCGGCACGGCCACGATCACCTTCACCGATGCAACCACCGGGGAAGTCGTGGCCACGATACCGAACGTGGCCTTGACCGGCGGGACCGCCACTGCCTATCTATACGGCCAGAGCGGCGGCTTGGCCGGCGTATTTACGCAGGACAACAACTGAAGCAGCGGCGGTCGGCAGGAAGCTGTCAGCGCAACTGCTGGTCGATCCAGCCGACAAGCTGCGTCGCCGCCATCGCGCCGGACACGCGGGCGCGCTCGGCGCCGCCGGCGAACAGGATCATCGTCGGTATGCCGCGAATGTTATTTTCGGTTGTCGCGTTCGGCGACGCCTCGGTGTCGACCTTCACGAACTGCACGCGGGGGCGCGTCCGCGCGGCTTCGGCGAACGCCGGCGCCATCGCCCTGCACGGTGCGCACCACTGTGCCCAGAAGTCGACGATGACCGGGACTTCGGTGGCGGCCACGAGGCGCGGCAGATCCTCGCCCGCCATCGCGACGGGCTCGGCGGGCAGGAGCGGGCGGTGGCAAACGCCGCAGCGCGGATTCTCGGCGATACGCTGGTCGGGGACTCGATTCCTGGCAAAACAATGCGGACAGGCGATCTGCATGGCGGGGTCCGACGTATGCGTTGGCGATAATGGGTATTTTCGCATGCGTCGCCGAGGGCCGTTCGGATACGAGCGTTGGGCGCTGCGGGACAAGGTCGCTGGAGGACACCTTCTATTGCGCATCCGGACTACCCGGTCAATAATGACGACGTCATTGGTCGCGCACGGCGCGATGGAGGCTACATGTTGAACTTCAATCGCCGCGATCGTGCGGTCGAAACTCCGGAAACCGCCAGAACCATGCTGAAACCCGCGATCTACGATCCGCCGGGCGGCGCACAGGCGGCGAGCGCCAGCACCGCCCGCACCGCGGCGACCGGCCAGTCCGCACCGGTCGCCGACGCGCCCGCGACCACTCGCGCGAGTGGGCCGTCCACGGCAACCGTGGAGCCCGGCACCGTCACCCGGGACTCCGGTGCACCGGAGTCCCGGCTTTTCGTCGGCGTCAACATCAATCTGAAGGGCGTTGAAATTTCCGATTGCGACACGCTGGTCATCGAAGGTCATGTCGATGCAACCGTCAACAGCAAGGCAATGGAAATCGCCAAGCCCGGAACGTTGAAGGGCAATGCGCAGATCGATGTCGCCGAAATCCACGGCGTATTCGAGGGCGAACTCACCGCACGCACCCGCCTCACGGTTCACGCTACGGGCCGCGTGTCCGGGACCATCCGCTACGGCACGCTCATCGTCGCCGAGGGTGGCGAGTTGAGCGGCGACGTGCGTCGGCTGGATGCGCAGAGCGAGTCCGCTATGGGCGAGTCGCCTGCGGCAATGGCGGCCAGTACGCGCGCCCCGTTGTCGCCGTCGGTCGAGCGCTGGTCGAATTGACGATTCCGGCACCACGTGCCGGCCTCCTGGAGTCTCGCCCGCGACGTTTTGCCAAGTGCGCTGCGCTGGCGTCGCCGCGCCGAGCGGCGCTGAGGCCGTCGTCCGCTGGCCGGCGGACCGATGTTGACAGCAGCGTCTCAGACGGTATACTGCGCCCGTGCTGCGCCGCAACATCGCGTCTGAATGACGACGTGGGTGAGGCGCCAAATATTCATAAGATCATGAAATACAACAAGATATTCTTAATTGCCGGCTTCTCGCAGCAAGGAGGCAATCCGCTCGGCGTTTGAAAACCGACGCCCGCGCCAGGACCACAGCGTCTATCGCGTGAGCGGCCGGAGCCGCAATCGGCGGCATCACAGGAGCACTTCGATGATCCCGTTACGACCTATGCAACCGCCGGCATCGCGCCCTCGATGCCGACGGCTCCCCGAATCTGGCCCCGCCAAGCACTTCCTACTGATGGGTGTGCTAGCCGTAGCCGTGATGGCCGCGGCGGGACCCTTCCGTTGGGTACCCGAGGCGCCGGCACCGTCCCGCGCAGCCAAGGTGGCGAGCGAAATCGCCCTTGCACCGTCCGTTGCAACCAAGCCCGATGCCACGCCACGGGCGGAAATGCTCGCCAAGGTCGTGGCGCGCCGCTACCGCGTGGCACAGGGTGCGGCCGTCGACGTCGTGCGCGCCGCGCTGCGCGAGGGTCGCCGGCACGGACTCGATCCCATGCTGATCCTCGCCGTGATCGCCGTCGAGTCGCGTTTCAACCCGATTGCCGAAAGTTCGCAAGGCGCGGTCGGCTTGATGCAGGTCGTACCGCGCTTTCACATGGACAAGATCGCGCCGGCCGGGGTGCCGTCGATGCTGCTGCCCGAGGCGAACATCGCCATCGGCACGCGAATCCTCAAGGATTCGATCCAGCGTGGCGGCAGCGATGCTGCCGGGCTGCAGCTCTACAACGGTGCCGTCGACGACGAAACGCGTGCCTACGCGAATCGTGTTCTGACCGAGCGCAGGCGTCTCGAAGACGCGTTGCCGCGACCACCCGACCGCGCCTAGTCCTTGCGTTTCGCCGCGCGCGCCGCGGCGGGTGCAGCTTCGGAAACCGAGGCGATGCGCTTCGGTCAGCCGTCGTACTTGAACGACAGCTGGATGCGTGCGCGGTAGGCGACGACCTTGCCACCTTCGACTTTCATGTCGAGCTTCGAGACCTCGGCGATGCGCAGGTCGCGCAGCGACTTGCTCGCGGCGCTCACCGCGTTTTTCGCCGCATCCTCCCATGACACCGCGCTGCTGCCGATGACTTCGGTGACGCGGTAGACACCTTCATTGAGGGATTTCTTGGCCATGATCACTTCCTCCGGTGAGTTGCTCCACGCCCGCGGACGAGTTCGCCCGCGTGACAGCGATCATGATACGCCCGGGCGCGGGCGCGCCGCAGGGAGCGCGGGACACGACGATGGCGCAGCGATTTCAGGCGACAATACGACATCGGGCAACCGGATCGATCCCACGAAGCCGTCCGGCGTCACTGCACGGCGCCTTGTGTCGTGCGCGGTGGTGCTTCGAGTTCGACGTGCAGGATGCGCGTGCCGAGCAGCGTCACGCTGCCCCTGCGGCGATCGGTGCCGGTATCGCTGTATTCGAAGCGGTAGACGCGGCCGAGCCGCAGGCGTCCGTCGACGTCGCGCTGCGGACGGATGCGGGCCAGTGCCACCGTGTCGTCGAGGAAAAGCAGCCCTTCAGCCCGGCACGCCGGACGGATGGCGGCGTTGGCGGCCTCGCGTGCCTTCAGGCTGTCCCACAGGAACCAGACCAGCGCTGCCAGCGCGGCGACGAGCGTGGCTTCCGCCATGGCCTATCGAGCGTTACGCGAATACATGAAACCCTTTATCCCCGGTCTTGTCGTCGAGCCGGATGCCTTGCCGGTCGCTACGATAACATCGGCCGCGGCCTTCGCCGTCCGGCAGCACCTGCGGACTCCCGCGCTCGTCCTCTATACTGGCAGGCTGTTGAGCAGCGGAAGAAGGCACGAGGCGGCAGATGAAATGGGCGATGAACGAGCAGTCGCTGTTCGCGATCCTGTTGCGATCGGCGTGGTGGATCAGCTTCGCCATCGGCATCGCGCTGTCCGCGGCGGCGGTGGCGCTCGTGCCGGAAGCCTATCGGCTCTTCGGCATCGTGACAGGAACGCCATTCATCGTCATCGGCTGCGTCGCCGCGTGGAAGCAGCTGCAGGCGCCGTCGGCAGCGCGAATCGACAAGACGCTGGCCGCGGTTCGCGCGATGAACTGGGGCGACTTCGCCGACGCCCTCGAAGCCGCCTATCGGCGTGATGGCTACGAAGTGAGCCGGGTGGCGAATCGCGCGGCCGACTTCGAGATGAAGAAGGAGTGGCGCAGGTTTCTGGTCAGCGGCAAGCGCTGGAAGGTCGCGCGTACGGGAGTAGCACCATTGCGCGAACTGCATGCCGCGAAGGAGGATCGCGAAGCGCACGAGTGCTTCTATATTGCGACCGGAGAAATCACCGATCATGCGCGCCGCTTCGCGGCCGAAAACAAGATCCGGCTGGTCGGCGGCCCCGAATTGGCACGGCTGCTGCCCGGTGCCGGGCGCCGCGGGAAGCGCGCCTGAAATCGGCCGCGGCTGGCGGCCCGGAAACTTCGGAGGCGCGCCTGGGTCACACGGTTCCGAAAGCCGGGTTCTCGCGTCACGGTTTCCTGCGTCATCAATGGCCACCCGGGCCAGCCGCTGAACGCGCCCCCTCCCACTTGCCGCAACTGCGTTGAGCTATTCGCGCCACGATCCGCGTCCGCGGGACGACATCGTAGCGGTACCCAGGGTCTGGGTGACCCTTGCGCTGTCGCTTATCGTCCACACGCTTGCGTTGTGGCTGGTGACGCCGCATCTGCCGCTGACCCGACAGGGTGGCGACACGCAGGGCGAGGCAGGCGGCCAACTCGCGATCCGCCTGATGCCGCGTCGCGAGGAACCGCGGCCGCCGCCTGCGACCCGCGAAGCGCCACCCTTGCCTCCGCCGGCGTCCACGCCACCGCCGCGGGTCGCCGTGCGCAAGCGGCCGCCTCCTCCGGTGCAGAGCGTTCCACCGCCACCGGTGATCAGCGCCACGCCGCAGGCGCCCGTCACGGTGCCGCCATCACCGCCGCCGTCGCTGATCACGCCCGTGCCGGTCCCGCCGCCGATCGAGGAAGATCTCTCGTCGTACGTCGAGGCGCGGCGTCGCGCGCGCGGCGAGACCGGTGCCTCGGCGACGTCCGGAATGAGCGATGCGGCGTCGGCAGCTGCGGCGGAAACGGCCCGTCGCGACCGGCTGGTGATGGCGAACCTGGGCAATCTGCAATCGTCGACCTTCGGCAACGAAGCGAAGAATGGCGGCGGGACCTTCCAGATCCGGAACATGGGTTACGACAGCGCAGACTTCACTTTCTTCGGCTGGAGCCGCGACATCAAGCGACGCACGTTCCAGGTGATCGAAGTGCGCAAAGGGGGCAACAGCAGCATCAATATCGCCATCGTGCGCAAGATCATTTCCATCATCCGTGACCACGAGCAGGGCGATTTCCGCTGGGAATCGAAACGACTGGGCCGTGACCTGATGCTGTCTGCACGTCCGGAGGACAATGCCAAGTTGGAGGCGTTCATGATGGAGGAATTCTTCATCCAGGCGCGCACGCCGAGGTGAGCGTGCGCCCGTGCGCTTGCGGTTCGTCGAATGACGATGGCCGGGGTGTCACCGTGGCCAGCGATCCCCGCGCTGGCGTGCCTTTGGCGAACAGCAGTCGACGGACTCGTACGGCGGCCCTACCTGCCCATCCCCATCATGCCGACCATGCCGCCGCCCATCAGCATTGCGGACAGCACCGAAAACACTGCGATGACAACGACGATTCCGCAAATCGCGACGACGATCGTGTAGGCGAGCGCCTTCTGCGGCGGGCATTTCTTGAGCAGCGGCACGCCAAGGTAGAAGGTGTAGAGCGAGTATATCGAAGCCGCGAGCGCGAGCAGCGAACCGAAGAACGGGATCAGGTTGAGGATTCCGGCCACCCAGGCCGCTGTATACGAGTACGCGACTAGCTGCAGCGACCGGACGAAATGCTTCTCGCCGCCGAAGGTCGGGGCCAGCACGTCGACGATCCACGCCACCACGTACACGATCACCAGCCCGATCGCATAGCTGGCGAGCGCCAGGCCAAGTCCCGCACCGAACATGCCGCTGCTCAACGCCAGCGCGATCGGTCCGATGGCGGACAGGATAAGGATGTAGTCGACGTACAGCGACTGCACGCTCGGTGCTTCGGTGGCGATCACCGGCCATTCGGTCCGGGGCGAGAGCAGGATGTTCTTTATGCGGTCGATGATGGCCATGGATCGTGTCCTCGAAGCGAGTTGCCCCCTGGAGGGGCCAAAGCGTGCTTGCTATTGTTGCGCATCGGCACTCGCCTGGGAACCCCACGATGAAACGCCCGCGTCTCGCCGTCATCGGCGCCGGAATGCGCGGGCGCGCCCACGTCGACCGCGCTCTGCGTGCACCGGTTTTCGAGTGGGTGGCCCGCACTACCGTGCTGTAGACGACGAGTTATCCAGTACCTGGAAACTGGTACTGAAATTGCATGGCTACGGACATGAGCACGACACCGCCTTCCCTCGAACTGCTGCCGATGGATCCGGCTGCGTCGGCGGCACCCGCACCGAGCGCAGCGGAGACGATCGAAATCACGCCGATGGAGCGGGTCACACCCGCCCCCTCGGCCCCCGAATCGAAAGTGGACCGCTTTGCGCGCGAAGCGGCACAACAGTACGCGGAAGGGCATATCGATCAGCCGCTCTGGGACCGTGCCTACGCGCAGGCGAATGGCGATCGCAACGAGGCGTCGGAGATTTACCTCCGCGCGCGTGCGACGGCGCTGCGTTTGCTCGATCGCGAAAGGCGCAGCCGCAAGGCAGAACAACGGGGGCAGGCGAGCGACGACGCCGCGGAGTCCGAGGCGGAACGCGAACCCGTAGCTACCGTTGCTTCGGCACGCTTCGGCTTGCGACGCGTGCTGGGCCGGTACCGAATGCCGCTGATTGCGGCCGGCGTGCTGTTGCCGCTGGTGGTCGGGGGTTGGCTGCTTTTCTCCAATCTCGGCGGCCAGGCCGACGATGACAGCGTTGCCCGTGTCGCCGCGGCATTCCCGACTGCGCCGCCAAAGCCGGCCAAGCACCCCGGTGCGATGACGGACGCCGGCGCGAAGGCCGAAGCCAAAGCGGCGCTCATGAAGAAGATCCAGGCATTCCGGGATGCGGGAAACTGGAACATGCTGGTGCTCTACTCGGTGGAATGGACACGCCAGGAGCCCGACAGCGTGGCGGCGTGGAACCAGCTGCGTGCCGGCTACCTCAATCTGCACCAATACGAGGACGCGCTCGGCGCTGCCCGCAAAGTCGTGGCGATCGCTCCCGCCGATGCGCGGATGTGGCGCGAACTGGCGCAGGTCAACGTCAGCCTGGAAGACTTGGCCGGCGCGCTGCGCGCCTACGAGCAGGCCGCAGTGCGCGATCCGCGCGACATCGAGAGCCTGCGGCAGATCGCGGCGCTGAACGCACGCCTGGGCTGCGTCGCCGAATCGAAGCAGGCCTTCGACCGCGCACTGGCGCTCGCGCCCGACGACGCCGTGACGCTGCGTCTGCGCGCGGCGGCAGCGCAACAGGCGTCGGCGCCCAAGGAGACCCATGCGGCGGCGAGGCAGGTCAAGGCGACGCCGACGCAATGCGGCGCCGGCAACGACACGCTGGCGGTCGTCGTGAAGTAGCAGGCGCTGCTGCAGGTCGGGCTTCCGCCGCCTGCGGCCGCGGTCACGCGGTCAGCTGGCGAAAGACGACGAACCCGAGCGTGCGATGAACGTCGGCGTGCCTGCTACTCCGACTGGCCTTCCAGCAGGTAGGCCCGGCTGTCGGCAAAGAAATGCGGCTCGGCGTCCGAGCGCAGCGCGGTGCCCACACCCTCGGCGGTCAGAACTTCCAGCAGCAGCGCGCTCGGGACGCTGCCGTCGATGATGTGCACCGAACGCACGCCATCGTGTACGGCACGCAGCGCGGCCGCCACCCGCGGCTCCATGCCGCCGTGAACCACGCCGTCGCGCAACATCGTCTCCGCCGCGGTCGCGGTCAGGATCGGCACCACCTGTCCGTCGCGGTCGAGCACACCGGCGACATTGGTCATCAGCACCAGCTTTTCCGCTTCGAGTGCACGTGCCAGGCGGCCAGCCAGCCGGTCGGAATTGATGTGGTAGGTCGTGCCGTCGGCGGCGACGCCGGTCGGCATCACCACCGGCACGAAATTGTGCGAGAGCAGCAGTTCGATCAGCGTCGTGTCGATGTGCTCGACGTCGCCCAGGTAGCCTAAGTCGGGAGCGTCGGGATCGTCGGCGGCAACGGCCAGCGGACAGGCGTGGATGAACCGTCCGTCCTGTCCGTCGAGCCCGATGGCGCGGCCACCTTCGCGGTTGATCAGCGAAGTCAGCTCCTGGTTGAGTTCGCCCAGCGCCATCTCGACGATGGTGAGCGTCCGCTCGTCGGTAATGCGGTGACCGCGATAGCGCCTGACCTCGACGCCCATCTTGCGCATCAGATCGTCGATGCCCCAGCCGCCGCCGTGAACGACGACGATCTTCATTCCGACCAGCCGCAACAGCGCGACGTCGCGTGCGAAGCCGGACTTCAGCGCCGGATCGGCCATCGCTTCGCCGCCGAAGCGGATCACCATCGTCTTGCCGTGGAAGGCGCGCAGGTAAGGGAGCGCCTCGGCGAGAATTCCGGCCTTCTGAGAGGGGTTCATCCGAGACCGCGACGGGGTCGATCAATGGCGATAGATCAATCCCAGCTCAACGCGCCGCCGGTCTGATACTCGATCACCCGCGTCTCGAAGAAGTTCTTCTCCTTCTTGAGATCGATCATCTCGGCCATCCACGGGAACGGGTTGTCGGCTTTGTCGAACAGCGGCTCGAGGCCGATTTGCTGACAGCGCCGGTTGGCGATGAAGCGCAGGTACTCCTTGAACATCGGGGCGTTCAAGCCCAGTACGCCGCGCGGCATCGTGTCCTCGGCGTAGCGGTACTCGAGCTCGACGCCTTGCTTCATCAGAGCGGCGATCTCGGCCTTGAACTCGCGGGTCCACAAATTCGGGTTCTCCAGCTTGATGGTGTTGATGAGGTCGATGCCGAAACTGCAGTGCATCGACTCGTCGCGCAGGATGTACTGGTACTGCTCGGACGAGCCGGTCATCTTGTTCTGCCGGCCCATTGCCAGGATTTGCACGAATCCGACGTAGAAGAAGAGGCCCTCCATGATGCAGGCAAAGACGATCAGGCTCTTCAGGAGCTGCTGATCGGCCCCGGGCGCGCCCGTCCTGAAGTTGGGATCGGTCAGCACGTTGATGAACGGGATCAGGAAGTCGTCCTTTTCCTTGATCGACTTGATCTCGTGGTACGCGTTGAAGATCTCGCCTTCGTCGAGACCGAGGCTCTCGGTGATGTACTGATAGGCGTGCGTGTGTATCGCCTCCTCGAAGGCCTGGCGCAGCAGGTACTGCCGGCATTCGGGCGCGGTGATGTGGCGGTAGGTGCCGAGCACGATGTTGTTGGCGGCAAGCGAGTCGGCGGTGACGAAAAAGCCCAGGTTGCGCTTGACAATCAGCCTTTCGTCGTCGGTGAGTCCGTTGGGGTTCTTCCACAGCTCGATGTCGCGCTGCATGCTGATTTCCTGCGGCATCCAGTGGTTGGCACAACCCGCAAGGTATTTGTCCCACGCCCAGCGGTACTTGAAGGGTACCAGCTGGTTGACGTCGGCAGTGCCGTTGATGACGCGCTTGTCCTCCAGCCGCACGCGGCTCGCGGTGTCGGGCATCGACTCGCGCTCGACGTCGATGTCGTGTACCGGCTCGCGTGAGAGGAGGCCGCCGCCGATGCTGCCCAGGACCTGGGCGCGAACGGTCTCGGGCGTGCGCGGCTCGCGGCCGGGCAGGGCGGGGGCGGGGATCTCGTCGTCGAAACGCAGCATGGTGGTGTCTCCGGGAACCGTTCTTGTATGGGCGTGCGGAATTTCGCCTTCCAATCGCTAATGCATTTCCTTCAGCTTCTCGTACAGGAACTCGGGGGTGAAGTCGGCGCCGTCGAGCCAGGCAATCGACGCGAGTCCGTAGTCGAGATAGAACGACGAGAAGATCTCCCGATTGCGCAGCGGCAGCCGCTCGTCGCCGTGCAACTCGTCGGCAAGATCCACCACGCCTTTCCGTCCATCGTTGAATTCCAGCCAGACCTTGTAGTCACCGAAATAACGCGCGTCGACGACATGCCGGGGTGAACTCTCGTACCTGGGCAAGGGGTCCTTCCTTTCGCGGTGTGGACGAAGGTGCTGCGTACCTTGCCGAAAATCGGCCCGGGAAAAAAGGGGGGCGCGGATGTTCCCCGCGCACCACCCGGATCAACGTCCTGCTTCGGGCGGTGCACGCTTTCACGTGCACCGGCCCGAGCCGACAGCAACTGCCTGCCGGCCCTTCGGTACCGCCTGTCCCTCGCGTCCATCGCGAAATCCGCTTCGCGTTCCTGTCTGGGTGTCGCGGGGTCGTGCTGGCCGCGCAGACGCCGCGCGGCCCTGGCTGCAGCCGCTGCCGTCGCCTCTGCGGGTCACCGAATTTCGTACTTCGCTTCGTCTCCTCGACCGTTGTTTCTATTGGCAGGCTTCGCAGGTGGGATCGTCGATCAGGCATGCCTTGGGCATCGGCCCGTCAGCGACCCCGGCCGCCGGTGCGCCCGCGCTGGAACTGCGCCCGGCAGTGCCCATGCCACCGGCCGTCTGCGCGCCGCCGGACGACACGGCATTGAGCTCACCACCGCGGCCGGTGGACTTCTCGGCCGACGTCGCGGCCAGCGTGCGCAGGTAATACGTCGTCTTCAATCCGCGCACCCACGCGAGCTTGTAGGTCTCGTCGAGCTTCTTGCCCGATGCACCGGCCATGTAGATGTTGAGGCTCTGCGCCTGGTCGATCCATTTCTGGCGGCGCGCGCCGGCTTCGACGATCCACCTGGAATCGACTTCGAAGGCGGTGGCGTAGAGCTCGCGCAGTTCCGCGGGCACGCGATCGACCTTGGCCAGCGACCCGTCGAAATACTTGAGATCGGCGACCATGACCTCGTCCCACTGCCCGATTTCCTTCAGGTCGTGCACCAGTTGCTCGTTGACGACGGTGAATTCACCGGATAGGTTCGACTTGACGTAGATGTTTTGGTACTCGGGCTCGATCGACGCGGCGACACCGATGATGTTGGAGATGGTCGCCGTCGGCGCGATGGCCACGCAGTTGGAATTGCGCATCCCGTGGTCCCTGATGCGCGCGCGCAGCGTGTCCCAGTCCAGCGCCGACGAATCGTCGATCTCGACGTAGCCGCCACGCTCGTCGCGCAGCAGCGATAGTGAATCCTGCGGCAGGATGCCACGGTCCCAATGGCTTCCGGCGTACGACGAGTAGCGGCCACGCTCTTCAGCGAGCTCGGTCGATGCCCAGTACGCGTGGTAACAGACCGCCTCCATCGAGCGGTCGGCGAATTCCACCGCGGCGTCCGACGCGTAGGGCGTGCGCATCAGATGCAGGCAGTCCTGGAAGCCCATGATGCCGAGGCCCACCGGACGATGCTTGAGGTTCGAGTTGCGCGCCTTGGCCACCGCGTAGTAGTTGATGTCGATGACGTTGTCGAGCATGCGCATCGCGGTGGCGATCGTGCGCCGCAGCTTGTCGTTGTCGAGTTGCCAGCCGGCGTCCGAATGCACCATGTGCGCGAGCAGGTTGACCGAGCCCAGGTTGCAGACGGCGATCTCCGTCTCGCTGGTGTTCAGCGTAATCTCGGTGCACAGGTTGCTGCTGTGGACGGTGCCGACGTGCGATTGCGGCGAACGGACGTTGCACGCGTCCTTGAACGTGATCCACGGGTGCCCGGTTTCGAAGAGCATCGACAGCATCCGGCGCCACAACTGCACGGCAGGCACCTTCTTGTACAGCTTCAACTCACCGCGGGCGACGCGTTCCTCGTGGCGCTTGTACGCCTCCTCGAAGGCGTGGCCCCACTTGTCGTGCAGGTCGGGCACGTCGGACGGCGAAAACAGCGTCCAGTCGCCACCCTCCATCACGCGCTTCATGAACAGGTCCGGGATCCAGTTGGCGGTGTTCATGTCGTGCGTGCGGCGGCGGTCGTCGCCGGTGTTCTTGCGCAGCTCCAGGAATTCCTCGATGTCGAGATGCCAGGTTTCGAGGTACGTGCAGACGGCGCCCTTGCGCTTGCCGCCCTGATTGACCGCCACCGCCGTGTCGTTCACCACCTTGAGGAACGGCACCACGCCCTGCGAGCGGCCGTTGGTCCCCTTGATGTGCGAGCCCATCGCGCGCACGTTGGTCCAGTCGTTGCCCAATCCGCCGGCGAACTTGGAAAGAAGCGCGTTTTCCTTGATCGCCTCGTAGATGCCGTCGAGGTCGTCGGCGACCGTCGTCAGGTAGCACGACGACAGCTGCGAGCGATGCGTCCCCGAGTTGAACAGCGTCGGCGTGCTCGACATGAAGTCGAAAGTGGACAGCACGTTGTAGAACTCGATGGCGCGCGCCTCGCGGTCGACCTCGTTCAGCGCGAGACCCATCGCCACGCGCATGAAGAAGCACTGCGGCAGCTCGAAGCGCCGGCCCGCGTTGCCGTGCGCCGCGTACTGGTCGACGAGGAAGTAGCGGTCGTAGAGCGTTTGCAGTCCGAGATAGCCGAACTGCAGGTCGCGCGACGATACCAGCGCGGCGCCGAGGCGCTGCATGTCGTACTGGAGCAGCGCCTCGTTGAGCAGGCCGATCTTTACGCCATGCTTGACGAAGCGAGGGAAGTACTCGGGATACTTTTCCGCCATATCGTGCTGCGCGGCCTCCTCGCCCAGAGCCTCGAAGCGCAGCGCGTCGAGCAGCAGCCTGGCTGTGACGTACGAGTATGCCGGCTCCTTTTCGATCAGCGCGCGCGCCGACAGCACCACGCCCTTGCGTACTTCCTCCACCGCCACGCCGTCGTAGAGGTCCTTCAGGGTGGCCTTGAGGATGCGCTCGGCGTCGACGTCCGCCAGTCCCGTGCAGGACTCGCGAACCAGCGCCGTCAGGCGCTCGAGGTCGAGCGGTTTCGTGATGCCGTTGTCGGTGACGTGGACGACGTGCTGCGCGTCGCGCGCGCGGTCGCGGCCCTTGGCGTGCGCTCGCTCCTGCGAGCGCTTTTCGCGGTAGAGGACGTAGGCGCGCGCGACTTCGTGCTCGCCGCCGCGCATCAACTGCAGTTCGACCTGGTCCTGGATCTCCTCGATGTGGATGGCGCCACCCTCGGGCTTGCGCTTGACCAACGCTGCGACGACGCCGTCGGTGAGCATCGACACCTGCTCGCGCACGCGCGCCGACGCTGCGCCGTGGCCGCCGTTGATGGCGAGAAACGCCTTGGTCATCGCAATCGTGATCTTCGACGGCTCGAAGGCGACGACCGATCCGTTGCGGCGGATGACCTTGTACTGGGCGTAACGCGGGTCGGCGGTGCTCATCAGCGGACTGCCAGCCTCACCTGCAATCAGCGCCTTGGGGGGGGCCACGTGGGAAGTGATGGCTTCTGCACCGGCGGTCTGCATGGGCGTTTCTCCTGTCGTTTCTTGTCGCTTTGCACGGGTCTTGGTTGGCAGTTCGCAAAAGGCGGGGCTTTTCGCACAACGGCCCGACGCGTGCAGCTTGCCGGGGGACTGGGGTCGTGAGGGTCGGCCGCCGTTGCCTGGCGCCGGCTGCCGTCCGGGTCCCGCCTCGGATTCCGCTTCCAAATCAGAATCTACTATATCTTGTGTTCGCGTTCCCGATGAACACCAAGCATAGTGGCTCGCACCGCCCGCCGCAAGCGATTTTTCATGCTCGTGGCGACGTCGGCGAAACGACAAGCAAAACAGCGCCACGTGGCGCACTGCGTGACTTGTGCGCACCTCATCCACCGCTTATTCACCGGTTTGTCCCCCGACCGACGCGTTCGACCGACGTTGCATTAATGCCACAGAATGAACTTCATGTTGCGGCGCAACCAAAAGGCGCCGGCGGCGCGCGCGCTACTGCGGCAACGCAAACAATCGTGTGCCGGCGACCGCGACCAGGCGGTCGCCGCGCGCCCGGGGGATTATCGCGAGTCCGGTAAAGCTGCCGAAGGCCGGCAGGATCGCGCGCTGCGTTCCGAGCACGAAGCAGGGCAGCCGCGCCGCGTCGTCGACTCCGGCCAAGCGTACACCCGGGTGCAGGTGACCACACAGCGCGTAGCCGGTGCGCGGGACCACCGGGTGGTGACAGGCGATAAACGGCGCCAGCAGATGCGGCTCCGCCACGACATCCACACCCCAGTCTGCCGGCGGGTCGCCGGCACGATCGTCGTGGTTGCCGCGTACCAGCGTCACCGTGAGTTCCGGATGCGTGTCGCGCCAGCGGCGATACGCGACGTCGAGCGCCGCCACGCGTCCGGCCGCCGCGTGCAGGAAATCGCCGAGTACCAGCAGCCGTCGCGCCCGCGTACGCCCGAGCAGTACGGACAGACGCGCGAAATCAGCGCCGGTGCCGCCGCGCGGCACCGGTACGCCACCGGCGCGGAAGGCGGCGGCCTTGCCGAGGTGCATATCGGCGACGAACAGCGTCCGCGTGGCCGGCCAATACAGCGCACGCTCGGCGTGCAATTCGACCGTTTCACCGTGCAGCGTCGTGCCCATGGACGAAGCGCCGGAACCCGCGGCGCCGTTGCGGGACTGGGTGAGCGCGAAGCGGTCGGAACGAGAAAGCGGAGATGACATCGTCGAGCGACTGGTGTGCAGCTTCCATGGTAACGCTTCCCATTGCCGGCGCCGCGCGCGCAGTGCACACTGCATCCCTCTGCGGGACGTGTCGTCTGCTGTCCGCTGTTGCAGCGACTCACCGCTGTCGCTGCCTGGTGCCATGCGTCGATGCCCCCTCACCTACACCCATGCCACGCTTCGCCGCCAACCTGTCGTTCCTGTTCAACGAGGTGCCGTTCCTCGATCGCGTCGCCGAGGCCGCGCAGGCGGGCTTCCGGGCGGTGGAGTTCGCCTTCGGCTACGATTTCCAGGTGAAGGAGATTGCGGCTCGCATCGCCGAGCACAAGCTCGAGGTCGTGCTGATCAACGCGCCGCCCGGAGACTGGGATGCCGGCGATCGCGGTCTGGCGTCGCTGCCGGGGCGCGAGCATGAATTCGCCGCGAGTTTTGCGACCGCACTGCGTTATGCGCGGTCGCTGCGCTGCCCACGCGTGCACGTGATGGCGGGCGTGCTGCCGGTCGGGGCCGATGACGCCGAACGCACCCGGCGCATCCGCACCTACAAGAGCAACCTGCGCTTCGCCTGCCAGGAGGGCGCCGAACAGAATGTGATGGTCACGATCGAGCCGATCAATCCGCGCGACTTTCCGAGGTATCTGCTCAACACCCAGTCCGAGGCGCACGCGATTCGTGAGGAACTCGGGATGCCCAACCTGCGCGTACAAATGGATCTGTACCACGCACAGGTCGTCGAGGGCGATCTCGAGAGCAAGATCCGCCGCTGGCTGCCGCACATCGGGCACTTTCAGGTCGCCGGCGTACCGGCGCACAGCGAGCCCAACGTCGGTGAGTTGAACTACGAATACCTGTTCCGCCTGCTCGACGAACTGAAGTACGACGGGTGGGTCGGCTGCGAGTACCGGCCGGCGCTGACGACCAGCGCGGGTCTGGGCTGGCTGTACAAGCTGATCGACCGCAAGCCTGTGGCGCAATAACGCCGTCATTCCCACGTTCACGGGAACGACGTCGGGCAGTGTGCTGCGAATTTTCGGCTCGCGACCAACTATAAAGTGATGACGACTCTCAAGAGCCAGCTGAATTCACGTGCCGACGATTTTCGTGCCAACGCGGAAGCGATGCGCGGCCTCGTCGCCGACCTGCGCGAGAAGACCGCGCAGGTGGCCCGCGGCGGCAGCGAGGAATCGCGGCAGAAACACCTGGATCGCGGCAAGCTCTTGCCACGCGACCGCATCAACGCGCTGGTCGACCCGGGTTCGGCGATCCTCGAGCTCTCTCCGCTGGCCGCGTACGACATGTACGGAGGCGACGTGCCGTCGGCCTCGGTCATCACCTGCATCGGCCGCGTGTCGGGCCGTGAATGCGTGATCGTGGCCAACGACGCGACAGTCAAGGGTGGCACCTACTACCCGCTGACGGTGAAAAAACACGTGCGGGCACAGGAGATCGCGCGCGAGAACCGGCTGCCCTGCATCTACCTCGTCGACTCGGGTGGCGCATTCCTGCCCGAGCAGGACGACGTGTTCCCGGATCGCGAGCATTTCGGCCGCATCTTCTACAACCAGGCCACGCTGTCGGCGCAGGGCATCGCGCAGATTGCCGTCGTCATGGGCTCGTGCACGGCGGGCGGGGCCTATGTGCCGGCGATGTCGGACGAGACGATCATCGTCCGCAACCAGGGGACGATCTTCCTCGGGGGGCCGCCGCTGGTGAAGGCGGCCATCGGCGAAGTGGTGACCGCCGAGGAACTGGGTGGCGGCGACGTGCACACGCGGATCTCGGGTGTCGCCGACCACCTGGCCGAGAACGACGCGCACGCGCTGCAGCTCGCGCGTCGGGTGGTCGCCAACCTGAACACCGTCAAGACCGTCGGGCTCGACGTGCGACCGCCGCAGGAGCCGGGCTACGCCGCCGAGGAACTCTACGGCGTCATTCCCAGCGACACGCGCCGGCCCTACGACGTGCGGGAGGTCCTCGCGCGGATCGTCGACGGTTCGGCCTTCGACGAATTCAAGCAGCGCTACGGGACGACGCTGGTGACCGGCTTCGCGCGCATCTGCGGCTACCCGATCGGCATCGTCGCCAACAACGGCATCCTGTTCTCCGAATCGGCGCAGAAGGGCGCGCATTTCATCGAGCTGTGCGCGCAGCGCGGAATCCCGCTCCTCTTCCTGCAGAACATCACCGGCTTCATGGTCGGGCGCAAGTACGAGCACGACGGCATCGCGCGTCATGGCGCCAAGATGGTCACCGCCGTCGCCTGCGCGAAGGTGCCCAAGTTCACCGTGATCATCGGCGGCAGCTTCGGTGCCGGCAACTACGGGATGTGCGGGCGGGCGTTCTCGCCGCGCTTCCTCTGGATGTGGCCCAACGCGCGGATCTCGGTGATGGGAGGTGAACAGGCGGCATCGGTGCTGGCCACCGTGCGGCGTGATGGCATGACGCTGGCCGGCAAGGCGTGGACGGCGCAAGAAGAGGAGGCGTTCAAGGAGCCGATCCGCGCGCAGTACGAGACGCAGGGCCATCCGTATTACGCAACCGCGCGATTGTGGGACGACGGCATCATCGATCCGGCGCAGACGCGGCGCGTGCTGGGCCTGGCGCTGTCGGCGTCGCTCAACGCACCGATCGAAAAAACGCAGTTCGGCGTGTTCCGGATGTGACATTGGACCTCGCCACGTCGCTCGACGCTCCGCGGAAGAATCGATCGACCTGCGCCCTGGCCTTCGCGTGAGCCGACCATGTTCCGAAAAATCCTGATCGCCAATCGCGGTGAAATCGCCTGCCGCGTCATCAAGACCGCGCGGCGCCTGGGCATTCGTACGGTCGCGGTATTCTCGCAGGCCGACGCCGACGCGCGCCACACGCGCCTCGCCGACGAGGCGGTGCAGATCGGTGCGTCCGAGGCTCGCGACAGCTACCTGAACTCCGGGCGCGTCATCGCCGCGGCGAAGGCGACCGGTGCGCAGGCGATTCATCCGGGCTATGGTTTCCTTGCCGAGAACGAGGCTTTCGCCGCCGAGTGCGCGGCGGCGGGAATCGTGTTCGTCGGGCCGCCGGTCGAATCGATCCGGGCGATGGGCAGCAAGAGCGCCGCGAAGACGCTGATGGAGAAGGCGGCGGTGCCGCTGGTCCCCGGCTACCATGGAGACAATCAGGACCCCGGGTTCCTGCAGCGGGAAGCCGATCGCATCGGATATCCGCTCATGCTGAAGCCCTCGGCCGGCGGCGGCGGCAAGGGAATGCGCGTCGTCGATACCGCCGGCGGATTCGCCGAGGCGCTGGCGTCGTGCAAGCGCGAGGCGATGTCGAGCTTCGGCGATGGTCACGTGCTGATCGAGCGCTACGTGACGCGGCCGCGGCATATCGAGATCCAGGTGTTCGCCGATCGCCACGGCCATTGCGTGCACCTGTTCGAGCGCGACTGTTCGGTGCAGCGTCGTCACCAGAAGGTGCTGGAAGAGGCGCCTGCGCCGGGGATGACCGACGCGCGGCGGCGCGAGATGGGCGCCGCCGCGGTCGCGGCAGCGCGCGCCGTGAACTACGAAGGCGCGGGCACCGTCGAGTTCATCGCCGATCAGGATGGCCGCTTCTACTTCATGGAGATGAACACGCGGCTGCAGGTCGAGCATCCGGTGACCGAGATGATCACCGGGCAGGACCTGGTCGAGTGGCAGTTGCGCGTGGCAGCGGGCGAGCCGCTGCCGCTGACGCAGGAGCAGTTGGCGATCCGCGGCCACGCACTCGAGGCGCGCATCTACGCCGAGGATCCGGAGCGCGGCTTCCTGCCGTCGACCGGACGGCTGGTTCACCTCGCACCTCCGCCGGAGTCGCTGCACGTGCGCGTCGACAGCGGCGTCGACCAGGGCGACGAAATCACGCCGTATTACGACCCGCTGATCGCCAAGCTGATCGTGTGGGACCACACGCGCGAACTCGCGCTGCAGCGGATGCTGCAGGCCCTGGCGCAATACCGGATCGTCGGTGTGGCGAACAACGTCGAATTCCTGTCGCGGCTGGTCGCCAGTCCTGCGTTCGCGCATGCCGACATGGACACCGGCCTCATCGAGCGCGAGCACGGCTTCCTGTTCCCGCAGCGCGGCGACGCACCCGACCAGGCGTATTTCATCGCCGCGCTGGCGACGCTGCTGCGCGAGGACGCGGAAGTGCAGGCGCGCACACCCGATCACGCACGCGGCGATTCGCATTCACCGTGGCGGCTGGCCGACGGCTGGCGGCTCAATTCGCAATCCGAACGGCGGCTCCTTTTCCGTTACGCAGGCAAGGAACGCGCGGTCGTCGTCGGCTACGTCCCTGGCGGCTACGAGCTGCGCCTGGACGACATCGTGGTGCCCGCGCATGGCGAGCTGGGCGGCAATGGCACGCTGCGCGTGGAGATCGCCGGCATGCGCCTCGACGCGAGCGTGATTGTCGCCGGCGAGAAGCGCCACGTGTTCCTGGACGGCCACTGCTACGCGCTCTCGCGCGTCGATCCGCTGTTCGTGAGCGGCGAAGGGCAGGGCGTCGAAGGCGGGCTGTTCGCGCCGATGCCGGGCAAGGTCATCGCGTGGCTGGCGCAACCTCCGGTCGACGTCGATCGCGGGGCGCCGCTGCTGATCCTGGAGGCGATGAAGATGGAGCACACGATCACCGCACCCACCGCGGGCCGGCTCAACGGCTTCCATTTCGCCGTCGGCGAGCAGGTGACCGAGGGTGCCGAACTGGTCGATTTCGAAAAACGCGCCTGACATCACGGTGGAGCTCGAATGCCATTTCCGGAACGGGTGAGGATCGTCGAGGTCGGCCCGCGCGACGGCCTGCAGAACGAAAAGCAGACGATCGCCACCGACGTCAAGGTCGCGCTGATCGACCGTCTCGCCGACGCCGGGCTGCCGTCGATCGAGGCGGCGGCCTTCGTATCTCCGAAGTGGGTGCCGCAGATGGCGGATGCCGCCGAGGTGATGACGCGCATCCGCCGCAAGCCGGGAGTCGACTATCCGGTTCTGGTCCCCAACATGAAGGGCTTCGAGGCCGCGGCGGCCGCCGGCGTGAACGAGATCGCGGTGTTCGGCGCCGCCTCCGAAACGTTCTCGCAGAAGAATATCAACAGCTCGATCGCGCAAAGTCTGGAGCGGTTCCGGCCGGTCGTGGCCGCAGCCCGCGACAGGAACATCCGCGTGCGCGGCTACATCTCGTGCGTGCTCGGCTGCCCCTATGAAGGCGAAATCGCGCCGGCGGCCGTGGCGCGGGTGGCCGACGCGCTCTTCCGGATGGGCTGCTACGAGATCTCGCTGGGCGACACCATCGGCGTGGGAACGCCCGGCTCGACGCTCGCGATGCTCGACGCGGTCGCGCAGCACGTCCCCGTGGACCGGCTTGCCGGCCACTTCCACGATACCTATGGCCAGGCGCTGGCCAACATCTATGCGTCGCTCGGGCGCGGCGTCGCGGTGTTCGACAGCTCGGTCGCCGGCTTGGGCGGCTGTCCGTATGCGAAGGGCGCGACGGGCAATGTGGCCACCGAAGACGTCGTCTATCTGCTGCACGGCGTGGGGTGCACGACCAGCATCGATCTCGACCGGCTGATCGACGCCGGCGAATACATTTGCGCAGTGCTCGGCCGGCCCAGCAATTCGAAAGCCGCGCGCGCGATGCTGGCCAGGCGTTCGGCGTAGGATCGACGCGTCGCAGGTCCGGGTACGCCCGGGCCGACAACCGGGCCTTGCTGCTTCCGGCGACCGGTTACTCCCGCGCTGCGGCCTCCAGCTCCGCGACCATCCGCGCCACGCGCGTCTCCAGCGCCTCGGTGGTCAGGCTCTCGCGAAAGATCTCGACCAGCAGCGGGAACGCGAACGGCGTCGGTCGCGCCGGGCGGGTGAGCAGCGCGCTGCTGCCGCGCAGCCGGGCCAGCGCAGCGGTGAGCCGCGGCGCCTCGAGCCTGCGCTCGAGCACCTCGCGCACCGCCTGCGCGAGCAGCGGATTGTCGCGATCGTACTCGGCGAACACGTTGTAGAGCAGCGCGCTCGACGCCTGCAGCTGCCGTTGCGGATGCGGCTGTCCGGGAAAGCCCTGGAAGATGAGACCCGCGACGCGCGCGATTTCGCGGAAGTGGCGGCGGCCGAGTTCAGTCGCATTGAGCCCTGCCAGGATGTCCCGCTCGACCCCAGGCGCTGCCAGCAGGCGGCCCAACTCGCGCAGCGACAACGGCACTGGCTGCGCGGAGACGAGTCCGAAGCCATAGTCGTTGGCGGTGATGCTGAAGGTACCGGGTACGTGCTGCGCCAGCCGGTACGAGAACAGCGTGGCGAGTCCGAAGTGCGCGAGCCTGCCCTCGAAAGGGTAGAAGAAAAGGCCGTGCCCCTCGCGAGTCGCGATCGCCTCGACCAGCCATTCACGTTCGCCGGGCAGTGCCGACCAGCGCTTCTGCAACTCGAGCAGCGGGCGGATCGTGCGCAGTTCCGGCGACGCGTACACGCCGCGCCGCGCGGCGGCGATCAGCGTCCGCGTGGCGTCGGCGAGCTCGCTGGTCAGCGCCATCTTGCTGCCCATCCAGCGCGGCACGCGCGCCGACTTAGCCGACGCCGGTTTCACCCACGCGGTCAATTCGCGCACGCGAATCAGCTCCAGCAGGCGGCCGGCGAAGGCGAAGCAGTCGCCCGGCTTCAACGATGCAGCGAAACCTTCCTCGACGTGGCCAAGCTTCGCGCCATTGCGAAACTGCACGACGATCGACGCTTCGCTGACGATGGTGCCGATGCCCATCCGATGCCGGCGTGCGATCTGCCGGTCCGGCACCTGCGCGATACCGCCGTCGTCGATCACCACCCGCCGGTACTCGGGGTAGGCATTGAGGCTCGCGCCGCCGTGGACGACGAAGTCGAGCGCCCACTGCCAGTCGGCGTCGGGGAGCGCCGCATACGCGTGGGTGCCGCGCACCTCGTCGCGCAGTTCGTCGGGCCGGAAGCCGCCGCCCAGCGCGCAGGTGACGAGATGCTGGACCAGCACGTCGGGCGCATTGACGATCGGCGTGCGCGGCTCGATGCGCCGGTCGTTGGCGGCGGTGCGCGCCGCGGCCGCTTCGACCAGCTCGATCGCCTGCGCCGGAACGACGGTGATCCGCGAGATCTCGCCTGGGCGGTGGCCGCTGCGACCCGCGCGCTGCAGCAGGCGCCCGACGCCCTTGGGACTGCCGATCTGCAGCACCTGGTCGACCGGCGCGAAGTCGACGCCCAGATCGAGGCTCGACGTGCAGACGACGGCGCGCAGCCGGCCTTCGCGCAGCCCCGACTCGACCCAGTCGCGTACGTCGCGCTCGAGCGAGCCGTGGTGGAGCGCGATCGTCCCCGCCCAGTGCGGGCGCGCCGCCAGCAGTGCCTGGTACCACATCTCGGTCGCCGAGCGGACGTTGGTGAATACCAGCGTCGAGCGCGCCCGCTCGATCGCGGCGATCACCTCGGGCAGCATCTTGAGTCCGATGTGCCCGGCCCACGGAAAGCGCTCGATCGACTCGGGCAGCGCGCTGACGATCTCGATGGTCTTGGTGTCGAGGCCGCGCACGATGCGCGAGCGCGCGGGCAGCGCATCCGCCAGCGCGGCGCCGACCAGGCAGGCGAGCGCTTGGTCCAGATTGGCGAGTGTGGCCGACAGTCCCCACGTGCGCAGTGCCGGATGCAGACCCCGTAGGCGCGCCAGCGCCAACTCGGTCTGCACGCCGCGTTTGCTGCCGAGGAGTTCGTGCCACTCGTCGACGATCACGGCGGACAGATGCGCGAAGCGCTCGCGCCAGTCGGCGCGCGACAGCATCAGCGTGAGGCTCTCCGGCGTCGTGACCAGCGCCGTGGGCAGCCGCAGCGTTTGCCTGGCGCGCGCCGCCGACGAGGTGTCGCCGGTGCGCACGTCGATCGTCCAGTGTGGATTGAGTCCCCGCGTGGCGCGTTCCAGCGCAAGTCCCGTGTCGGCGGCCAGCGCGCGCAGCGGCGTCAGCCACAGCAGCGTGAGCGGTGGCGGACGATCGGCGCTGCCAACAGGGCCCAGCACGATCGGTCCCAGCGCCGCGGCGAGCGTCTTGCCCATGCCGGTAGGCGCGTGGACGAGCCCGCTCTCGCCGGCAGCGAACGCGGCCCAGACGTCTTCCTGGAACGCGAAGGGCGTGAACCCCTGCCCCGCGAACCAGGCGCGGGCGGGAGCGAATGCGTGACCGACCGGACTCAGGCCGGCATCCTGACCACCGCCGGCGTGGTCGCAGGCTCCGGCGACCGGAAAGCCGCGAGCAAAGCCGCCTCGCGCATCTTCGCCGCCTTCACGTGCGCATCCTTGACGTGCCCGTAGCCGCGGATGTGCTCGGGAATCGACGCCAGCTCGACGGCAATCGCATGATGGGCGGGCGTGAGCCCGGCCACGATTTCGGCGATCACCGTTTCGTATTCGCCGATGAGCGCACGCTCCATCCTGCGCTCGGCCGTGCGACCGAAGACGTCGAACGCCGTGCCGCGGAGCCTGCGCATCTTCGCGAGCAGCGCGAACGCCCTCATCAGCCACGGCCCGTACGTCGCTTTCCTCGGCACGCCGGTGACCGGGTCGGGCTTGTTGAAGATCGGCGGCGCCAGGTGAAAGCTGAGCTTGTAGTCGCCTTCGAACTGCGCGTCCACGCGCTGCGCGAAGTCCGATTCGGCGTACAGCCGCGCCACTTCGTACTCGTCCTTGATCGCGAGCAGCTTGAAGTAGTAGCGCGCGACCGCCTCGGTCAGGTCGGTGATCCCGGGCACGATCCGCGCTTCGGCGTCGCCGACCTTGGCCACCAGCGCCGCGTAGCGCTGCGCGTAGGCGGCGTCGTGGTAGCCGGTGAGGAATTGCACACGGCGCGAAATCGTCTCTTCCAGCGACTGCGACGGCCGTTGCGAGTCCGGCCGGGCGGCGGCAGGAACCGCGGCGGCGGCGACTTCCGCCGGCAGCACGACGGCCAGTCGTCCCCACTGGAAGCTGCGCGTGTTCGACTCGACCGCCGTGGCGTTCAGTTCGATCGCCTTCAGGATCGCGGCTGCCGAGACCGGGATCAGGCCCCGCTGGTACGCATAGCCGACCATGAACAGATTGGTGGCGATCGAGTCGCCCATGAGGCCCGTCGCGAGTTTTGTCGCATCCAGGAATTCCGCGTCGCCGGGACCCACGGCGTCCTTGATTTCCTGCTCCATCGAGCCCGCCGGAAACGCGAGGTCCGGCTCGCGCGTGAACTGCGCCGGCATCACCCGCGCCGTGTTCACCAGCGCACGGGTGACACCCTTTTGCATCTTCGCCAGCGCCTCGTAGCCGACGCTGGTCAGGATGTCGCAGGCAAGCACCAACGACGCCTCGCCGGCGGCGATGCGGGTGGCGTGGATTCTCTCCGGCGTATCGGCGATGCGCACGTGCGAAACGACGGCACCGTTCTTCTGCGCGAGGCCGGTCATGTCGAGCACGCTGCCGCCCTTGCCCTCGAGGTGTGCCGCCATCCCGAGCAGTGCGCCGATGGTGACCACTCCGGTGCCGCCGATGCCGGTCACCAGGATGCTGTAGGGCTGCGCGGTGCCCGGCAGCACCGGATCGGGCAGGTCCGAGAAGTCCGCAGCCTGCGCTTGCGTCGGCTTGCGCAGCGTCCCGCCCTCGACGGTGACGAACGCCGGGCAGAAGCCCTTCACGCAGGAGAAGTCCTTGTTGCAGGAGGACTGGTCGATCGTGCGCTTGCGGCCGAATTCCGTTTCCACCGGCGCGACCGAAACGCAGTTGGACGCCACGCCGCAGTCGCCGCAGCCCTCGCAGACCAGCTCGTTGATGATGACGCGCCGCGCGGGGTCGGGATACTTGCCGCGCTTTCTGCGCCGGCGTTTTTCCGCCGCGCAGGTCTGGTCGTAGAGCAGTACGGTGACGCCGGGAATCTCGCGCAGCTCACGCTGGACGGCGTCGAGTTCGTCGCGATGATGAATGCGGATGTCGCCGGCGAAGGAGCCCGACGGATACTTGCCGGGCTCGTCGCTGACGACGATGACGCGCTTCACGCCTTCGGCCGCCACTTGTCTTGCGATGTCGGCGGGTGTTAGCGGACCGTCGACCGGCTGGCCGCCGGTCATCGCCACCGCGTCGTTGTAGAGGATCTTGTAGGTGATGTTGACGTCGGCGGCGACCGCGGCGCGGATGGCGAGGATCCCGCTGTGGTAGTACGTGCCGTCGCCCAGGTTCGCGAAAATGTGCTTCTCGTCGGTGAATGGCGCCTGGCCGATCCACGGCACGCCTTCGCCACCCATGTGCGTGAATTCCGACGTGCTGCGGTCCATCCAGATCGCCATCACGTGGCAGCCGATGCCGGCGGTGGCGCGGCTGCCTTCCGGCAATCGGGTCGACGTGTTGTGCGGACAACCCGAGCAGAAGTAGGGCTGCCGGACCAGCGCGATTCTGGGCTTGGCGAGCGCGGCTTCCTTGGCGTTGATCCAGTCCACGCGCGCGCGCAGCTGCTCCATCCGGCGTGAATGCAGGTCGAGCCGCTCGATGCGCCTGGCGATCACGCGCGCGATCATCGCCGGCGTCAATTCGCCCGCAGCCGGCAGCAGCCAGTCGCCGTGCGGCCGCACCCATTCACCCTTCTCGTCGAACTTGCCGACGACGCGCGGGCGCACGTCGTCGCGCCAGTTGTACAACTGCTCCTTCAGCTGATATTCGACGATCTGCCGCTTTTCCTCGACCACGAGGATCTCGTCCAGGCCTTCGGCGAAATTGCGTACGCCTTCGGGCTCGAGCGGCCAGGGCATCGCGATCTTGTAGACGCGCAGGCCCATTTGTGCGGCGTCATCATCGGTGATGCCCAGATCCTCCAGCGCCTGCCGGACATCCTGGTAACTCTTGCCGGACGTGGCAATGCCCAGCCGCGGCTTCGGAGAATCGATGACGATGCGGTTCAGGCGGTTGATGCGGCAGTAGTGCAGCGCCGCGTACACCTTGTAGTCGTGCATCCGCGTTTCGGTGTCGAGAAAGCCATCGGGCCAGCGGATGGAGACGCCGTCGGGCGGCAATGCGAAATCGTCCGGCACGATGATCTGCGTGCGCGTCGGGTCGACGTAGACCGAGGCGCTCGATTCCACGGTGTCGGCAACGCACTTGAACCCTACCCAGCAGCCGGAATAGCGCGACATCGCCCAGCCGTGCAGGCCCAAGTCCAGGATCTCCTGCACCGACGACGGATACAGCACCGGCATCATCGCCGCCGAGAACTGGTGATCCGATTGATGCGGGATCGTCGACGACTTGGCCGCATGATCGTCGCCGGCCAATACCAGCACGCCGCCGTACTTCGACGTGCCGGCCATGTTCGCGTGCTTGAACACGTCGCCGCAGCGGTCGACGCCGGGGCCCTTGCCGTACCACATGGCAAAGACGCCATCGACCCTGGCACCCGGGTGCAGGTTGACCTGCTGCGTGCCCCAGATGGAGGTCGCCGCCAAGTCCTCGTTCAGCCCCGGCTGAAACCTGACGTTCGCGCGGTCAAGAAATTTCTGCGCCTTCCACAGCGACTGATCAAGTGCGCCCAGCGGCGAGCCGCGATAGCCGGACACGAAGCCTCCGGTACGAAGCCCTGCGAGCTGGTCGCGCTGGTGCTGCAGGATGAGGAGGCGGACGAAGGCCTGCGCACCGGTCAGGAACACACGGCCGGAGTCGAGCTCGTACTTGTCGTCGAGCTTGACGTCGCGCAACAGGGGAAGCATTGCCGCCATCGTGGTCACTCCACAAAAATCGTGTCTTGGGGACGCGCGGCCGCCTGATAGGCGTCCGCTGCGCACGCAGCGCGGAGATCGTGTCTTCGCTGTGCGAAGGCGTGCATTCTACGCCGCCGGCGCGACCGATTTCGGCCGCGGCCCGCACCCGGTGGGAGACCTCATGGCGCCCGATCGCGTACCGTTGTGGGCGTTGATCCTCACGATCGTGATCCCGACGGTTTATTTTTCGATCCTGTCCATGTTGATCGGGCTCATCTTCCGCGGTGCCGCGTATGAGTTCCGGCATCTGTCGGAGCACGTGACGGCCTTCCTTGCCGCACTCGGCATCTTCGGCATGGCGTATCTTGGCATCAGCATCACAGAAAGTGCCGCCTTCGCATTCCGACAACACGACGATAAATCAATGCTGCCAGGATGCTTCCGACAAATGTCTCGACAATTCCTGGAAGGAGACCGACGTTGATTCGAACGAGAAGTGGCCGCAGCAGGAGCGTGGAGATGACGAACAGTGCACCAAATGCGAAAGCAAGCGAGAAGCGATGCCTCTCCCACTTCGATGCCTCATTCGCGTTAAACGCAATCAAACCTATTCGAAATCCCAACGCATTGAATAGCGAAAGAATCAGGTAGAAAAGAAGAGCCCAATCCAGGGAATTGTCCTTTCCGGCGTTGGCCCACCGCGGAATGTAGGGAAGTGCGGCCGCCATTGCCCCAAACACCATGAATTCCCCCAACGCATAGGCAAAGCTGCGCCGCCAAAGCGCAGTTCCTGCTTGCGACTCGTTTGCCACGACGCCCATTCACGAAGTCAGTCAGCCGGCCGGCCGCCGATGGCGCTCGCCAAACACAACAGACGTGCCCGGCGGGTCCGGTCGAGCCAAGGCCTCACTCGGCGCCGCCTTCAAGCGGAAAGACGAATGCAGCCTCTTCCGGCAGATGAGCCGTGCGAAGAGTCGCAGCCGAGAGAAAATCCGGGGCCAAAATAAATCTACTCGTTCAATACGTACCCATGTAGTCACGCTTGCCGATGGCCATGCCGTTGTGGCGCAGGATGGCGTAGGCCGTGCTGACGTGAAATAGGAACAGAGTGGGTGTACATCGGATGGTTCATGGGGAATCCTATCGGAAATCATTCAGTCCATACGATACAGGCTATGAGCGTCGAACTTACCTATCCTCGAGGACTTCCACCCGCAAGAACGTACTCTGTGTGACCCATGGTCGGGTGATGGTTTGAGATCCCCAGGCATCGAGTTTCGTGCAGGCCACCCGTCTCACCCTGAATGGTGCCTCCCGTGCGTGTCGCATGTCGATCGATTTCGTCGTCGATTTTCTGGGCTCAGTTCGACAGAGCGCGGCATTGATGGGCGTGGCGAGCTGCACTTCGCTGACATTTCGCGGCCAGCCAGGTTTGCGCTCGTTGTGCAGACCGGCCATCGCACGTTTGCGATAGCGCGCACGACACAGCTTTGCGGTTGGTCGGTCGGCTCGGCCGAAACCGACGTGCGACTGCGCTGCTCGACTCGCCATCCGCCATGCGCAGGATCATCTGCGCTCGCCGCATCAACGCCGCGGGCAGACTCTGCTACCGCGCGACCGATTCGCGCTGCACACGGTCCTCCGCGCTCGCAACCCATGCCTTTGCCGGTCTCTGTGTCTTCCTCGCCGACCATTTCCTGGTCCAGGGATACAACCTGGACCATGCCCCGCATGCAGATGCGAATGCGGAACATCGCACCAGCCCGTCTGCTCGGAAGGCGACGTTCACCGAATCAAGTTGTCCGATGAACGGGGCGCAGACACAGGTACGTTCGAAGGGATCAGGCCTTCGCTAATGCTTCCACTTGATCGAGCAGCCAATACTCGCTGCCTGCGTTGCCGGCCCCAGACCGCTGCGCGCGATCTGGACCATGGCAGCGAAGAGCTCGCGCGCAGCGCCGGGTTTTGCCAAGCGCCCGGCGTCGTCGATGCAACCTCGATATTGCAGGCTCAGACCGGCGTTGAAACCGAAGAAATCGGGTGTGCACACGGCGCCGTAATCGCGCGCCACCTGCTGGCTTTCGTCCCATAGGTACGGAAACGGAAAGCGCAGGCGCTCGGCGAGCGCCTTCATGTTGTCGAACGAGTCCTCCGGATAGTCTGCCGCGTCGTTGCTGCAGATCGCCACCGAGCCGACGCCGTGTCCGGCGAGTTCGGTCGCGTCGCGAATGATCTTGTCCAGCACGGCCTTGACGTACGGGCAGTGGTTGCAGATGAACATGACCAGCAAGCCGTTCGGTCCGCGAACCGCGTCACGGGTATGGCGACGGCCATCAGTGCCAGGCAGATCGAAGTCGGGTGCGCTCCGGCCGAGGTCGCCGGGTGTCGTCGAAATGGCCATGATTCCCTCCGCGAAGATTCGTGGGAAAGGCAATCCGCGCACCGAACCGCGGGTGTCGCTGATGAATGCCATGGCCGTTCAATGCGGCCGATCGTCCAGCTTCCGCAAGCGCCAGTTTCCCACATCCATCAATCAACGACTGCCTCGAAACGCGCTGCCATGGCCGCGGATGGTCGAACTCGGTTCCATCGTCGACGGTCTACGGCGCAGCGGGGGACGCCTTTTGCCAACTCGCGTCCGGGTCGTACGCCTTGATCGCCCGGGCGAGCGCATCGGTATTCGGTCCGAGGCTCTTCTGGTACACGATCCCGTCCTGATTGACGATGAACGTCATGACGCCGGTGTCGTCGAACTTCGCCGGCCACGCGACGAGCGCGTAGCCCTCGGTCATCCGGCCGTTCTTGACGTAGCTCTTCGCACCGCCGGGCGCGTTCGTCCCTTGCGCGGTCAGGATCTTGTACAGGTATCCGTGATACGGATGGCCGGCCTTGGCGTCCGCGAACTCCGCGCCGAGCGGGCTTTCCGGCTCACCCGGAAGTGACGCCCAATACAGGCCGTCGTGCTTGCCCGGCGTCGACAGGGCATGCTTCGCGTACTCGAGGACGCCGTCGCCGTTCCAGTCCGTCTGGTGATATTCCCTTTGCGCGTCCGTGTAGGTGAGCGCCACCTGGATCGCCGCCAGTTCGTTGCGGCCGATGCGGCGGGTGCGCATTTCCTCCGGCGCGCCCTTGGTGTCGAATTGCCAGCCCGCGGCGGTCTTCACGATCGGGATCGGCAGCGTCCAGCCATTCTTGCCCACACCAAGAAACGCCTTGTCGTTGCCCGCCGGCACAATCGCGTGCCCACGCGCCCACGCCGCGAGGAAGTTGGTGATGTTGTCCGGATCGCTTTTGCTGCTGGGAAAGTATTTCCGGTAATCCGCCCCGACCACCGCCTTGATCGCGTCGGTGTCGTGCCTTGCGATGCCGTCGACCAGCGCCTCGGCCGCCGCTTCGGGTGTCGGAAAGGCTTTTTGCGCGAAAGCGAGCGGCGCCAGCAGGAGCGACGCCGCCACGGCAGCCACCTTCACGATGTGCTTGAAATTCGTCATCTTCGAGCCTTCCATCTCAACGCCTCCGTCCGCCGCCACCACCACCGCCCGAAGGCCGGCCACCACCGCCACCCGCCGCGGGTCGCGCACCGCCGCCGCCGCTGGGGCGCTGCGCCGCGGCCTGGCTGGCCCTGCCGCGATCCATCTGCGCGCCAGCCTGCGGGCTGTTGGCGCCCCGCAGCGCGTTGTCGCGGCTCGCGGACTGAGCGCGCTGTCGCGCCGCGTCGCGGTCCGCGTTCTGCGCCCGGTTCTGCGCCGCACTCCGGTCGATGTTCTGTGCCCGGTTCTGCGCGGCGCTGCGATCAACGTTCTGTGCCCGGTTCTGCGCGGCGCTGCGATCAACGTTCTGCGCTCGGTTCTGCGCGGCGCTGCGGTCGACGCTTTGCGCCCGCTCGCGCGCCGACCCACTGCCGGCATCGATGCCGCGGTTCTGCATCGCCTGATTCGCCCGCTCGCGACTGGCGTCACGGCTCGCGTCCCTGCCGCGGTATTGCTCGCGGTTGCCCGACTGGTGCCGGTTTTGAAGATCCCGGCGCGTCGAGTCGCCGCCCCGGTATGGCGTATTGCCGCGCCGATCCGGATTGTGATTCCAGTTCGCGTTCCTGTTGTTGCTGTCGATCCGGCGGTTGACGTTGATGTTGTTGTAGCGATTGACGTTGATGTTGACGCTGTTGTGGCCCCAGCCCCCGCCCCAGCGGACGCCGCCCCACAGCGCGTTGGTTACGCCAATGCCCACACCCCAGGCAATGCCGGTCGCGATGGGCCGCGACCACCAGAAGCCCGGTGGCGGCGGAAAGAAGAACGGCGGGTACACGCCACCCACGGCCACGGTCCGTACACGACCGTCGGGTTGAAGGACGGCACAAAGACCACCGACGGTTGCGCCGGCTCGATCACGATGACCTGCGGTGGCGGCGCCGACTGCTGCACGACCACCGTCTGTGTGGCCGATGGGGGTGCGGGCTCCGGCGCCTGCATCGACACCTTGACCTGTTCGTTCGACTTGAGATTGCCCGCGGCCTGTGCCTTCTGGCGAAGCCGCTGCACGGAGTTCATGACGTCGTCAGGCTGCGCGAGGAACGCGTCGCCGATGTTGCGCACCCAGTCGGGCTGTCCGCCGAAGGTGATGAGCACTTCGGGGAACGCGACCAGCGACGCAACCGACGGATCCCACGGCTCGTTCTCGACCATTTTCACCGCAGCGTCGCCCTTGGCGTCGGGATGTGCCTTCGACCACGCCGCGGCCGCGGCGAAATCCTCGGGATAGGTCGTGGCCATCAGCAGCTGGGCCAGCAGCGAATCCGGATACAGCGCGATCTGTGCCGTCAGCTGATCGAGCTGCTCGTTAGAGAACGGCTTATCGCCGGATTGCGCGAGCACATGCACTGGCAGTGCCAAAGCGAGCACAGCCACGAAGTACCACAGTGATTTCAAAACAAACTTTTGCACGATATTCCTCGAAGGCTGGTGTCGCTTTCTGCAATCCCTTGGTTTGTCGGGCGCGCCCCCCGCGTTCCGCTTCTCCGATGTGCGGGCGACCCTCTACACTATCATCAGTCGCTCTCAAGCGACCAAGGCCGCGCGCAATGGGCGCCTTCGATGCGGGTCGCGGTGGGGCAGTGGCTGATGCAGTCGTCCAGCGACATCTTCCTGGGTTGGCTGCGCGGCCGGCGCGGCCACGACTTCTACGCGCGACAGTTGCGCGACATGAAGATGTCTATGCCCGTGGAAGGGTTCAGCGCGGTTCACTCCGCTCGCCTTGCATGCGGGTGCTGCGCAGGCGCAAGGCGCCGCGGTAGGCCTTCCTCCCGCGCAGGTCAAGCACTTCGATCCGAACGGCAGCCCGCCGTCGGCTTTCACGCTCGAACTGCGCAAGGGCGTCACCGCCACGCTGCCGTTCGCGGACAAGCGTGACTTCGAGGAGGCCAAGAAGGGCTTCATCGCCGAGCCACCCTACAAGAAGATCATGGCCGATGCCGGGTAGGTGGCCTGGGACATGGGCAGCTACCAGTGGCTGCTCCAGGACAAAAGGACTTCCCGAGCATCCGCGCCGAGCAGCGCGGCTACCACGCAGGCAGCCATGCAACGAACGAAGCATGCCGAGCGCTCGAGCAAGCCTGCGCGGTGTATGGGTGCCATGGTGGTCGGATGGTGTTGTGCGCTGTCGCGGCCAATGTAGGGAAAATCCCGCCGCATCAACACTTCGTCAGTTCAACCCTGCTGGCCTTGGCGCTACGCACCGCCGTGCCTGCCGCCGCCGCTGCAGCCTGCCACTGTTCGGCCTACTTCAACGTACTGGCACCCGGCTCGAAGGACGGCGCCATCTTCAACAGTTCCAGCGACGGCAACCATTGTGCCGGGCAACCGCAGGAGTCCGGCGAATACACGATGCGTGTGTACCGGTATCGCAACCAGGCGCTCCGGGCACCACGGTCAGCAAGCAGGGTGACGAGTGGCCGCTCGCGGTCAACGACTTCGAGCATTGCCGCGTGCCGGAGGCCGTGGGCAACGGCGGCTGTCCGTGCGGGCTTCGTCCGAACCAGCGTCTTGTTGCACGTGGACTCATTGCCAACTGGTGTTTGCCACGCTGTAATCTCGAATCGCTTCCACAACCCATCCTGAAAGGCGCAACCATGACACTGCCGCTGAAACCGCTGAAGACCACGCTGATCGGCGGGCTCGTCTTCCTGCTGCCGCTGATCGTGGTGCTTACCGTGGTGGGCCAGGGCGTGGCGCTGGTGGCCGGCTTTGCCACAGCGCTCGCCTCGCACTTCCCTCAACGAGAGATCGGCGGTGTGGCTGTCGCCTCGCTGGTGGCTCTCGCCCTGGTGCTGCTGCTGTGCTACGGCGCGGGGCTGTTGGCGCGCGCGGCCGTCGGGCGCGCGCTGTCGGAAAGCTTCGAGAATCGTTTACACGCGCTGTACCCGCGCTACACCGTCATCAAGGCCATGACGCAAGGCCTGGGTGTAGCCGCCGCGCACAACGGGCCGCGTACCGTGCTGGTCAGCTTCGACGACCTCCAACAGGTGGCTATGGAGGTCGAGCGTCTGGCCGACGGTAGGGTGGTGGTGTTCCTGCCCGGTGCGCCCGACCCGTGGTCGGGCAGCGTGGTGCTGGTAGCGGCCGAGCGTGTGGCAGCCCTATCCTTTGACCTGGCGGCGCTGAGCCGCAGCCTCAAGGGCCTCGGGCGCGGCAGCGCCGCGCTGCTCGACCCACCGCCCCGATTGCCGGCCTGACGCCGATCGCCGCGGCACCAGCGGCTCAGCGCCAGCCGCGCACGTTCTTCAGTTATTCTTCGATCTTGCTCAGATTGAAAGAACCAGGCGATTGGCTCGGCGGGAAATCCTTCATCGACAGCAGGAACTGCCCGGCCAGCGCCTGGATCGGCACGAGCACGAAAGGCCGCTCGAGGAACCAGTCGTTGTAGGTGTTCGAGTTGTGCTGCGCTTTCTCGAATGGGTCGCGCCGCAGGTTGAACAGCAGCGGCACCCGCAGTTCGGTGAAGGGCTCGCGCCAAACACCGAAGGCTTGGCCGCGGTTTTCCAGGAATACGACCTTCCAGTCGGTGTAGCGCGCGGCGACGATCTGGCCGTCGTCGTTGACGTACCAGAACTCCTTGCGCGGTGACTCCTTGGTGTTGCCGCTGACGTAGTCGAGCTGGTTGTAGCCGTCCAGGTGGTTGTGGTAGCTGCGGCCATTGAGCGACACGCCGTTCAACAACTGCTCCTTGATGTCGGGCGCACCGGCGGCGGCGGCGACCGTTTCGTCGTCGATGGTTTCCATGCGCTTCTTCGTCAACGGGCCGGTGTTTTCGATGCGCCGGCCGCCGCTGCCGTCGGCACAGGTGTGCAGCACACCGCGCGAGCGCGAGGTCATGCTGCTGGTGACGGCCGGCAAGACCAGCAAGGAAGTCGCCAGAGTCTTCGCGATCAGCCCGCGGACCGTCGAGATTCATTGTATGCGCCTCATGGACAAGATGCGGGTGCGATCGCTCGCCGATCTGGTTCACATGGCGATCGCGCGGCGACCATGCGCGGGGGCCGGCGCAGGCGGGCTGACGGCGCACGCGCCGTAGGGAGGCACATTGCGCCGTGTGCAGGCACGCGCACGGCGCGCACGCGACGCGGCTCCCCGCGTGCGCAACTGGCACGGTCATTGCACGCAGGGTCTGGCAGGCGGTCCCGAAGGCGGTCTCTGGATGCCGCCTACATTTCGCACGTCGCAGAGAATGCATGCCGCGCTTTTGAGAGCCCATCATGACCCACCTATTCATCGTCGACGACGAGGTCAATGTACTCAACTCGTTGCGTCGCATGCTGCTCAACGTTGCCGGGGCGCCAGTGCTGCCGGACCTGCGCGTATCGGTGTTCGTGTCCCCCGTGGAGGCTTTGATCCACATCAACAAGCAAAGCGTCGATCTCGTGATCTCCGACTATCGGATGCCGGAGATGGATGGCGTGGCTTTTCTCGCCCGCGTCAGGGACCTGCAGCCCGACACGGCGCGGATCATGTTGAGCGCGTGCACGGACATGGACGCCGTCGTGCGCGCAATCAACGAAGCGAATATCTTCCGTTTCGTGAGCAAGCCCTGGTCGGACGACGAGCTCAAGTCGGCCATCGTGCAGGTGCTGGCACACCGCCATCTGCTGCTCGAGAATCGCCATCTCGCCAACGAGGTGCGCTGCCAGCGCGGCGTCATCTCGCGGCAGCAGGTCGAGCTTGCGCTGCTCGAGCGCGAGTCGCCCGGCATCACCCGCGTGCGCTGGACCGAGGACGGCGGCGTCCTGATGGACGACTGACGTGGTCGTCGTATCGAACGCGCCGGGTTCGGACGTCCGCAAGCGCACCGGCAAGCGCGTGGAGGCCGCAGACGGCATGAGCGTGCCCAAACCCGATGCCGGCACCGGCAGGCTCGACGACTTCGCGTGGGTCTACGCGCTCTACGAGCTCGGACAGACCGTCGCCAACGGCGCCGAGCCCATGCGCGTCCAGCAGGATATCCTCGAGCACATCGTGAAGGGTTTCGAGGCGCAAAGCGGTTCCATCGCACTGCTCGTCGACGGCACCGATGACGTCCTCGCCATCGCCGCGGGCACCGATCTTCCACCCGGTACCGTGGGCAGCCGCCTGCCATGCGGCGTCGGCGTGTTCGGCCACGTCGTGGCGACCGGCCAGCCCGTGTTGATCAATGGTGACGTCGCGGAGACCGGCCTGCCGCTGCGGCTGCACGAGCGGCGCGACCGGTTGACGCACTCGGCGATGTGCTGGCCGCTGCGGATCCGGGAACGGATCATAGGCGCCGTCGCCGTGAATCGCGCCCCCGACGTGGCGCGCTACACGCGTGAGGACCTGGACCGCGGACAGGTGCTGACCAGCCTGCTGGCGTTCGTGATCGCCAACCACCGGATGCACGTCGAGCGCGAGAACCGGATTGTCGAGCTGTCAACCCTCAACGCGACGATGCAGCGCATGAACGCAGCACTGGAGGAGACGCAGGAGCAGCTGATCCGGTCCGAGAAGATGGCGTCGATCGGCCAGATCGCGGCCGGCGTCGCGCACGAGATCAACAACCCGATAGGCTTCGTGCTGTCGAACCTCGGCACGCTCGGCAGCTACTTGGGACAGCTGTTCGCGCTGCTCGATGTCTACATCGACGCCGAGCGGCCGCTGCCGGCGCCGCTCGTACCGCCGCTCGATCGCGCGCGCGCGCTGCGCGAGAAGTCCGACTTGACGTTCCTCCGCGGCGACATCGACGCGCTAATGGACGAATCGCGCGACGGCATCCTGCGCGTCAAGCACATCGTGCAGGACCTCAAGGACTTCTCGCGCGGGGGTAGCGAGGAGGCCTGGGAAACGGTGAGCGTGCACGACGCGCTGGACCGCACCCTCAATATCCTGCACAACGAGACCAAGTACAAGGCACGCATCGATACACACTATGGCGAGCTGCCGGAGATCGTGTGCGTGCCGTCGCGCCTGCACCAGGTGTTCCTCAACCTGGTGGTCAACGCCGCGCAGTCGATCACGGAGAGCGGCACGATCACGATTTCGACCGGCACCGAGGGTGGCGATGCGTGGATCCGGTTTGAGGACAGCGGATGCGGCATTCCGCCGGAGAACATGGACCGCCTGTTCGAGCCTTTTTTCACGACCAAGCCCGTAGGGCAGGGGACGGGGCTCGGCCTGTCCGTGTCCAGCTCGATCGTGCAGCGTCACGGCGGTCGGATCGAGGTCGAGAGCGAAGTCGGCCGCGGTTCGCGTTTCACCGTGCATCTGCCGCTGCGGCAGGCGGCGACGCCATGGTCGGTCCCCGAGGACGTGCAGGCGGGCCCGCGAGGAACACCGGTGCAATGCATGTGACGTAGAGCCTGCGGCTGGCTGCTGGCGACCAGCAACGCGGTGGGGGGCCGGCGAAAATGCGCGCCGCGCAGCATCAGCCGATCTGCTTCGCGATGCGGCTACGGGAGATGCGCATGCGACTGCCGCAGGCGGGCCTTTCGGCCAACACCGTGCGAGTCCAGGCGACGCGTCCGAAGCGAGGCGCGATTCGCGTCTGATGCGTGGTCGCGAGGGGTGCCGGATAAGGACCGCTGTCGGCCCGCCGGCCACGGAAACCTCTGGCGCACCATGGGGCATTGCTCCGCCCATCGTCATACGGTCCTCGAGTTGAAGTTGCTGATACTGTTCTGTGTTGGCCATGTGCACACCTTACTCTGTTAGGTGTTGCACTCCAGATTTGAGGCCGCCCCGGTAAAGTGCTCGGTCGATTCATCACCGCCCCCTGCGCACATGGTCTCCCACCATTCGAGTGTGCGGAGGCTTACCCCTTGATAACGGCCAAGGGTAGCAACTCGATTTGTACGTCGACCAGATCAACCTGGTTTCGCATCACCTCATCGATATCCTTGTAAGACCCCGGTGCCTCATCCAGGTCTTCCCGGTGGCGGATGGTGTGCAAGATGCCGCGGTCCTTGAGAGTCTTTACCTCTTCTTTCAAGTCTAATGTCTTGCGGGCCTTTGCCCGGCTCATGATTCTGCCGGCACCATGGGCACACGATTCGAAAGACTGTGCCTCGCCTTTACCCTTCACGAGAAAAGACCGCGTGCCCTGAGAGCCGGGGATCATGCCCCATTCCCCTTTGCGGGCCCGCGTCGCGCCTTTTCGATGCACGATGACCGTCTCGCCGAAATGCTCCTCCTCGGTGGCAAAGTTGTGCGGCTTATTGATGAAATCCGCAAATTCGACGTCGGAGAGCACTTCTCTGAATGCCGACTTTACCCGCTCCATCATCAGCTTTCTGTTGGCCAGAGCAAATTCGAGGCAGTAGTTCATTTCATTCCGATACAGTTCGAAATATTCAGAGGATTCCGGGATATATGCCAAGTCCTGGGAGACATCCTCGCCGGCTTCCTTATTTAATTGTCTTGCCACGTCATCGTAATGATTGGCGACCGTGAAACCGATGTTGCGGGAGCCGGAGTGGATCATGATCCAGATATAGCCATCTGAGCCTTTTTGTATTTCGATGAAATGGTTGCCTCCCCCCAATGTGCCGATCTGATACAGGGCGCTTTCGTACTCCTGAGCGACGATGGGCAACTCCCCTCTCTTTTCGGGCATCCATGCTTCGTCCTGACGCGTTTTGTGATGATTGAAACCCACCGGAACGGTGTTGCGAATGACGCCCATGATGGCCTTCAGATCCGCGGTTGCGACATCGGTCAGATTGGTCCGTAAGGAGCACATGCCGCAGCCGATATCCACACCGACGGCGTTGGGTACGATGGCACCCTGGGTGGCCAGGATGGCCCCGATCGGCATACCGTAACCCTGGTGGGTATCCGGCATGATGGCGATGTGCTTGAAGGCAAATGGAAGGTTTGCCAGATTTCGCGCCTGCTCCAGCGCCCCCTCATCCATCTGATCCGCTTCCAGCCACAGCTTTATCGGAAGTCTCTCCGTTTCAATGATTGTTTTTCCGTTAGCGTGCATGGCCTCTCCGTGTTTCACTGAAGACGAGTCTCCGGGCGATCTTTTGATAATGCAGCCACCGCTGCATCGAGATGAACAGACGCAACACGAGCAGGAATTGAGCGCTACCCACGGTTTGATGCCAGGGCTTTACGCAATGAGCCTTTTTTCGTATCCGAGTGCGACCAGGCGCTGGCCCCGACACCGGATAAAAATCCGGAAAGGAGCACTTGGACGGTCGATGAAGCATCACATCTGCGCGATGCTTTTCGGACGATGCAGTCTCTAAATGAGGAGCGATACTGGCAATGCTATTCGTCGCTAGCTCGATTCTATCGCTCTGATTGGCCGAACGGGCGGAAGGGCAGTGGACTGTTTGGACCGATTGCGGTGAGGGACATAGTATCAAAGGAAGTGAAAAGGCTCGTGGACACACAAGTGGGAACACTTCGCAGATGCCGACGGGCAGCAGCGCCCAGGCGTGGCGGCAGGAGCCGGGACGCAGCGACTCCGCGCGCATAGCGCATGGGGATGCGACCGGGGCGAATCGCCGCCAGAGGCCGACACGCGAGCCGTGCAGGAAAAGACCCGTCCAAGGAGGTCGAACGGGCGGCACGGCGGTGGGCCGGTTCGGCGGCACCAGCAAGGCGAGGCGGTCGATCAGCTCCAGCGGGGTCAGGAACAGCGGACCATTCCCGTCCGGACCAGGCTTGGTGCTGTCGTAGCGCAAGCGCTTGGAATCGACTTCGTGCAGCCGGTCCAATGCGACGGTAGCCAGGCGAAAGTTGCGCACCGCGCCCGTGCAAAGCCATTCACGAGCACGCCGCACGTTCGTCGTCGTGCCGGCCGCGGAACTCGTTGTCCCCGGCGCGCGCTTCGTGCCGGAAATAGAGCGCTGGAACTCCCGTACTGCGACGAAGGAAACCACGCAGCCGAGCTTGATCAACGCAGCGGAGTTACGCGGAGTTACACCATACGCATCGATGCGAGTCCGCTGCAGAAGGGCCAAGGGTGCCCGACCACGATCATTGCGGCCCGCGCAGAGAAAGAGTACGGTTCAATCTGGTTACGCCGGCCCCCTGGAGTCCACCGCGAAGGAGATCGCCGTGTTCCGGATCGAAAGGTCGCAACTCCCGGCACTGGTCTTCACCGCCATGCTCGGCGTGTACGGCATACCGCTGAACGCAGCCACCAATCTGCTTACCAATCCCGGATTCGACTCGAATCTGTCGGGATGGGAAAACAGATTTGCGAGGCCGGTGAGTTGGAGCAATGTCGATGCGGATGGAAACACCGCGTCCGGTTCGGCACTTACGACGAACGACACCCGTCCCAGCACCGGCGGTACGCCGACGGCTCTGAGGCAGTGTATTCAAGCTGCCCCGCTGACGACCTACCATTTCGGCGGCCAAGTTCGCGTCGCGAGCGGACAACCGACCGACACCACGGGATACATCTATGCGTGGAGATTTTCTTCTGACGACTGCAGTGGACCTACTCAAGCCATAGAAGGCACCCCCCGGCGACCACGACCGTCTTCGCCACGTATTCCGGCATCATCGAGACGAACGGGTCGACCAAGAGCCTGCTGGTGTCGTTCGGGGTCTACAAGCCCGACGGCGTCACCGCCGACGCCTCCGCCTACTTCGACAACCTGTACGTCCACGCAGGCATGCCGGTCGGTGGTCACGCCATCAACCACCTGCTGTCGGGTGCCTGGTTCGACCCGGCCACCTCCGGCCAAGGCTTTTTCTTCGATATCGTGTCGAGCACCAAGTTGTTTTTTGGTAGTTGGTTTACCTGGACCGCGGTCGCGGGGCAGTACGACTGGGTGACTTTCCAGGGCAACTACAGCGGCAAAAGCGATACGGCGACGGTGCCGATCTACCGCAGCAGCGGCGGCATGTTCAACAATCCGGCGCCGGTCACCACGGTAGCCGTCGGCACCGCGACCTTCACCTTCCACAGTTGCACGCAGGGCCAGTTGGCCTTCGCCTTCTCCGGCGGTCCCAGCGGCAGCATTCCGCTGACTCGCCTGACCCCGCCGCCGCCGGGCTGCTGACAACTCAATCATTTACCGGACGCCTAGGCCACCAGTTGAGAAAAATGGGCTGTTGCGCCAGGCCACCCTTCGCCTTGGACCGACTGCGCGAACTCGATCCCGAACGCTTGCTCTAAGAGAGCACCAATCCCGACCCGGGGGAGAACGCTCCGCTGCGCCTCACGCCACTCGAACTGCTCGCCGCCTCGCCGCCTCGCCGCCTTGGTGCGCGCCCGCGGAGGGCGGCGCAGGGGTCCCGCCTGCGGACTTGAACCGCCCCGGGATTCCCGGAGACTCCAATGGCGAGCATCACCTGCCCCGTCGGCCATTCTGGAGGCCCCAAGCGCGCAGCGCCAGCTTGCGCAGCTCGCCAAACCACAGCACGGTGCTGCCCATGGCCACGCACACGGCCCATTGTTCAAGGCTCAGCGGCACCGCGCCGAACGCCACGTTGAGCAGGTGGATGTGAACCACCGCCACCTGCAGGACGACCGACAGCGCGATGGCGCCCCAGAGCCAGGGGTTGACGAACAGATGGTGGAAGGCACTGATGGTTTCGGAGCGCGCATTGAAGCAGTTGAACAGCTGGGCGAACACCAGCACCGTGAATCCGGCGGTGCGGGCGTTGTCCAGATCGTTGGTGCCTTCGATCAGCCCGCCCGGCAGGTACAGGTCGATCGTGAGCAGTGTCGCCAGCGCCATCACCAGGCCGATCTCGACCACGCCCCGCCACATGCGCGCGTCGATGGCGCGCTCGGTCGGCTTGCGTGGCTTGCGCGCCATCACGTCGTCCGTCTCGGGGTCCACGCCCATCGCCAGCGCCGGGCCGGAATCGGTGATGAGGTTGATCCACAGGATCTGCGTCGCCAGCAAGGGCAGCACGACGGCTTCACCGCCGCCGCTGAGGCCGATCACGCTGGCGCCCACCACGCCTAGGAACACCGTCAGCACCTCGCCCATGTTGGACGACAGCAGGTAGCGCAGGAACTTGCGGATGTTGTCGAAGATGCCGCGGCCTTCGCGCACCGCCTCGACGATGGTGGCGAAGTTGTCGTCGGCGAGGATCATCTTCGCGGCCTCTTTGGTGACCTCGGTGCCGGTGATGCCCATGGCCACGCCGATGTCGGCCGACTTCAGCGCCGGCGCATCGTTGACGCCGTCGCCGGTCATCGCGACGATGTTGCCGTCGGCCTGCAGCGCATCGACGATGCGCAGCTTGTGCACCGGCGCCACGCGCGCGTAGACCGAGGTCACGCGCACTGCTGCGGCGAGGCCGGCGGCGTCGAGTTCATCGAGCTCGTCCCCGGTCAGCGCCATCGCGCCCGGCTCGACGATGCCGAGGTCGACGGCGATGCGCGCCGCCGTGCGCGGGTGGTCGCCGGTGATCATGATCACGCGGATGCCGGCCCGGTGCGCCTCGCGGATGGCCGCCGCAGCCTCGGGCCGCGGCGGGTCGATGATGCCGACGGTGCCGACGAAAATCAGCTCGCGCTCGAGATCGGGCGAAGCCTCGGCCGGCTCGCCGGGGGCCAGCGGACGGTAGGCGACGGCGAGCGTGCGCAAGGCCTCGTCGGTGAGCCGGGCCACGCCGGCGAGAGCGCGCGCTCGCAGTGCGTCGTCGAGCGTCACGATGTCCATGCCGACGCGTGCACGCGTGCAGTGTTCGAGCAGCACGTCGGGGGCGCCTTTCGTGATGACGACGATCTCGCCGCCGTGCTCGCGGTCGCGTTCGATGGTCGACATCATCTTGCGGTCCGACGTAAACGGGACCTCGCCGATGCGCTCGAAGCGGCGCTCGCGCCGCTCGGTCGCACCGAGCTTGCGCTCGGCGACGAGGAAGGCGGCTTCGGTGGGGTCGCCCTGGATCTCCCATCGGCCGTCATCGTCCTGGCGCAAGTCGGCGTTGCCCGCCAGGCTGCCACCGCTGAGCACCACGATCTGCTCGTTCAGCAAGGCGCCGGGTTGGATCGCCGCGCCCTCGAATTCGACCTTGCCCTCGGGCGCGTAGCCCACGCCGGTGACGAGCGTGTCCCCGGAGGCGGTCACGACCCGCTGGATCGTCATCGCGGATCGTGTTAGCGTGCCGGTCTTGTCGGAGCAGATCACCGAAGCGGAACCCAGCGTCTCCACCGACGACAGCTTCTTCACGATGGCCTTGCGCCTGGCCATGCGTTGCACGCCCATCGCGAGCACCACCGACAGGATCGCCGGCAGCCCTTCGGGCACCGCGGCCACCGCCAGCGATACGCCGAGCAGCAGCACGGTGATCAGATCGGAGGCGCCCCGGATGTCGGACATCAGCACGATCGTGACGACGACGACCGCGGCAATGATCACGACCGCGATACCGAGCATGCGGCCAATGCGGCTGACCTCCTTCTGCAACGGCGTGGCCTCGTCGATGGTGGCATCGAGCATGCTGGCGATCGACCCCATCTCGGTGTCCATGCCGGTCGCAGTGACGACGCCCCGGCCAGTGCCTTGTGCGACCGCCGTGCCCTTGAACACCATGTTCAGCCGGTCGCCGAGCGGCGTCGGCGCCGGCAGCGTGGCCACGTCCTTGAGCACCGCCTCGCTTTCGCCGGTGAGCGAGGCCTCCTGCACGCGCAGCGTGGCGGCGCGCAGCAGCCGCGCATCGGCGCCGACGAGGTCGCCTTCGTCGAGCTCCAGCAGGTCGCCGGCCACGAGTTCGGCACTCGCAATGCGCAACAGCTGGCCATCGCGCAGCACCGTGCAGGTGGCGCTTGTCATGCCGGCCAGTGCGGCGACCGCGTTCTCGGCCTTGGCTTCCTGCGCATAGCCCAGCGCGCCGTTCAAAACGATGACCAATGCGATGACGATCGCGTCCACCGGCCAGCCCTGCCTGCCTTCGACCAGCCATGCCGCCAGCGCGGTCGCCACGGCGGCCAGCAACAGGTAAATCAGCGGATCCTGGACTTGGCCAAGGATGCGCCGCCAGGTGGGTATCGGTACCGCGGCGCGTAGTTCGTTGGGGCCATCGCGTACGAGGCGGGCGGCGGCCTCATCCGTGCCGAGTCCGCCTTCGAGGTCGGTGCCCAATGCACGAGCCACCGCTTCGGCATCGAAAAGCGAAGGGTCTTCGAGGTTCGTGTCGAACGTCACGGCGGGCATGCTCTCATGCCGGGTCGTGTACCTTCAGACTGCGCGGTCGCTGAAGTCGACGGCGGCCGGTAACCAGCCGGTGACCACGACTGGGCGCTCGAGAACGTGCCGGTCGTCCCCATCCAAGTGAGGAACTTCGCGTGGCGCGCGAGCCTACTTCACCTGTAGCGTCGATATAACCTCGCGAACGCCCTCGGTCGCCAGCGCCAGCGCCATCGCTCTTCCGACGAGATCGGGCGCCGCGACGGTGCCCGCGAGCGTGACGCGACCAGCGGTGGTATCGACCGAGATAACGAGGACTGACAGTTCCGGATCGGTCGTCAGCTTGGCCTTGATCGCTGCGGTGATTCGGGCATCGGCGGTCGCATCGGCAACGGCATCACCGAGGATGCGGGCTCGCTGGCGCACTACCTTGCCTGTCGCGGCGAGTTCCGCCTTGATGTCGTCGGCGCGCAGCTCCAGCGCTTCCAGCGTCGCGGGCAGCGCTTGTTTCGCCTGCTCGGCTACGCTCTGCGCCGACTCCAACGCCTTGCTCGCCTGCGCTCTCGCACGCCGCTCCGCCTCCAGTGGAGCCGAAACTGGGTAAGCTCTGATGTAGGACCAAAGCGCGCCCGCACCGACGATGATGCCGAGCAACAACCCGTTGAAAAACCTTCTCATGCCGTGCCTCCGTTGTCAGGTGGTGCTCATTCGAACCTGGTGAGCGCGAGGGGAAGCAGCCAGCCTGGCCACGCGAGGTACTTGTCCGGTAGGATTGATCAGCCGACGATTGCGGGATATCGACTTGGCCTAAACCGGATCTGTAAGTCGGAACTATCCATCCGCGATCAGTAGCCACTGTACTCTGTCCGGCACGGCGGCGGCTTGCATGTCATCGAAGAATCGAAATGAAAGGAACGCCATGGAAACCAAGGACGCGTACAAAGCCAAGTTCGAAGCACGGCTGGAGCAGGCTCAGGCCAGGCTGCTCTTGCTGAAGGCAGCCGCCAAGGAGAAGACCGCAGATGGGACGATCGCCGTGTCCAAGCGCATCGACACGCTTGAGCGAAGCATCTCGGAGGCCAAAGCGAACCTGGCCGAGCTGGCGCATGCCAGCGAAGACAAGTGGGTCGGCTTCAAGGCCGGTCTCGAGGGTGCGTGGGCTGCGATGGCTGATTCACTGACGCTCGATACCGGCTCTCAAACAAAGAGCGATGACCCGAAGAAGTAGCAGCGGTTGCCGCGTGGCAGATTGCGCGCAGCACTTGCGCCCGCTTGCGGCAGCGGACGTGGCCTCACCCCAAGCCGGATATTGCGCGCGTGGTGGAGGATATTGCGCGCGTGGTGGATAAAGCCGATGCACTCGAGCGAGCCGTCGACCGACGAGCGGGCTGGCGCGCAACCGCGCTCGCCGGCCTCGCCTGCAGGACTGTGGCGCCGGAGCGTGCGCGTCATGCTGCATGTCGACCGGGCGCAACTGCATCCGCTCTTTGGACTGAAGTTGGCACTCGGCGTCGTCATCCCCCTCGTCGCAGGCATCGCTGGCGGCCGTCCGGAACTCGGCGCGTTCGCTTCTGCCGGCGCGCTCGGCGTCGGTTTTTGTGGCTTCCTCGGCGTCTACCGGACCAAGGCTGCGACGATGATCGCCGCGGCGGTGTCGATTACCGTATCGCTGTTCGTGGGCTCGGTCGCCGGACATTCGGCAATCCTGACGACGATGCTCGTGCTGCTTTGGGGATTCGGTGCAGGCCTGCTCGGCGTATTCGGCCCAGCCGCGTACGTCGTCGGCCTGCAGGCGGTTTTGAACCTGCTGGTCGGAAGCGGCTTTCCGGCGAGCGTGCCTGACGCCGCGGCGCGGGCGCTGATCGCTTTCGCGGGTGGCCTGCTGCAGACGCTGCTGGTTGTCGGCGTATGGCCGCTACGTCACTTCGTCGCTGAGCGCCGTGCGCTGGCGGACGTGTACCGGACGCTGGCGCGCTACGCCGACGGAGCGTGGCCGACCCGGGAGCCACCGCCGTCGCTCACCGGGTCGGGCATCTACAGTGCGCTGGCCGATCCGCATCCCTTCGCGGACCGCAGCGATCTTTCGACTTTCCAGCGGCTGCTCGATGAAGCCGAACGCATTCGCGTGAGCCTCGCCGCCCTCGCGGCGCCTGTCGACGCATCACGACCCGATGAGGAAGCAATGCTCGCGGCACTGCCCGGTGCGTCGGCTGCACTGCTGGATGAAATCGCATCGGCGGTTCAGGCGGGCCGCGCGCCAGCTGCCCAGGAGCGGGCATGGCAGACCCTCCGGTCGGTCGAGTCGGCGTTGAGGCGGCAAGGCGGCACGATCGACGCTCGCCCGGACGCCCCGGTGCGTTCCGCCGGCGTGCTCTCGACGCACGTGGGCGCGTTGCTCGGCCCGCTTCGCGTCGCCTGGCGCACCGTCGACGACGCCTCCAGCGGCACCGACGCTTTCTCGGTGCGCCTCCCTCCGGTCGTGCGCTTCCCCGCCTTGAGCACGACGCTGCGGACATTGCGCGCGTCGTTGACGCTGCGCTCCTCGGCGTTTCGCCACGCTTTGCGGGTGGCGATCGTCGTGGCATCCGCCGCGGCGTTCTACCAGGCGATGGCGCGGCCCAATGGCTACTGGCTCCCGGTCGCGGCGCTACTCGTCCTGCAACCGGGGTTCAGCGATACCTTCACGCGCGGTCTGGGCATGATGTCGGGCACGGTTGTTGGCGCCGTCGCCGCGACGCTGATCGCCTCGACACTGCGCCCGGAGCAGTGGATGCTCGCAGCGCTGATCGCGGTGATCGCGTGGAGTTGCTTCACCACGTTTCGCGCGAACTACGCGTTGTTCGCAGCCTGCATCACCGCGTATATCGTATTCCTGGTCTCGCTCTTCGGGTTACCGCAACCGGTGGCCGCGCTGAACCGCGCGTTCGAGACCGTGATCGGGGCATCGTTGGCGCTTTTTGCCTATGCAGTATGGCCAACATGGGAATCGCGGAAGGTGCCGGAGCGCCTTGCTGCCGTGCTGGAGGCCCAGGCTGCCTATGCCGAGAAGATCCTGTCCCGGTTCGTGTCGGCGGATGGACACGACGATCGCGCGTTGGCGCAAGCCCGCCTCGGCGCGCAGCTGGCGCGCAGTAACGCGGAGGAATCGGTCGAACGGATGCTGGGCGAGCCGGAGTCGGGCCGACGACTGGATCCTTCGACCGCGCTCGGCATCCTTGCCGCCGTGCGAACGTTCGCGGTCGCGGGACTGACGCTGGACGCCGCGCGCCGTGGCGCTGCCTGTCCGCCCTGGCCCGCCCTGCGTTCCCTTGCCGGAGCCATCGAGCACGCCCTCGTTTGCCTTGCCGCCTCGTTGCGCGCGGATGGCTCGCCACCGACGCTGCCACCGCTGCGCGAGATGCAGCGCTCCCTCGCCGACCGGGTTGAACCGCGGCCCGCCCCGGGACTTCAGCGAAATGCAATGAGCGAACCGGACCAAAGCGCGCTTCCAGATAGCAACGAGTGTCCGCCGCTATACCGACTGGCCATCTCGGAAACCGCTCTCATGGTCGACAGTGTCGACACGATGGCTGGACTGCTGGTCGAATCGCGGAAGCCGACAAGGCGTTGATCGACGCCGTCATTTTGGCGTTACCATGACGCCTTCCCTGCTGCCGGTGCCTGCCCATGGATGCCTTGCTCCTGTCGCGACTGCAGTTCGCGTGGGTGATCGCGATGCATATCCTGCTCCCGGCGTTCACGGTGGGGCTCGCGGCGTACATCGCAGTCCTCGAAGGCACGCACTTCTTCACCCGCCGGCCGGTCTTCCTGCGGCTCTCGCAATTCTGGCTGCGCCTGTTCGCGGTGTCTTTCGGCATGGGGGTGGCTTCCGGGATCGTGATGCCGTTCCAGTTCGGCACCAACTGGAGCCGCTATTCGGATCTCACTGCGGACGTCGTCGGCCCGCTGATGGCCTACGAGGTGCTGATGGCGTTCTTTCTCGAAGCCGGGTTCCTGGGCGTGCTGTTGTTCGGACGCAAGCTCGTGCCCCCCTGGGTGCATTTTTTCGCAGCGGTGATGGTCGCCGTGGGCACGCTGCTGTCCGCCTTCTGGATCCTGTCCGCGAACAGCTGGATGCAAACGCCCGTGGGGCATGCGATGGTCGATGGCCGCTTCGTGCCCCAGGACTGGTTTCAGATCGTCTTCAATCCTTCCTTTCCGTATCGACTCGTGCATACCACGATGGCGTTCTTCATTACCACCGCGTTCGTGGTGATCGGCGTGGCCGCGTATTACCTCCGCCGCGAACTTCATCTCGAAGAGAGCATCACCATGCAGAAGATGGGACTCGGCCTGCTGGTGGTGCTCGTGCCGCTTCAGGTCGTCGTCGGTGATCTGCACGGCATCAACACGCTCGAGCACCAGCCGGCGAAGGTCGCCGCCATGGAGGCCAACTGGGAGACGCAAGCGCGCATGCCGCTGCTTCTGTTCGCATGGCCCGATGAAAAAGCCGAACGCAACCGCTGGGAGCTTGGCATTCCGTTGCTGGGCTCGCTCATCCTTACCCACGACGTCAACGGGACGGTGCGTGGCCTGAAGGACTGGCCGCCGGACGATCGTCCGCCGGTCGCGCTCCCATTCTTCTCGTTCCGCCTGATGGTCGGTATCGGGCTCGTCATGCTCGTCGTCACGGTGGCCGGGCTGGTGCTGTGGCGACGCGGCCGCCTGGCGGACGCGCGGGGTTTCCAGCGACTGTGCATGCTGGTGGCGCCGCTCGGATTCGTCGCGGTGATCGCCGGGTGGGTGACGACCGAAGTCGGGCGGCAGCCGTGGGTAGTGTACGGGCTGCTGCGCACCCGCGACGCGGTGACGCCGTCGCTGAACACCGGCGACGTGGCAATCTCGCTGCTGGTGTACGTCGTCGCCTACGTGCTGATCTTCGGTGCCGGCCTGCTCTATATGGCGCGGCTGGTGCGCAGAGGCTTCGAGAGCGAGGCCGACCTCGCGCCCGATGCACCCACCGCCACGCCGGCGCGACCGCTTTCGGCCGCGGCCCGCACCCGGTAGGAGACCTCATGGCGCTCGATCTCGTACCGTTGTGGGCGTTGATCCTCGCGTTCGCAGTGTTCATGTACGTGCTGCTGGACGGCTTCGACCTCGGGATTGGCGTTCTGTTTCCCTTCGCGCCCGATGCGGCCAGCCGCGAACTCATGCTGCGCTCCGTGGCGCCCATCTGGGACTTCAACGAGACCTGGCTGGTCCTCGGCGGGATCGGGCTGTTCGCCGTCTTTCCACTCGCGTTCGCGATCGTGATTCCGGCGGTTTATTTTCCGATCCTGTTCATGTTGATCGGGCTCATCTTCCGTGGTGTCGCGTTTGAGTTCCGGCACCTGTCGGAGCGCCGCCAGGACTGGGATCGCGCGTTCGTCGCGGGATCGATAATCGCAACGTTCTCCCAGGGGATCGTGTTGGGAACCTTCGTCCAGGGCCTCCCGGTCGAGGGCCGCGCCTATGTCGGCGGCAGCCTTGGCTGGTGCACGCCGTTCGCGATCCTGACCGGATTGGGGCTGATCGCAGGCTACGGCCTGCTGGGCGCATGCTGGCTGGTGCTCAAGACCGACGGTGAACTGCAGCAGTGGGCACGCCGCAAGGCGCGCTACTTTGCGATCGGCGTCGCTGCGTTCGTGGTGATGGTGAGCGTGTGGACGCCACTGCTGCAACCGCAGATCCGCGAGCGATGGTTCGGCGGCCCGCAACTGTTGTGGCTCTGGCCGGTGCCGCTCATCACGCTTGCGCTGTTCGTGCTGCTCTGGCGCTCGCTCGCCGGTGAGCGCCACGTGACGCCCTTCCTTGCCGCGCTCGGCATCTTCGGCATGGCGTATCTCGGTCTTGGCATCAGCATCTTCCCGATGGTGGTCCCTTACACGTTCGACCTGTGGCAGGCAGCGGCCACGCCCAAGTCGCAGGCGTTCCTGATGATCGGCACGATGTTCCTGCTGCCGATCGTCCTTGGTTACACCGTCTATTCGTACTGGGTGTTTCGAGGCAAGGTGACGGCGGGCAACGGCTACCACTGACGCGGCGGCCGATAGGGCAGCCCTCGGCTTCAGCTTGGTTGCACCTGCCGAATTGACGGCGGAGACGGCATCGCGCTTCCGCTGCTACTTTGCCGCGCGCACACCCGTCTCGACCCTGGCACCCAGGTCGCCATCGACTTTGCGCCAATACTCGAAGGCGCGCAGCAGCACCGGCTCGCTCACTCCGCTCCGCAGATGGCCCACGATGTTGCTGACCAGACGGTCGCGGGCGGCGTCATCGAGCACGTCCCGCACCAGCGTGCCGGCCTGTCCCCAGTCGTCGTCCTCCGAATGCAGCGTGTAGGCCGCATGGACCATGTCGCCGTCGGTGTGCCAGCCTGCCGGCTCACCGTATCGTGCCGTATCAGCGCTCGGTCCGCCCTTGGAATTGGGTACATAGACCGGATCGCCGGGATTGTGGTGGCGCATGTGCCCGTCCTTGGAGACCGAGCGCCGCTCGGCGTTCCTCGGTGCATTGACCGGTAGCTCGTTGTAATTCGCGCCGATCCGGTAGCGGTGGGCGTCCGGATAGGAGAACAGCCGGCCGAGCAGCATCTTGTCCGGACTCGGTCCGATGCCGGGTACGAGGTTGCTCGGCTCGAACGCGGCCTGTTCGATCTCGGTGTGATAGTCGCTGGGATTGCGGTCCAGCGTCAGCTTGCCGACTTCGATCAGCGGATAGTCCTTGTGCGAAATGGACTTGGTCAGATCGAAGGGATTGAAACGGTAGGATTTGGCCTCGTCGAACGGCATGATCTGCATCTTCAGCGTCCAGCTCGGGAACTCGCCGCGCGCGATTGCGTCGTGCAGGTCCCGGATGTGGAAGTCGCCGTCCTTGCCGGCCATCGCATCGGCTTCGGCTTGCGTGAAGAACTCGATCCCCTGGTTCGTCTTGAAGTGGTACCGGACCCAGAATTTGGCGCCGGCGGCGTTGACCCACATGTAGGTGTGGCTGGAGAAGCCATCCATATGCCGCCAGGTCCGAGGAATGCCGCGGTCCCCCATCAGCCAGGTGACCTGATGCGCGGATTCGGGCGACAGCGTCCAGAAATCCCACTGCATATCGTGGTCGCGCAGATTGGTGTCCGCCCGCCGCTTTTGCGAGCGGATGAAGTCCTGAAACTTCATCGGATCGCGCAGGAAGAAGATCGGTGTGTTGTTGCCGACCATGTCGTAGTTGCCGAGCCTGGTGTAGAACTTGATGGCGAAGCCGCGCGGATCGCGCCACGTATCGGGACTGCCACGTTCACCCGCCACGGTGGAAAACCTCAGCAGCAGCTCCGTCTCCCGGCCGGGCTGAAAGAGGTCCGCCTTCGTGTAGGCGCTGACATCCTTCGTCACCACGAAGTGTCCGAAGGCGCCACCCCCCTTGGCATGGGGCTGGCGCTCCGGCACGCGTTCGCGGTTGAACTGCGCCATTTTCTCGATGAGGTAGTGATCCTGCAGGAGGATCGGCCCGTCGGGGCCCACCGTCAGTGAATGTTCGTCGCTGGCGACGGGGATGCCTGCATCATTGGTGGTGAAGTTCTTTTCGGACATCGTTTTCTCCGTATTGGCAATGGTCCGCGTTCATCTACTTCGCCGCCGGCGCAATTGCCAGGGCGAACCCGGATCCGTTCGCTTCTGTTCCAGCGCACGCGTGCTGTGCCCGTGTCACCGGTAGTGCATCGTCCCCGGCAGCCACAGCGCAATCTGCGGAAACAGCATCACCAGCGCCAGCCCCAGCAGCAACAGGCCGACATAGGGGGCGACGCCGACGATGATGTCGCGGATCGGCGCACGTGTGATCGCCTTGATCGCGAAGAGATTCATGCCGACCGGCGGGGTGATCAATGCCAGTTCGAGATTGATGGTCAGCAGGATACCGTACCAGATCGGGTTGATGTGCAGCGCCGCCAGCACCGGCAGCACCACCGGCGTGGTGATGAGGATGATGGAAATGGTTTCGAGAAACGTCCCCAGCACCAGCAGCAGCACCATCATGGCGAGCAGGAACCCGACCTGCGACAACTCGTGGCGGGCAACGAGTTCCACCATTTCGCTGGGAACGCGCAGCTTGGTCAGTACGTTGCCGAGAAGCGCGGCCGCCGCGAGGATCAGAAACAGCATCGCCGACGCACGCGACGCATCGATCGCCGAGAGCCACAGGTCCTTCCAGCCGAAATTGCGGTAGACGAGCGTGGCGATCAGCAGCGCGGCCAGCGCACCCGCGGCGGCCGCCTCGGTGGCGGTGAAGACGCCGAAATACATGCCGCCCAGCACCAGCACGGGCAAGGTCAGCGCCCAGAACGACCGGCGCAGCGCTGCCACCATCTCCCGCGGCGACGCGCGCGGCTCGGTACGCACCCGATGCCGGGCCAGTCGCGCGGAAGTCATTGCGTAGACGGCGAAGATCGTGGCGAGCATCAGGCCGGGGACGAGTCCGGCGACGAACAGCGCGCCGATCGACGTGTCCGACACCACACCGTACAGGATCATCGGGCCCGACGGCGGGATGAGGATGCCCAGCGTGCCGCCCGCGCCGACGACGCCGTAGGCGACGCGCGGGCTGTAGCCGTACTGGATCATCAGCGGGATGGCCGCCGAGCCGATCGTCAGCGCAGTGGCGACGCTCGAACCCGAGATGGCGGCGAAGATCGTGCAGGCGGCAACGGTCGCGATCCCCATTCCTCCCGGCAGGTGACGCAGCATCGTGTTCGCCGCGCCGAACAGGTCGTCGACGACCTTGCCGCGGATCATGAAGTGCGCCATCAGCGTGAACAGCGGGATCGACACCAGCAGATAGGTGTCGAGCTTGCCGAACACCAGGTCGCCGATGCCGCCCATCCTGCCCTCGACCGCGACCAGAAGCGCGGTCGAGAACAGCAATAGTCCGGCGAACACCGGCACGCCGGTCAGCAGCACCAGCAACAGCCCGACGAGGATCAGCGCGAAGGTCATTCGACGTCCAGCGGCGTCGACGCACCGTCATCGCCGGACTCGGGCTCATCGGCCGCTGGCGTAGCGAATTCGGCCAGCGCCGCCAGCAGCAGCAGTACGGCGCCCACCGGCACCAGCAGCTGCGGAATCCACATGGGGACGGCCAGGTAGCCGTTGGACATGAGGCCGACCATGCGCGAGAAGGCGACCATGTCGTAGCCCTGGACCGCGAGCAGGAGTGCCGACAGCGCGACCGCGACCAGGCCGAACCGGGCGGTCCAGCGGCGGGCGCGCCGCGACAGCCGCTCGGTCACGATGTCGACGGCGATGTGCTCGCCCTGGCGCAAGGCGTCGGCCGCCGCCAGCATCACACAGGCGACCAGCAGGTAGCCCGCCAGTTCGTCGACCCACGGGACCGGCTGGTTGAGCGCGTAGCGCATCACCACCGAGTAGGCGATCACCGCCATCGACGTGAGCAGCGCGACGGCCGCGAGCGCGATGCCGACGCGGGCGAGCGCGCCGACGGCGCGGCCGAAGAATTTCATCGAACAGGCAATCCCGGCGTCGCGGGCAACGCGCCACCGTCACGCCCGCGTGCACGTTGGATTCCTACAGCTTGCCGAGCAATTCGATGATCTTCGCTCCCCCCTCGGGCGCGGTCTTGAGGAATGCGGCGACGACCGGCGGCTGCATCGCGGCCTTCCAGGTCTTCTGCTCGGCCGGTGTCTGGAGGTGCAGCGTCATGCCCTTGGCCTTCAGCTCCCTCACCGCCGCGGCGGCCGTTTCCTCGGTAATCGGGATTGCGTCCTGCTCGGCCTTGATCGCGGCCGCCTCGATCGCCTTCTGGTTCACGGGCGACAGCTTGTTCCACCAGGCCGGGTTTGCATACAGGTGGAAATAAATGGTGAAGAGCGGGCCGACCGTGCCGTACTTCTGGACCTCGTAGTACTTGCGGCTGTACGCAGCCGAAAGATCGGTGAGCCCCGCGTCGAGCACGCCCGCCTGCAGCGCCTGGTACACCTCCGAGCCCGGCATCGCCGTCGGTGCGGCCCCCACCGCGGTCAGGGCGTTGTCGGTGAGCTTGTTGAGGCCGCGGATCTTGACCCCCTTGAAGTCGTCGAGCGCGATGATCGGCGCCTTGCTGGACGTGATGATCGTCTCGCGCGTGATGTACAGCCACGCGATGCTCTTCACGCCGCGCGCCGCGAGCTTGTCGTCGAGAAATTTCCTCGCCTCGGACGTGGGGAATTTCTTGATCTGGTCGAGCTCGCCCATCGCGTAGGGGATCAGCGTCGCGCTCATTTCGGGGATCGTCGTGCCCCACTGGAAATTCACGCTCAGCGCGGCCTCGATGTTGCCCTTGGCGACCTGCGGAAAATTCTCTCCCGCCTTGGCGAGCTGCTCCGAGCCGTAGAGCTGCACCTCGACCTGGCCCTTGGTGCGCGCCTTCACGTCGGCGGCAAAGCCCTCGAGTATCCGGGTCAGATGGTGGGCCGGGGGCACCTGGTGCGAGATTCGCATGACGATGGGTTGCGCCTGTGCGGTCATCGCCGCGAACGCCGCGGCCGCGGCGAGGATCAGGGTCTTGGGCAGTACATGTTTCATGGTTGCTTCCTCCTTCGAATTGGGACCGGCATCAGCGCGCCGCCCGGCGCGCAGCCAGCGTTTCGGCAAACTCCTGCATCGCGGCTTCCCGCTTGCGCTGCGCCGACAAGCCCACGAGCTCGTTGAATTCGTCGAAGCCGAGCAACCGGGGCAGAAAGGCCTCGGTGGAACCGGTGTCGCGCAGCGTGGTGAACAGGTCGCGCAGCGCCCGCGCGACCGCATAGGTGGCGGCGACCGGGAACACGACGGCAGCATAGCCGATCGCCTGCAGCTCGGCCGCCGGCAACAGCGGCGAGAGGCCCGTCTCGATGTTGTTGGCGAGGCAGGGTCCGCCCGCGTCGCGGCAGATGCGCTGCATCTGCCCGACATCGCTGGGCGCCTCGACGAACAGCAGGTCCGCACCCGCTTCGCGCGCCAGCTGCACGCGGTCGATCGCGTCGTCGATGCCGTTCACCGCCAGCGCGTCGGTGCGCGCCATGACGACGAAGTCCGGGTCGATGCGCGAATCGAGTGCGGCGCGGATCTTGGCGAGCCAGTCGACCGTCGGAACCACGGCCTTGCCGGCCATGTGACCGCAGCGCTTCGGGAACACCTGGTCCTCGATGAACAGGCCCGCGACACCGGCCTTCTCGTACAGCCGTGTCGCGCGGGCGACGTTGGTCACGTTGCCGAAACCGGTGTCGGCATCGGCCAGCAGCGGCAGGTCGGTGGCGTCGCACATCCGCGAGTACATCTCGGAGAGTTCGGTCAGCGACAGTTGCGACGAGTCCGGACGTCCGAGCAGTGTCGCGGTGGCGCCGTAGCCGCCCGCAGTCAGCGCGGCGAACCCGGCGGCGTCGGCCAAGCGCACGCCCAGCGCGTCGTGTACGCCCGGCATGATCAGGATCTCGGGTGCGGCGAGCAACTGTTTCAGGCGGGTGGTCTTGCGCAAGGAACAGGTCCTCCCTGGAAATCCGACGCGCAGAATCGACATTCGACGCTCGTTGGCGCGCATTGTCCCACAGGGTCGTGGGCTAGAATGCGCATCGTCATTTCCTGAGCCAACATTCCTCCCATGAGCGAACTGCTGCCCGCGATCGAAATTGAAACCGCGCCCAACCCGGACGCCGCGGTCATCTGGCTGCACGGCCTGGGCGACGACGGCAACGGCTGGTCGCAGGCGGTGCCGGCGCTGGGCCTGCCGCCGACGATGGCGGTGCGCTTCCTGTTTCCGCATGCGCCGATGATGCCGGTGGCGATCAACAACGGCTACGTGATGCGCGCATGGTACGACATCCGCGACGCCGACCTGCATTCGCGCGCCGACCTGGCGGGCGTGCGCCGGTCGCAGGCGCAGCTCGAGGCGCTGATCGCGCGCGAGAAGGCGCGCGGCATCGCCGACGCGCGCATCGTGCTGGCCGGCTTTTCGCAGGGCGGCGCGATCGCGCTGTACACGGCGCTGCGGCATCCCGAACGGCTGGCCGGGATCATCGCGCTGTCGACCTACCTGATCGATGGCGCGTCGCTGGCGGCCGAATCCGTGCCGGCCAACCGCGATCTTCCGATCTTCATGGCGCACGGCATCCACGACCCGGTCGTGCATCTCGCGTGGGCGGAGTCCTCGCGTGCGGCGCTCACCGCCGGCGGCTGGAACGTCGAGTGGCATACCTACCCGATGGAGCATTCGGCGGGGATGGAGGAGATCGCCGCCGCCGGCACGTTCCTGCGCACCGTGCTGCGCTAGAGCTGCGCCGCCTCGCCGCCGCCGTCGCCCTTTACTCAGTCTCGCCGCCGGCGTCATCCTTCGTCGGCGGTTCCGCGGCGACGCCGACGCGGATGCCGCGCCGTTCCAACGCGTCGCGCAGCAGGAATTCGACCTGCGCGTTGGCGCTGCGCAACTCCGCCTGCGCAAGCCGTTCGACCAGGTCCCAGAGGGCCGGGTCGACGCGCAGCAGAAACGATTTCCGTGCAGCCAAGGCAAACCTAGGTTCCGCGGGGCACACGGAAGCGAAGCGTCAGTCGCACGACCCAGGCGACGGCCAGCACGGCGAAGACCACCAACAGCACAATGAACTGCGGCTCGTCGAGCCGTGGCGGCGTGCGCGCGTTCGCCCGCACGACCTGCAGGTGGACGCCGGACAGGAACAATGCCAGCAAGATGCCCAGCCAGCACGAATGCGTCTTCAACCACACCAGCACCTCGGGTCGCCGGTGCGGCGCGTTCCAGTACTCGCGGGCGCTGCCCTTGAGCTTGCGCAGCGTCAGGTCCGGCGTAAAGCCGATCGTCGCCGCCACCAGCAACGGCAACAGCGCCGTCAGCGCGACCATCAGCGCGACGTAGGTGTCGCGCGGCATCCAGCCGTTGGCGAGACCGCCTGCGCCGAAATGCGACGCAACCCGCATGGGCAGTCCGGCCGACGTCGCGTAGACGACGATCGGTGCGATGACGACGACGAGCACGAGCAGCAACCGCGGGATGATGGCCATCGGGACTCCTTCGCGGGTACCGGTGTGCGCTTCAGGTGTAGAGCGTGCCGGTGTTGATCACCGGCTGCACGTCGGACTCGGCGCACAGCACCGTCATCAGGTTCGACACCATCGCCGCCTTGCGCTCGTCGTCGAGCGCGACGACTTCCTTGGCCGACAGCTCGTGCAGCGCCATCTCGACCATCGACACCGCGCCGTGGACGATCTTCGCGCGCGCGGCGATGATCGCCTCCGCCTGCTGCCGGCGCAGCATCACCTGCGCAATCTCCGGCGAGTAGGCGAGGTGGGTCAGCCGCGCCTCTTCGACGACGACACCCGCCTGTTCGAGCCGCGCCTGCAACTCGCGCTCCAGCGCCCGGGCAACGACGTCGGCGGCGGCGAGCAGCGTGGGCTCGTGCGACTCGTCGCTGCGGTCCTCGGCGTCGTAGGCGAACGACGAGGCGAGATGACGCACCGCCGCTTCGCTTTGCACCTTGACGAAGTTCTCGTAGTCGTCGACGTCGAAGGCTGCCTTGGCGGTGTCGTCGACGTGCCAGACGACGACGGCGGCGATTTCGATCGGGTTGCCGCGCTTGTCGTTGACCTTCAGGCGGTCACCGTTGAGATTGCGCGCGCGCAGCGAGATCTTCTTGCGCGTGTAGAAGGGATTGGTCGCGCGCAGTCCCGGCACGCGGCTGGTGCCGCGGTAGGCACCGAAGAGTTGCAGGATCGCGCCTTCGTTGGGCTGCAGTGTGTACAGACCGGCGAGTGTCATCACGCCGGCGATGAAGGACACGATGGCGGCGGCGAAGAGCCCCCAGCGCAAGCCATAAGGCGTGATCGACTGGGCGAGGAGTACGCCACCCACGGCCAGGAACAGCAACGCCAGCGCCAGCGCCACGAATCCGTTCGCCGTACCGATCGGCGCCTCGTCGTGCGCGGAACCTTGCACCACGGGTCGGGTTGCCATTTTCGTTCTCCCTCTGGGAAATACGCTCGCACCGTCATGGTCGTTCGCGTGTTATCTAAATGATATCATTAAGATATTATTCATTGTCAAGATCCTTCAACGACCGCCTGGCGGCGAGCCGTTGCGGTGCGTGCCAGGAAATTTGTCCGTGAACGCACCGCTTGCAAGCCATGGGGTGCAGCACGCGCGGCGGCACCGGTCCGAAAATCGGGCCACGCGGTACGCTATAGTGAAGCCTTTTCGCCGGTTCGCGCGCCAGCGCGCCTCCGGCCTTCGGTCTCGCGTATCCGTGGAAGCTGTTGCCCCCGAATCGTTGCGTCGCGATGTCCGCGTCATCGGCCTCGTCAGTGTTGCCCACGCCTGCTCGCATTTTTTCCAGCTCGCGCTGGCGCCGCTGTTTCCGCTGCTGCGCGCCGACTTCGACGTGTCGTGGACGCTGCTCGGCATCCTGGTCGGCGTCTTCTACGCCGCCTCCGGCATCACGCAGTTCGTCGCCGGATTCGCCGTCGACCGCTTCGGTGCGCGGCCGGTGCTGCTGGGCGGCCTGGGGATGCTTGCCGGCGGCACCGTCGTTGCCGCATTGGCGCCCGGTGCCTACTGGCTGTTCCCTATCATGGCGCTGATGGGCGCCGGTAATGGCGTGTTTCATCCCTGCGACTTCGCCATTCTCAATGCCAACGTCGCGCCGCGGCGCTTGGGCTACGCGTATTCGACGCACGGAGTCGGCGGCAACCTGGGCTATGCGGCGGCGCCGATCATCGGCTACGCGCTGGCCGCCGCATTCAACTGGCGGGTTGCGCTGGCGTGCATGGGTATTGCCGGCCTCGTCATCCTCGGCGTACTCGCCACCCAGCGCAGCTATTTGACGTCGCATCGCGCGCACGACGCGCATGCGCAAACGCTGCGCGGGAGCATGGCGCTGTTCGCGCAGCCGGCGATCGCGCTGTGCTTCGCGTATTTCGTCCTGCAGACGATGGCCGCCGTCGGACTGCAAACCTTCCTGCCGTCGGCGCTCAACAGCGCCTTCGAGGTGCCGCTGGTGCTCGCGGCGTCCGCCGTGACCGCGTACCTGCTGGGCGGTACCGGCGGCATCATCGCCGGCGGCTTTCTGGCCGCGCGAACGCTGCGCCACGATCTGGTTGCGGCGAGCGGACTGCTGGTGGGCGCATCGCTTCTCGTCGTCGTCGGCATGGGCAGCGTGTCGATGGCGATGGTCTTCCCGATGTTCGCGCTGATCGGCTTCGCGACGGGCAGCACCGGACCGTCGCGCGACCTGATCGTCCGCAACGCGACGCCGACGGGCGCGACCGGCCGCATCTACGGCTTCGTCTATTCGGGCCTCGATCTGGGCGCGATGCTCGGTCCGATCTGGTTCGGCATTATGCTCGACCATGCGCTGGGTCGCGAAATGTTCTACGTCGTCGCCGCATTGCTGCTGCTCGCCGTCGGCACCGTCGTCCGCGTCCGGCGCGCGATCGTCGCGGCGTAGCGCCGTACCCTCGAGCAAACTCACGAATGCCGCCCATGATCGACCTCTACTACTGGACCACGCCCAATGGGCACAAGATCACGATCGTCCTCGAGGAGACCGGCCTCCCGTATCACGTGAAGCCGATCAATATCTCCAAAGGCGACCAGTTCCAGCCGGAGTTCCTGGCGATATCTCCGAATAACCGAATTCCGGCCATCGTCGATCACGTGCCGCCCGATGGCGGGCAGCCGCTATCGCTGTTCGAATCGGGAGCGATCCTGCTCTATCTCGCCGGCAAGACTGGACGCTTCTATCCGCCCGACCTGCGCGGGCGCTGCGAAGTCACGCAGTGGTTGTTCTGGCAAATGGCGGGATTGGGACCGATGGCCGGGCAGAACCATCACTTCGCGCTCTACGCGCCGGAGAAAATCCCGTACGCGATCAACCGCTACGTCAGGGAAACCGGGCGGCTTTACCGCGTCCTCGACCGGCGCCTGGCCGACCGCGAGTTCGTCGCCGGCGATTACAGCATCGCGGACATGGCCTGCTACCCATGGATTTTGCCGGAGCGGCACAGTCAGGATATCGCCGACTTCCCGAACCTCGCGCGCTGGCTCGACACCATCCGCGCGCGGCCCGCCGTCGAGCGCGCCTACGAACTCGCGAAGACCGTCAATCAGACACCGACGGTGCACGACGAGCGTGCGCGCAAGCTGCTGTTCGAGCAGGACCAGCATACGCTGCGCTGAAACGACTGCCGGGATGTTCGGCACGGGGACGCCTGCCAATCAGACACCCTGCGTGACGATCAAGTGCGACTTGGTGGAACGTTCGCGCAACTCGCGCAGCGGAATGTACTCCGGCGATGACCACCAGGTCCTGAACTTTTCCATGTCCGGGAACTCGAGGATGGTGCAGCGTTTCGGAGACCAGGAGCCCTCCAATACCTCGGTTTCACCACCGCGTGCAAGATAACGTCCGCCATGCGCGGCGATGGTGGCGGGGACCCTTTGTCGATACTCCTCGAAACCAGCGGCATCGGCGACCTCGATGTCGGCAATGACGTATACGGCCATGCTGTTTTTCTCCTCGTAGTTGCGCGTCCGTCAACCGGCACGATTCGGTCTTGACGTGTCCTGGCCAGTGCTGCGCGTCAGTCGTGTTCGAAAGCAATCACTTCGCCCAGCGACGTGCCGGCTGCAGCAGTCGCCGCCTCCAGCAGTGGATCGACGTCGAAGGCCAGGTCACCGGCCGGGTCCGCGATACCCGTGGTGCGGATGGCGGCAAAGTCGCGCAGCTTGCGGTCGAGCAGGTGCGAGGTTTCGACCTTGGCCAGCGCGTTGAAGATCGAGTCACCTCGCCCCGGATACTTGCGCTCCCATTCGCGCAGCATCAGTGCGATCTGCCGGCGCTGCAGATTTTTCTGCGAGCCGCACAGCGTGCACGGGACGAGCGGGAACCGGCGCAATTCGGCGTAGCGCACGAGATCGTGCTCGCGCATGTAGGCGAGCGGCCGAATCACCACGTGCTTGCCGTCGTCGGACAGGAGTTTCGGCGGCATCGTCTTCAGCCTGCCGCCGAAGAACAGGTTGAGGAAGAACGTGGCGAGCAGGTCGTCGCGATGGTGGCCCAGCGCAATCTTGGTCGCACCCAGTTCGCCGGCAACGCGATAGAGCACGCCGCGCCGCAGTCGCGAACACAGCGAGCACATGGTCGCGCCTTCGGGGATCAACCGCTTGACGACGCTGTAGGTGTCCTGCTCGGCGATGTGGAAGCGCACGCCGCGCTCGGTCAGGTATCGCGGCAAGACGTCGGCCGGAAAGCCCGGCTGCTTCTGGTCGAGATTGACCGCGACGATCTCGAAACGTACCGGCGAACGCTGCTGCAGCGCGAGGAGGATTTCGAGCAGGCCGTAGCTGTCCTTGCCGCCGGACAGGCAGACCATCACGCGGTCGCCCGCCTCGATCATCGCGAAATCGGCGATCGCCTGCCCGACCTGCCTTTGCAGGCGCTTCACCAGCTTGTTGGACTCGAACTGCGCGCGGCGCGAGTCGCGCGCGCGAGCGGCAGGCGCTTCCGCAACGCTCAAGAGGGCGGATTGCGAGGACAATTCACGCGGGCGTTCTTCCATAGCCCGCGATTCTAGCCTGCGCCACGCGGATCAGGTCACGACCAGCAGTACGGTTGCGATCCCGATCGCCGTTGCGACGAGGTACACGGGTAGCGGCGGCCGCCACGGCTGCGCGCGCTGCGGCCGCTTCTGCGTCGATCGCATCTCATGCGAGAATCGGACTTCCCGCATCCAGCCATCGCAACCGCGAAGTACATGCCGGTCCGGTCGCCATTCGTCGGCGACAGCTAAACGCCACCGCACATCACGTTTCCTACGTCACGTCGATGACAATACCGACAACAGCGGCGTCGTCGCCATTATGCGTCTCCTGCCTGTTCGACGCCGGGGCGATCGACGTCGTTCGCGCCGACGATCCGGCCGACGTGCAGGTCGCATTGCGTGCCGACAGCCACGCCGACATCCGGCAGTGGTTCAGGCTTGCCGGCGGACGGGAGCGACGAGGGGAGGGGTGACGGTGCGAACGATCCTGGTGGCGAACCCCAAGGGCGGCAGCGGCAAGACGACGCTTGCGACCAATCTCGCAGGCTGGCTGGCCGGCAAGAGGCAACGTGTGGGACTCAAGGACGCCGACCCACAAGCGTCGTCGACGCAGTGGCTGGCGCGGCGTCCGGCACTGTTTCCATCGGTGGCCGGCTTTGGCGGTGACGTCGGGAAGAAGGAGTTGCGCGACGTCGCGTTGGAATGGCTGGTCGTCGACAGTCCCGCGGGACTGCACGGAGAGGCGCTGCGCGATTCGATCAAGCGCGCCGATGCGCTGGTCGTACCGGTGACGCCTTCGGCCTTCGACATGGCGGCGACGGCACGCTTCCTGCAGGTGATCGCGGAGCACAAGGCCGTACGCCACGGGGAGCTTCCGATCGCGCTGGTCGCGATGCGAGTCGACGCGCGCACCCGCTCGGCTGCCGAACTCGACGACTTCCTCGGGCAATTCGACTTGCCGCTGCTGACGCATTTGCGCGACACGCAGGTCTACGTCTACTGCGCGCGCGATGGTCTGTCGGTGTTCGACCTGCCGCGCTCGCGCGGCGAGCAGGATCAGGAGCAGTGGAAGCCGTTGACGCGCTGGCTTGCGCGGCACGCGGCGGTGCGCAATCCGTAGCGTAACCCGATCGGGATGGAAAACGGCCGGTGGCCCTCGCGGGCACCGGCCGTTGCGCTTTCGGCGACGGCGAATTATTTCTTCGCGGCGTCCTTGGCGGCGTCGACCGCCTTGTCCGCCGCTTCCTTGGTCGCATCCACTGCCTTGCCGGCGGCTTCCTTGGTCGCGTCGGCGGCGTCCTTGGCGGCTTCCTTGGTCGCGTCGACCGCGTCCTTCGCCGCTTCGGTCGTCTTCGCGGCCGCGTCCGCTGCCGCGGACTTCGCGGCTTCGGCGGCCTTGGTCGCGGCTTCCTTGGCGGCCATTGCCGATTGCTCGGCAGCCTTCTTCGCCTCCTCGGCCTTCTCCTTCGCATTGTCGCCGCAGGCGGTCAACGTGATGGCGAGCGCCAGCGCGGTCAGCGTGGCGATGACGGTACTCTTCATGATCGATTTCCTTGGTGTGATTGGATTGTCGGAACGCACCCCATGGTGGCCCCTGACAACCCGCTATTTTAGCTGATTCGGTGCCCGATTCCGGCTTCGCCCGGTGCGACGAAGGCATGAACGAGTGCGCTGTATCCGCGTCGCAACGCCGCCGGCAGTCAGACGCTCGTCAGCCTCACGCGCCGGCGCTCGACCAGCGCCAGCGCCAGGCCGCTGCCGACGATGATGCAGATGCCCAGCGCCGACCAGCCGTCCGGCAGCTGCCCGAACACGACGTAGCCGAAAAGGGTTGCCCAGAGCATCTGGACGTAGGTGAACGGCGTCAGCAGTGAGGCGGGTGCGATCAGGAAGGCGGTGATGAGCAGCCAGTGCCCGACGCCGGCAAAGACGCCCAGCGCCAGCAGCAGGCCGGCATCCGCCCACGACAGCGCGCCACCCGGCCAGCCCCAGGGCAGCGCCAGCGTCAATCCACCGGCGCCGACCAAAGCGCTATAGAACAGCGTCGTATGGACGCTGTCACCGGGCAGCCTGCGGGTCAGGATCTGGTAGACGGCGTTGCTGGCGGCAGCACCCAGCGCCAGCAGGACGGCCGGATGCAGCACCGCTCCTCCCGGACGCAACAGCACCAGGACGCCGATGAAGCCGGTGATCACCGCAGCCCAGCGCACCCGTGTCGGCCGCTCCCCGAGCAACGGCCGTGACAGTACGACGATCAGGATCGGTGACATGTACATCAGCGCCGAACCCTCGGCCAGCGGCAGGACGCGCAGCGCCAGGAAAAACAGGCTGGTGGCGGCGAGCAGGAACATCGAGCGCAGCAGCTGCATGCCGAGGTTTTGGGTGCGCCAGAACGACGTTCCAGCGCGATGCCAGGCGAAGGGCGTCACCACCAGCATCTGCCCGGCATACCGTGCCCAGACGATCAGGAACAGCGAGTGGTCGCGAATCAGGACTTTCGCCGTCGTGTCGAGTGCGATCAAGCACACACCGGCCAGCAGGAACAGCGGCAGCGCCTTGGCAAGCGGATGCGGCGCGTGAGCTGACGCGGTCATCGCCTGCGTGGCGGTCCGGCAGCGGCGCACCACTGCGACGGATCCATGGTGCGGCCAGGCGGGGCCCCGGCCGCGACGCGGGTCACGCGGCGACCAGTTCGCGCAGCACGAAGGGCAGGATGCCGCCTCCGTTGTAGTAGTCGACCTCGATCGGCGTGTCGATGCGGCACAGTACCGGCACTTCGACCTTGCTGCCGTCCTTGCGATTGACGACCAGCGTCAAGTCCTGCTGCGGCCGGATGTCCTTCGGCACGACGATGTCGACAGTCTCGTCGCCGGTGATGCCCAGCGACTGTGCCGAATCCGCACCCTTGAACTGCAACGGCAGCACGCCCATGCCCACTAGGTTCGAACGGTGGATGCGCTCGAAGCTTTTCGCGATGACCGCCTTGACGCCGAGCAGCAGTGTCCCTTTCGCGGCCCAGTCGCGCGAGCTGCCGGTGCCGTACTCCTCGCCGCCGAAGACGACCGTCGGTGTGCCCTGCGCGATGTAGGCCATCGCGGCGTCGTAGATGAACATCTTTTCCTTCGACGGCTGGAACAGCGTGACACCGCCTTCCTCGCGCGTGCCGTCGGCGCGCGCCGGCAGCATCAGGTTCTTGATGCGCACGTTGGCGAAGGTGCCGCGCATCATGACCTCGTGGTTGCCGCGGCGCGAGCCGTAGCTGTTGAACTCAGCCTTGGGCACGCCATGGTCGATCAGCCACTTGCCGGCCGGCGAGTTCTCCTTGATCGCCCCGGCCGGTGAAATGTGATCGGTGGTCACCGAGTCGCCGAAGATGCCGAGAACGCGTGCGTTCCTGATGTCGGTCGTGGCGTCCGGCGTCATCTTGAAGCCCTCGAAGAACGGGGGCTTGGCGATGTAGGTCGAGGTCGGCCAGTCGTAGACCTGGCCTTTCGCGCCGGCGATCCTGCCCCACATCGGGTTGGCGTTGGCCAGATCGCCGTACAGGCGCCGGTAGACCTCCGGATCGCGCGCGTACTGCGATACGGCGGCGATCTCGTGCGACGTCGGCCAGATATCCTTCAGGAATACCGGCTGCCCGTCCTTCCCGGTGCCGAGCGGCTCGGTGGTCAGGTCGCGCAGCACGGTACCCGCGATCGCATAGGCGACGACCAGCGGCGGCGACGCCAGGAAGTTGGCCTTGAGATTCGGGTGGATGCGCGCCTCGAAATTGCGGTTGCCCGACAGCACCGCCGCGCAGATCAGGTCGTTGGCGACAATGGCATCGTTGAACTCCGGCGCTAAGTCCCCCGCGTTGCCGATGCAGGTCGTGCAGCCGTAGGCGGCCACGGTGAAGCCGAGCTGCTCGAGGTAGGGCAGCAGGCCCGCCTTGGTCAGGTAATCGGTCACGGTGCGCGAGCCGGGGGCGAGCGACGTCTTGATGTGGCGCTTGACCGAAAGGCCGCGCTCGACCGCCTTCTTCGCAAGCAGGCCGGCGGCGAGCAGCACGCCGGGATTGGACGTGTTCGTGCACGACGTGATCGCCGCGATCAGCACGTCGCCGTTGCCGATCGACACCTGGCCGGTGTCCGTCGCGGCGAGCGAGGTAACGACGCGACGGTCGAGTTCCGCCGCAGGCTTGGTGAAACCGCTTTCGGCAGCCGGCGCGCTGTAGAGTTCGGTGAAGCGGCGCTTCAAGTCGGCCAGTTCGATGCGGTCCTGCGGTCGCTTGGGACCGGCGAGCGACGGCCTGATCGACGCCAGGTCGAGCGTCACGACCTTCGTGTAGTCGATGTCGCCGGCGCGCGGCATGCCGAACATGCCCTGCGCCTTGAAGTACGACGCGAAGGCGTCGATTTCCTCGTCGGTGCGGCCGGTCGCGGCGAGATAGTCGACGGTCGCCTGGTCGATCGGGAAAAAGCCCATCGTCGCGCCATACTCCGGCGCCATGTTGCCGATGGTCGCGCGGTCGGGCACCGACAGCGTTGCGGCGCCGTCGCCGAAGAACTCGACGAACTTGCCGACGACCTTTTCGCGCCTGAGCATCTCGGTGACGGTGAGCACCAGGTCGGTCGCGGTGATGCCTTCGGGCAGCTTGCCCTTGAGCTCGACGCCAACGACGTCGGGCGTCAGGAAGTACACCGGCTGGCCCAACATGCCGGCTTCGGCCTCGATGCCGCCGACGCCCCAGGCGACGACCCCAACGCCGTTGACCATCGTCGTGTGGCTGTCGGTGCCGACCAGTGAATCAGGATAGTAGGTGCCATCCTTTTGATGGACGCCGCGCGCGAGATACTCGAGGTTGACCTGATGGACGATGCCGATGCCGGGCGGCACGACGCCGAAGGTGTCGAAGGCCTGCATGCCCCATTTCATGAACTGGTAGCGCTCGCCGTTGCGCTCGAACTCGAGCTTCATGTTGAAGTCGAGCGCTTCCTTCGTGCCGTAGTGGTCGATCATCACCGAGTGATCGACGACCAGGTCCACCGGCACCAGCGGCTCGATGGCTTTCGGGTTCTTGCCCATGTCGCGTGCGACGTTGCGCATCGCGGCGAGGTCGGCGAGCAGCGGCACGCCGGTGAAATCCTGCAGCACGACGCGCGCGACCACGAAGGGAATCTCGTTCACGCGCGGCGCGGTCGCTCCCCAGTTGGCGAGGTCCCTGACGTGCTGCTCGGTCACCTTCTTGCCGTCGCAGTTGCGCAGCACCGACTCGAGGACGATGCGGATCGATATCGGCAACCGGGAGATGCGGCCGATGCCGGCGCGCTCCAGAGCCGGCAGCGAATAGAGCTTGCCGGTGGCGCCGGAGGCAAGCCGGAAGTCGGTGAAGCTGCGACGAAGTTCGTGACTCATTGCGCGGCCTTTTTCGCAGGACGTCGGGATTGGGTGGGCGGCAGCGCGTTCTTCATCGCACCGATATTCTTCAGGTTGAACTTATGGCCATTCGGTGCGACGAAGTCGCCGGGAACGAGTCCGTCGCGGCAGGGCCCGACGTATTTGCCTTCGAGCGTGGTCGTCGATTCCTTCATGCCCATGAACGGCGGGTTGTAGGTCGCCTTGATCTCGGTCTTGTATGCAGTGTCGCCGGTGAGCGTCATCACCGACTTCGAGATGATCTTCGATTCGCCGATCTTGCATTCGGCGCTGACGATGAACCGCGATCCTTCGCGCCGGATGTCGTTGCGGCTGCACATGCCCTTGCTCATGCCGGCGCCCATCGTCGTCATTTCCTTCTGTATGGCCTCGTCGGTGCACATCGCCGACTTGGCGGGCGGAGCTTGCGCGCCGCTCTTGGTGCTGCTCGTGGTCAGCTCCCACTGTCCGGATCGCAACTTGGGGTAGTCCTGGGCGAAGGCCGTGGAAGTCACGGCCGCGGCGGCAACCAGAACGAGCAAGGGCAGGCGCATGGAATCCTTCCTTCGTCAGCCGAGCAGCGCGGCGACGCCCGCGCGCTCCTCTTCGATCTCCTTCAGCGTCGCGTTCATCTTTTCGCGTGAGAACGCGTCGATGTCGAGGTCGCGCACCCGCGTGTAGTCGCCGCCGGCGGTGGTGACCGGGACGCCGTAGATATAGTCTTCCGGGATTCCGTAGCTGGCGTCCGAGGCGATGCCCATCGTCACCCACTTGCCGTGGCTGCCCTGCACCCAGTCGCGTACGTGATCGATAGCGGCGTTGGCCGCCGACGCGGCCGACGACAAGCCGCGCGCCTCGATGATCGCCGCGCCGCGCTTGCCGACCGTGGGCAGGAATTCGTTGCGGTTCCAGTTCTCGTCGTCGATCAGCGTCTTCAGCGACTTCCCATCGGCGGTCGCGAAGCGATAGTCCGGATACATGGTCGGCGAATGGTTGCCCCAGACGATCAGCTTGTCGATAGCGCCGACCGGCACCTTCGCCTTCGCCGCAAGCTGCGAGGCCGCACGGTTGTGGTCGAGCCGCATCATCGACGTGAAATTTTTCTTCGGCAGCGACGGCGCCGACTTCATCGCGATATAGGCATTGGTGTTCGCCGGGTTGCCGACGACGAGGACCCTGATGTCGCGCGACGCGACTGCATCGAGCGCCTTGCCCTGCTCGATGAAGATCTTCGCATTCTCGAGCAGCAGGTCCTTGCGTTCCATTCCGGGGCCGCGGGGCTTGGCGCCAACCAGCAGCGCGGCTTCCGCGTCCTTGAATGCAACGGCGGGATCGGCGGTGCCGGTCATGCCGGCAAGCAACGGAAACGCGCAATCCTCGAGTTCCATCATCACGCCTTTCAGTGCTGCCTGCGCCTTGTCCAGCGGCAGTTCGAGAAGTTGCAGGATCACCGGCTGGTCGCGTCCCAGCATGTCCCCCGAAGCGATCCGGAAGAGAAGGGCGTAGCCGATCTGGCCGGCGGCACCGGTGACGGCGACGCGAACGGGTGCTTTCATGGTCGTGACTTTCGCAATGAGTGGGTAACGGGCGTCGCCGCGGGCGGCCGAGGCGGTGTGATGCAATGCAACATGATAACGCTGCCTGGGCCTTCGTCGCACGATGGAAAGCCGCACCGCCCGCGTTGCCGCATTCTAGAGTGCCGCGCGGCGACGCGTCAAGTTAATCCTATAACTTATATAAGATAGAAAACATCAATTGGACAATGGCGCGGCCGACCGCCGATAATCGAGTGCTTGCCGTGCCGGCAACACCACCGTTGCAGCCAAACGCCCGTGCCCGCTTCCACCGCCACTCCTTCGTTCGCGCCGCTGTATCTGCAGATCAAGTCGCTACTGGAGCGCAGCCTCGACGAACGCGAATGGCGTCCGGGCGAGGCGATCCCGTCCGAGATCGAACTGGCGCAACGCTACGGCGTTTCGCAGGGCACCGTGCGCAAGGCGATCGACGTGCTGGCTGCGGAAAATCTGCTCGTGCGCCGTCAGGGCAAGGGTACCTTCGTCGCCACGCATACCGAGGAGCGCTCGTCACTGCCGCGATTCCTGCGCATCCGGCGCAACGACGGCGGCGAGCTAACGCCGGCCAGCCGGCTGCTCGACGCGCGGCGCGGCAAGGCCGGCGCCGACGTCGCGCGGGCGTTGGCGCTGCGCACCGGCGATGCCGTGCTCGTCCTGCGCCGAGTCCTCGAATACGGCAACGAGCCCGTGGTGCTCGACGAGATCACGCTGCCGGCAGCGCTGTTTCGTGGACTCACCAAGGCGCGCTACGACGCCTATCGCGGCTCGATGTACGGATTCTTCGAAAGCGAGTTCGGAGTTCGCATGATCAAGGCGCAGGAGCGCATTCGTGCGGTGGCGGCGGACGCGGCTACGGCGAAGATCCTGCGCACCGAGAGCGGTGCGCCGCTGCTTGCCGTCGATCGTGTGACGCTGACCTACGGCGAGCGTCCGGTCGAGGTGCGGCGCGGGCTTTGCGTGACACGCGCGTTCCACTACCTGAATGAACTGCACTGAGTGAGTCGCACCGAGCGCATATTGCCGAGCGGGCCATAACCGGCGAAACGTGCCGGACACCGAATGCACGAACGTGCTGTCAAGCGCGTTCTGGCGCGACCTGCGTCGGTGCGGCTATAATTGTGCAGTGCGCACAAAAGTCGCGCTCTCGCGTGCGTTTGGCGTGCGTTGGTCGCTTTTTCATCGGTTTCGCCGTTTCGAGGACCCCCACAGATGGCCGCGCTGGACCGCCCCGTCGTCAAACCGCGCCCGGTCTACCTCAATCTGCTGGCGATCCGCCAGCCACTGCCTGCCGTCGTTTCCATCCTGCATCGCGCCTCCGGAGCGCTGCTGTTCCTGATCGGTATTCCACTGCTGCTTTGGACCGTCGAGCGCACGCTGGGTACCGCCGAGGCGTGGGCAGCGATGCGCATGACGCTCGGGCATCCGCTCGCCAAGCTGGTGTTGTTGCTGCTGGCCTGGGCCTACCTGCACCATCTGCTGGCCGGAGTGCGCCATCTGGCGATGGACCTGCACTGGGGCATGGACTTGGCATCGGCGCGCCGGTCGGCAGCAGTCGTGTTCGTGCTGGCGCTGGTACTGGCGCTCGCCGTCGCGGTACGGCTATGGTGATGCGCGATCGCGTCGTCGTCGGCGCGCATTATGGCTGGCGCGACTGGCTGGTGCAGCGGATCAGCGCGATCGTCATGGCGCTCTACACGCTGTTGCTCCTCGCGCTGCTGCTCTGGCACGGCGGGCTCGACTACGCGGCGTGGAAGGCGATTTTCGGCAATGGAGCATTCCGCCTCGCCACCTTCGTGTTCATGATGTCGCTCCTCTGGCACGCGTGGGTCGGCGTGCGCAATATCGCGATGGACTACGCAAAGCCGGTCGGCCTGCGGCTCGCCGTGCAGACGGTGGTGATCGCGCTGCTCGTCGCGTATGCAGGCTGGACGATCCAGTTGCTCTGGGGCGGGCAGTTGGCGTGAGCGCGCTTCCCGTACGCAGGTTCGACGCCATTATCGTCGGTGCCGGCGGCGCCGGCATGCGCGCGTCGCTGCAGCTCGCCGAGGCCGGCCTGTCGGTCGCCGTGCTGACGAAGGTGTTCCCGACGCGCTCGCACACGGTCGCGGCGCAGGGCGGCATCGGCGCGTCGCTCGGCAACATGTCCGAGGACAACTGGCTGTGGCACATGTACGACACGATCAAGGGCTCCGACTGGCTTGGCGACCAGGACGCGATCGAGTTCATGTGCCGACAAGCGCCGCATGTCGTCTACGAACTCGAGCATTTCGGCATGCCGTTCGACCGCAACCCGGACGGCACCATCTACCAGCGTCCCTTCGGCGGCCATTCGGCGACCTTCGGCGAGACATCGGTCCAGCGCGCCTGCGCCTCGGCCGACCGCACCGGCCACGCGATGCTGCACACGCTCTACCAGCGCAACGTGCGCTCGCATACGCAGTTCTTCGTCGAATGGATGGCGCTCGACCTCGTCCGCAACGCGGAAGGCGACGTGCAGGGCGTCGTCGCCTACGAGATGGAAACCGGCGAGGTGATGATCCTGCAGGCGAAGGTCACCGTGCTCGCCACCGGTGGCGCCGGGCGTATTTTCGCGGCGTCGACCAATGCCTTCATCAACACCGGTGATGGCCTCGGCATGGCGGCGCGCGCGGGCATTCCGCTCGAGGACATGGAGTTCTGGCAGTTCCACCCCACCGGCGTGGCCGGCGCCGGCGTGTTGATAACCGAAGGCGTGCGCGGCGAGGGCGGCATCCTGCTCAACGCCGACGGCGAGCGCTTCATGGAGCGTTACGCACCCAATCTGAAGGACCTGGCGTCGCGCGACGTCGTATCGCGCTCGATGGACCAGGAGATCAAGGAGGGCCGTGGCGTCGGCCCTCACAAGGACCATGTGCTGCTGAAGCTCGATCACCTGGGCCCCGAGGTGATCATGAAGCGGCTGCCGTCGATCCGCGAGATCGCGATGAAGTTCGCCAACGTCGACTGCATCCGCGAACCGATCCCCGTCGTGCCGACGATCCATTACCAGATGGGTGGCGTGCCGAGCAACGTTCACGGCCAGGTCGTGGCGCCGAAGGACGGTAATCCGAACGCCGTCGTTCACGGCCTCTACGCCGTGGGTGAATGCTCGTGCGTGTCGGTGCACGGCGCCAACCGACTCGGTACCAACTCGCTGCTCGACATCCTGGTCTTCGGCCGTGCGGCCGGCAACCACATCGTCGACGAGAATTTCCGCGCACAGGCGCACGCCGCGCTGCCGCGCGACGCGGGTGACTACTCGCGCGCACGCCTGGCCAGGCTCGACGGTGCGACCTCCGGCGAATCGGTACCCGAGGTTGCGCAGGCGATCCGCAAGGCCATGCAGGCGCATTGCGGTGTCTTTCGCAACCAGAAGCTGCTGACCGAGGGCGTGCAGATGATCATGGCGCTCGAGGGCCGCGTCGCGCGCACGTCGATCGCCGACAAGAGCCGCATCTTCAACACCGCCCGTGTCGAGGCGCTCGAGCTCGACAACCTGATCGAAACGGCAAAGGCGACGATCGTTTCCGCCGAGGCTCGCCGCGAGTCGCGCGGCGCGCAGGCGCGCAGCGATTATCCGGATCGCGACGATGCGAACTGGCTGAAGCACACGCTGTGGTATCGCGACGGCAACCGCCTCGACTACAAGCCCGTCAATCTGAGGCCGCTGTCGGTCGATGCCTTCCCGCCGAAGACGAGAACCTACTGATGAAATTTCGAGTGTATCGCTACGATCCGGAGAAGGACGCCAAGCCGTACTACAGGGACTACGACGTTGCACTCGAGTCCACCGACCGGATGTTGCTCGACGCGCTGATGCGCTTGAAGGCGCAAGACGACACGCTGTCGTTTCGCCGCAGTTGCCGGGAGGGCGTATGCGGGTCGGACGCGATGAACATCAACGGCAAGAACGGACTTGCCTGCGTCACCAACCTGAAGGACGTGAAGGAGCCGGTCGAACTGCGGCCGTTGCCGGGCTTGCCGGTGATCCGCGACCTGATTGTCGACATGAGCCAGTTTTTCAAGCAGTACCACTCGATCAAGCCCTACGTCGTCAACGATACGCCGCCGCCCGAGCGCGAGCGGCTGCAGTCACCCGAGGAGCGCGAGGAGCTGGATGGCCTCTACGAGTGCATTCTCTGTGCGTGCTGCTCGACCGCATGCCCGTCGTTCTGGTGGAACCCGGACAAGTACGTGGGTCCCGCGGGGTTGCTCGCCGCCTACCGCTTCGTCATCGACAGCCGGGACCAGGACACCGAGGCGCGTCTGGACAATCTCGAGGATCCGTATCGGCTGTTTCGCTGCTACACGATCATGAACTGCGTCGACGTATGCCCGAAGAACCTGAATCCGGCGCTGGCGATCGGCAAGCTCAAGAACCTCATGGTAAAGCGGGCGCTTTGATGGTGTGCAGGACGTCAGAGTGCTGAGCGAAGAACGCCTCAACCGCATTCGCTGGCGTTGCCGGCGCGGCTTGCTCGAAAACGACCTGGTGCTGACGCGTTTTCTGGCTGGCAGCGCGGCGCGGATGACCGAAGACGACGTGGTGATGCTCGACCGTTTGCTCGACCTCACGGACAACGACCTATGGGACCTGATCGCAGGCCGGACGGAGCCGCTGGATCCTCGAGTCGCGCCGCTGCTCGCGCAGCTGCGCGGCGCTTGAAGGTGCGCTTGCGCAGCGTGCGCACGCCTCCGTTCATGCCGTCGCGGGCGTTCTACGCCTGCGCCGGGCACCGATTGACCGATGACGCCATGGAGCCATTGCAATGACCGACCAAACCACCACGCTCGATTTCTCGGACGGCTCGCCTGCCGTCACCTTTCCGATCCTGACCGGCACGGTCGGACCCGAGGTGATCGACATTCGCGCGCTGTACGGCAAGACCGGCAGGTTCACCTACGACCCGGGCTTCCTGTCGACGGCTTCGTGCAATTCGAAGATCACCTTCATCGACGGCGACAAGGGCGAACTGCTCTATCGCGGCTATCCGATCGAGGAACTCGCCACCCGCTGCGACTTTCTCGAGGTCTGCCACCTCTTGCTCTACGGCGATCTGCCGACGCCGGCGCAGAACGCCGATCTTCAAAGTCGCGTCATCAAGCACTCGATGGTCAACGAGCAGATGCAGTTTTTCCTGCGTGGTTTCCGCCGCGACGCGCATCCGATGGCCGTGATGACCGGGCTGGTCGGCGCGCTGTCGGCGTTCTATCCGGATTCGATCAATCTGCACGACGCGCACCAGCGCGATATCTCGGCGATCCGGCTGATTGCGAAGATGCCCACGCTGGTCGCGATGGCCTACAAGTACTCGGTCGGCCAGCCGTACATGTACCCGCGCAACGACCAGGGCTACGCCGCCAATTTCATGCGCATGATGTTCGCAACACCCTGCGAGGACTACAAGCCCAACGAAGTGCTGGTGCGCGCGATGGACCGCATTTTCATCCTCCACGCAGATCACGAGCAGAACGCGTCGACATCGACGGTGCGCATGTGCGCGTCGTCCGGCACCAATCCCTTCGCGGCGATCGCCGCCGGTGTCGCCTGCCTCTGGGGTCCGGCGCACGGCGGCGCCAACGAGGCCTGCCTCAACATGCTCTACGACATCGAGCGCGAGGGCGGGATCGCCAAGATCGGCGAGTTCATCGCCCGCGTCAAGGACAAGAACTCGACGGTGAAGTTGATGGGATTCGGCCACCGTGTCTACAAGAACTACGACCCTCGCGCGAAGCTGATGCGCGAAACCTGTCACGAGGTGCTCTCTGAGCTCGGCCTTCACGACGACCCGCTGTTCAAGCTGGCGATGGCGCTGGAGAAGATCGCGGTCGAGGACGATTACTTCGTCAGCCGCAAACTCTACCCGAACGTCGACTACTACTCCGGAATCGTGCAAAAGGCGATCGGGATTCCGGTGTCGCTCTTCACCGCGGTCTTCGCGCTCGCGCGTACCGTCGGTTGGATCGCCCAGTTGAACGAGATGATCACCGATCCCGAGTACAGGATCGGACGCCCGCGCCAGCTCTACTCCGGCGCCGCGCGGCGCTCGGTGATCCCGCTCGCGCAGCGCGCCTGACGAAGGGGACGACGGCATGGGCGCCATGAAGGAACTCGAGTCGACCAGTACGCTGTTCGGCTCGAACGCGCCGTTCATCGAGGAGCTCTACGAGCACTATCTGGCCGATCCGGCCAGCGTCAGCGAACAGTGGCGCGCCTATTTCGAGGAACTGCGCGGCGGCGCCGACGATGTCGCGCATGCGCCGATCGTCGCATCCTTCGTCGAGCTCGCGAAGAACCGCCGGGTTGCCGGCGCGATGGTCGACGCCACGACGATGCACAAGCAGGTGCTGGTACTGCGTCTGATCAGCAAGTACCGCACGCTCGGCATGTTCAACGCTGATCTCGATCCGCTGCACCAGCACGAACCCGAATACGTGGCCGACCTCGACCTGGCGACCTATGGGTTTACCGAAGCCGACATGGACATGGAATTCAACGTCGGCTCGTTCCGGGCGGGGCCGGCGCGGATGCGGCTGAAAGACATCGTCGGCGCGCTTCGTGAGACCTACACGCGCACGCTCGGCGCCGAGTACATGTACATCTCCGATACGGCGACCAAGCGCTTTTTCCAGGAGCGGCTGGAGCCGATCCGCTCACGGCCAACGTTCACGCCCGAGCAGAGGAAGCACATTCTCGAGCGGCTCACCGCCGCCGAGACGCTGGAACGCTACCTGCACACCAGGTACGTGGGCCAGAAGCGATTCTCCGGTGAGGGTGGCGACACGCTGATCCCGATGCTCGACCGGCTGATCGAAAAGGGTGGTGCGGACGGTGCGCAGGAATTCGTGTTCGGTATGGCGCATCGCGGGCGACTCAATGTGCTGGTCAACATTCTGGGCAAGATGCCCGCTGATCTCTTTTCCGAATTCGAAGGCAAGGCAGCGCAGGCGCTGCCGGCCGGCGACGTGAAGTACCACCAGGGCTTTTCGTCGGACGTCTCGACGCCGGGAGGTCCCGTGCACCTGACGCTCGCGTTCAACCCGTCGCACCTCGAGATCGTGAACCCGGTGGTCGAGGGCTCGGTGCGGGCGCGTCAGTACCGGCGCGGCGATGCTGCGGGCGAACAGGTGCTGCCTGTGCTGATGCATGGCGATGCCGCGATCGCGGGCCAGGGCGTCAACCAGGAATGCCTGAACATGGCGCAGACCCGGGGTTACTACACCGGCGGCACCATCCACATCGTCATCAACAACCAGATCGGCTTCACGACCTCGGACCCGCGCGACGCGCGCGGCACCCATTTCTGCACCGATATTGCGAAGATGATCGAGGCGCCGATCCTGCATGTGAACGGCGACGATCCCGAGGTCGCGCTGCTGGCGATCGAGATCGCACTCGAATACCGGCAGCGCTTCCGCCGCGACGTGTTCATCGATCTCGTCTGCTTCCGCCGGCTGGGGCACAACGAGGCCGACGAGCCGATGGTCACGCAGCCGCTGATGTATCGACGCATTGCCAAGCATCCGGGCACGCGCGGACTCTACGCGCAGCGACTGGTCGAGGCAGGCGTCGTGACCGCCGAGGAGGCGGACGCGATGGTGGGCACCTACCGGGCGGCGATGGATCGAGGCCAGCACACCAACAAGACCGTGCTGTCGAACTACAAGCCGCCGTTCACGATCGACTGGTCGCCCTATGTCGGGCGACACTGGACCGACGCCGTCGACACCAGGGTGCCGTTGTCGACGCTGCGCGAACTCGCGGTGCGGCTGACCAGCGTTCCCGAGGGCTTCAAGCTGCATTCGCGCGCCGAGAAGGTGTTCGCCGACCGGCGGGCGATGGGCGAGGGCGCGCTGCCGGTCGACTGGGGCATGGGTGAGACGCTCGCCTATGCGACGCTGCTCGACGACGGCTACGGCGTACGCCTGACGGGAGAGGACGTGGGCCGCGGCACGTTCTCGCACCGCCACGCGGTGCTGCACGACCAGAATCGCGAGCGTTGGGATATGGGGGCCTACATTCCGTTGCAGCATCTGAACGACCGGCAGGCGTCGTGCGAGATTATCGATTCGGTGCTCACCGAGCAGGCGGTAGTCGCCTTCGAGTACGGCTATTCGACGTCCGACCCGAGCCGGTTGGTCATTTGGGAGGCGCAGTTCGGCGATTTCGTCAACGGCGCGCAGGTCGTGATCGACCAGTTCATCAGCGCTGGCGAGGTCAAGTGGGGGCGGATCTGCGGTCTCGTCATGCTGCTGCCGCACGGCTACGAAGGCCAGGGCCCCGAACATTCGTCGGCCAGGCCCGAGCGTTTCCTGCAGCTGTGTGCGCAGCACAACATGCAGGTCTGCGTGCCGTCGACGCCGGCGCAGGTTTTCCACATGTTGCGCCGGCAGATGCTGCGCCGGTTCCGGAAGCCGCTGATCGTGATGAGTCCGAAAAGCCTGCTGCGCCACAAGGAGGCGGTGTCCTCGCTCACCGAACTCACCGATGGCGCGTTTCATCCGGTGATCGGCGAGACCGAGAAGCTCACCGCGAAGAATGTCAGCCGCGTCCTCGCCTGTTCCGGCAAGGTCTACTATGAACTGCTCGCCTACCGGCGCGAGCACAAGCAGGACAACATCGCGATCATCCGCCTGGAGCAGCAGTATCCGTTCCCGCACAAGGACTTCGCGCGCGAGGTTGCGCGCTTTCCCAAGGCGGGCGAAGTCGTGTGGGTGCAGGAGGAGCCGCAGAACCAGGGTGCGTGGTACCGGCTGCGCGCGTACCTGCGCGCGGACATCCTGCCGCAGCAGGTGCTGGCCTATGCGGGACGCGCGATTTCCGCGTCGACGGCGGTCGGCTATGCGGCCAAGCACAACGCCGAGCAGAAGCAGCTGATCGAGGACGCCTTTGCGACCAAGCTGCGCTCCGGCGAGATGGTCGTTGGCCATTGAATCGAGCTTGCTGAATCGAGGTTGCGGAACATGCGTATCGAAGTGAAGGTCCCGCAGTTGCCGGAATCGGTGACCGAAGCCACGCTCGTGAATTGGCACAAGAAGCCAGGCGACGCGGTGGCGCGCGACGAGAACCTGGTCGACGTCGAGACCGACAAGGTCGTGCTCGAACTGCCCGCACCCGCGGACGGCGTGCTGGTCGAGCTGGTCAAGCCCGGCGGCGCCACGGTGACCTCGAACGAGCTGATCGCGGTCATCGACAGCGAAGCCAGGGCCGCATCCACCGGTGCTGCCAAGGCGGCGGCGCCGCAGCCGTCACAGCCGAAGCCGGCGGCCATTCCGGCAGCGTCGCCGGAACCGGCGTCGCTGCCCATACAGGCCGCCGGGGCGACAGCGATGCCGTCGGCGCGCAAGATCCTGTCCGAGCAGGGCGTCGATCCGGCGTCCGTCGAGGGCAGCGGGCGCGGCGGACGCGTCACCAAGGGCGACGCGCTGGCGGCGGTTGCCGCGCGCAACGCGCCGGCCCCTCCGTCGACACCGGCGACCAAAGCACCGCCGGCGCCGACTTCACCATCGGCGACGATACAGGGTTCGCGCCCCGAGCAGCGAGTCCCGATGTCGCGGCTGCGCCAGCGCGTGGCCGAGCGGCTGGTCATGTCGCAGGCGACCGCGGCGATCCTGACCACGTTCAACGAAGTCAACATGCAGCCGGTCATGGATCTGCGCAACCGCTACAAGGAACGCTTCGAGCGCGAGCATGGCGTGAAGCTCGGCTTCATGAGCTTTTTCGTCAAGGCGGCCGTGCACGCGCTGAAGAAGTATCCGCTGGTCAACGCGTCGATCGACGGCAACGATGTCGTCTACCACGGCTACTACGATATCGGCATCGCGGTGGGCAGTCCCCGTGGCCTGGTGGTGCCGATCCTGCGCGACGCCGACCAGATGTCGATCGCCGACATCGAAAAGCAGGTCGCCGAATTCGGCAAGCGTGCGCAGGACGGCAAGCTGACGATCGAGGAATTGACCGGCGGCACGTACACGATCAGCAACGGCGGCGTATTCGGATCGATGCTGTCGACGCCGATCATCAATCCGCCGCAATCGGCGATCCTCGGCGTGCACGCGACCAAGGAGCGCGCGGTCGTCGAGAACGGGCAGGTCGTCGTGCGGCCGATGAACTACCTCGCGCAGTCCTACGACCACCGGATCATCGACGGCCGCGAGGCGGTGCTGTCGCTGGTCGCGATCAAGGAGGCGCTGGAGGATCCGGCGAGACTGCTGCTGGACCTTTGAGTCCGCAATATCGATTGCACCTTGCATTGAAAGCAATCACCTGCTCAACTCCTGCAACGACGCGTCGCCACGTTGACCGGCGCCGCCGGCGCCGTGCCGAACGTGATTGCGCGTCGGCCCGAAGCCCGGATACGACGTCGTTCCGGAGATGAAAACGAAAGTGACGGATGTCCGAAACGTTTGATGTGGTGGTGGTGGGTGGCGGTCCCGGCGGCTACATCGCCGCCATCCGCGCCGCGCAGCTCGGCCTTTCGACCGCCTGCATCGACGACTGGACTCGTGCGGACGGCAAGCCCGCACCCGGCGGCACCTGCACGAACGTCGGCTGCATTCCTTCGAAGGCGCTGCTGCAGTCGTCGGAGAATTTCGAGCACGCCGGCAACACCTTCGGCGACCACGGCATCGGCATCGACGGCCTGTCCATCGACGTGGCGAAAATGCTCGCGCGCAAGGACCGCGTGGTCGCACAGAACAACGACGGCATTTTGTATCTGTTCAAGAAGAACAAGGTGGCGTTCTTCCACGGCGCAGGCTCGTTCGCGGGCAAGGACGGCGACGCCTGGCGGGTGAAGGTCTCGGGCGTCAAGCCAGCCGAACTCGTCGCGCGGCACGTCGTCGTCGCCACCGGTTCGAAGCCGCGGCCGCTGCCCGGAGTCGAGATCGACAACCTGCGCGTTCTCGACAACGAGGGCGCACTGGCGATTGCCGCGGTTCCGCAACGTCTGGGCGTGGTCGGCGCCGGCGTCATCGGCCTCGAGATGGGCAGCGTCTGGCGCCGACTCGGCGCCGAGGTGACGATGCTGGAAGCGCTGCCCGACTTCCTCCCCATGGTCGACACTTCGATCGCGAAGGAGGCGCGCAAACTCTTCACCAGGCAGGGGCTTGACATACGCGTCGGCGTGAAGATCACCGGCGTGAAGGTCGCCAAGCGCGACGTCACCGTTGCCTACACCGACGCCGAAGGAAAAGCGCAGCAGGCGGTCTTCGATCAACTGATCGTCTCCATCGGACGCGTTCCCTTCACCGGCGGACTCGGCGCCGACAGCGTCGGCTTGCAGCTCGACGAGCGCGGCTTCGTCGCCGTCGACGCGCAGTGCCGCAGCAATCTTCCCAACGTCTGGGCGGTCGGCGACGTCGTCCGCGGGCCGATGCTGGCGCACAAGGCCGAGGACGAGGGGGTGGCGGTCGCCGAACGCATCGCCGGCCAGCATGGCCACGTCGACTTCAACACCATCCCGTGGGTGATCTACACGTCGCCGGAGATCGCCTGGGTCGGCCGGACCGAGCGACAGCTGCGCGCCGACGGTGTGGATTTTCGCGCCGGCAGCTTCCCGTTCACAGCCAACGCCCGCGCGCGGGCGATGGGCGACACCCACGGTTTTGTCAAGATCCTCGCCGATCGCCAGACCGACCGCATCCTCGGCATGCACGTGATCGGGCCTATGGCGTCGGAATTGATAGCCGAAGGCGTGGTGGCGATGGAATTCGGCGCCGCCAGCGAGGATCTGGCGCGGATCTGCCATGCGCACCCGTCGCTGTCCGAGGCGATCCGCGAAGCCGCGCTGGCGGTGGACGGCCGGACGCTGAACCTCTAGCATAGGCGGCAACGGGCGCGAGCGATGATGCGCGCGTGCAACGCGAAAACGAAGGTGCGAGTCTTGGCGGGTATCGAAGGTGCACTGGCGGTTTCGAAATGGGCGGCGTGATGCGCCGCCGGGTATGGCGCCGGCGCGGGAAGCCGAGCCAATGAGCGACACCCGCCTGGGAATCGTCCCTTGACCGGGGCGCTCGCTCCGGGACAGATTGCGCGCCGCGACGGCGCGCTCTTCGACTACCTCGATCCGCTGCTTGCCAGGCGCGGGTGCACGCTCGATCATGCGCAGGCCGCCGCGCTCGAGGACCTGCAGCAGCTCGCCGATGCGCTCGCCGCGTTCCGGACAGCGCGGCAATCCACGCTGAAGCGACTGCTATCGCCGCCGGAGGTCCCACGCGGGCGCTACCTGTGGGGAGGCGTCGGCCGTGGCAAGAGCTTCCTGATGGACGGCTTCTACGCGACCGTTGCGATCAAGCGCAAGACACGCGTTCACTTCCACGCCTTCATGCGCGACGTGCACATGGAACTCGCCACGCTGAAGCGCGAGGCGGATCCGCTGACCACCGTCGCAGCGCGGATAGCGCGTCGCTACAGACTCATCTGCTTCGACGAGTTCCACGTGTCGGACATCGCCGACGCGATGATCCTGGGCCGGCTGCTCACAGCGCTTTTCGCCGCGGGTGTCGTCTTCGTGATGACGTCCAACTATCCTCCGGAAGGCCTGTATCCGAACGGCCTGAAGCGCGAGAACTTCCTGTCGACGATCAGGCTGATCGCGAAGTGGCTCGATGCCGTCGAGGTCGACGGTGGCGTCGACTACCGGCTGCGTACGCTCGAACACGTGGAGGCGTTTCACGTGCCGCATGGCCCGCGCGCGGAAGCCGCGCTGAACGATGCCTTCGAGGCGATGCGTACCGGTCCCGACGAGCCGGCGAAGCTCACCATCGAAGGCCGGGCGCTCACGGCGCGGCGGCGCGCCGGCAGCGCGGTCTGGTTCGATTTCGCTGCGCTTTGCGACGGTCCTCGCTCGCAGCGCGACTACCTGGAAATTGCACGGCGCTTCGCCGTCGTTCTGCTGTCGGACATTCCGGTGATGTCGACGGCGCAGGGCGATCTCGCGCGCCGCTTCACCTGGCTGGTCGACATCCTCTACGAGCACAAGGTCAAGCTGATCGCCTCTGCGGCGGCGCCGGCGCCGGCGCTGTACGTGGCCGGGCCCAATGCGTGGGAGTTCCCGCGCACGGTGAGCCGCCTGACCGAGATGCGCACGCACGACTACATGGCGCTGCCGCACGCAGCCGACGGCATCAGTACGCCCCAATCCATCCCCGCCTGATCGAGCCACCACACACCAAGGAGACCACGATGCCGAACCCGTTCAAGGCCTACCGCACGTTCGACGAAGGCGGCAAGATCGTCAGCCGCTTCGTCGATATGACGATCGACCAGCTCGATCCGGGCGACGTGATCATCCGCACCAAGTACTCGACGATCAACTTCAAGGACGCGCTGTCGCACAACGGTACCGGCAAGATCATGCGCAAGTTCCCGACCAATGCCGGCATCGACATGGCCGGTACGGTCGAATCGTCAACGGACCGGCGCTGGAAGGCCGGCGACAAGGTGATCGTCACCAGCTACGACATGGGTGTGGGACACGACGGCGGTTACGCCGAGCGCGTACGCGTACCGGCCGACTGGGTCGTGCGGCGACCGGAGAGCATGACCGCCTTCGACGCGATGGCGCTGGGCACCGCCGGCTTCACGGCGGCGCTGGCAATCGAGTTGATGCAGCACAATGGCCTGAAGCCGGAAAACGGGCCGGTGGCAGTGACCGGCGCCACCGGCGGCGTCGGTTCCGTCGCCATCGAAATTCTGGCCAAGCAGGGCTATCACGTCGTCGCGATCACCGGCAAGTCCGAAGAGGCGGACTACCTGAAGGGCATCGGTGCCCGCGAAGTGGTGCAGCGGCAGTCGATCAACGTGGCGAAGATCCGGCCGCTCGACCGCGCAACCTACGCCGGCGCCGTCGACAACCTGGGTGGCGACCTGCTCGCGTGGCTGCTGTCGATGCAGAAGATCGCCGGGACCGTCGCGTCGGTCGGGCTTGCCGCCGGCCACACGCTGAACACCACGGTGATGCCGTTCATCCTCCGCGGCGTCCATCTGCTCGGTGTCGACAGCGCCAACTGTCCGATGGCGGTACGCCAACGCATCTGGAACCGGCTGGCGGTCGAGTGGCGCCCCGACCGCGTGCACGACGCGGTGCGCACGATCGACTTCGACGAGCTGCCCACGCACTTCGATCCCTACCTCAAGGGATTGGTGCGCGGACGCATGGTCGTGCGCGTCGCCCCCGATGCCCACGGTGGTTGATGTCTGAAGGCGTGTTGACAGCATGCGCAGAGTTCGGGCGGGTCACAGTCAGGAATGCGTGCCGAGGCAGCTTGCGGAACTGCTGCAGTGCATCAGCTCACCGATGCGCGTGATCATTGACACTTGTCAACGAGCCGCCCGTGGAGCCATAGTAACGAATCAATCGCCGGAAGAGGATCCGACCGGGCATTTGCTTGCGGTCTTGAGGGCTCGTCAGGAGGCCTACCGATGAAATCCGTCGCTTACATTCTCAAGTCGAAACCCGATCAAACCATTTACACGATCGCGCCAACTGCATCGGTGTTTGATGCAGTCAAGTTGATGGCAGAGAAGAATATCGGTGCACTGGTAGTCACAGAAGGCGATGCGATCCTCGGAATCATCACCGAACGCGACTACGCGCGAAAGATCGTTCTCATGGCACGGATGTCAAGAGAGACGCCGGTACGCGAAATCATGACGGCGTCGGTGCTATACGTGCGCCCGGACCAGAGGAGCGAGGAATGCATGTCGCTGATGACGGAAAAGCGGCTACGCCATCTGCTCGTCATGGACGGTGGCGAGTTGATCGGCCTCATCTCAATCGGAGACCTGGTCAAAGATATCATTTCGCAGCAGAAATTCATCATCCGGCAACTCGAGCAATACATCACGGGCGAACTAGGCTGAGCGCCAATTGCCCGATACCGATACCGTAGCGGATCGGGAACACGCTGTTCCCGACGCACATGGCGGTTGATGCTCTTCGGCGACTTGACGGTGCTCAATGCCCCAGGCCGATGACGTGGTCTACCATTGGCGCTTTCCGCGCAGGCGCGGGACGCGATCCCCCGCGCCGCAACGAGGTTCAATTACCGGAGCCTGACCACCATGGCCAAGTACCGCGACTACTACCAACGTTCGCTCGCGGACCGCGAGGGATTCTGGCGCGAGCAGGCTGCGCTCGTCGACTGGCAAACACCGTTCACTTCGGTCCTCGACTATTCGCGGCCGCCGTTTGCCCGGTGGTTCGTCGGCGGCCGCACCAACCTGTGCCACAACGCCGTCGACCGGCACCTGGCCACCCGCGCGGAGCAGGCGGCACTCATCTACCTGTCGACCGAGACCGGCGCGGAGGCAAGCTACACCTACGGCGAACTCGCGGCCGAGGTAAATCGCTGCGCGGCGACCCTCCAGAACCTGGGCGTCGGGCGCGGCGACCGTGTGCTCGTCTACATGCCGATGATCCCCGAAGCCGTGTTCGCGATGCTGGCCTGCGCGCGCATCGGCGCCATCCACTCGGTCGTGTTCGGCGGTTTCGCTGCAGCGAGTCTCGCCACGCGCATCGACGACGCGAAGCCGAAGGTGATGGTGACGGCGGATGCCGGGATGCGCGGCGGCCGCGCAGTTCCGTACAAGCATCTGGTCGACGAGGCCTGCCGGTTGGCGAAGCATCCTCCCGAACACGTGCTGATCGTCGACCGCGGCCTCGATCCGGGCATGACGCGCGTGGCCGGCCGTGACCTCGACTACGCGCAGCAGCGCGCAAAGCACATGTCGGCGCAGGTGCCGTGCGCATGGCTCGAGTCGTCGGAGCCCTCGTACATCCTCTACACGTCGGGTACGACCGGCAATCCCAAGGGTGTACAGCGCGACACCGGGGGCTACGCGGTGGCGCTCGCGACATCGATGCGCGACATATTCTGCGTGGCGCCTGGCGACACCATGTTCACGACCAGCGACATCGGCTGGGTCGTCGGGCATTCGTACATCATCTACGGCCCGCTGATCAACGGCTCGACGACGATCATGTACGAAGGCCTGCCGATCCGGCCGGACCCGGCGATCTGGTGGAAGATCGTCGCCGACCACAACGTGAAGACGATGTTCAGTTCGCCGACCGCGATTCGCGTGCTGAAGAAGCAGGACCCGAAGTTCATGCAGCAGCACAACCTGTCGTCGCTGCGCTATCTGTTCCTGGCCGGCGAGCCGCTCGACGAGCCGACGGCCCGGTGGGTCTCGGACGCGTTGGGTGGCGTCGAGATCGTCGACAACTACTGGCAGACCGAATCGGGCTGGCCGATCCTGTCCGCGCAGCCCGGCGTCGAGGAAACGCCGCGCAAGTTCGGCAGCCCTTCGTTTCCCGCCGCCGGCTACGACGTACGGCTGCTGCACGAAGGTACCGGCGACGAGGTCGGCACCAACGAGAAGGGCGTGCTGGCGCTCGCGCCACCGCTACCGCCCGGCTGCATGACGACGGTCTGGGGCGACGACGAGCGCTTCGTGAAGACCTACTTCGAGACCTTTCCCGGCAAGCTCATGTATTCGACCTTCGACTGGGCGACGCGCGACGACGACGGCTACTACTTCGTGCTCGGCCGCACCGACGACGTGATCAACGTCGCCGGGCACCGGCTGGGCACGCGCGAGATCGAGGAGGCGGTGCAGGCGCATGCGGGCATCGCCGAGGTCGCCGTCGTTGGCATCGCCGACCCGGTGAAGGGCCAGGTGCCCGTCGCCTTCGCCGTGGTCAAGGACCCGGCGCGGGTGGCGAGTCCCGAAGGCGTGGCGACGCTGCGCCGGGAGGTGATGGACACCGTCGACCGCGAACTCGGCGCGATCGCCCGGCCGGGCGCCGTGTATTTCGTGACCCTGCTGCCGAAGACGCGCTCGGGCAAGCTGCTGCGGCGTTCGCTGCAGGCGCTCGCCGAGGGGCGCGACCCTGGCGACATGACGACCATCGAGGACCCCACCGCGCTGGAGCAGATCAGGGCCGTGCTGGCGTCGCGTTGACGGGGCGCTGACCCGGATACAGACCCGGCGTTCGAGCAGTTGCGGGCTTTCGAATTCGAAATCGGGGTTCGACCCCGATTTGCGGATCGGCGATAATGCGCGGTTGTTCGTTCCTTCGCGCCCGATGCCTGCTGCCCTCGCCCTGCCAGCGCACGTCCCGCTGACCGTTGTCAGCCGCGGTGGCATCGTCGACAGCCTCCACCAGGGGTCGGTCGCCGTCGTCGACGGCAGCGCGCGCGGCCTGCATCCGGCCACGGTGGCCGTGCTGGACCAACTCGGTCTCGTCGACGCAGCGGCACGCGAGATGCTCATGCGCTGGGCGCGGCCGGTGCTGCGCAACCTCCGCAGTATCGCCACCCGCGAGGCGTTCGGCTTCGTTGTCTTGGACAAATTGGAGGCAGTCAGTCAACCGGCTGCCGCAGCGAGCGCCGAATGAACTTAACAATCCTGCAACAGTCTGTTACGACAAGCGTGCGCTGCAAGCCTGACCGGGCGCAGGGGACCGGAACGGATCGCAGTACTGTCGGCTGCCGCACCTGCCGTTCGGCGGGATAACAACGAATGATTCAGGGACGACCCGCGGATGGGTGATCGAGAAGTCGATCAGCAGCTCGTGGAGCGGGCACAGCGCGGCGATAAGCGCGCGTTCGAGCTGCTGGTCATGAAGTACCAGCGCAAGCTGGGACGGCTGTTGTCGCGGCTGGTGCGCGATCCGGCGGAAGTCGAGGACGTGTCGCAGGAAGCCTTCATCAAGGCCTACCGCGCGCTGCCGAGCTTCCGCGGCGACAGTGCGTTCTATACGTGGTTGTATCGCATCGCGATCAACACGGCGAAGAACTATCTGGTCGCGATGGGCCGGCGCGCGCCGACCACCACTTCGTTCGACAACGAAGAGGCGGAGAGTTTCGAGGATGCAGAGCAGTTGCGGAACAGCACGACGCCGGAGGACGAACTGATCGGCAAGCAGATTGCCGCGACGGTCACCCGCGCGATGGACGCATTGCCCGAAGATCTGCGTACGGCGATCACGCTGCGCGAGATCGAGGGGTTGAGCTACGAGGAAATTGCTGCCGTGATGAATTGCCCGATTGGCACCGTGCGCTCGCGTATATTCCGCGCACGGGAAGCAATCGCCACCGAACTGCGACCGCAGCTCGGGACCGATGAGAACCGGAGATGGTGATGAACGAGAGTATCTCGCGTCTGATGGACGGCGAACTCGACGAGGCTGAATTCGCGCGCTGCTGTGCCGGACTCAAGACCGATGAGGCGATGCAGACCTGGGTGTGTTACCACGTGATCGGCGACCAACTGCGCGGTACCGGCGGTCATTCGTCGCGCGCATCGCGCTTCGCCGCAGCGCTGGCGAAGGAGCCGACGGTGCTCGCACCCGCTCCGAAGGTACACGTGCCAGCACAGCCGGCGACCTTCGCCTGGGCGGTGGCGGCTACGGTAGCGGCGATCACCGTCGTCGGCTGGACCGCCTACTCGATGATCGATCTGCCGCCGGACGCCATGGCCAAGGCGCGCGAAGCCGCGACCGTGCGAGCGGCGCAGGTGCGTCCGCCCAGCGGTGTGCCGGCGGACTATCTGGTCGCGCATCAGGAGTATTCTCTCGCGTCGGCGATCCAGGGCGGCGGGTCGTATCTGCGCGCCGTCGCCACCATGCCGGCTGAGTCACCTCGTCGCTGACATCAGCTGACATCAGGTTGCTACTGTCGATGAATCGAGGGCGCGAGTTGGAGTCCGGCGCAATGCGGTGGCTGGGCGGAGGATTGTGCGTGGTCCTGGGCCTGCTGGCGGCGCCCATGGCCAGCGCGCAGGATGCAGCACAGTGGCTGACGCGCGTCACGACCGCCGCACGCACGCTGAACTACACGGGGATCGTCGTATTGCGCCAGGGTGCGCGGCTGGAAACGTTCAGGCTCGCGCATCTCGAAGACGGCGGCCAGGAGTGGGAGAAGCTCCTGAGTCTCGACGGTCCGGCGCGCGAAATCGTCCGCACGGCCAGCGACGTCAGGCTCTACCTGCCCGATGCGAAGATCGTCAGCATCGAGCCGCGCACCATTCGCAATGTCTTCCCGTCGCTGTCCGCCGAGCAGATCCGCAACCTGTCGCAGTATTACGAGTTCAGGTCGATGCCGGGCGAACGCGTCGCCGGCCACATGGCGGATGTTGTCGTCTTCGAGCCCAAGGATGGCCTGCGCTACGGCCACAAGTTCTGGTCCGACAGCGGTACGGGATTGCTGCTCAAGGCGCGCCTGGTCAACGAAAAGGGTGACGCAGTGGAGGAATTCGCGTTTACCGACGTGACGATCAACGCCCGCATCGACCGCGACATGGTGAAGCCGTCCTGGGCGTCGGTGCCCGGCGACTGGCAGGTCAAGCAGGGGGGCGCCGGCGACGTGACGCTGAAGGATACCGGCTGGTTCGCCGCCCGGATTCCGCCAGGCTTTGCCAAGATCATGGAGGGCTTTCGCAAGCTTCCGGGCAGACCCAATCCGATCGCGCATATCGTCTACTCCGACGGCCTGGTCGCGATCAGCGTATTCGTCGAGCCGTTCACCGTGATGCAGACGCAGGTCGGTTTGACGCAGACCGGCGGCCTCGCGCAGTTCACGACCCGCAGCGATGCGTACCTGGTGCGCGTGATGGGTGAGGCGCCGCCGGCCACCGTGCGCCAGATTGCGCAATCGGTCACCCGCAAGTAGTCGCCCTCCATTTTCGATGGAGCCGCATTTCGACAAGCGCATTTCCAGACGATTCACCGAGGATTCCCATGTTTATCCGCACCACGATCCTGCCGGGCGTTGCCGCCAGCGCCTTCGCCGTTGCATTGACCACGGCATTCGTACCGTCCGCGGCAGCGCAGGCGCGTGCCGGCCTGCCCGACTTCACGGACCTGTACGAAAAAAACGGTCCGGCGGTCGTGTCCATCGACGTCACGCAAAAGGCGCGACGCACGCGGGGCATGCCGGAGCTTTCGGAGGACGACCCGTTCTACGAATTCTTTCGCCGTTTCGGCGTTCCCGGGCAGACGCCGCGGCGCGGCTCCGAGCGCGAGCCCGAGCCGCAGGCGGTCGGTTCGGGTTTCATCATCGGCAGCGACGGGCAGATCATCACCAACGCCCATGTCGTCGACGGCGCCGACGAAGTGACGGTCCGCCTGTCGGACAAGCGTGAGTTCAAGGCCAAGGTGCTCGGCACCGACAAGCGCACCGACGTCGCCTTGCTGAAGATCGAGGCGCGCGACCTGCCGCGCGTGACGATCGGCGATCCGGAAAAGGTGCGCGTCGGTGAATGGGTGGTGGCGATCGGCAAGCCCTTCGGTCTCGAGAACACGATGACCGCCGGCATCGTCAGCGCCAAGGGACGCGATCTGCCGCAGGAAAACCTGGTTCCATTCATCCAGACCGACGTCGCGATCAATCCCGGCAATTCCGGCGGCCCGCTCTTCAATCTCCGGGGCGAGGTCATCGGCATCAACTCGCTCATCTATTCGCGTACCGGCGGCTACATGGGACTGGCTTTCGCCATTCCCATCGACGTTGCGATGAATACCGTCGCGCAGCTCAAGGAAAAGGGCCGCGTGACGCGTGGACGCATCGGTGTCCAGATCCAGACGGTCAGCCGCGAGGAGGCCGAGGCCTTCGGGCTCGGCACGCCGCGCGGCGCGCTGGTCAACGGCATCGAAAAAGACGGCCCGGCGGCCAAGGCCGGCGTCGAGGTCGGCGACATCATCCTCAAGGTCGACGGCCGCGAGGTCCGCTCGTCGAACGAACTGCCGCGCATCATCACCGTCATTCGGCCCGGCACCAAGATCAACCTGACCGTCTGGCGCAAGGGTGCGCAGAAGGATTTGACGGTCGCCGTCGCCGAAATCAAGGAAGACACCGGTGCGCCGGTGCGTCGCGGTGCGCCGGTACCGAAGGAAAAGGCGAAGCCCAACCGCATGGGCCTCGTGTTGTCGGACCTGACCGACGAGCAGAAGAAGGAAGCCGAGGTCAAGTCGGGAGTCATCGTCGAGGACGTGGCGCCGACAGTGCGCGGCAACGTCCAGCCCGGCGACATCATCATTGCCGTCGTCCGCGGTGGTGTCACCACCGAGGCGAAGTCCTCGGCGCAGGTGAACGACGCGCTGGCCAAGATGGAGAAGGGAGCATCGGTCACGCTGCATATGAAGCGGGGCGAGCAGCAGTTCTTCTCGACGCTGAAGGCGGTGAACGGGGAGTAATTCGACGGCACGGTCGACGAGTTCAACGGCGCGCACGCTGCATGGCGGTCCTGACGCTACTGTCACGCGCCTACTGCCACCTGTGCGACGACATGCGCGATGCGCTGCTGCCGCTGGCGAAGCGGCATGGTGTCACGGTGGTCGAGATCGACGTCGACGCGGTGCCGGCGCTCGAAACGCGCTTCGGTGAACGGGTTCCGGTGCTGCTCCTCGGCGACGCAGCGACGGGTTGCGAGTTGTGCCATTACCGGCTCGACGCCGACATGGTCGTCGCCGCCCTCGCGCGAACGCGCTCCATCGGTTAAAATCCGACGTTTGCCGACCATAGTCCGACAGGCGGCGCGGCGAGTCGCCGCGGCGTCGCTCAAGGACACCTTCGGGTGTCCTTCGAGTTTCGCGCGATATTCGTGCGACCTGCACGCGATTTTCGCAGATCCCACGCGCCTGCCCCTGCCCAAGAGCCCGCCGCCCCCGTGCGCCACATCCGCAACTTCTCGATCATCGCCCACATCGACCACGGCAAGTCGACGCTCGCGGATCGCTTCATCCAGCGCTGCGGAGGCCTGTCCGACCGCGAGATGAGCGCGCAGGTGCTCGATTCGATGGACCTCGAGCGCGAGCGCGGCATCACGATCAAGGCGCAGACGGCGGCGCTCGAATACAAGGCGCGCGACGGCACGGTCTATTCGCTCAACCTGATCGACACGCCGGGCCACGTCGACTTCGCCTACGAGGTCTCGCGCTCGCTCGCCGCCTGCGAAGGCGCGCTGCTGGTGGTGGACGCCTCGCAGGGCGTCGAGGCGCAGACCGTCGCCAACTGCTACACGGCGATCGAGCAGGGGGTCGAGGTCATCCCGGTGCTGAACAAGATCGACCTGCCTTCTGCCGATCCGGAGCGCGTCATCGACGAGATCGAGGACATCGTTGGCATCGACGCCACCGACGCCGTGCGCGCCAGCGCAAAGAACAGCGTCGGCATCGACGACATCCTCGAGGCGGTGATCGCCCGGGTGCCGCCACCCTCCGGCGACGCCGATGCTCCATTGAAGGCGCTGATCATCGATTCGTGGTTCGACAACTATGTCGGTGTCGTGATGCTGGTGCGCGTGATGGACGGCACGCTGAAGGCCAGGGACAAGCTGCTGCTGATGGCCGCCGGTGCCACGTACCACTGCGAGCAGGTCGGCGTGTTCACGCCGAAATCGGTTGCACGCGACGCGCTTTCCGCCGGTGACGTCGGTTTCATCATCGCCGGCATCAAGGAGATCGACGCCGCCAAGGTCGGTGACACGGTGACGCTGGCCGCGCGGCCGGCAACGGTGCCGCTGCCCGGCTTCAAGGAGGTCAAACCGCAGGTCTTCGCCGGGCTCTACCCGGTCGAGTCGAACCAGTACGAGGCATTGCGCGACGCGTTAAACAAGCTGAAGCTCAACGACGCGTCGCTGCACTTCGAACCGGAGGTGTCGCAGGCGTTGGGATTCGGCTTCCGTTGCGGCTTTCTCGGCCTGCTGCACATGGACATCGTCCAGGAGCGGCTGGAGCGCGAGTACGACATGGACCTGATCACGACGGCGCCGACCGTGATCTACCAGATCCTGATGCGCGACGGTACGCAGCTGGAGATCGAAAACCCGTCGAAGCTTCCCGACCTCTCACGCGTCGAAGAGATCCGCGAGCCGATCATCACCGCGACGATCCTGATGCCGCAGGAATACGTGGGACCGGTCATCACGCTGTGCACGGAGAAACGGGGTGCGCAGAAGAACATGCAATACCTCGGACGGCAAGTAATGCTGACCTACGAGCTGCCGATGGCCGAGGTCGTGATGGATTTCTTCGACAAGCTGAAGTCGGTGTCGCGCGGCTATGCGTCGCTCGACTACGAATTTCTCGAATTTCGTGCGGCCGACGTGGTCAAGCTCGACATCCTGATCAACGGCGAGCGCGTCGACGCGCTGTCGGTGATGGTGCACCGGTCGGTATCGATGTACCGCGGGCGCGAGGTGGCGGCAAAGATGCGCGCGCTGATCCCTCGGCAGATGTTCGATGTCGCGGTGCAGGCATCGATCGGCGCGCAGATCATCGCGCGCGAAACGATCAAGGCGATGCGCAAGAACGTGCTCGCCAAGTGCTACGGCGGCGATATCACGCGCAAGAAGAAGCTGCTCGAAAAGCAGAAGGCGGGCAAGAAGCGGATGAAGTCCGTCGGCAGCGTCGAGATCCCGCAGGAGGCCTTTCTCGCGATCCTGCAGGTCGGAGAGAAATAGACAGTACGCCGATCCGGCGCAGCGGGCGGCGGCCGGCCCGGACTTCGCGCATGGCACAATCCGCCCGGCCCCCATCCGACCAAAACCATGAATTTCGCACTGATCCTGTTCCTGCTGACGCTCGCCACCGGCGTGCTCTGGTCCGTCGACCGCTTCCATTTTCGGAAGCGTCGTGCCGCCGACGCGCCGGAGCCGGTCTGGGTCGAGTACGCGGCAAGTTTCTTTCCAGTTCTGCTGGCCGTTTTCCTGCTGCGCTCCTTCGTGGCGGAGCCGTTCAAGATCCCATCGTCGTCGATGCGCCCGACTCTCGAGGTCGGCGATTTCATCCTGGTCAACAAGTTCGGCTTCGGGCTGCGGCTGCCGATCATCGAGGCGAAGCTGATCCCTTTGGGCGACCCGAAGCGTGGCGACGTCGTCGTCTTCCGCTACCCGGTGAACCCGAGCCAGGATTTCATCAAGCGTGTGGTCGGCGTCGGCGGCGATGTCGTCAACTACCAGGACAAGAAGCTGACGGTGAACGGCAAGCCACTGCCGCAGACGCCTGCCGGCACCTACAGCTATCTGGAGAACCTGCGCTTCGAAACCCTCGAGAAGTTCGAGGAGACCGCCGATACCGGAACCGGTCCGCACACGTACACGATCGGCATCAATCCGCAGGCGGCTCCCGTCTATCCGCAGAACGTGCGCCCGTTCCCGGGGCGCGAGAATTGCGACTACAATGACCGTGGATTCACGTGCCGTGTGCCGGCCGGCCACTACTTCATGATGGGCGACAACCGCGACAACAGCGACGACAGCCGATACTGGGGGTTCGTTCCGGACGATCATATTCGGGGCAAGGCGTTTTTCATCTGGTTCAACTGGGACGACATCTCGAGCCTGGCCTTCAAGCGGGTCGGAAGCGGAATCCGCTAGGTGATGGCGCATGTGGGGAGCGCAACGATGACAATGACAATGCAGCGGCGCCAGCGCGGGCTGTCGATGATCGGTTTCCTGTTCGTCGCTATCGTGTTGATGGTCGTGGCGCTGCTGACGTTCCGGATGGCGCCGGCGTACATCGAGTTCTATACGGTCCAGAAGGCGCTCGAAGCCGCGCTCGCCGACACCAACGATCCGACGCTCACCAACGTCCGTCGCGCCATGGACCGGAAGCTGTCTGCCGACTACGCAGAAGCCATTTCCGCGAAGGACGTCAACGTGGTCAAGAACGGCAACGTGGTCACCGCTTCGGTAAGCTGGGAGAAGCGACTGCCGCTGGTGTACAACGTGAGCCTGCTGCTGGAGTTCGACGCGAGCGCGTCGCGCTAGCGTCGCAGCGCGCAAACGGATGGCCGCCACGCTGCGTGACCACCTGCGCTATTCCTTTCATCGGCCGGAGCTTCTCCGCCAGGCGCTGACGCACCGCAGTTTCGGTGCGGCACACAACGAGCGCCTGGAATTCGTCGGTGACGCGGTGTTGAACTGCGCGATCGGACTGGCGCTGTTCCGGCGTCATCCGATGCTGGCCGAAGGCGACCTGTCGCGTGTACGGGCGGCGCTGGTCAACCAGGAAACCTTGGCGCGCGTGGCGCGGCGGCTCGGTCTCGGCAGCCAGATCAGCCTGGGCGAAGGCGAGCAGAAGAGCGGCGGCGGCGAGCGTCCGTCAATCCTCGCCGATGCGCTCGAAGCCGTGTTTGGCGCGGTGTTCATCGACGCCGGCTTCGACCAGGCGTTCGAGGTGATCGTCGCCTGCTACGGCGACGTGCTCGAGAACGCCGATCCGGCCGCGCTGGGCAAGGATCCGAAGACGCGGCTGCAGGAATGGTTGCAGGCGCGCAAGCTTCCGGTTCCCGAATACGTGGTGACGGCGGTCACCGGCGAGGCGCACGCGCAGACCTTCGAGGTCGAGTGCCGGATCGCGTCGCTCGGGCGGTCGGCGACGGGCCGCGGCAGCAGCCGGCGCGCTGCCGAGCAGGCGGCCGCCGAGGCCGCGGGCGTCGATGTCGTGCAGCACGACCAGCGGGCGCCGCGTGCGGGTGCCTGATTCTGCGCCACCCCCGTATCGCTGCGGCTACGTCGCCATCGTCGGGCGTCCCAGCGTAGGCAAGTCGACGCTGATGAACGCGCTGGTGGGAAGCAAGATCAGCATCACGTCGAAAAAGCCGCAGACGACACGCCATCGAATCGTCGGTATCGACACCGGTGCGACCGCACAGTGCATCTACGTCGACACTCCCGGCTTTCAGACCCGTCACCGATCGCGGCTGAACGACCGCCTGAACCAGGCGGTGCGTGCGGCGCTGGCCGATGTCGACGGGGTGGTGCTGGTCCTCGATGCGACACGTATCACCGAGGCCGATCGTGCGGTAGCACGGTTGCTGCCGGAGACGGTGCCGGTGATCGCCGCCGTCAACAAGATCGACCTCGTCGCCGACAAGTCCGCGCTGTTGCCGCGGATCGCCGACGTTGCCCAACTGCATGCGTTCGCGGCCATCGTTCCGATCTCGGCCGCTCGCGGGACGCAGCTGCCGGAGTTGAAGGCGGAAATCGCGAAGCTGTTGCCACTGTCGCCGCCGCTGTATCCGGACGGCGAGCTGACCGATCGTGACGAGCGCTTTCTCGCGGCCGAGTTCATCCGGGAAAAGATCTTCCGCCAGCTGGGAGATGAAGTGCCGTATGCGACTACGGTGGGCATCGAGTCCTTTGTCGTCGACGGCGCGCTGCGGCGAATCCACGCGACCGTCTACGTCGACAAGACCAGCCAACGCGCGATTTTGCTCGGCGAAGGCGGCGTCCGCATGAAGGCGATCGCCAGCGAGGCGCGCGCCGACATGGAAAGGCTGTTCGGCGGCCGGGTATTCCTCGAGGTCTGGGTCCGCGTCAAGCGCGGCTGGGCAGCCACCGACGCGTCTCTGGCGCGCTTCGGCTACTGAAAACGGCGGCGGCCGTGGCCCACCGGCAGCCGATGGAGCGCCGCGACGACGAGCCCGCGTTCGTGCTGCATGCCTATCCGTACCGCGAAACGAGCCTCATCGTCGAGGCGTTCACACCAGGCCACGGGCGGGTGGCGATGGTCGCCCGCGGCGCCAGGCGGCCGCGCTCGGAAACGCGGGGGCTGTTGCAGGCGTTTCAGCCGCTGACGCTGTCGTGGGCGGGCGCAGGAGAACTGAAGACGCTGCGTGATGCCCAGTGGCGCGGCGGGTTGCCGCTGCCCGGCGGTTCGGCGCTGCTTTGCGGCTTCTACCTGAACGAGCTGCTGCTGAAGCTGCTTCCACGCGAAGATCCGCATCCGGCGCTGTTCGACGATTACGCTACCGCGCTGGCGGCGCTGGCCGCGCAACCGGCCGCCGTAGTGCAGGCGACGGTACTGCGGCGCTTCGAGGTCAGGCTGCTCGCCGAGTTGGGCTATGCGCTGCTGCTCACGCACGACGCGGATTCGGGGGCGACGATCGATCCCGCCGCCATGTACCATTACGTCTTCGACCGCGGGCCGTGTCGGGCGACGGGCGGCGAAGTGCGCGAGCCCGCGCCGCGCGTGCCGTTGGTCCGCGGCGCTACGTTGCTCGGTCTCGCCGCGCACACGTTTCCGGATGCCGACTCGGCGGCCGAAGCCAAACGGCTGATGCGCGAAATTCTCGACCATCATCTCGAGGAACGGCATATTTTCAGCAGGCGGATCGTGCGCGATCTCCTTGCTCTGGACGAGGAAGGAACGGCATCTTGATCGAGTTGGGTGTGAACATCGACCATGTCGCGACGCTGCGGCAAGCGCGCCGCACCTACGAACCCGACCCCGTGTGGGCGGCCGTCGAAGCGCATCTGGGCGGCGCTGACGGCATTACCGTCCACCTGCGCGAGGACCGCCGGCATATCCATGACGAGGACGTGCGGCGCCTGCGCGAACTCGTGCACATCAAGCTCAATCTCGAAATGGCGGCCACCCCGGAGATGATCGATATCGCGTGTCGCGTCAAGCCCGAGATGGCGATGCTGGTTCCGGAAGGGCGGCACGAGATCACCACCGAAGGGGGTCTCGACGTCGCCGGCGCCGAGGGCACGCTGCGCGCGGTCGTGGCCCGGCTCGCGGATGCGGGGATTGTCACGTCGGTGTTCATCGACGCCGAGCTCGCGCAGGTCGAGGCCGCAGCCAGGATCGGCGCGCGTGTCTGCGAGGTGCACACCGGCCCCTACGCACACGCATTTCACGCCAAGGGCCGCGATCCTGAAAGCGCGGCGGTGGTCGCCGAACTGGCGCGAATCCGCGCGGCGGGTGATGCGATCCGGGAACTCGGCATGCGCTTCAACGCCGGTCACGCGCTCAACTATTTCAACGTGCAGCCGGTCGCGGCGCTGCCTGGCGTGCGCGAACTGCACATCGGACACGCGATCGTGTCGCGTGCGATGTTCTGCGGGCTGCGCGACGCCGTACAGCAGATGAAGGCACTGCTGCGCGAAGCCGCGCATAGCTGCGGGGAATCATGATCGCCGCCGGGCCGCCCCAAGGCGATCGCCCCCCAGTGGGCGGAGGGCGCGCAGCGCCGTCGGGGGGCGTGTCATCGAGCAAAATCGCACTTCCGCGCGGGCCGGTCGTCCTGGGTGTCGAGGGCTGCGCGCTGACGGTGCGCGATCGCGAGCGCCTGCAGCATCCGCTGGTCGGCGGCGTCATCCTCTTTGCGCGCAATTTTCGCGATTGCGCGACGCTCGCAGCGCTGACTCTGGAAATCCGTGACCTGCGCTCGCCGGCGCTGCTCGTCTGCGTCGATCATGAAGGCGGTCGTGTTCAGCGCTTTCGCGACGGTTTCACCGCCATCGCGCCTATGCGCGAGCTGGGTAGTCTGTGGGAACGCGACGCCGCGGCGGCGGCCGCCGAGGCGCGACGGCTGGGAGCGGTCGTCGGACGCGAATTGCGCGCACACGGGGTGGATTTCAGTTTCACGCCCGTGCTCGATCTCGATTTCGGCTCCAGCACCGTGATCGGTGACCGGGCGTTCTCCGGCAATCCGGACGCGGTCGCGCAGCTCGCATCGGCGTTGCGCGCCGGCTTGAACGCGGCGGGTTGCGCGGCGGTGGGCAAGCACTTCCCAGGCCATGGATTCGTCGTCGCCGACTCGCATCTGGAGGTGCCGGTCGACGAACGGTCGTACGCCGAACTGGCCGCACGCGATCTCGTTCCTTTCGCAGCGTTGGTGAAGGCGGGACTCGAGGCGGTGATGCCGGCGCACGTCGTCTACCCTGCCGTCGACGCGGTGCCGGCCGGCTACTCGCGCGTGTGGCTGCAGGAGATCCTGCGCGGCCGGCTCGTCTTCGACGGTCTCATCTTCTCCGATGACCTTGGCATGGCTGGCGCCTGCACGGCCGGCGATATCGTCGCGCGCGCCGACGCGGCGCTGATCGCCGGCTGCGACATGGTGTTGAGTTGCAACGATTTTCCTGCCGTCGACGACTTGCTGTCGCGCTGGCGGCCCGTCGCGCAGCCGGATCTCGCGCGGCGCGCGGCGCGGATGGAGGGACGTTAGTCCAGCAGTTTCAGCTCTGCCCCCGATTTTCCGAAGCCGGTCGGGAAACGGGCGGCGGCCGCCCACCCAGCCGCTGCGTCAGCTCGACGGCCGTATGCGCGACCAGTGGTCCCAGCTGCTTGATCCGCTCGTCGGGCAGGCGCGACGAGGGTCCGGCGAGCGAAATGGCGCCGAGCACCTCGGCGTGCTCGTTGAAAATCGGCGCCGCCACGCAACGCGTCGCCAGCGCATGTTCCTCGTCATCGAAGGACCAGCCGCGCTGGCGGATCACCCGCACGCTCGCCCACATCGTCTCCGGCGACGTGATCGTGTTGGCGGTGATGCGCGGCAATCCCTTGACCTTGAGGATCGCGTCGATCTGCTCGTCGGGCAGCGCCGCGAAAATCGCCTTGCCCACACCCGACGCGTGCAGCGGAACGCGGCTGCCCAGCTTGACGATCGTGCGCATCATTTCGCGGCACTGCACCTGGTCGATGAACACCGCCTCGGTGCCGTCGAGTATGCCGAGGTTGGCGGTCTCGCCCGACTGCTCCATCAATCGCCGCATGTACGGGTGGCTTTGCGCGACGAAGTCGCGATTGGCGAGAAAGCTGGTACCGACGGTGAACGCCTGCAGTCCGATGTACCAGCGGCCGAGTTCGCCACCCTGATAGACATAGCCCATCTTTTCCAGCGTGGCGAGCAGTCGATGCGCGGTCGATGGCGCGAGCTGCACGCGATGTGCCAAATCGGTGAGCGTAAGTCCGCCTTCGGCGCGCGCGAGCGCTTCGAGCAGCGACAACCCGCGGCTCAGGCTTTGCACCTGAGCGGTGACCGCACCGGGCTTGCCGGGGGTGCGGCCGCGCCTGGGCGGGGGGGCGGGAGGTCGATTGGACATGAACTGCGGGCGAACGACGAGCGGGGAAGCGGTCCTGCAGAGCGCGACCCTAGCCTAACCGCAAGTGCGGGGTCACGGCAAACAGGCGGCCGGCGACGTCGACCTGGTAACTCGCGGCCAGGATCGCGGCATCGGTGAGGACCTGGGCATCGGGCGCGGCACGCGCATAGCCCATTGCCAGTGCGCGGCCGTACCTTCGGCTGTAGCCGGCCGACGTCAGCTCGCCGACATTGCGGCCGTCCATCAGGATCGGCTCGCCGCCCCATGGATACGCATCGGGGTCGTCGAAACTGAACATCACCAGGCGCTTGCGCACGCCGTCCGCCCGTTGCGCGACCAGCGCGTCGCGGCCGGTGAACGACGCCATCTTGTCCATGGCCACCGCATAGCCCAGTCCGGCCTCCCACGGCGTCTCGTCGGGTGAGAGTTCCGCACCCCATGCGCGACGACCGGCTTCGATGCGCAGTGCGTCGAGCGCGTAGTAGCCGGCATCCTTCAATCCGAAAGCGTCGCCTTCGCCGTGCAGCGAGTCGTACAGGGTCACGCACTGGTCGGTCGGCACGACCAGTTCATAACCGGGCCCGCCGACGTAGCTCATGCGTGCGGCACGAACTCGCGCGTAGCCGACGTCGATGTCCGCCGAGGTAGAGAACGGCAGTCCCGACTTCGACAGGTCGTCCGGAGAGAGTCGCTTCAGCAGCGCCTCGGATTTCGGCCCCATCAGCGAGATCACCGAGTACGCGCTGCTGACGTCGACCAGGAGCGCGAACTCGTCCGGCCCGATCGCACGCTCGATCCATGCGGCGTCGCGCGTGGCCTGGCCCGAACCGGCGAGGATGAAGAAATGGTCGGCGGCGAGCCGCGTGATCGTGAGGTCGGACTCGAAGCCGCCGCGCCGGTTGAGCAGCGCCGTGTAGACCATCGCGTCCACCGCAACATCGATTTGGTTGGCGCACAACCGCTGCAGCACCGCCAGCGCATCGCGGCCCTTGAAGACAAACTTGGCGAAGGATGTCTGGTCGAAGACGACGACGTCTTCGCGGCAGGCGCGCTGCTCCTCCAATACCCAGGGCAGCCAGCCCGGCGTGTCGAGCGTGTAGGGCGCCGGCGCTTTCCCCGGTGGCAGGAAATAGTTCGCACGCTCCCAATTCAGCTTGGTGCCGAACACCGCGCCCTTCGTCAGCAGCCGATCGTAGAGCGGCGAGCGGCGCAGCGGCCGCACCGTCGCCATTTCCTCGCGCGGCCAGCGCATCGCGTAATGCAGTCCGAGCGACTCGACGGTACGGTCGGCGAGGTGCCTGCGATTCGCGTGCAGGGGTGCAAAGCGCCGGATGTCGACGTCCCAGAGGTCGAGCGGCGCCTCGCCGCCGACGATCCACTCGGCGATCAGCCGCCCGGCACCGCCGGAGTTGGCGATGCCGGCGGAATTGAAACCCGCGCAGACAAAATAGCCGCCGACCTCGGGCGCTTCACCGAGGATGAAATTGCCGTCCGGCGTGAAGCTCTCCGGGCCGTTCAACAGCATCTTGATCGGCGCGGCCTCGAGGCAGGGCGTGCGATGAATCGCGTTGATCATCAGCACCTCGAACTGGTCCCAGTCCTCGGGCAGGAGCTGGAATTCGAAGTCGTCCGGAATCGGCGAGACGTTCCACGGCTTGGCGACCGGCTCGAAGCCACCCATCACCAGCCCGCCGACTTCCTCCTTGTAGTAGATGAAGCCGTCCGGGTCGCGGATCACCGGCAGTTCCGGCGTCACGCCGGTGATAGGCTGCGTGACGATGTAGAAATGCTCGGCCGCATAAAGCGGCACGTTGACGCCGGCACGGCGGCCGAATTCGCGCGCCCACTGCCCGCCGCAATTGACCAGCGTCTCGCAGGCAATCCGGCCGGCGCCGTCGGCGCTCTTCCAGTCCACTCCGGTCACCCGGCCGCCGGCCACGTCGACGCCGACGACCTTGACGCCCTCGAAGATCTGCGCTCCGCGCATGCGTGCGCCGCGTGCGAGCGAAGCGGTCAGGTCGGTCGGATTCGCCTTGCCATCGCCGGGAATCCAGACGGCGCCGGACAGGTCGTCGGTGCGCAGGATCGGCGCGATGCGCATCGCCTCCGATGGCGAAACGTACTCGAAGTCGATGCCGAAGCTCTTGGCGCGCGCCATCTGCCGACGCATCAGTTTGAGTCGCTCTGGCGACTTCGCGACGTTGAGGCTGCCGCACGCCTTCCATCCGGTGGCAAGCCCTGTTTCCGCTTCCAGCGTGGAATAGAGCTCGATGCCGTAGCGGCTCATCCGCGTCGCGTTGCGCGTTGCCCGCGTCTGTCCGACGAGGCCGGCTGCGTGCCACGTCGTGCCACAGGTGAGCCTGCCCTGCTCGAGCAGCAGAACGTCGGTGATCCCGAGCTTGGCGAGATGGTAGGCGGTCGACGCGCCGGCGATGCCGCCGCCGACGATGACGACGCGGGCCTGGGTGGGAATCGTGGACAAGGCGGACTCCTAGAGTTTGAGCACGGCGACCCCGGCGACAACGCTCACCGCGCCGGCCAGGCGCGCAGCACCGAAGCCTTCCTTCAGCAGGACGGTACCGATGATGGTCGCGAACAGCACCGAGGTTTCGCGCAGCGCGGCAACGGCAGCGATCGGCGCACGCGTCATCGCCCACAGCACGATGCCGTATGCGGCAACACTGCAAAAGCCACCAAGCAGTCCGCGCCGCCATTGCGCACCGATGTAACTGACGGATACCGGGCCGCGATACATGCGGATCCAGGCCAGGAAAAACAGTCCCTCGAGAAACGTCATCCACAGCACGTAGGAAAGCGCGCTGCCCGCCACCCGTGCGCCGGATCCATCGACCAGCGAGTAGACGGCGATGATCGCGGCGTTGGTCAGCGCCCAGGTGACGGCGGCGCGCGAATGCCGATGCCGCTGGGCGAAGGCGATGCCGACGATGCCTCCGGAGATGAGCACGACGCCGAGCATGACCTGCGCGCTCGGCAGTTCGCGCAGGAAGGCGATGCCCAGCAGCGTCACCAGCAGCGGGGCGGTACCGCGCATCAGCGGATAGGCGAAGGACAGGTCGCCGCTGCGATACGCTTCGGCCAGCGTGATGTAGTACGCGAAATGGATGACCGCGGATGCGAGCACGAACGGCCACGCTGCCGGATACGGCAGCGCGACGAAGGGCAGTACCGGCAGCGCGCATACCGTCGCACCGGCAACGACGGTGGCGGTGTCGAGCAGCGGGTCGCCGCCGCCCGCGCTCTTCAGCAGCGCGTTCCAGCCCGCGTGCAGCAGCCCCGCGCCGAGCACGGCGAAGGTCACGCCAAGCGACAGTTCCACCTTGGTATTGCCGGCGTCAGGCGGTGCGCGGCTTGCGCTTCTGCCAGCCGGCTTTGCCGCTGTCTGCGCCGGTGGGAACGGGATCGGGGTCCGGCTCGGCGACGGGCTCTTTCAGGCGCGTGCGGGCCAGTACGCCGGCCTCCTCGAGGATCGGGTAGGCGATCGAGCAGATGTGCGAGTTGATGCGCTTCAGATCCGAGATGAGGTCGAGATGCAGCGACGACGTCTCGATGCTCTCCAGCGTATTGTCGGAGAGCCGCGCCAGGTGCGAATTGGCGTAGGCGCGCTCGAGGTCGCGGAAGAGGACCTTTTGCGCGAGTAGCTCCTGCGCACTTTTCAGGTCGCCGTGCAGGAACACGCTCATGCCCAGGCGCAGGTTGGCGACGAGGCGGGCGTGCAGGTCGCAGACCTCGGCCATACCGGCGTCCGAGAAGCTGCGATGCTTGGAGATCTTCTTGTCCTCGATGTCGGTCAGCACACGCTCGATGATATCGCCGACCTGCTCCATGTTGATCGTGAAGGAGACGATGTCGGCCCAGCGGCGTCCCTCGCGCTGGTCGAGCTCCTCGCGCGAGATCTGCGTCAGATAGAGCTTGACCGCCGTGTACAGATCGTCGACGACATCGTCCTGTTTGCGCAGCCGCGTGGCGAGCGCGCGGTCGTTGGTTTTCAGCACCGTCAACATGCCGGTAAGCATGTCCTCGATGATGTCGCCGATGCGCATCGCCTCACGCGCGGCGTTGGCGATCGCCAGCGGCGGCGAGTCGAGTGCCGATGGGTCGAGATTGCGCGGCTTCGCCGGATCGTCGGCGGCCGCCTTTGCCGGCAGCAGGCGATCGGCCACGCGCGCGATCTGCTCGGTCCAGAAGATGAACAGCAGAGCCAGCGCGACGTTGAAAAAAAAGTGGAACAGCACGACCTCGCGCGCCGGATCGAGCTCGAGCCCGGCGATCCAGCCGTCGATATGCGGCAGCAGCGGAATGGCGAGCACGCAGCCGATCAGCTTGAACAGGAAGTTGCCGAGCGTCACCCGCCGTGCCTCGGGCGGCGAACGCAGCGTCGACAGCATGCCGAGGATGCCGCTGCCGAGATTGGCGCCGAGGACCAGCCCGAGCGCGACCGGCAGCGAAATCATCGACAGCGACGCCAGTGTCGCCATCAGCAGCACCACGGCGAGACTCGAGTAGCACAGGATCGTGAACAGCGCGGCAACCAGCATGTCGAGCAGCACGTCACCGGTCAGCGAGCTGAAGATCACTTTCACGCCCGCCGCCTGCACGAAGGGCTTGGCTGCGAGCGAGATCCATTGCAGCGCGAAAATGATGAGGCCCAACCCGATCATGATCCGCCCGAAGCGGCCGATATTGGTCGATTGCCAGGCCAGAAACAGCGTCACGCCGGAGAAGATCAAAAGCGGTGCGAGCCATGACAGGTCGAAGGAAAGGATGATCGTGACCAGCGAAGTGCCGACGTCGGCGCCGAGCATCACCGCCAGAGCGGGTGCGGTGCCGATCAGCCCCTGGCCCGCAAAGGCCGCGACGATCAGCGCGGTCGCCGTGCTGCTCTGGATGAGTCCGGTGACGCCGAGGCCCGCGACGAAGGCGGCAAAGCGCTGGTTGACGCTCCGGCGCAGCACGCGCCGAAGGTCGCTGCCGTACAGCCGCAGGATACCGGTGCGGACGATATGCGTTCCCCACACCAGCAGCGACACTCCGGCCAGCAGGTTGAGCAGCGTCTGCATGCCTAGTGATCCATCACCACGGCAGCGAGTAGGTCTTGGTATGGGTGAAGTTCTTCATCGCTTCCTGCACGCCTTCCTTGTAGCCGAGGCCGGAATCCTTGATGCCGCCGAAGGGCGTCAGCTCGAGTCTGTAGCCTGGAACTTCGCGGACGTTGACGCTGCCGACCTGCAGTTCGGACACGAAGCGCGTGATGTAGTCGAGACGGTTCGTGCACACCGCAGATGATAGACCGTAGACGGTGGCGTTGGCGATATTGATCGCTTCGTCGATATCGGCAAAGCGGATCACCGGAGACACCGGCCCGAAGGTTTCGGTCCGGACGACGTTCATTTCCGGCCGCACATCGTCGAGGAGTGTTGGCGAATAGAGCGCGCCGCGGCGCAGGTTTCCCACCAGCAGCCGGGCACCGTCGGCGACCGCTGCGGCGACCCGCGACTCGCAGTTGACGGCACTCGCCTCGTCGATCACCGTACCCATGTCCAGCAACGGGTCGGTGGGGTCGCCGTAGCTCCAGGCGCGCGTATTCGCGACCAGCCGCTCGACGAAGGCGTTGGCGACGCGACGGTGGACGAGTATCCGTTTGACCGCCGTGCAGCGCTGTCCCGAATTCCGGTACGAGCCGGACGCCGCCAGCGCCGCCGCCTCGTCGAGATCGGCGTCCTCCATGACGATGATCGGATCGTTGCCGCCCAGTTCGAGCACCTGCCGCTTGTACACGGCCTTGGCCGCGATGTACTTGCCGACGGCCACACCGCCGGTGAAGCTGACCATATCGATGCCGTCGTTGACCAGCATTTCGTCGGCGATCTCGCGCGGGTCGCCGGTCACCACCGACATCATCTCCGGCGGCAATCCCGCCTCGTAGACGAGATCGGCCAGCAGCAGCGCGGTGAGTGGCGTCTTCTCGGCGGGCTTCAAGACCATCCGGTTGTTGGTCGCGATCGACGGCGCCATCTTGTGCGCGACCTGGTTCAGCGGATGATTGAAGGGCGTAATCGCGCTGATCACGCCTTGCAGCGGCTCGTGCAGCGTGTAGACCTTGCGCGACTTGCCGTGCGGCGTCAGGTCGCAGGAAAACACCTGGCCGTCGTCGGTCAGCGCCGCGTTGGCGGCGAAGTCGAACACGTCGCAGGCACGCCCGATCTCGTAGTTCGTGTCCTTCCGGCACAGTCCCGACTCGGCGGTGATGAGGCCGGCGATCGCTTCGGCGCGCGCACGGATCAGAGCCGCCGTGCGTTGCAGAATGGCCGAACGCTCGTAGCGCGTGAGCCTGGCGCGGTAGCCGCGGGCGATCGCGATTGCGCGACGGACGTCGTCGACGGTGGCCTTCGGCACGGTGCCGACGACGGCGTTGGTATACGGGTTGCGCACTTCGATCAGGCGGTCGCCGCCGACGTGCTCGCCGGCGATGCGCATTTTCATGTGCAGCGGCTCTCGCTGCTTCACGGCGGCGAGTTCGTTGGGCATATTCATCGCAGATCCTGGCTACACGAGGTGGTTGAGGGCGAGGTCGAAGGCGTCGAAATTGCGCCAGCGGCGCACCGGCAGGTCACCGCTGCGCCGATTGGCGATCAGCGGCACCCGCTGCTCGGAGGTCCCGCCGTGCGAGCGCAGCGGCACGTCGAGCTGCGACAGGTCGTGGCGATCGGCGCTGGTGCCGATGACCGTCAGTCGCCCCGATACCACGACCAGATCGCCGACGCGGTCGGGCGGCAGCTCGAACTTGGCGCAGGCCTGTTCGCGCGAGTACACGCTCTCGATGCCGGGTAGGTCCGCGATCCTGCGCGCGGCGTCATCGGCGAGTTTCGCGTCGCCAGCGTAGACCGTCGCGTAGGAGCCGAGCGCGCCATGGTGCACGACGTACGGGTCGGTGATCGGCAGGATCACCCTCGTAGCCGTTTTGCCGAACCATGCATCGAGCCGCTCTTGCAGGAAGACGATGTCGGGGCGGCCGAGCGCATCGGTCTTGGCGTTCATGCCATGGTCGGCGGTCAGCACGATGGTCGCACCCAGCGCGTCCATCTGACCGAGATAGCGATCGATCATTGCCGTGAAGTCGTTGGCCGGCCCGGTGCCCGGCGCGGACTTGTGCTGCACGTAGTCGGTAGTCGACAGGTACATGACGTCGGGCCGGTCCCGCTGCAGCAGCGCCAGTCCCGCCGCGAAGACGAATTCCGACAGCGCCGCGCTGTACACCGACGGCACCGGCATCCCGGTCAGCGCCAGCACATCGTCGATGCCGTTGGACTTCATCGTCACCTGGTCGGCCTTCTCGGAGGAGAAGCAGATGCCGGCGAGCTTGTGGCCGAGAAGCGAGCGCAGCTTGTCCTTGGCGGTAACCACGGCGACCTTTGCCCCCGCGTCGGCCAGCGCCGCGAGGATCGTGCCCGCACGCAGGTACTTGGCGTCGTTCATCATCACTTCGGCCTGCGCTTCGGAATCCCAGAAGTAATTGCCGCAAATGCCATGGACCGATGGCGGTGCGCCGGTGACGATCGACAGGTTGTTCGGGTTGGTGAACGACGGAACGACGCAGTCCGCCGTCAGGCAGGTGCCGCGCTGCGCGAGCGAGGCGAAAAACGGCGCGCGCCCGGCCTCGATCGTCTGGTTGATGTAATCGGGTTCGCAGCCATCGACGCAGACGACGACCAGCGGCCTGTCGGGCCAGTGGTAGTCGCGTCCGTTGACCGAAATGCTGCGCTGATCGGCGGCGCTCGTCCCCGAGGTGGTCATCCGCTATCTCGGTGCGCGCGGGCGTGCAACCGCGGATACGGTGCCGGCATTGCGTTCTCGCGTTCGATGCATTCGCTCGCGACTGCCCATTGCATGATCGAACAGCGCGCGGCCGGCGGCCGCGACCTCGCCCGCTGCGATCCGGTCCAGGATTTCATGATGTTCGCGGGCCGAGACGGGCAGCGTTCCGGCCGTCGCCAACGTCGTACGACGGTACAGGTGCAATTCGTTGACCAGCCGCCTATAGGTACGCAGCAGCTTGCCGTTGCCGGCCAGGGCGACCAGCGTTTCGTGAAACGCGAGATTGGCCCGATGGTAGGCATCGACGTCCGCGCGGGCAACCGCCCGATCCATCTCGTCCACCAGCGAACGCAGGCCGCGCAGGTCGGAAGTGGAGATCGACTGCGCCACGCGGCGGCCCGCGAATTCGTCGAGGACCGCGCGCAATTCATAGATTTCGTCGGCTTCCTCGACCACGATCTGGCGCACGAATACACCGCGGTTTTTTTCCAGTCGCACCAGCCCGGATTCCTCGAGGGCACGAAACGCCTCCCTCACCGGTCCGCGTGACACGCCGAGCAGGTCGGCGATCGATGCCTCGTTGAGCTTGGCTCCCGCCGGCAGGTCGCCGGTCAGAATCATGCGCTCGAGCTCGCGCTGCACCAGCGCCGGCAGGGAATTGCCCTGCAGCACCGCGATCGTGGCGCCGCCCTGACTCGGGATGGGATCACGCGACACCGGTGACAAGAGTGCCTGCGGTTGCCCGCGTGTGCGCAGGCCTGCCCCACCCTGACCACCGCCACTTTTCAACATGTTGCGATTAGACGCGCCGCGGTGTAGATTGTCAACAATCTGCAATCACCGCTTCCCTCGTCGCCGGGCGCCGCGCAGAGTCGAGCGACGCGAACCGGGACGATGGCGGGGAGAGGGGAGGGGGGAAGCGGATTCAGGCATCGGGTCGTTGCCAACAGGCGGGATGGGCGCGTAGCATCGCACCAGCATTCGGCGATGCAAGACCGGATGCCTGGACATGATTGACCAACGGCGGGTCGAACGAGGGGGATTTCCGATGAAGGTTGCTTTGGGATTGCGCAGTCTGACGGTACTTTCGATGGCCATGCTTCTCATGGCGGGCAATGCGGTCGCGCAAAAGACCGATCTGAACGTTTACACGGCGCTGGAAACGGATCAGCTCAAGGCCTATACCGAAGGCTTCAACAAGGCCCACCCGAACATCGAGCTCAAGTGGACGCGGGATTCGACCGGCGTAATCACCTCCAAGCTGCTGGCCGAAAAGGCCAACCCGGTGGCCGATCTGGTGGTCGGCGTGTCGGCATCGAGCCTGGCGGTATTCGCGAACGAGGGCATGCTGCAGCCGTACGCGCCCAAGGGATTGGACAAGATCTCCAAGCAGTATCGCGACCCAGCCAATCCGCCGATGTGGGTGGGCATGGATGTCTATGGCGCCGCGATTTGCTTCAACACCGTCGAGGCGGCCAAACTCAAACTGCCCAAGCCCCAGACCTGGCAGGACCTGACCAAGCCCATCTACAAGGGCCGAATCGTGATGCCCAATCCCGCCTCATCGGGGACCGGCTACCTCGACGTGTCCGGCTGGATCCAGATGTGGGGTGATGCCAAGGCATGGAAATTCATGGACGGCCTACACGAGAACATCGCGCAATACACGCATTCGGGTTCGAAGCCGTGCAAGCAGGCGGGCGCGGGAGAGTTCCCGATCGGGGTGTCCTTCGAGTACCGCGCGGTGACGACCAAGAAATCCGGCGCACCGATCGACATCATCTTCCCGACCGAAGGACTGGGCTGGGACCTCGAGGCTTCGGGGATCATGAAGACCACCAAGAAGCTCGAAGCGGCGCGCACGCTGATGGACTGGCTCGCAACGAAGGATGCGATGGAACTGTACGCGAAGAATTTTGCGGTGGTTGCCATGCCCGGTATTGCCAAGCCGCTGGATTTCGTACCCGCCGATTACGAGAAGCGGCTGGCCAAGATCGATTTCGCCTGGTCCGCGAAGAACCGCGACAAGATCCTCGCAGAATGGACCAAGCGGTTCGACTCCAAGTCCGAAAAAAAATAGCGATGTCCATCCTTCGCGCCCCGCCCACGTCGGTGCGGGGCGCGTGTCTTTGCACTGCCGGCCCGTGAACGTAAGCCACTCGTCGCCCACCGAGCAAACGTTCCTGCACGTCGCGGGAATCACCAAGCGCTTCGGAAAGTTCGAGGCGCTGCGGGAAATCGATCTCGACGTCGGGCGCGGCGAACTGGTGGTGTTTCTGGGTCCCTCCGGCTGCGGCAAGACCACGCTGCTGCGCATCATCGCCGGACTCGAGACGCAAGATGCCGGCACCATCGTGCAGGACGGTCGCGACGTGTCCCGGCTGCCGGCGATCAAGCGGGACTACGGCATCGTGTTCCAGTCGTACGCGCTGTTTCCGAACCTGACCATCCACGACAACGTGGCCTACGGCCTGGTCAATCGCCGGCAGGGCCGGAAGCTGATCGAGTCTCGTGTGCGCGAGCTGTTGATGCTGGTGGGGTTGCCCGATTCGGGCGCCAAGTATCCGGGCCAGATGTCGGGCGGCCAGCAGCAGCGAATCGCGCTGGCGCGCGCGCTGGCCACCTCGCCCGGGTTGCTGCTGCTCGATGAACCGCTTTCGGCGCTGGATGCGATCGAGCGGGTCCGCCTGCGGGGCGAAATCCGCGCGCTGCAGCAGCGGCTGGCGGTCACCACCGTCATGGTGACGCACGACCAGGAAGAAGCCCTTTCGATGGCAGACCGGATCGTGGTCATGAATGCCGGGCGCATCGAGCAGGTCGGGACGCCGCGCGAGATCTACAGTGCGCCGGGGACGCCGTTCGTCGCGGATTTCGTCGGCAAGATCAACATGCTGACCGCAATCGCGGAAAGCGGCGGCCGCTGCCGGGTCGGGTCGCTGTCGCTGGCCATCGCCAAGTCCGGGTTGGTGCCGGGCACCGCAATCAGGCTTTATCTGCGCCCCGAAGAAATCGGCATTCATGCCAATGGTGCGGCGCCGGCCGGCGCGTTGCCGGCCCGGATTGCCAAGGTGGAATTCCTCGGCGCCTTTTGCCTGGTCGGACTGGAGCTGGCCGGCGATGACGTGCCCGTGCTGGTCGCCAACGTACCCCGACAGGTCGTCGACGGCGCGGGGCTGGCATCCGGCCTGAACGTGCGCATCAGCCTTCCGCCCGAGGCGATGCGCGTGCTCGGCTGAAGGCGCGGACCCAAGTCCGATGCCCACATCCGCCAGCACGCTGCCTGCGGTGCCGATGCCGGCGCGCCTGACGCTGCGCGCGCACTGGCAGGATCGGCTGGCGCAGGGGTTGCTGCTGGCCAGCTGCGTAGCACTTGCGCTGTTCCTGCTGGCGCCGCTGGCGATGATCCTGATCAAGAGTGTGCAGGACAAGGATGGCGTGTTCGTCGGTCTGCAGCAGTTTCGCGAGTATTTAGCCACGCCTGCGCTCAAGGAGTCGATCTGGAACACGCTCTGGGTATCCACCTCCGTCACGCTGATCGTGGTGCCGCTGGCGTTCGTCTACGCCTATGCGCTGACCCGCTCCTGCATGCGCGGCAAGGGCGCGTTGCGCGTCATCGCGTTGACCCCCATCCTGGCGCCATCGCTGTTGTCGGCCATTTCGTTCATCCAGTGGTTCGGCACGCAGGGACTGCTCAAGTTCATGCTGGGCGGCGCGTCGATCTACGGCCCGATCGGCATCATCATGAGCGCGGTCTACGCGACCTTCCCGCATGCGCTGATGATCGTCCTGACCGCGCTGCTCCTGTCCGACGGACGCCTGTACGAAGTCGCCGAATCGCTGCGGACGCCGACCTGGCGCAAGTTCTTCACCATCACGCTGCCCGGTGCCAAGTACGGCCTGGTCAGTGCCGCGATGGTCGTGTTTTCCTACACCGTCAGCGACTTCGGCATTCCCAAGGTGATCGGCGGGAACTTCAACATCCTGGCGATCGATATCTTCAAGCAGGTCATCGGCCAGCAGAACTTCAACAAGGGAGCGGTGGTCGGGTTGATCCTGCTGCTGCCGGTGCTGCTGGCGTTCATCGTCGACTGGAGCATGCAGGGGCGCCTGCACGCACAGTTCTCGGCGCGCGCGGTTCCCTATGTGCCGAAGCGCTCGCCCTGGTTCGACACCTCGATGTTCGCTTACTGCTGCATCGTCTCGCTGCTGCTGCTGCTCGTTCTCGGCATGGCGATCTACACGTCGTTCATCAAGCTGTGGCCCTACGACAAATCTTTCAGCCTGCGGCACTACACCTACGGCCTCATCGACGCAGGCGTCATCTCGTCGTTCTTCAACAGCCTCGAGATGGCGCTGTACGTCGCGCTCTTCGGCACGATATTCATCTTCGGCGTCGCCTACCTGCTCGAGAAGACGCGCGGCATGCCGCTCGCCAAGTCGGCGTTGCGCCTGTTGGCGGCGATGCCGATGGCGGTTCCCGGAATGGTGCTCGGATTGGGCTATATCCTGTTCTTCAATCACCCGGACAACCCGCTCAACGGGATGTACCACACGATGACCATCCTGGTGCTGGCGACCATCGTGCACTACTACACGTCGAGCCACCTGACTGCGGTGACCGCGCTGAAGGCGCTCGACAACGAGTTCGAAGCCGTCTCCGCATCGCTCAAGGTGCCGTTCTACAAGACCTTCTTCCGGGTCACGGTGCCGGTGTGCCTGCCGGCGATCCTCGACATCGGCCGTTACCTGTTTGTCAACGCGATGGTGACGATTTCGGCGGTCGTATTCCTGTATTCGCCGACGACGCAGTTGGCCGCGGTCGCCATCCTCAACATGGACGAGGCGGGAGAGGTCGGCGCCGCTGCGGCCATGGCCACGCTGATCGTCGTGTCGTCGACGCTGGTATGCGTCGCCTATGCACTGCTGACGCGATTCCTGCTGACCCGCACGCAGCAATGGCGGGTCGCGCATGCTTCCTGAAGTGCGTCCTCCGCGAACTTCCGATAACTTCCGTCGTACACGAGGAATCATGCAATGAGCAATCATGACCGCGACCCGATCCTGCTCACGCCGGGCCCGCTGACCACGTCGCTTGCCACCAAGGCAGCCATGCTGCGCGACTGGGGTTCGTGGGACGCCTCGTTCAACGGCGTCACCGCGCAGGTGCGCGCCAAGCTGGCCGCGATCATTCATTCACAGGATTCGCACGTCTGCGTGCCGATGCAGGGCAGCGGCACGTTCTCGGTCGAGGCCGCGGTGAATACGCTGGTCCCGCGCGACGGCCATCTGCTGGTGCTGATCAACGGCGCCTACGGCAAGCGCCTCGCCCGGCTGACCGCGATGATGGGCCGCCGGTCGACGACGTTCGAGACCGCCGACGACGTGCCCACCACGGCCGCCGACGTCGATGGCCTGCTGGCCAAGGACCCGTCGATCACGCACGTGGGACTCATTCACTGCGAGACGTCGACCGGCATCGAGAATCCGCTGCGCGAAATCGCGGAGGTCGTCGCCGGCCATGGAAAGAGCCTCATCGTCGATGCGATGAGCTCGTTCGGCGCGCTGCCGATCGACGCGCGGACCACGCCCTTCGACGCGCTCGTGGCCGCGTCCGGCAAGTGCGTGGAAGGGCCGCCGGGCATGGGAGTCGTGTTCGTGCGCAAAAGCACGCTCGAACGCTGCGGCGGCAATTCGACGTCGCTGGCGCTCGACCTGCACGACCAGTGGACGTACATGGAGAAGACGACGCAATGGCGATTCACCCCGCCCACGCATATCGTGGTCGCGTTGAACGCGGCGCTCGACCAACACGCGTCCGAAGGTGGCCAGCCGGCGCGCCTCGCCCGTTACCGGGCGAACTTCGAGATGCTGATGTCGGGCCTGCGCGAGCTCGGACTGCGCCCGTTCCTGCCCCCCGCTATCCAGGCGCCGATCATCGTCACCGTGCATGCGCCGGCCGACCCGAAGTATTTGTTCGCGGAGTTCTACGACCGGGTCCGCGCCAAGGGGTTCGTGCTCTACCCGGGCAAGCTCACGCAGGTCGAGACTTTTCGCGTCGGTTGCATCGGCGCCATCGGACCCGGCGAGATGCGCCATGCCGTCAACGCCATGCGCGATGCGCTGGCCGAGATGGGGGTCCGCGATGTCACCCCGGCCGGCGCCGCTCGTGCGGCCGCCTAGCTTCGGTGCCGGAGCAGACAGTCGAGCACGACCAGGCTGGCATCGGCGGTGACGACGTCGGGCCCGCGGTCGTTGGCGATCAGGCGCGCCGCGTCAGACAGCGTCACCCGCCTGTGTTCCACGGCCTCGCCATCCTGGTTGGCGGGTACGAATGCGTCCGGCAGCCACAGGTCGTGGACGAAGATCGTCTCCCAGTGCAGTCCGTCCGGCTGGTCGCGACGGATCAGGAGGGCGCCCGCTGCGCGTGCGGTGCCGGCGAGCTGCGCCGTGATGCCGGCTTCCTCCCACGCCTCCTTGACGACGGTATCGGCGATCGTGGCGCCGGCGGCGATGCCGCCGCCCACGAGGTTGTCGAGCAGCCCGGGGTCGATCGCCTTGCCCGCGCTGCGCCGGGCGAACCACATCGTCACGTGCTCGCCGTCGCGCACCAGGCCGTTTACGTGTGCGGCGCGCGTATGCACGCCGAAGTAACGCGCTGCCGCCCGCTCCAGCGTAAACCATGGCGGCGCATTCCACGCCGGCGCGACGACGTAGCGCTCGTCGCGCCATGCGCTGAGCACGCCTTCGCGGGCGAGCTGGCTTGCCACCTGTGCGAGTGCGCGGCTGCGTCGCTGCTCGTTGCCAAGGCCATCGACGAATTCGATCGCCTCGTGCCCGACACGAAAGACGTCGGCGAACTCTGCGAGCCGCCTGGCACGCGCATCGCTAACCCAGCCGGCCACCGCGCCGTCGACCCGCAGCGGCAGATAGTGCTGCGCCGGCGGAGCGAGCACCCGTGCGAGGCGCACCTCGATGGCAGCCAAGGTAGCGGCATCGATCACGTAGGGCATGGTGGTGGCCTTTTAGCGGAGGTCCTGTTCGAGCGCAAGTCCGCACGCGATGGGCCAACGCGTCGCTGCGGTAGAATTGCGGGCGTCCCTGCACGATCGCGCGCTGCGGCCCCGATGGAGCCGCCCGACAGGTGGACAGCGGTCCGTGGCCACCAAATAACTTCAACCGACCAGCGACTTTCAAATTGAGCGCAACGATTATCGACGGCCGTGCCGTCGCCCAGCGAGTCACCGAAGAAGTGCGCATAGAGGTGGCCGAACACGTCGCCGCCGGGCACACGGCGCCGGGACTCGCCGTCGTCCATGTCGGCGATGACGCCGCGTCGCAGATCTATGTGCGCAACAAGCGCCGGACCACCGAGGCGGCCGGCATGCGTTCCTTCGCCTTCGACCTGCCGGCATCGGCGAGCGAGGCGCAGTTGCTGGCGCTGATCGACCGGCTGAACGCGGACCCGGCGGTAAACGCCATCCTGGTGCAGTTGCCGCTGCCGAAGCAGATCGACGCCGAGCACGTGATCGAGCGCATCGACCCGAAAAAAGATGTCGATGGCTTTCATCCCTACAACGTCGGGCGGCTGGTGCTGAAGATGCCGGTGCTGCGGCCGTGCACGCCGTGGGGCTGCATGCGGCTGCTGCGCGAAACGGGCGTGGATCTTGTTGGCAAGCACGCGGTCGTGATCGGCCAGTCGAACATCGTCGGCCGTCCGATGGCGATGGAACTGCTGATGGCGCGCTGCACGGTGACGATCTGCCATTCGGCGACGCGGGACCTGCCGGGCCTCGTGCGGCAGGCGGACATCGTCGTGGCGGGCATCGGCAAGCCCAAGTTCGTGCAGGGCGCGTGGTTGCAGCCTGGCGCCATCGTCATCGACGTCGGCATCAACCGGCTTCCCGACGGCAAGCTTTGTGGCGACGTCGACTTCGATTCGGCGATCGAAGTCGCCGGATGGATCACGCCGGTGCCGGGAGGCGTGGGACCGATGACCATCGCCACGCTACTCGCCAACGCGCTGTGCGCGGCGCGCTGGCAGCAGGAGGCTTGAAGCGCTTTTAGGCTCGGCGCAGGTGCCAGGCCTTCGGCCGTGTGAACGCCTGGATGCCGTAGGTGGAAAGCGTCAGCCCCATCCCCGACGCCTTTCGCCCCGACCACGGCAGCCGCGGGCTCACGCGGTCGCAGCAATTCCAGTAGACGGTGCCTGCGTCGACCCGGCGCAGAATTTTCTTTGCGCGCTTTTCGTCGGCGGTGTAGACGCCGGCGGTGAGTCCGTAGGCGGTATCGTTCATCAGCGCCACGGCTTCGTCATCGCCGGCGACGGCCTGCAGGCCGATGATCGGTCCGAAGGACTCGTCGCGCATCAGCATCATCCGGTGGTCAGCGTCGGCAAATACCGTCGGCTCGAACCAGTTGCCCTTGCCCTTTCCCTTCGGCACGCTGCCGCCCGCCAGCAGGCGTGCACCTTTCTTTCTTGCATCCGCGACCTGCTTTTGCAGTACCGCGAGTTGCGGGCGGCGGGTGATGGCGCCGATGTAGGTCGCCTCGTCCTGCGGGTTGCCCTGCTTCATGTTCTTGACTTCCGCCACGAAGGCTTTGACGAAGGCCTCGTAGATTTTCGCGTGCACGTAGATGCGCTCGACCGAGCAGCACGACTGGCCGGTGTTGTAGAACGCGCCGTCGCTGACAGCCGCGGCGGCGGCGCTGATGTCGACGTCTTCCGCCACGTAGACCGGGTCCTTGCCGCCAAGCTCGAGTTGTGTCTTGATCATCCGCCGGCCGGTGCTCGCGGCAATCTTGACTCCGGTGGCGTAGGACCCGGTGAAGAACACGCCGTCGACCGGCTGCCGCAGCAGCATGGCGCCGATCTTGCCGTCGCCGATCACCGGTATGAAGACGTCGTCGGGGATGCCGGCCGCGTGCAGCAGGTCGGCGATGTGCATGCCTGTCAGCGTGGCGAATTCCGACGGCTTGTAGAGTACCGTGTTGCCCGCCGCGAGCGCCGGGACGAAGACGTTGCTGCCGACGAAGTAAGGATAGTTCCACGCGGAGATGTTGGCGACGACGCCGAGCGGTTCGTGTGCGATGCGCTCCTGCATTACGCCATCGGTGTCGGTGTGGACCTTTTGTTCGCGCAAGACGCGCTCGCTTTGTTCGAGAAAGAACTCGATGCGGCCGGCGAGTCCCTTCAGCTCGTTGCGCGATTGGCGGATAGGCTTGCCGACTTCCAAAGTCAGAGTCCGCGCCAGTTCCGGCGCCCGCTCGGTGATTAGTTCGCCGAAGCTGCGGATCGCGGCCAGTCGTTTCCTGATCGGTGTCGCTGCCCAGGCGGTCTGTGCAGCGGCTGCGCGCTCGTATTTATTGCGTACCGACTTCGCGTTGTCGGAAGTGACATCGGCCAGCACGGCACCGGTCGCGGGATTGATGATCTTCATGGCAGAGTACGAGCCTCTCGTTGTTTGCCTGCCGGTTTAGCGTTGCCCGCCGCTACAGCGCTGCGGCGAAGATGGCCTCGAAGTCTGCCGCCGTACACGGGCGCGGATTGGTCTGATGGCAGATGTCCGCCACCGCCACTTCCACCAGCCGTCCGATGTCGGCCCGCGTCGCCGCCCGCGGCGCGCAGCAGCCGGAGAGCTTCGCGGGAATACCGATTGCGGTTTTCAGTTCGACGAGCCAGACGATGAAAGCGCGCCCGCGCGCTTCCGCGCTTCCGGCGTCGCCGCCGCGCACCCCTGCCACGTGGGCGAGTTCCGCCAGCTTGTCGGTGGCGGCGGGCAGGTTGAAGCGCATCACGTGGTCGATCATGATGCCGTTGGCGAGCCCATGGTGCATGTCGAGCACCGTCGACAGCGCATGCGCGCAGGAATGGACGGCGCCCAGGTCCTTCTGGAACGCGATCGCACCCATCATCGAGCTCATCAGCATGTCCGCCCGGGCGGCGAGGTCGTGTCCGTCCTTCACCGCCAATGGCAGCGCGCGCGCGGCGATGCGCACGCCTTCGAGTGCGATGCCGTCGCACAGCGGGTGATACGCAGGCGACAGGTAGGATTCGACGTTGTGCGTCAGCGCATCCATGCCGGTGGCCGCCGTGATCGGCGACGGCAGGTCGAGCGTCAGTTCGGGGTCGGCGAACACCGCCTTGGCGAGCAGCAAAGGCGAGAAAATGATCTTCTTCACGTGCGTCTCGTCGTCGGAAATCACCGCCGAGCGGCCGACCTCCGAGCCGGTACCCGCGGTAGTCGGCAGTGCGACGAAATGCGGAATCGGCCCATCGATGGCGCGCACCGCCGGATGGTCCCACGCGTACTCGAGGATGTCGCCGGGACGCGCAGCCATCAGTGCAACGGCTTTGGCGACATCGAGCGCCGCGCCACCGCCCAAGCCTACCACCGCGTCGGCGCGATGCGCGCGATACGCGGCGGCGCCGTCCATCACCTGTCGACGAACCGGATTGCCCGCGATGTCGGAGTAGACGGCGACGTCCAGACCCTCGAGTTCGGACAGGAAAGCGGGAAGCAGCTCCAGTGCCGCGATGCCGCGATCGGTCACCAGCAGCGGCCGCTTGATGCCTTCAGCCTGCAGATGCCCGACGACACGACGGCGCGCACCGGCGCCGAAGTGGATGGTGGTCGGAAAGGCGAAACGTTCGATGCTCATGAATGATCCGAAATGGGAAGAATTCCGACGATGATAAACCGAAGCGTGTGCGGTGACCGCCGTTACCGGCTTGCACACCGGCTCCTCGAAGCTCGACGTGAACGCCTCCGGGTGCTCGCGCAACCCGCGCAACCGGATGTCGCGGTAGGCCGCGGCGTCGGCTGGCGCCAGTCGCCGGATCGACAGTTCAGATGATTTCGAAATAGCGCTTCAACTCCCAGTCGGTCACCGCGTCGAGCCACTGCCGCCATTCCCACTCGCGGGTAGCCGCGAAGTGGTCGACAAAGTCGTCGCCCAGCCAGTCGCGCGCGACATCCGACTTCTCGAAGACCCGGGTCGTCTCGATCAGCGTGCGCGGAGCGCGCGGCATATTTTCGGCACCCTGGTTGGTGCCGGTGATGGCGGGGGCCGTAAGCTTCATGTTCTTCTCGACGCCGTGCAGGCCGGCAGCGAGCACCGCCGCCATCGCCAGGTACGGATTGACGTCGGCGCCCGGGCAGCGGGTCTCGAGCCGGGTCGATTTCGGACTGCCCGGGATCACGCGAAAGCTCGCGGTGCGGTTGTCGACACCCCACGTCGGCTTCACTGGCGCCCAGAAACCGTCGACCAGTCGCTTGTAGCTGTTGATCGTCGGCCAGTACATCGGCGCGAACTGCATCAGCGCGGCGATTTGTCCGGCGAGAAAGCTCTCGAACAGGCGGCTCATTCCATGCGCGCCCTTGGGATCGTAGAAGCGGTTGGTCTTGCCGTCGGACAGCGACTGGTGGATGTGACCGGAGCATCCGGGATACTGCGCGCTCCACTTGGCCATGAAGCTCGGCATGATGTCGAAACGCGCTCCGATATCCTTGGCGCCACTCTTGAACAGCACTGCGCGGTCGGCGGCTTCAAGCGCATCAGAAAAGAGAATCGCGACCTCGTAGACGCCGGGGCCGGTTTCCGTGTGCAGGCCTTCGATCGGAACGCCGAAGGCGCCGAGTTCGTTGAACAACGCGGCGAAGTAGGGTTGCGCGCCATTCGCGCGGAGCAACGAGTAACCGAACATGCCGGGCGTGATCGGCTCCGGATCGACGCCCTTCTTCTGCGCCCAGCTCTGCGGCGTCTCGGCGAAGTTGAAGAACTCGAACTCCATCCCGCACATCGGCATCAAGCCCAGCTTCTCGGCGCGCTTGAGCACCCGCTTCAACACCTGTCGCGGGCACAGCGGATGCGGAACTTCCTTGCCGTCCCGGGTGGCGACGAATTCGCCCAGGAAGAACGGCACGCCGTCGTCCCAGGGGACGCTGCGGTAGGTGGAAAGGTCGATGCGCGCCAGCGCGTCGGGAAAGCCCTTGTGCCAGCCGGTGATCTTCGTGTTGTCGTAGCAGACGTCCTGCAGATCCCAGCCGAAGACGACGTCACAAAAGCCGAAGCCGCCTTCCGCCGCCGAGACGAACTTGTCCTTGTGGATGTACTTGCCTCGCAGCACCCCGTCGATGTCGGACACGGCGACCTTGACGCGGGTGCCGGGGGCCTTGCGGATCGCGTCGATGACCTTGGCGGGCGTAGACGGCGTCGGCATCGCGATGGCTCCATGAGAGGTCTAAGGGGACCGGAGCGCGATTCTAGCGCAGGAGGCCGCGACAGGAGGGCTCGATGGGACGATGCCGGAACCTAAGGTCCCGTCGTCGATCTCCCCCGCGCCTTCGCTCGCGGCGTTCGTGCTGGCGTGGGTCATCGGTCTGCACGGGGCTGCGGGTGGCCGCTGCCGTGACGGTGTTGCGCCGTGCCTCGTTGCAGCCTCCCGGCCGTCCTTGCAAGGCGGTCGGCCCGCGGGTTTGGTAGCATCGCCGTCGAGGCTCACCTGCCGCGGCCGACGGCAGACGTGGGGTGCGCAGCGGTGTGGTCCCGGGAAAGGTGCGATCGACGTGATACTCGTCTTGATGGGTGTGTGCGGATGCGGCAAGACCACGGTCGGTCGGGCGCTTGCCGACGCGCTCGGCTGGCCGTTCCACGATGCCGACGATTTTCATCCGCCGGCCAATGTCGCGAAAATGGCGTCTGGGGTTTCGGCGTGAGCCGCCCACGACGCTACCGCCCGGCCACGCTGGTCGGCCACCTCGGACGCTCGCCGCGCAAGTGGCTGGGCGCAGTCAATACGCCGGTGCTGAGGGCTTCGACGATCGTTTTTCCTACCGTCGCCGAGCTGCATGCGTCGGCGCGGGGCGAGCACCCGGGATTGAGCTACGGACTGCACGGCCTGCCGACGGTGACCGACCTGCAGGCAGCCGTCGCCGAGCTGGAAGGTGGCCACGCCGCGCTGGCGGTCCCGTCGGGGCTGACAGCGAGCACGCTGCCGCTACTGGCGCTGCTGCAGCCGGGCGACCATGTACTGGTGACGGATTCGGTGTACGGCCCGACTCGTCGCTTCTGCGATCTGCATTTGCAGCGCCTGGGTGTGCAGGTCGGCTACTACGATCCGTTGCTGGGTGGACGTATCGAACGCGAGTTCCGCGCCAACACCAGGCTGGTGTTCGTCGAGTCGCCGGGTTCGCTGACCTTCGAGGTGCAGGACGTGCCCGCCATCGCCGCCGTCGCGCACGCGCATGGCGCGTGGGTCGTGATGGACAACACCTGGGCGACGCCGCTCTTCTTTCGCGCCTTCGAGCACGGCGTCGATGTCTCGGTGCACGCGGCGACCAAGTACATCGGCGGCCATTCCGACGTATTGCTCGGCCTGGTGGTCGGCAACGAGGCAACGTGGCCCGCGCTGCATCGGTTGTGGACCGACATGGGCGTCACCGCGTCGACCGACGATTGCTTTCTCGCACTGCGCGGTTTGCGCACGCTCGCCGCGCGCCTCGACCGGCAGCAGGCGAGCGGCCTCACGCTCGCGCGTTGGCTGCGCGAGCGGCCGGAAGTGCGCGAGGTGCTGCACCCGGGACTACCGGGCGCACGTGGGCACGATTTGTGGAAGCGCGATTTTCGCGGTGCTTCGAGCCTTTTCGGCGTCGTGCTGCGTCCGGTGGCGCCCGAACGCATTGCGGCGATGCTCGATGGCCTCGAACTGTTCTCGATGGGCTACAGCTGGGGAGGCTACGAGAGTCTGCTCATCCCGACCACTCCGGAGAGCGCGCGCACGGCGACGGTCTGGAAACCGGGCGGACCCTGCCTGCGCTTCGCGGTGGGACTTGAGGATCCGGAGGACCTGATCGAGGATCTCGAAGCGGGGTTCGCGCGGCTCCAGGGCTGAAAAGCAGGGCCGGACTCGAAGCGCGCGACCGTGGTGCGCCAATTCGACGGTATTTGCCGATTGTCGAGCATGATCCTACTCATTCACCTCCCGTGCCTTGGCGTCGCGCAGATGATCCTTGATCTCTTGAATCGTGCTCAACTGCAGAAGATGCCTGGCGAATGACTCTGCGTGCTGCATCCGGGTTGCGCGAATCGCATTCTTGATCTCCAGCAGATCGCCGGGGCTGACACTGAGACTGCGAAATCCCAATCCGAGCAACAGCGCGGTGTACGCGGGGTTGCCGGCCATCTCGCCGCATATGGAAACGTTTCTGCCGGCCGCCTTGGCCGCCGTCGCCACGGATGCGAGAGTCTCCAGCATGGCCGGATGCAGCGGCTCGTAATACGACGACACGTCGTTGCTCGTGCGGTCGGTGGTCAACAGGTACTGCACGAGATCGTTGGTGCCGATGCTGAAGAAGTCGACCTCTTGCGCCAACCGTGCGGCCAAGATGGCGGCCGCCGGGGTCTCGATCATCGCGCCCACCGGAATGCGGGGGTTGAACGCCTGCCGATCGGCTGCCAGGCTCGCCTTCATGCTCTCGATGACCACCTTGGCCGCGCGGACGTCTTCGACGCCACCGACCATCGGAAGCAGAATGGAGACCGGATGCGTTGCGCTCAGGCGGAGAATCGCGCGCAACTGGGCACGCAGAATTTCGGGATGCGCCAGCAGCAGCCGGATGCCCCGGCGTCCCAACGACGGGTTGGCTTCGCGGGGCAGCGGAAAGTACGGAAGTATTTTGTCGCTGCCGGTGTCGAGCACCCGGATCACGACTTCACGCGGCTTTAACCGTTCCGCCGTGGCACGATACACGTGGTACTGTTCTTCCTCCGAAGGGAAATGATCCTGCACGAGAAAGACGAATTCAGTCCGATACAATCCCACGCCTTCGGCGTTCAAGCTGGCGGCGACTACCGCGTCGGCGGATTTGCCGATGTTGGCGCAAAGCTTGATCGCAACGCCATCCCGCGTCACCGCCGGCAAATCGAGCAAGCCTTTGAGCGCGGTTTCGTGCGCTTGCAGATCCGCTTCCAGGCGGTCGTACTCGCGCAGAATCGCCGGCGTTGGATTGATGAACACCCGACCCGCCAAGCCGTCGACGATCAGTTGGTCGCCCGACTGGATTCTTTTCGCGGCAGCGGGAACGTGAATCAACATCGGGATGCGGCGCGCGCGCGCGAGGATCGTGGCATGCGCCGTTTGTCCGCCGGTTTCGGCCACTAGCCCGCGAATCGTCTGCCCGTCCAACTGCGCGATGACGGATGGCAGCAACTCGGTGGTGACCAGGATGCCGCCGTCAGGCAGGATGGGCATTGCCGGTCGCTGGCCTTTAGCCAACGCGTCGAGCAGGCGTTTTCCGACGTCGCGCAAGTCCGCCGCCCGCTCCTGGAAGTAGGCGTCCTCCAGTCGAGCGAATATGGACGCCAGCTTCTCGATGGCACCGTCCACTGCGGCTTCCACATTGACCTTGCCCGACAGGCACCGGGTACTGACCTCCTCGCGTAACGCAACATCGTGCAACAGAAGAACCTGAGCCTCGAAAATGTCGGCCTCGTGCTTGCCGGTATCCCGTTGAACGATCTCCTGCAAACGCTTGAGATCACGCTCGACGATGGAAATTGCGGCATCGAGTCGTTCCATTTCGAAAGGCGCTTCGCGAGCATCGATCGTGCGTCGGGGCACGATCGTGTCTTCAGCGCAGCCGCACACGACGGCCGGCCCGCGGGCGAGCCCCGAGGAAGCCACCTCACCGAGGATCATCTCTGCAGGTTTTGCTTTTTCTGTCATCGGTCAAAGCCGGTTCATTGGCGGCCGCTCTGTTTTCGAGTGGAGGTATTGGCGCCTTCACCCAGATAAACCTCGCGTACCTTCGGATCGGCGCGCACCGCATCCGGCGTTCCCTGCGCAATGATCCGGCCGTGGTCGAGCACGATCACGCGATCGGCGAAACCGAAGACGACATCCATGTCGTGCTCGGTGAACAGTACCGCGATCGCGTCAAGCTTCGCGAGGTCGGACGCGACCTGCATCAGTCGCGCGCTGGAGCGTGTCGCCATGCCCGCCGTCGGCTCGTCCATCAGCAGCAATCGCGGGCGATCGGCAAGTGCCAGCGCGAGTTCGACACGCTTGGCGTTGCCGTAAGCAAGCGCAGCACAGTGGGCGTCGGCCAGGTCGAGGCATCCGACCCGAGCCAGCAGGGTGTCGACTGCGTCGTCATCGACGGCGGACGCCAGCGTGGAAATCCGACCTTCGTGTCCCGCACGCGCAAGCATGGCGACGCGCAGGTTCTCGCGCACGGTCATCGACGCGAAGGTGGCGGCGACCTGGAAGGTCCTGCCGACGCCGCGCCGTGCGATCGAATGCGCCGACAGGCCGTCGATGCGCGCGCCATCGAGCAGCACGCGGCCGGTGTCAGGCACGAGTTGTCCGTTGACCAGATTGAAGCACGTCGTCTTGCCGGCGCCGTTGGGTCCGATCAGCGCTACGAGCTCGCCGGCCGCGACGGAAAAGGACACGTCGTCGACGGCGCGCACGCCGCCGAACACACGCGTCAGCCGGTCGACACTGAGCATCGGCGCGCTCACGTCCGCAGCCGCCAGCGCACCAGCCGCGCGAATGCGCCGCCGATGCCCATCGGAAACACGAGGACCAGAACCAGGATCATCGTACCCAGCAGCGCGCGCCAGTACTCGGTGGCCCGTGCCAGCGTGTCGGTGAGCCAGGTGAACGCAACCGCACCCAGTAGCGGACCAAACAGTGCGTTCAGGCCACCCAGCAGCACCATGACCAGCGCGTCGACCGAGCGCGGGATTGCCAGCGACTCCGGCGAAATGCTGCCCTTGGAAAAGGCGAAAAGCCCACCCGCGACTCCGGCGAAGAGTCCGGCGAGCGCGAACCCCTTCCACTGCGTGCGGCGGACGTCGATGCCCAAGGCGGCGGCGCGCAGCGGGGAATCACGCACGCCGCGAAGCGCGAAGCCGAACGGTGAACGGCCGATACGCAACAGCGCGCCCATCGCGACGGCCACGAGGGCCAGCGTGAAAAAATAGTAGCGGACGCGACCGGTCAGCCATTCGGTCGGCCAGATGCCGACGAGTCCGTTCGATCCACCCGTGACGCTTTCCCACTGGAAGGCGATCGACCAGACAATCTGCGCGAAGGCGAGGGTGAGCATCGCGAGATAAACGCCGGACAGCCGCACGCAGAACCAGCCGAAGACGATGGCGGCAATCAGCGCGGCCACCGGCGCCACCACCAGCGCCGCCGACATCGGTGCGCCGGCCTTGACGGCAATTGCCGCCGCGTAGGCGCCGACGCCAAAATAGGCAGCATGGCCGAAAGACGTCATGCCGCCGGTGCCGACCAGGAACTGCAGACTGGCGGCGAAGAGGGTGGCAATCAGGATGTCGGTGGCGAGCACGACCGTGTAGTCGTCGCGCCACCACGGTACCGACAGCAGCAGCGCCAGCAGCAGCGCGGCCACCCATGCCTCGCGGCGCCCGGGCGCCGATACCAGTTCGCGTTGTTCGGGCAACGGCGTGCTGGATGGAGGCACGGGCGGCCGGCCGAGCAGGCCGTGCGGCTTCACCGCCAGCACGATCGCCATCACGACGAACTCGGCGACCAGTGTCAATCTCGGAAATGCAATCTCGATGCCGGAAATCTCGACGTTGCCGAGTGCGATGCACAGCGCCTTGGTGAGGCCGATCAGCAGCGCCGCGAGAAACGCGCCGGGAATCGAGCCCAGGCCACCGACAACGGTGACGACGAAGGCATCGGCGATGATCGCGAGGTCCATGCCGAGATTCGCTGGCTCGCGCGGCAGCTGTAGTGCGCCGGCCAATCCAGCGAGCAGCGCGCCGAGCGCGAACACCGCGGTGAAAAGCTTTACCTGATCGATACCCAGAGCCGCGGTCAGCGTGCGGTTTTCCGAAGCCGCACGGATCAGCACGCCGAAGCGGGTGCGGGTGACCAGCCAGGTGAGTGCGACGAGCACCAGCGGACCGACGACGATCAGGAACAGGTCGTACTGCGGGATTGCGTGACCGAGCAGCACGACGGTTCCCGCAAAGCCCGGTGCGCGCGGGCCGAGCAGGTCCTCCGCACCCCAGATCGCCAATGCGGCGTCGCGGACGATGAGCACGACGGCGAAGGTTGCCGTGAGCTGCAGCAACTCGGGCGCGGCGTACAGGCGCTTGAGTAGCAGTACCTCGATCAGCGCACCGATCAGCGCGACGGCAAGCGCCGCGAGCGCGACGCCTGCCCAGAACGAGACGGCGCCGCGGCCCAGGTGGCCGGCGAGGAATTCGCCGAGGCCGTACGCACAGTACGCGCCCAGCATGTACAACGAACCATGCGCGAAGTTGACGATGCGGGTGACACCGAAGATCAGCGTCAGCCCTGCCGAGACCAGGAACAGTGCCGACGCCGAGGATAGGCCGTTCAGCAGTTGCAGCAGGAACGAGGCGAGCGACACGCGTCAGGCGATACTGGGCGCCGCCCGTTACCGGCGCGCGCTATTGCGGCCGCATCTTGCGCACGTCGGCATCGGAGGGCAGGTAGTCGGCTCCGTCGGCGTAGCGCCAGTCGACCATGATGCCCTTGCCGTCCTTCAGCGCCGTGCGTCCGACGTAGGCGCCCATCGTCGACTGGTGGTCGATGGCGCGGAAGGTGACGGCGCCGAAGGGTGTGGCGAACTGGAGGCCCGACAACGCGGCGACGATCTTTTCCGGATCGGTCGAGCCGGCCTTTTTGATCGCTGCCGCGGCCGCGATCACCGTGCTGTAGCCGACGACCGATCCCAGACGCGGGTAGTCGTTGAAGCGGGCCTGGTAGGCGTCGCGGAATTTCCGGTGCTCGGGCGTGTCGATCGCGTACCACGGGTAGCCGGTGACGTACCAGCCCACCGGCGCCTCGTCCTTCAGCGGATCGAGGTACTCCGGTTCGCCGCCGAGCAGATTGAACACCGGCTTGTCCTTGAACAGCCCGCGCAGCTGGCCTTCGCGCACGAAGCGCGCGAGGTCGGCGCCGAACAGCGAAGAGAAAATGGCGTCGGGTTTTGCGTCCTGCAGCGCCTGAACGACCGGCCCCGGATCGATCTTGCCCAGCGGTACCGCGAGTTCGATGAACTCGAGGCCACCGCCTTGGAGGAGGTTCATCTGTTTCTTGAAGGCGGCAGTCGCCGACTGGCCGTACTCGTAATTCGGATAGACGATCGCCCAGCGTTTCTTCCCGAGCTTGGCGGCCTCGGGCACCAGCATCGCGGTCTGCATGAACGTCGATGCCCGCAGCCGGTACGTGTACTTGTTGCCGCTCTCCCAGACGATCTTGTCGGTCAGCGGCTCCGCGGCGAGAAAGGGGATCTTGCGCTGCTTGGCGAAATCGGCGATGGCGAGTCCGACGTTGGACGGGAACGTTCCCATCAGCATTGCGACCCTTTCACGCGACACGAGTTCCTCGGCGACGCGCACGGCGTCGCCTGGCGTGCCGCCGTCGTCGCGCGACACGATTTCGAGCTTGCGTCCCAGCACGCCACCCGCCGCGTTCACTTCGTCGAGCGCCAGCTCCATGCCCTTCCGGTAGGGCTCGAGAAACGCCGGGAACACCTTGTAGCTGTTCAGCTCGCCCAGCTTCACTGTCTGCGCGATCACGGGTGCCGACGACGACAGCGCCAGCAGCAGGACAAATGCAGTGCGACACACGAGCATGCGATCTCCGTAGAAGTTCGGGAGCCCAAGGCCGACGCACGCGACGCCGGCCTCTGCCCAATCCTCCATTATGAACCCATCGCGTCGCGCGCCGGCCCTTCAGCCGCCGCGGGTATGGCTCGGGGGCGAGCACCGCGCGCATCAAGGGTAAAATACGTATCTTTCGCACCTGCGTTTCGGTTTGTCTCGCGCTCATCGCGCTCTGGCCGCCTTCGCCCCGCCGCCCATGTCCCGCCCGCTCTCGCTCGCCCGCGGATTTTCCTTCGCCGATCTGTATTCGGTAGACGGCGCCCGCCGTATCGATCAAAGCTTCGTTGCCCATCTGCGAACGGTCGATGACGCGCTGGCGGAGCGACTGCAACTGGCGCGTGCCGCCCCCGGCGCGCTCACCGCCATCGCGCATTCGGATCTGTTGCTCGCGCTCGCGCCCCAGCTCGAGGACTTCATCGCCGAGCTCTTCGGCATCGAGGTGGAAGTGCGCGAACTCGAGGCGCGTCATCACCAACTGGCGCCGTTGTTCGCGGTCAGGCGGCAGTTCGTCCAGCGCCGGGCAATGAATGAGTACAAGGCAGACCTCGCGGCGACTTTCGACGGCCCGAAGCTGCGTGCCGATCTGGAAGTCGCGATGGGTGAGCCATTTTCCGAACAGGGCTTTGCCAGCGCGGTGACGAAATGGCAGGCCGACAGTACCGCCAATGCCACCGCACTCGATGCGGCGACCCGCTATGCCGCGTGGGCAGCGCATACGGCCGCCGGTCGCACCGCGCATCGAGGCGGCGTTCTTTTTCGTGCGCCACGCAAGCTCGACTTCATGCGACTCGTCCCCGTCGCCGCCGAAACCGCGCACGACGTGCCGATGTGGAAGCTGGCGGAGGGCCACGAGTTGCGGCAGCGCGACGGCTTCGCGCTGACGGATCCGGGCACCGAGTTCGCCGGTGGGCTCGCCGAGGCGCATTACTGCATCTGGTGCCATGAGCAGGGCAAGGATTCGTGCGCGCACGGATTGCCGGACAAGAAGGCGTTGCCGGGAGAGGTGCCGTTCAAGAAATCGCCGTTCCATGTGACGCTTGCCGGCTGTCCGCTGGAAGAGCGCATTTCGGAGTTCCAGAAACTGCGTGCGGAGGGCTGGCCCGTCGGTGCGCTGGCAATGATCTGCGTCGACAACCCGATGGTCGCGGCCACCGGTCACCGCATCTGCAACGACTGCATGAAGTCGTGCATCTACCAGAAGCAGGACCCGGTCGACATCCCGCAGGCGGAAACGCGATTGCTGAAGGATGTGCTCGCGCTGCCCTGGGGTTTCGAAGTGTATTCGCTGCTGACGCGATGGAACCCGCTCGACCTGCGGCGTCCGGTGCCGGTGCCGCGTACCGGGCGGCGGGTGCTGGTCGTTGGCATGGGGCCGGCCGGCTTCACGCTTGCGCATCACCTCGTCAACGACGGGCATACGGTGGTCGGCATCGACGGCCTGAAGATCGAGCCGCTCGACAGTGCGTTGTCCGGCATCACCATTGCCGGCGAACGCGTGCCGTTCCTGCCGATACTCGACGTGAACGCGCTGCTCGAGCCGCTGGACGAGCGGACGATGGCGGGCTTCGGCGGCGTTGCCGAGTACGGCATCACTGTGCGCTGGGACAAGAATTTTCTGAAAATGATCCGGCTGCTGCTGGAGCGCCGCGAGCGCTTTGTACTCTACGGCGGTGTGCGTTTCGGCGGCACGCTGGACGATGCGGGAGCCTTTGCGTTGGGCTTCGACCACATAGCACTCGCCACCGGCGCCGGCCGCCCGACGGTGCTCGACCTGCCCAACGGACTCGCCAACGGCGTGCGCACTGCGTCCGACTTTCTGATGGCGCTGCAGTTGACCGGCGCCGCCAAGCGCGACTCGGTCGCGAACATGCAGGTGCGCCTGCCGGTGGTCGTCATCGGCGGCGGCCTGACCGCGATCGACGCTGCGACCGAAGCGCTCGCTTACTATCCGGTGCAGGTCGAGAAATTCCTCGCCCGCTACGAAACACTGGTGGCGGAGCGCGGCCGCGACGTGGTGGAGGCCGCGTGGACCTTCGAGGAGGCGGGCGTCGCGCAGGAATACTTCGACCACGCACGCGCGCTGCGCGACGAGCGAGCCGCCGCGGCCCGTGCCGGGCGTCCGGTGCGGATTGCGCAGCTGCTGCACGAATGGGGCGGCGTCACCGTCGCCTATCGCCGTCGCCTTGTCGACAGCCCCGCGTATACGCTCAACCATGAGGAGGTCGAGAAGGCGCTGGAGGAGGGCATTCGCTACGCCGAGGGCCTGACCCCGCTGGCCATCGACGTCGACGAGCGTGGCGCGGCTACCGGCCTCGAGATGTCGTTGCAGCACACCGACGGCGATGGCGTCTGGCACGAAGTCCGGCGCGCCCGGCTGCCGGCACGGACGATCCTGATCGCTGCGGGCACGCAGCCCAACACGGTGCTCGCGCGCGAAGATGCCGCACACTTCCATCTCGACGGCAAGTACTTCCGACTACTCGACGAGGACGGTGCGCCGGTCACCGTGCAGCGCGGACTGCCCAAGCCTGCGCAGCCGGCGGTGCTGACCGACATTCTTCCCGATGGGCGTGCGACGAGTTTCTTCGGTGACCTGCACCCGTCGTATTTCGGCAACGTCGTCAAGGCGATGGCGAGCGCTAGGCAGGGCTACCCGATCGTGTCGCGGATGCTCGCCAGGGTCGCACCCGCGTCGACGGCGAGCGATGGCGACTTCTACGCGATGCTCGATGACCTGCTGCGTGCGAGCGTCGTGCGCGTCGACCGCCTGGCGCCGACCATCGTCGAAATCGTCGTCCACGCGCCCGCCGCGGCGGCACGCTTTGCACCCGGACAGTTCTACCGACTGCAGAACTACGAGGCGCTGGCGGGCATCCGCGGAGGAACGTCGATGGCGATGGAAGGACTCGCGCTGACCGGCGCCTGGGTCGACCGCGAACGGGGCCTGGTGTCGACGATCGTGCTCGAAATGGGCGGCTCGTCGGACCTGTGCGCGCAACTGCAGCCGGGAGAGCCGGTCGTGCTGATGGGCCCGACCGGCGCGCCGACCGAGATCGTGCCGGACGAGACGGTCGTGCTCGCCGGCGGCGGCCTTGGCAATGCGGTGCTGTTTTCGATCGGGCAGGCATTTCGCCGCGCCGGATCGCGCGTTCTCTACTTCGCCGGCTACAAGAGAATGATCGACCGCTACAAGGTCGCCGACATCGAGACCGCCGCCGACGTCGTGGTCTGGTGCTGCGACGAGCCGCCAGGCTTCGTGCCGAGACGCGAACAGGACCGCAGCTACGTCGGCAACATCGTCGAAGCGATGCGCGCCTACGCGGCCGGTGACCTCGGCGTGCAGCCGATCGCGTTCGCGGACTGCGACCGCATCATCGCCATCGGTTCCGACAAGATGATGGCCGCCGTGGGCCGTGCGCGGCACGGCGTGCTGGCGCCGTACCTGAAGCCCGGGCATCGCGCGATAGCGTCGATCAACTCGCCGATGCAATGCATGATGAAGGAGATCTGCGCGCAGTGCCTGCAGCCGCATCGCGATCCCGTGACCGGCCAGGTCAGCTACGTGTTCTCCTGCTTCAACCAGGACCAGCCGCTCGACCGAGTCGACTTCGACGCTCTCGACCTGCGCCTGAAGCAGAACGCCGTGCAGGAGAAGCTGACCGCGCAATGGATTGCGCGGTCGTTGCGCGGCACTAGAGATCCGGCGAACTGACGGCCGTGAAGCCACACGCACGGCGCGGGCAGTGCAGCGCGCTGGTGCTGCGAAGTTGTACTGCTCTCGCCGCCGCGCAGCGGATCGTGCACGTATCCGCATCGAATCAGCGCCAGCGCTGCTGCCAGGCCCCCAATGCCCTCACCGGCGATGACGACAGGAAGAACTTCGGAGGCTGGATTCATCATTGCGATACGGCGTACGTTGTCGGTCGTGCCGCTGGCTTCGTCGTTGCGAAACTCCTATAGTCCGGCCCCTCACGTTTGTCCAGCGCCCTCGCGCGGTTGCCAAAAGCGGCGTGCATACACGACAATACCGTGGAGCAGGCGTAATCGTCGCGCGATCCGGAGGGTTGCGTTGCGTCGCCAGCGCCGATGAGTTGGAGTCCGCGCAAGACGGATCCCGTTTTCCACGTCCAGGAGGAAGTCATGAAAAAATTGCTCGCCACCATGGCGCTCGTTGCCGTTGCGGCCGCGCCGACCATCCATGCGCAGCCCTACAATTACGCGCTGGCCGGTGCCAGCCCAAGCGGCCTGTGGTCATCGCTGGGCGTGGGCATCGACAAGGCGGTGAAGGCGCAGTATCCGGGCTCGACGATCACCTACCAGACGTCGGGAGGCGGGCTCGCGAACATCGGACTGCTCGATAGCGGAAAAGCGCAACTCGGCATCGCGCACGAGCCGGAGCTGAAGCTGGCGGTCGAGGGTGCGAAGCCATTCACCAAGCCGATCACTTCGATGCGCGCCATCGCCTACCTGTACGACTGGGGCCCGATGCAGATCATCATGTCCCGCGAGTTCGCCGACAAGTACGGCATCAAGACCTTCGAGGACATCGCGACCAAGAAGCCGCCGCTGCGCGTAACGCTGAACCGCCGCGGCAACATCGCCGAGGGCGTCGCGCTGGCGATGTTCAAGGCGATCGGCGTCACTCCGGCCGACATCGAGAAATGGGGCGGGTCGGTGATCTTTGCCGCGTCGCAGGAGCAGTCCGACCTGTACAAGGACCGACGCGCCGACATGATGTTCAACAGCCTCTTTGTCAAGCAGGGCTCGCTGGTCGAGGCGACCAACGCCATCGACTCGGTGATGCTGCCGGTGTCCGACGCGGTCATCCGGAAGGTCGCCGCCGAGACGGGTGCCAAGAAATTCGTGATCCCCGCCAATTCCTACAAGTTCCAGCCAGAACCGATACCGACCAACACGCTCGGCGCCGGGCTGATCGTCAATCAGAGCATGGACGACCAGACTGCGTACAACCTGGCCCGGGCCTTGCACAAGCAAATCGGTGAACTGCAGTCGGTACACGGTTCGATGAAGGCGTTGACGCCGCAGATCCTGGTCGAGATGGGCGTGATTCCCTACCATCCTGGCGCAGTCAAGTACTACAAGGAAGCCGGATTGATGAAGTAGTCGTCGGGCCCCGATCATTTCGGCTTGGCGTGTGCGACTTGTCGCCGGCCCAAGGTCGAGTTCGCGCCGATGAACCTCGCCACGGTCTTATTTTCGATCGGCCAGCCGCGCCATCCCAAAGGCGCGGTCGGGGTGTTCACTAACGTGCTCGCGGCGGCGATCACGATCGGCATCGTCGCCGCGACCACGCTGTGGGTGGTCGACGTGCTGTCGATGCTGTTCGTGTTCCTGGGGCCGATGCTGGCGCTGATCTTCCTGCTCTGTTCGCCGTCGGCCTGGTCCGACCCGAAGCGTATTCCCTGGCCGGACTTCGTCGCCGCTGCGCTGGCGCTGGCGACCAGCGCATATTTTTTTGGCGATATCGGTCGCATTGCGCTGCGGATTGCGCTGCTCGACCCGTTGACGGATTCCGATCTCTTTTTCGGCACCGTGCTCCTCGTTCTGGTGCTCGAGGGCACACGGCGAACCGTCGGACTCGGCTTGCTGATGGTCGTGCTCGCGTTTCTCGCCTACAACCTGTGGGGTGATGCGCTCCCTGGCGTGTTCGGCCACGGCAGGATCGATTTCTCGCATTTCCTCGACATCCTGGTATTCACGACCGACGGCGTCTTCGGTGTCCCGCTGCGCGTGGCGTTGACCTACGTGTTTCTGTTCGCGCTGTTCGGCTCATTCCTGCACCGCACCGGTGGCGGCGAGTTCTTCTTCAACGTCGCGGCAGCCTTGTCCGGCCGCACGCCCGGCGGTCCGGCGAAGATCGCCGTCGTCTCCTCGGGCTTGTTCGGAACGATCTCCGGCAGTCCGACCTCGGACGTGATCGTCACCGGCTCGGTCACCATCCCGATGATGAAGCGCCTCGGCTACTCGTCGGAACTCGCCGGCGGCGTCGAAGTCGCGGCGTCGACCGGAGGCAGCCTGCTGCCGCCGGTGATGGGCTCGGCCGCCTTCATCATGGCCGAGTTCACCGGCATCAGGTACCAGAGCATCGTGGTCGCCGCGATCGTGCCGGCGCTGCTCTATTACTTCTGCGTCTATTATCAGGTGCACCTGCGTTCGCTGAAGATCGGACTGCGTGCAATGGATCCGAGCGAAATCCCATCACTGCTGAGCAGCCTTCGCCAGGGCGGCATTTTCGCCGTGCCGCTGCTCGTGCTGATCGTCACGCTGCTGATGGGGTATTCGCCGAGCTTCGTCGCGGTGTATGCGACGCTCGGCGTCATCGCGGTGGCGATGCTGCGCACGAGCACGCGGCTGAGTTTGAAGACACTATTCATGATCCTTGCCGAAACCGCCCGACGGATGACCCCCGCCGTCGGCGCCTGTGCGGCCGCAGGCCTCGTCGTCGGCGGCATCAGCATGACCGGGCTGGGCGCCAAGTTCACCGACCTCATCTTCCTGCTCGCCGGAGCGCAGCTCTTCTGGTCGCTGGTCATCGCGGCGATCGTCATGATCCTGCTCGGCATGGGCATGCCGGTGCCGAGCGTCTATATTCTGGGAGCGGTGCTGGTTGCACCGGCGTTGATCAAGCTCGGCGTACCGCTCCTCGCCGCGCATCTGTTCCTGCTTTACTACGCTTCGCTTTCGGCGATGACGCCGCCGGTGGCGGTGGCCGCCTTCGCCGCCGCCCCGATCGCCGAGGGCAATCCGATGCTGATCGGCGTCGCCGCGGTAAAGCTCGCGGTTGCCGCGTTCGTGATTCCGTTCTCTTTCGCCTACAGCGGCGAAATCCTCCTCCGCGGCGAGATATTGCCGATTCTGCTGCACGTCGCCGCCGCGCTGCTGGCCGTCGTGCTGGTATCGATCGCCGTCGAAGGCTTCCTGCGCGCGCGCATCGGCGGCGCAATTCGCCTTGCGGTCGGCGCCTGCGGCCTGGCTCTGCTGGCGAGCGACTGGCGCGTCCAGTTGGCCGGCGCCATTGCAGGATTCGTGTTGCTCGCGATACTGTGGGCGCGTCCGGTCGCGCTGCAGCCGCAGGCAGTCAAGAGGACGGAATCGACATGACCCGGGAACTGGAACCCGTTTTGCAGCAACTTGTCGCTGCCAATCGCATTCTTGCGCGGGAAGACGTCGTCGATGCCTTTGGCCACGTCAGCGTCCGCCATCCGCACGACCCGAAACGCTACATCATGTCCTGTTCGCGCAGCCCGGCTCTGGTCGGCCCCGACGACCTGATGGAGTTCGAGCAGGACGGCACGGCAGTCGCTGCGCGCGGGCGCACGCCCTACGGCGAGCGGATGATCCACGGCGCCGTCTACGAGGCGCGCGCCGACGTCCATTCGGTCGTGCACAACCATTCGCGCGCAGTCATTCCCTTCAGCATCACCGGGCAGCCGATCCGGCCGGTGATCCACGTCGCCGGCATCATCGGCGCGCGCATTCCCACCTGGGACATCCGTGAGGAATTTGGCGACACCAACCTGCTGATCATGACCATGGCGCAAGGGCGGGCGATGGCGCGCGCAGCGGAAAACTGCGACTGCATGCTGATGCGCGGCCATGGCGCGGTCGTCGCCGGGAGGACGCTGCAGCACGCGGTGATGCGGGCGATCTACCTGCAACTCAACGCCTCGCTGCAAAGCGAGGCGATGCGAATGGGCGAGTACCGCGGCTTGTCCGATGGCGAAGTCCGGCTCACCACCGAATTGCAATTCTCGCCGCTGGCGCTGGACCGTGCGTGGGAGTATTTTTGCAGGCGGGCGGGTGTCGGATGAGACGCGTGCCTTGCCGCTTGGTCGCAGAATCGAGCCTTCTGAATCCTTCCGAAACGTTGCCATGACAGCGACACGTCCCGGTGTCGGCGACAAGCGGCGCCACTTTCGGCAACTGCATGCATCCGGCTGCTTCGTCATACCGAACCCGTGGGACCCGGGCAGCGCGCGCTTTCTGCAAAGCCTTGGTTTCAAGGCGATCGCCACGACCAGCTCCGGTTTTGCGTGGTCGCGCGGCTGCCCCGACAACGGCATTTCACGCGACGTGGCACTGGCGCACCTCGTGGAAATGGTCGACGCCACCGACCTGCCGGTGAATGCCGACTTCGAAAGCGGCTTCGCACGCGATGCTGCCGGAGTTGGCGAGAGCGTCCGGCTCGCCGTCGAGACCGGTGTCGCCGGATTGTCGATCGAGGACTCGACCGGCGACCGCGCCAAGCCGCTATTCGACATCGACGTCGCGGTCGAGCGAATGCGCGCGGCGCGCAAAGCCATCGACAAGGCCGGCGGCGACACGCTGCTGGTCGGACGTGCCGAATGCTTTTTCGTCGGTCGGCCCGACCTCGACGAGGCGATCGTGCGGCTCAAAGCGTACGCCAACGTCGGCGCCGACTGCCTGTATGCGCCGGGAATCTCCACGCACGAACAGATCGCCGCGCTGGTGAAGGCCGTTGCGCCCAAGCCGTTCAACCTGCTGGTCGGATCGGCAAGTACGCTCACCGTTGCCGGGATTGCCGAACTCGGCGTGCGGCGGGTCAGCGTCGGCGGGGCGATGGCACGCGCGGCGTGGGGTGGCTTCATCAATGCCGCGAAAATGCTGGCCGACCAAGGCAAGTTCGACGGTTTCGCCGGCGCAGCCCCGGGCGCCGAGCTCAACCGGCTATTCCGCGGCGACGAGAACGCCTGAGCGGCACGGATCGATCACGCAGCCTGGCGCGTCAAGGCGCCTACGCCATGACCGCCCCCGGCTGCGACGAACAACGACGACTGGAGCAAGATCTTGACCGCAAGAACCTATCGCATAGCCATTGTCGTCCTCCTGCTGGTGATCGCAGCGATGGTGTACAAGTTCGTCGTTTCCGGATCCACGGCGCCGGCCGAGGACGGGCGTGTCGCCGTCATTCTCGCGCCCGCCGAGCGGGCGCTGGTGCTGCGCGAAATGCGCAGCTTCGTCGACGGCATCCAGCGCATGACCGACGCGCTGTCACGCGATGACATGAAGGCCGTCGCCACGGCAGCGCGATCGATGGGCATCGAGAAGGCGCACGATGCGCCGCTGTCGATGGTGGCCAAGTTGCCGCTCGCGTTCAAGACGCTCGCATTCGGCACTCACCGGGAGTTCGACACCATCGCGGCGGACGCCGAGGCGATCGGCAAACCCGCGCATACGCTCGCCCAGCTATCCGCCGTGCTGCAGAAATGCGTTGCCTGTCATGCCGGCTATCAGCTACGCACCGAGACGGCGAAATAGCGGGCGCGCATGCGGCGCCAGGGCGTTCAAAGCGTTTCATCCAGCCAATCGAGCGACACCGCCGCCGAATAGGCGAGGTTTCCCGATTGGCAATGCCCGTCCGCACCTTCTTCGTCGCTGAACAGATGGCCCGCGCTCGGGCCGGAAACCCGGTCCTGAAAATGCGCGTACTGGGCCAACGGCTGCTGGCCTTCGCCGCTGCCGGCCAGGCCCAGCGACGGGCAGCGGATATCCGCCAGCTGCGCGTCGCTGACGCGAAAATCGCGCAGGCGCTGATAGGTCTGCTTGAAGCTGCCGCAACCAAAGCGCAGGATCAGGTTGCGCATCATTTCGCGTGTCTGCGGCGAAGCGGCTTCGGCCGGCAGGTGATCGATGTCGGCCAGGCGGAAGTCGTCGGCATCGGGCATCTGTGCCGGGTCGAAGCCGGCGAACGAGGCCATGTAGGCGTGCAGATCGACAATCGGCGAATTGGCGATCAGCGCCCGGATGCGCGGTTCGTGCGCCGCCATGCGGATGGCGAAGTAGCCGCCGAAGCTGATGCCCATCAGCGCCACCCGGGCCGGATCGGCTTGCGGACGCGCCAGCAGATGCTCCAGCGCCAGCGTGCCGATCCGCTCGTAGTCCGGGATGAACGTCAGCTGTGGATGGAAGCGCATGGTGTCCATCTGCCCGGGGCCGGCAAACAGCATCAGGTGGTAGCCACGCTCCAGCGCCGCCTTGCCGTAGGCCAGATACGTTTCTTCCAGCGTGCCGTCGTAGCCGCTGACGATCATCAGGGTCTTCTGCGGGCCGGCCGCGACCTTTACCGGCAACAGATAGTAGGCGGGCAATGGCGTGTCGCCGAAGGGCAGCGAAATGATTTCCAGCGGCTGCCCGTGCAGCTTGATCGCGGCCAGGAAGCATTCGCGGCTCTTCATGCCATATTCGGCATGCCTGGGATCGGACAGCGCGCAGTAGTACTCGGCGGCACGATAGCTGTTGCAGGCGACCAGGTACAAGTCAGCGGCGCTGACGGCGTGCTGGCGTGCGGCGCGTTGCTGCGCATCGGCCTCCTGACGCGCGGCAGCAGCGGCAAAGGCTGACACCCAACTGGCGGGTACTCCGTTTTCGATGCGCCGAGCCAGTGCCAGGCACTCGCCGACCGAAGCGCCGCCGTAGCGCGTTGCGCCCATCTGCCGGATCAATTGAAAATCCATTTCCGCGTCGGCGAATCCGGTGACCCGCGTGCGGCCACGTTCCAGGCTGTCTGCCATCTTGTCCTCCTTGGTCGGGTGAGTGAGTGTGGTTGCGTGAAGACGATGTTTGCCGTTGCAGGCGGTTGGTTCCGGCAGCCAAGTCCGCTTGCCGCTGCGGGAGCATGGCGCCTTCGCTGTGTTCGCGCCGCGCTATAGGCAGATCACGCTGCCGGTCCGATCAGCGAGAGCGTGCCGCATGCCGGCGTCTATCCGTTGTCGCTCCGCGGCGCGAACGCCGGCGGCAACGATCACGCCGATGCGTCATCGACGGTGGACGCGGAGTAGCGAGGCGTCGATTCAGATGAACCCCAGCGCAACCATTGCCTGCGCCACGCGTATGAAGCTCGCCACGTTGGCGCCCAGCACGTAGTTGCCCGGGGCCCCGAATTCCTCCGCGGTCTGGTAGGTCGTGGCGTGGATGCGCGTCATGATCTCGTCCAGCTTTTTCTCGGTGAACTCGAAGGTCCACGAGTCGCGGCTCGCGTTCTGCTGCATCTCGAGCGCCGATGTCGCGACCCCGCCCGCGTTCGCCGCCTTGCCCGGGCCGTAGGCGATTTTCGCGTCGAGGAATACCTTGACGCCCTCGGGCGTGGTCGGCATGTTGGCGCCTTCGGCGACGGCGAAGCAGCCATTGGCGACGAGCGTCCTGGCGTCCCGGCCCGTCAGCTCGTTTTGCGTCGCCGACGGCATCGCGACATGGCATGGCACGTCCCAGATGTTGCCGCCGGCGATATACCGCGCATCCTCGTGCGTGGTCGCATAATCGGCGATCCGGCGCCTTTCCACTTCCTTCAGGCGCTTGACGAGCGCCAGGTCGATTCCACGGTCGTGGACGATGACTCCATTGGAGTCGGAACACGCCACGACGATGGCGCCAAGCTGCTGCAGTTTCTCGATCGTGTAGATCGCGACGTTGCCCGAGCCCGATACGACGCAGGTCTTGCCTTCGAGCGAATCGTTGCGGACCTTGAGCATTTCACGCACAAAGTACACGGCGCCGTAGCCGGTGGCCTCGGTGAGCACCAGCGACCCGCCCCAGCCGGTCCCCTTGCCGGTCAGCACGCCCGACTCGTAGCGATTGGTGATTCGCTTGTACTGGCCGCAGAGGTAGCCGAGTTCGCGGCCGCCGACGCCCGTGTCACCTGCGGGCACATCGGTGTACTCACCAAGATGCCGGTAGAGCTCGGTCATGAAGCTCTGGCAGAACCGCATGATCTCGTTATCCGACTTACCCTTGGGGTCGAAGTCCGCACCACCCTTGCCACCGCCGATCGGCAACCCTGTCAGCGCATTCTTAAACAGCTGCTCGAAGCCCAGGAACTTGATGATTCCGAGGTATACCGACGGGTGAAAGCGCAGCCCTCCCTTGTACGGCCCGATCGCGCTGTTGAACTCGACGCGAAAGCCGCGATTGATGCGAAAGTGGCCTTTGTCGTCCTGCCACGGCACGCGGAAGATGATCTGCCGCTCGGGTTCGCAGATGCGCTCGATGATCTTCTGGTGCGCGAATTCCGGATACTTGGCGAGCACCGGCCCGAGCGATTCGAGCACTTCCTTGACTGCCTGGTGAAATTCCTCTTCGCCGGGGTTCTTGGCCCTGACCTGCTGATAGATGCCTTCGATCTGTTCATCCACTACCACCGCCATGTTGCCTCCAATGGTGGAATTACCGGCTGATTCGATGCCGGAATCATGCACTTGCCGCCGCCGCATGCGGATGACACGGCGCGCGTCTGGCCAGCGAAGCCGCGGCCGAAGCGTCGTCATTTTCACACAAGCGTGGTAGCCAGGCAGATCCGATGGCACCCGTGCCCGTCGAACCGAAAGCCGAATGGCCCGCGGTTGCGGGCCATTCAGGGTTTGGTGCCGGTAGAGGGAGTCGAACCCCCGACCTTCGCATTACGAATGCGATTTTCAAGGCTTATCGGCTCAATAACTTACACGTAAAAACAATTACTTAGAATGTTGCGATATGCCGCGAAATGTCGCAGAATCTGCGAAAATGCTGGCACGGTGCTGGCACGGAGGCGAGGATGGCGACACGGAACCGCAAGAAGCTCAGCCCGGACAGCCTCACACGCGCACCGATTCTGACCCGGCGCTACCGCATCTGGGACACGACGGTGCCCGGCCTTTTCGTAAGTGTACAGCCGACGGGCGTCAAGTCGTTCTACGTCCAGTGGTCGCGCGGTGGATCGAAGTCGATCGGCAAATTCCCGGCCATGACTATCGAGTCCGCACGGACGCAGGCGCGGGCGATCCTCAACGATGCGACCGAGCACGGTACGCCAGAAGTTGCAAAGCGGCGGCCGAAAGGCTCGACCCTTCGCACGTTTCTAGACAAGGACCTAGAGCCGTGGGCGGTCGCGCATCGGAAGTGGGGTGCCGGCTCCATCAAGCGCATCAAGTCCGCATTCGCCGATCGACTCGACAAGCCGCTGTCGGACCTCAACGCTTGGGTGATCGAGAAGTGGCGATCGCGGCGGCTCAAAGCGGGCATCGCCGAGGGCACCGTTAACCGCGAGTTGGCAGGGCTTAAGTCTGCGCTGGCCAAGGCCGTCGAGTGGGGCGCGCTTGCAGCCCACCCACTGTCTACCGTCAAGCTGCGCCAAGTCGATAACGCGCGCGTGCGCTACCTATCGCTGGATGAAGAAAAGCGGCTGCGTGCCGCACTCGTGCAACGCGATCGCGAGGGTATTGCCGGGCGCAACCGTGGCAACGCACATCGGGCCAGTCGCGGCATGGAACTGCTTCCAAGGTTGCCAAGTCGCGGCTACTGCGACCACCTGACGCCAATGGTACTGACAGCGCTTAACACCGGACTGCGCCGTGGCGAGTTGACCGCGCTCAAGTGGTCGGACATTAACTTTACCGCGAAGCGGCTCCTTGTCCGTGCGGCTGCGGCGAAGTCGGGGAAGTCGCGGTATGTCCCGCTGAACAAGGAAGCGGTTGACGCACTTACCCGCTGGCAGAGGCAAACCGGCGCGACGGGGCTCGTGTTCAACGTGCGCGACGTGAAAACCGCTTGGCATGCCTTGATGGCGGGCGCAAGGATCGAAGGATTCAATTTCCACGATCTGCGACATTCGTTTGCTTCCGGGCTTGTCATGGTGGGTGTTGATCTGAACACCGTGCGCGAGCTTCTCGGCCACGCCGATTTGAAGATGACTTTGCGCTATTCACACTTGGCCCAAGAGCACAAGCAATCCGCTGTCGAGAAGTTGATGGCAGCGAGATGAAGGCGAAGAAATTCAAGGCAACGCCGGTTCCAGATCTAGTCGGAAAGGGGCCGACTGATACGATCACGCGGGGAGAGGCTGTTGCGCTTCTTGCGGCTCGTGTGCCGCCCGGTCCCTTCGACGATGAAAAAACTATGCGCAACAAAATGTCCGCCAGACTAAACGATGCCGTGTCTAGGACGAAGATCCTGTGCCCTATCGCGCCTCGGAAGTTCCTCTTGGGAGACTTAGCGCGTTGGGCTATCGGGAAATGGCCCGGGCATTTTGACGATCTGCCGGTATCACGCCGCACGTTCAAGCTGACACTCAAGGCTCAGACTCGAGCCGTGGGCCGTATGCGCCCCGGCGTGTACCCAGCAACTCTTGACGCATCCCATAAGGTAATAACGTCATTGGAAGCCCACATTGCTGAGGCCGAGAAGGAACGTAACGCGGCCCAAAAACAGGTACGAGCTTTGTCTATTGGCGCGCAGAAATGGGAGAATTTGATTGCAAAAAAGAGAAAGAAGAAGCAATAACGACGCGCCATCTCATAGAACGTAACAAGCCTTTGAAAATTCAAATTCTGCAACGGTAAATACGACACGGTAAGCCGCGAAACATCGCGGCACTCTCAGGGAGAAACCGTGGATCCGTTGAAGATTCCGCTTGCAGATATTCCACGCGTGGCTGGTGAGTCTATGGCCGTCGTTTACGACGCCATAAACGCGGGCCATCTGGAGACCTTTCTCGTCGGCCGCCGGCGCTTCGCACGACCGATAGCCATCCGCGAATGGGTGGACTTTCTTGAGGCAGAGAGCAAGGCCGGCAGGCCAGTGACGTATCGTCCGCGCAGCAGCGAGCGACGGATAGGCACTTGCCAGCTACCTGCCGTTGATGCTCGACACTTGAGAACGCGCGAGAACGCGGACGTCGGTTCAAAAGGAACGACTTGCGCCGCCCGATGCGCTAATGCCCGACCAGAGAACCAAACGACCGGGCGTGTAGCCAAACCGTGATTGCCACGCTGCTCGACAAGCTCGAAGGCGTCCGACGTACTGGCCCTGACCGCTGGTTCGCGCGCTGCCCGGCGCATGACGATCGGAGTGCAAGCCTTTCAGTGCGAGAACTCGACAACGACGTGATCCTGATCCACGATTTCGCCGGCTGCTCGGCTGCGGAAATAGTCGCCGCCGTTGGGCTCGACCTGTCCGATCTGTTCCCGTCGAAAAGAGACACGAACGTCGTTACAGGTGTCGGAGATCGACGCCGTCGCATACCGGCGACCGATGCCCTACGTGCCGTCTCTTTAGAAGCTGACCTGGTTGCAATCTGCGCTGGACGGCTCGCCGTCGGTTACCCACTCACCGACTCGGAGCGAAAGCGGCTGTTGAAGGCCGCGTCGCGCATTGGAGCTGCCGCGATTGAGGCGGGCTGTTATGCGTGATTACATGGCTGCGAACCGCCGCACCCAGGACGCACTCGATGAGTTAGTGCTGGCGAACACGAACGTCGCGCAAACGAGATACCCGGACGAATGCGAGGCTGTAGGACGGGCCATAGCGAACGCTAGATCGTCGGAGGTATCAACACCTCAATCCACAACGCCAGACATACTTGCGAGCCGTTCCGACGGTTTGCCTACGTCGCCGCCGAAGCGCGTCGACGGTGTCGACCATTTCGGACGCGACCGCTCTCTGCGTCCGCGAACTGTCGACGAACTGTTACTGCAAGACTCTCCGACTTGGATCGTCCGCGACGTCCTTCCGGAGAAAAGTCTCGGTGTCGTTTTCGGCGCCTCGGGTAGCGGTAAGACGTTCCTGGTGCTTGACCTGGCCGCGACCATCAGCCGCAAGGGCGTGCGCTGGTTCGGGTGCCGCGTGCGCAACGGGGGCGTGGTCTACGTCGCCGGCGAAGGCAGTCTAAAGTCGCGGTTGAAGGCGTATCTAATCCGTCACAGCGTCGCCGCTGACGAACTGCGCCGCCTGCGCGTCGTTTCCTCATCGGTGAACCTATTCGCCCTGGAATCCGGCGACCTGGACACACTGATCGCGGAGATTAGGAAGGTAGCCGGAGAACTTGGCGGGGTCGTGCTTGTCATCCTCGACACACTAAACGCCATGATGGCTGGCGGTGACGAGAACGCCAGCAAGGATATGGGCGCGATGCTCGCCGCCGCACGCGGGATCATGGACGCTATCGGCTGCTCGGTTCTTTTCGTGCATCACAGCGGCAAGGACGAATCCAAGGGCTCGCGCGGCCATTCCAGCCTCAAGGCTGCGGTCGACATGGAGATGCAGGTCACCGGTAATGAAGGTGGCCGGGTCGCAGAGGTCATCAAGCTCCGCGACGGTGAAACAGGTCGGCGTATGGGCTTTCGCCTGGAGTCGGTGGACCTTGGACCCGACCCTGACCCCGAGGCAGACGAAGGCGACCGTATTAGCTCCTGCGTCATCCAGCCGCTCGACCAGGCGCCGGAGAAGGCAAAGCCCAAGATTCGCCGTGTCGTGGCTCTTGATGCGCTGCGCGAGGCCATCTCCGAATTCGGGCAGAAGATGCCCGCAACTTCGACAATCCCCGCCGGGGTCAAGGCCGTGACCCTCGATCAATGGAAAGCTCGGTGGGTGCTACGGACGGGGTACGATGACTCGACCGGGAACTCTATCTCCGTCAATTTCCACAAGGACAGGAAGGAGCTGCTCGATACCGGCTCCATCGTCATCTCGAAGCCGTATGTATGGGTCAGCAAATGACCACGGAGGATTACCGGATTACCACTCTTACCGCTCTATAGAGCAGCGGTAAGGTAGGTAATGATCCATTACCACTCGCAATTACCGCGGTAAGAACAACGGTAATAACATGCTCTACGCCAGGAGAAACCGACCAGAAACGCACCCATGGAATCCCAAAAATTACCGCTCAATATTACCGCCTGCGACCAAGCCACGATTACCGGGGTCACCGCCTATGCATTGCCAGATTGCGAGCCTCCGCGGATCCTACGCATCGAGCCACGGCGCCTCGTCGCTGATCCCCGGATAGCGATGCGGGGCGATTGCGCCTTGCTAAAGGGCATCCGATGAGCCTGTTCCTCGGCGTCGACTGCGGCCTGACGGGCGCCATCGCGCTGGTCGACACCGACGGCCTGCTCGTCTTGGTCGAGGACATGCCGGTTATGGCGCGGGGAAACGGGCGCGTTAAGCACGAAGTCAATGCTAGCGAAATCGCCCATCTTCTACATCCGCACGCCGTCGACACCACCTTCGGGATCGTCGAGCAGGTCGGCGCGATGCCGGGACAAGGCGTGGCAAGCATGTTCAGCCTGGGCCACAGTTTCGGCACCGCGACGGCCGTCCTCGCGTGTCTCGGGATTCCCTACGAACTACTGCCGGCGGCGAAGTGGAAGCGCGTCGCCGGGTTGCGCTCGGATAAGGCGCTGGTACTCGCCGCGGCGCGGCGGCGATGGCCGACAGCCCCGCTGACCCGCGTGCGTGATCACGGGCGTGCAGAAGCCATGTACTTGGCTCTATTGGCTTGTAAGCGACACATAGTTTGCGAGGTGTCGACAACGGAACGTGTAGCCAATTGAAGCACCAATCTCAACAGCGGTCCATCAGCCGAAGAGCGTCATGGCGTCCTCGCGAGGAGACGCTAGGTACGCTTTGCGCACGGGCAGCAGAGAAATCGATGGAGTACGCAATGCGTAAAGCCTGTGCCGAATACCTGTCCGTTGACGCGGACGAGAAGCCGGTGTGCGGTGCTCGAACTCGGCGCGGTACGCCCTGCATGTGCAAGAAGCTGCTCAAAGGCCGTCGTTGCCGCTTTCACGGAGGCAAGTCCACCGGCCCCCGAACGTCGGAAGGCAAGGCGCGTTCCGCGGCGAATTTGCCCAAACGCGGACGGTTCGTATTGTGATTTCTCTCAAGAAATCGGGACCAAGCTCCAAGCAATCGAAGGTGGAGTTGCCCCTTTCCGCGGGGGGCCGGCGCTTGGCGCGTGGTCGATCTCACGGACCCTTGGAGGACGTGTTAAGGGCCAACAGTTACACGCGGATGGCAGCAGCTCTTGGGTGCCAGCGCAGAGCTGATTTCTGGTCGATATTGGGAGATGCTTGGCCAAGTTGCGACAGCGTTGGCCGCTATGTTCGGCCTCTGGCCACGTTAATGAAATGCCGGCGGACTTCTTGGCCCATCCTCGAAGCGATGACGACCGACGAATGCGATTACTACCATTCGTTGCCCGCCACAATTCGGGTTTGGCGGGGCTGTTTCCAACACAACATAGATGGGCTTTCATGGTCGATGGATAGAAAAGTCGCATTGGCCTTTCCCTTCTATCGTCCGTACGCCCGGGCGAATTTGCAAGCATTTTTGGTTGAAGGCCTCGTCGAGAAGGCGAAGATCGGTTCGTGAAGCTGGAAAGGTATGAGCAGGAAATAGTGGTCGTTCCTGAACACGTTCGGAATCGTCACGTCCACCGAATTCGAAGGTCGGTGGCAGCTTCGGTGCCTTGAGGCCACCGCGGGTTCCCGAAATACCGTGATCGGCCCTCGCCACTTGGCAGACGCCATAGGCGGCCACTGCCAGGAACTCGCCATTTCGTTACCACTTGAACACGCAGTCACCACATAAGTGCGCACCGGTAACGCGCGCGGGCGCGCGCGTCATGGGGTTTGGTGCGCGGTGCTACCGGAGTGCGAACTTCCGCGTACCGGCGCGAGCTTAGCAACCACAGAATCATTTTTTTCGGAGTGGTGTCGAAATTCGAACAGATCTACTTGGGACCACCACGCGCGCTCGGATGAGTCCTGTGCTGGTTCCGCGAGCGAGTTGAGGGTTGCAGACGACACGAGCGCGGAGAGTGGCCCGGGCATCAGCATCAATCACGACCACAGCCACAAGGCCAATCGCCCAACCTTTGTGAACAGTCAGTGCTGGGTCACTCTGGCCCTGGTGGTACGCGTGCGGTTGGGCTCGGCGCTGACGGTACCGATTCGCTCCTGGCTGGTCGAAGAATCTGGGCAGCGCGGCAAGCTCTGGGTAGCGCGGCAGTTGATCGACTCGGTCCGGGGGCACGTCACCGACGCGCGCTTGCTGATCGATGCCTGGTTCATGCGCCGCAGTCTGATCCTGCCGTTGCTCGAACAGCGGGTGCGGATCATCGGCCAGGTGCGCCGGGATACGGCCTTGTACTTCCTTCCCCAACCGGAGCCAAGACGCCGTGGACGAAAGCGCAAGTACGGCTTGCGAATCGATGCGGCGGTACTCGAAGCGCTGCCGGCGAAAATGATGGAGTTGGCGTTGTGCGGCAAGGCACAGTCCGTCCGGTTGCGCTCGGTCAACGCTGTGGCGCGATTCCTGAAGGGGCTCCCGGTCCGTGTGGTGTGCCCCGGTGGCCACTTCAAAATCCCCCATCTGTGGCCAGGTCAAATTCCCCCAGTCGCGACGGCAGGGGCATGAGGATTGTTACTCGGAATCGTTGCCCTTTACAAGGCGACGGGCAGCTTCTTTCAGGCGATAGCTTTTGCCGCGGAACTCGGCGAGCACGCTACGATGCATGAGACGGTCGAGGATGGCGGTGGTTAGGGCGGCGTCGCCGAGGTACTTTTCCCAGTCGTCGATGATGCGATTGGAGGTGATGAGATTGCTGCGCCGTAATTTGTAGCGGCGGTGCAGGATGGATTGCAGTTCGTCAGCGC